>CAZBQA010000028.1:720-36766 GCA_964493905.1 uncultured Prevotella sp.
GCCTACTCATCAACCAATTTTCCCATTGACAAGACGCCCGATCTTGACCTCACCAATCAGGGCAAGGCCAGCAACAATGAGAAAAACGTAGACTATACGAATTATGAAGAGGATGTGTACGTTGGTTATCGTTACTTTGACAGTTTCGACAAACAGGTGTCTTACCCCTTTGGTTATGGACTGAGTTACACCACCTTTCTCTATTCAGATGCCCGGATAGACAATAAAGGCGATGAATACAAAGTTATAGTAAATGTGAAGAATACAGGCAAGTCAGAAGGCAAGGAGGTGGTGGAACTCTATGTGGCAGCCCCCGACAGCCGTCAGCTCAACAAGCCCGCAAAAGAACTCAAGGCTTTTGCCAAGACCCGCTCGCTGAAACCAGGAGAGAGCGAGCAGGTGGAACTGAAGGTAAAGGCGGCCGATTTGGCTTCGTTCGACGAGGCATCGTCGTCATGGAAGGTTGACGCTGGCAACTACAAGTTCCTCGTTGGCGCCTCCTCGCGCGACATCCGAGCCACGCTCTCTGCCAAGGTAAAGGCAGGGCAGACCAAAGCCAACAACGTGCTTGCTCCCAAGACCAAGCTCAACCTGCTGCACCGCTGATTTGCCCGCACCATCCCTATGCGGCACCCCTTTCCACAGCAGGCAAGGGGCTGCCGCCATATAAAAAACATACAAATATCATCCAGCAATGAACAAGAAACTATTATTTTCGACTGCCCTCGTCCTGATGACTTTCACGGGCACAACGGCACAGGAAAAACTATTCAATGGCGTCAACGTGCAGTCGCCGGTGAAGAATGCCGATGGCACCGTGACCTTACAGCTCTTCGCACCTCAGGCACGACAGGTGAGCGTGAGCGGCGACTTCCTGCCCACCACCAAGGTCACCACCCCGGCAGGCGACTACGACGCGCCGGGCAAGGCACAGCTCACCAACGACGGCAAGGGCCTGTGGAGCTATACCAGCACGCCGCTGGCACCGGAGCTCTACTCCTACGCCTTCGACGTAGACGGACTGACCATCACCGACCCCTCGAACGTGTACATGAACCGCGACATCTCCACCTACAGCAGCATCTTCATCACCACCGCGGCCAAGGGCGACAAGGGCGACCTCTACAGTGTGAACGAGGTGCCCCACGGCAACGTGGCCAAGGTGTGGTACGCCAGTCCCACGCTCAAGATGAACCGCCGCATGACGGTCTACACGCCGGCCGGCTATGACGGCAGCAAGGCCTACCCCGTGCTCTACCTGCTGCACGGCGCCGGAGGCGACGAGAACGCCTGGAGCGAACTGGGACGCGCGGCACAGATCATGGACAACCTCATTGCCATGGGCAAGGCCAAGCCAATGATTGTGGTGATGCCCAACGGGAACCCCAACTGCCAGGCCGCACCCGGCGAGTGGTCGTTCGGCATGTACACGCCCTCGTTCCGAGGCACCACGGGACCACAGCAGGCTCCGGCAGCGAGCATGGAGGAGAGCTTCATGGACATTGTGACCTACATCGACAGCCACTACAACACCATCAGGCAGCGCGAGGGACGTGCCGTGTGCGGACTGTCGATGGGCGGAGGCCACACCTTCGGCATCGCTCGCCTCTACCCCACCACCTTCGACTACTACGGCCTCTTCTCGGCCGGACTGCACCTGGGCAAGGGCATCGACCTGCAGGGGCCGCGCCTCTACGACCAGATGAAGGCCGACAAGACCTTCCAATCGCAGATGAAGTCGCTCTTCGGCAGCCATCCCAAGCTCTACTGGATAGCCATCGGCCGCACCGACTTCCTCTTCCAGCAGAACGTCGACCTGCGCCGATTCCTCGACGAGAACCGCTACCCTTACGAGTATGTGGAGACCGACGGAGGACACATCTGGCGCAACTGGCGCATCTACCTCACCGACTTCGCGCAGAAGATATTCAAGTAGCTTAGACATTGTGACCGTCCGCCGGACCAGGGCAAAGGCGAGCCTTGGCTTTCGTGACCCCTTCGCCCTCGTGTGCTCACACTCGCCCTGACTGCCCGCAGGCCGATCCACGCTCAGCGACAACGATGCGGAGGCGGTGCCGAAAGGCCGTGGACAAAGGGCGAGACGGCCGATGACGCAAGGCCTGGCGGGTGCTGCCACGCGATGATTCGAGTCGAAGCAGATTGTGATTCGACTCGAAGCAGACCGTGGTTCGACTCGAAGCAGACTGTGATTCGACTCGAAGCAGACTGTGGTTCGACTCGAAACAGACTGTGGTTCGACTCGAAGCAGCGTGCGGCAGCATGATGGCCACACCACCAAAGCTGTGTTGAGCCTGTACGACAACTGTCTGCAGGCCATGGCGTTACTATCCTCAGCCCCCTGCATCACAGCCTGCGGGCCTCAGCCCACCGACCACCACAAAGCATCGGGGGAGCATGTTCTCAGCCAAGGACATGTTCCCCCGATGGCGGTTAGCCGAGCCAAGGATCTGTCTCAGAGCAATGGTAAATGAGTGGGGCATATAATTTCAGAACTCCATGGGAGTTCAACGCTTGACAGGGCAGGGCTAGGCAGCCTGTCCATCTCGCCCGGATGGCTCTCGTCGATGCGCCTCACCTTGGTACTCTGTGCCTTCCACACCTCCGAACTGAAAGGCGCTTCCACGGGTATGAGCTTGCTGAAATCGGGCGGTGAATCGTTGTGCGGAGCGCAGATCCGAGCGACGGGCGCCAAGCGTTCCACCACTGACAATCAGCTGTCTGCGCCGACAAAAAACCGACTTTCGGGTGCCCGTATGCAATCTTTTCACTATCTTTGCACAAAAATAAAATGCATGGCAGAAGACTTTGACATCAGAGACGAGCAGCTGTCGTCCAACGAGAAGGAGTTTGAGAACGCGCTGCGACCGCTGCGCTTCCGCGACTTCAACGGCCAGCAGAAGGTGGTGGAGAACCTCGAGATATTTGTCGAGGCAGCCAAATACCGGGGCGAGCCGCTCGACCACACGCTGCTCTACGGACCGCCGGGACTGGGCAAGACGACGCTGAGCAACATCATCGCCAACGAGCTGGGCGTGGGATTCAAGATTACCTCGGGCCCCGTGCTCGACAAGCCGGGCGACCTGGCCGGCATCCTCACGTCATTGGAACCCAACGATGTGCTCTTCATCGACGAGATACACCGCCTGCAACCCGTGGTGGAAGAGTATCTCTACTCGGCCATGGAGGATTACCGCATCGATATCATGATCGACAAAGGGCCCTCGGCGCGCAGCATACAGATAGACCTCAACCCCTTCACCCTCATCGGGGCCACCACGCGCAGCGGCATGCTCACGGCTCCGCTGCGGGCGCGCTTCGGCATCAACATGCACCTCGAATACTACGACCCCGAGACGCTCAAGCGCATCATTCGCCGCTCGGCTGCCCTGCTCAGGGTGCCCATCGACGACGAGGCCGCCACCGAGATTGCACGCCGCAGCCGCGGCACGCCGCGTATCGCCAACGGACTTCTGCGCCGCGTGCGTGACTTCGCGCAAGTGAAGGGCAACGGCACCATCACCCCCGACATCGCAAAACTCTCACTCGGCGCACTCAACATCGACCGCTACGGCCTCGACGAAATCGACAACAAGATACTGCTGACCATCATCGACAAGTTTCGCGGCGGCCCCGTGGGCGTGTCGACCATCGCCACGGCCATCGGCGAGGACAGCGGCACCGTGGAGGAGGTGTACGAGCCTTTCCTCATCATGGAGGGCTTCATCAAGCGCACGCCGCGCGGCCGCATGGCCACCCCACTGGCCTACGAGCACTTAGGGCGCAACCCATACAATGGCAATATCATGCAAGCCGAACTGTTCTAAAGTCTGACAGATATGCAGAAAACAGGATTATTCGCCGGGTCGTTCGACCCATTCACCATCGGCCACGACGACATCGTGCGGCGCGCACTGCCGCTGTTCGACCGCCTGGTCATCGGCGTGGGCGTGAACCGCGCCAAAGACAACCGTGACGACGCCGAGCGGCGCGCCGCAACCATCGCCGACCTCTATGCCGGCGACGACCGCGTCACGGTGGTGACCTACGACGACCTGACCGTAGACCTGGCCCACCGCGTGGGCGCCACCTGCCTCGTGCGGGGCGTGCGCACCGTGAAAGACTTCGAATATGAGCGCGACATGGCCGACCTCAACCGCCGCGTGGGACACGTAGAGACCTTGCTGCTGCCCGCACGGCCCGAGCTGGCCGCCGTGTCGTCGAGTGCCGCCAGAGAGTTGCGCAGCTTCGGCAAGGACATCGCGTGGATGCTCCCCACCCGCCAGGGCGACCGCTGAGCCACGCCCCCCACAGGCCACCCCGCCTGCCCTACAACAGACCACAGACGGGCAGGAAAATACCAACACAACGTCAAAGCATCACCATTATGATTACCTATCAGTCTGACGGCATCGACATGCCCGACATCAAGCACCGCGAGACCACAGCCTGGATCAAGGCCGTGGCAGCGTCGTTCAACCGCCGCGTGGGCGACATCGGCTATATGTTCGTGAGCGACGAAAAGATTCTCGAGGTCAACAACCAGTACCTCGGACACGACTATTACACCGACATCATCACCTTCGACTACGACGAGGGCGACGTCATCAGCGGCGACATCGTCATCTCGCTCGACACCGTGCGCAGCAACGCCGAGCAGTTTGGCAAGACCTACGAGGACGAGCTCCACCGTGTCATCATCCACGGCATACTGCACCTCTGCGGCATCAACGACAAGGGGCCGGGCGAGCGCGAGATCATGGAAGCCCATGAGAACGAGGCACTGGCGATGCTCAAAAGCCTGTCATAAAGCCCCGAAGCGGGCAGAAGCCGGCTCACCGCCGCACGACACACCGGCTGGCGGCTACCTGAAATCTGACAAACCACATACGTATGAAAAAGACTTTACTCATGAAAACCGCCGTCGTGGCCCTGCTCATGATGCACGGTCCCGTAGCCACGGCACAGCCTACGGGCGACGAGCGTGAGGCACTGAACTGGATGTACCGTTACCTTTCGCTGCCCGACAAGGCCGACTACGATACGGCGTACTACCTCAAGAATGTGCGCCTGTCGCTCGAAGCACGCCAAGCCATGCCATGGGGGAAGACCATTCCTGACGATATCTTCCGCCATTTTGTACTCCCCGTCAGGGTCAACAACGAAAATTTAGACAACAGCCGCGAGGTGTTCTACCACCAAATCAAGGGCCGTGTCGAACACCTGCCCATGCAGCAGGCCATCCTCGAGGTGAACCACTGGTGCCATGAGCGCGTGACCTACCGCCCCTCTGACGCCCGCACGAGCAGTCCGCTGGCCACCGTGCGCACGGCCTACGGCCGCTGCGGCGAGGAGAGCAACCTGCTGGTGGCCGCCCTGAGGGCCGTAGGCATCCCTGCCCGACAGGTGTACACGCCGCGGTGGGCACACACCGACGACAACCACGCCTGGGTGGAGGCCTGGGCCGACGGCCGCTGGTGGTTTCTGGGAGCCTGCGAGCCCGAGCCGGTGCTCAACCTGGGATGGTTCAACGAGAGTGCCTCGCGCGGAATGCTGATGACCACGAGGGTGTTTGGCAACTATCAAGGACTCGAGGAGGTGATCAACCGCACACCGGCCTACACCGAGATCAACGTGGTGGGCAACTACGCCCCCGCACAACAGAAGACGGTGCGCGTGACCGACGGCCAGGGACGCCCCGTGGCCGGGGCCGCCGTCGACTTCAAGATATACAATTACGCTGAGTTTTACACCGTGGCGCGCAAGACCACCGATGCTAACGGCACCGTAACGCTTACCGCGGGTCTTGGCGACCTGCTGGCATGGGTGTGGAAAGACGGCCACTATGCCGTGACCAAGGTCGACTTCAGGAACGACGCACCCGCCACGGTGGTGCTGGATGGTGACAAGCTACCGGCCGACAATCTCGACCTCGACTTCGTGCCGCCCGTGTCGGCGGCGCGGATGCCCGAAGTAACGCCGGCTCAGCGCGCCGAGAACGACCGCCGACTGGCACAGGAAGACTCGATGCGCCATGCCTACGAGGCCACGCTGCTCGATGAGTCGCGCGGCAACCATGCCGTGATCGAGGAGTTTCTGGCCACGGCACGCAACAAGGTGATGGCCGAGCGGCTGCTCAAGGTGGTGTCGGCCAAAGACCTGCGCGACATCAGCCTCGACGTGCTGCGCGACAACGAGACGGCCGTGACCGACACCTCGGCCCTCTACCTGCGCTACGTGCTCTCACCCAGGGTGGAGAACGAGTGGCTGGTGCCCTACAAGCAGGTGCTGCGCCGCGAGCTCAAGGGCATCGCCACGCCACGCCAGCTGGCCGACTGGTGCCGCCGAAACATCAGCATAGACGGCGTGGCCAACCCGCAAAAGCTGCGCATGACGCCCCTCGGGGTGTACCGCGAGCGCAGGGCCGACCAACTGTCGTACAAGATTTTCTTTGTCTCGGTGGCACGCAGCAAGGGCTTTGCCGCCCGCATCAACGAGGTAGACGGGCGACTGCAGTATTACGAAAAAGGCAGATGGATTGATGTGGAGCTGACGAAGGAGTCTGCCCCCAAGGCAGAGGGAGTACAATCTACGGGTACCCTGCAACTGACGTGGAAGACCATGCCCCACTTGGATGACCCGAAATATTACATCCACTTCACAATCAGCAAATTGGAGAATGGCCTTCCGCGAGTGATGACCTATCCCGACGAGGCTACCTACAACAGCACTTTCAGCAACGGGGTGGGGCTTGAGCCCGGCTGCTACCAACTCACCACCGGCACGCGGATGGCCGACGGCAGCGTGCTGGCCCACGTTGTGACCTTCACCATCGAGGCGGGTAAGACCACCACTGTGGCGCTCGCCATGCGCGAAAGTAACGACCAGGTGCAGGTCATCGGCAGCCTCAACGCCGAGAACACCTATGCCGACGAGGCCACGGCCACGACACGCAGCCTGCTGGCCGCAGCCGGACGGGGCTACTACATCGTAGGAATAGTGGCTCCCAACCACGAGCCCACCAACCACGCCCTGCGCGACATCGGGCAATACAAGACACAGTTTGAGCAGTGGGGACGCAAGGTCATCCTGCTCTTCCGCAACGGCGGCGAGCAGCAGCGGTTCAACCGTGCTGAGTTCGGTAACCTGCCCTCGACAGTGGTATGGGGCACCGACGCCGACGGAAAGATACAAGACGAGCTGCGCCAGCAGCTGCACCTCGATGCCTCGACGTCTATGCCCATATTTGTCATAGCTGACTCTTTCAACCGCGTGGTGGCCGTTTGGCAGGGATATACCATCGGTATCGGCGAGCAGATGCTCAAGGTTATCGGCAAGCTCTAGAAGTTGATGGCCTGCCGGATGGCTTCCACCTCGGCGGCCGAGGTGTCGGAACCGCCGCCGCGCGCCGAGCCGTGGATCTCGGTGGCACCCGTCAACCGCAGCACTTGGGCGGCATTGGCCGCACTGACACCGCCGCCGGGCATCACCACCAGATGCCCGGCGGCTTCGTCTACAAGCTGTCGGATGAGTTCTGCGCCTTGCAGGGCCGATGGCTGTTGGCCCGAGGTGAGCAGACGGGCGCACCCTAGGTCGATGAGCTGATGGAGCACGCGCAGCGGCTCACGGCACACGTCGAAGGCGCGATGAAAGGTAAAGGGCTTGCCCTGGCAGGCCTCAACGAGACGCCGCGTGACCGCTACATCGAGGTCGCCAGCGGCCGTGAGGGCTCCGCCCACAATGCCGTCGGCCCAGAGCAGCAGGGCCTCGATATCGGCAAGCATGGCCTCGACCTCGGCCTCGCTATACACGAAATGGCCCTCACGGGGCCGTATGAGCACGCGGATGCGCTGGTCTGGACAATAATGCCGCACGGTCTGCAACAGGCCCACAGAGGGCGTGAGACCGTCTAACGGCAGTGCCGCGCACAGTTCCAGGCGCTCGGCGCCTCCCGCGGCAGCGGCCAGCGCACTCTGCAGGCTGCCAGCGCATACTTCAAGCAATCTTTTCATCGTTCTATAATTATGATATCATCAGGCCCCTCCGACTTGCCATCCAGTTGTATGCAAGCCTCAGAGCGGTGCCGGTCGAATGTCCACTTCAGTTTTTTCCTGCCGTCGAAGGCTGTCACCCGGCGGGGCTTGCGGTCGAGGGGCACCGTAATGGCGGTGAGACCCGACTGCAACACATGCAGGTAGACGGTGTCGCCGCGCATCGTCGACACGCCCCACGACTGCTCGGGCACCGGTCCGCCCACGGTGCCGTCGACGGTGCTGCCATATTGCCGCATCCATGTGCCAAGGCCGCGAAGACGGTCGAGGGCCAGGGCCGGCAGTTCGCCGTCGGGCTGCGGACCGATGTTGAGCAGCAGGTTGCAGCTCTTAGACGCTGCCCGCACAAGCATCTGGCCGAGCTCCGGCACCGTCTTATAGTTGGTGTCGGACACCTTATAGCCCCACATGCCGTTCATGGTCTGGCACATCTCCAGCGGCAGCGCACTCACGTCCTGCCCCGAGAGACCGGCGTGGTTCTCGCCCGGCTGGTCGCGCTCGAACATCTGGAAGTCTTCACCCGGCAGCGGGTAGAGGTGATGGTTGTTGCCGATGAGGCAGGCGGGGCGCAGACTGTGCACGTAGCTGTAGAGCTCGGGCATGCGCCAGTCGAAGGGTATGGAGTCGCTGTCGTGGTCCCAATAGCCGTCGAGCCACACGGCCTTGACGTCGCCATAGGCGGTGAGAAGCTCGCGCAGCTGGTTTTTCATAAACTGCATGTAGCTATTGTAGTCGGGGCGCAGCGTGCGGCCCGTGTGATGCCCCGTGCGCCCCAGGGGATAGTCGGGGCGCGCCCAGTCGAGGATAGAGTAATAGAGGTGCAGGTCCACGCCCTGGTGGTGGCAGGCATCGGCCAGCTCGCGCAGCACGTCGCGGCCAAAGGGGGTGGCATCGACGATATTGTACGGGCTCTCGGCTGTCTTGAACATCGAGAAGCTGTCGTGGTGGCGCGTGGTGAAGGTGAGGTAGCCCGCACCGGATGCCTTGATGGCCACAACCCATGCCTCGGCATCGAAGCGCGAGGGATAAAAGGCTGCGGCAGCCTTGGCATACTCGGTCTGGAGGAGCTTGCCGCTGTTGAGATACCATTCTTCCTGCCCGTAGAGGCTATAGATGCCCCAGTGCAGGAATATGCCCAGACGGTGGTGCGCAAAGCGCTCACGGGCCGAAAGATTGGCCGCTGAAGGCACATAGCCCGACTGTGCCGATGCCTGCAGAGAGAGAACCAACAAGGTCAGTGCTGCCAGCAGACGGCCGGACAGCTTGTGGAAAAAAGGTGTGTTCATTGTATTTCATTATTGATAGAATGGTACAAATATAGGCAAAAATAACATGAATGCACGTCATTTGTATAAAAAAAACTAAAACAGACCACCTGATAAGGCTGCTTGATAAGGCTGCCTGTGCACCTTTTAGCCCTATCTGTAGATGCTCAAGGAGTACGACCAGAAGACCATGACGCGTAACTCCAACATCGTCGTGACGGTGCAGCAACAGTGCGGGGGGCAACTGGACAAGGACACTGGCGAAGTAACCTGGACTCTCAGCTGGCTCCCCCAAAAACGCTGCAACCGCAAAAGGAATATCAAGTGCCCATTACAAAGCCTATTGACAGCAAACCAAAAGGCCTGGCCTTGTCATCGCGTAGATGGCAAAGCCAGGCCTTTTTGGCTAGACCAGACAATTATTTCGAGCCCTGCAGCACCTCCAGTGCGCGGTTCACGATGTCGTTGCCAGTGTTCATCACCTGGAAGTATTCGCTCATATCCCACAGGTCGCGGGCCACAAGGGCCTTGATCTGGGTGCGCAACTCGGGCAGCGTGCGCTGCAGCTCGGCGTCGTTGGCAGGCTCGATCTTCTGCTTCTTGCCTTCGGCCAGGATGCCATCGATCACACTCTGGGGCACCTCAAAGTTCTTGAAGAAGGCGGCAAACGAGGGGTAACGCTTCTTGAGTTCCTTGCGATGGCTGTCGACATACGACAGGTTGGCGTTGAGAACGATGCTCTTGGCCACAAGTTGGCGATGCAGACGGGTGTACTGCAGGGTGTCGAGAGGCACGAAGACATCGGGCATGATGCCACCGCCACCGTAGACGGTGCGCTGCTTGCGCAGGGTCTGGAACTTCAGCGAGTCGGCAAAGTGGATGCTGTCGGCCGAATAGAGCTCGCCGTGCTTGTAGCGGTCGTCGAGCTCGAGTTCATACTCCTGCTTGTCGCCCTTGGTATAAGGCTTCTGGATGCAACGGCCGGAGGGCGTGTAGTAGTGGGCAATGGTGAGGCGCATCATGCTGCCGTCAGAGAACTCGACGGGGCGCTGCACCAGTCCCTTGCCGAAGCTGCGGCGACCCACCACAGTGCCGCGGTCCTGGTCTTGGATGGCTCCGGTGACAATCTCGGCGGCCGAGGCCGTGAACTCGTTGATGAGCACCACCACGCGCCCGTCGAGGAGCTTGCCGTTGCCCTGGGCGCGATACTCCTGACGTGAGAAGCGACGACCCTCGGTATAGACGATGAGGTCATTCTTCTGCAGGAACTCATTGGAGATTTGTACGGCGGCCTGCAGATAGCCGCCACCGTTGTCGGAGAGGTCGAGGATGAGGTCGCGCATGCCCTTGCCTTGCAGTTCTTTCACGGCAGCCATAAACTCATCGTAGGTGGTGGCACCGAAGCTGCCTATGCGGATGTAGCCCACGGTAGGACGGATGAGGTAGTAGCCGTCGATGGTCTTCACCGAAATCTTGTCGCGCACCACGTAGAACGTCAGCACGTCTTTGATACCGCGTCGCACCACACCCAGTTTCACACGCGTGCCCTTCGGTCCACGCAGACGCTTCATGATGTCCTCGCGCGAGAGCTTCACACCGGCGATGGCCGTGTCGTTGACGCTGATGATGCGGTCGCCGGCCTGGATGCCGACCTTCTCAGACGGTCCGTTGATGACCGGCTGGATGACCAGCAGCGTGTCGGCCTGCATGTTGAACTGCACGCCGATGCCCTCGAACGAGCCGTTGAGCGACTCGGTCATGGCCTGAGTCTCCTTGGCCGTGGAATAGGTGGAATGGGGATCCATATTCTTCAGCATGCCACGGATAGCATCCTCAACAAGGTTCTGCTCGTCGACCGAGTCGACATACATATTGGTGATGGCCATCTCCGCTACCTGGAGTTTTCTCAAAGGGGAGTCGGCCCCCATATTTAACCTGAGTTGTGCAATAGAAACACATGGCAACAGGAAACATACTAAGAATGAGATAAGTAATTTCTTCATATTTATCATTGTCGTTTATTGTATTCAGATAATTTCTATTTGCACGCAGAGGCGCTGAGTTTTTAGAGGAGAGAAAATGCTTTGGGGCACCTTTAGAGATAGAGAGTAAACAGAGGACTGCGTGACTCCAATGCCTATCATCTATCGCTAATCATTAATCGTTAATCATCAATCTTCTACCATCAACCACCCATCACCTAACACCATTTTCTCACCAAAATTCATTCACCACGCGATGTATGCCATCCTTGAGAGAGGCTTCCTCAAAGTTGATGAGGTATCCCAGTTTAATATCCATCAACCGCATGTAAGTGAGCAACTGTTTGTAATGGACCGGTTTGACCTCCTGCACCGTCTTGATTTCGATAATCACCTGACGGTCTACCACCATGTCGAGCCTCATCTCGTGCTCAAGTTCCAATCCTTTATAAACTACCTTGACAGGTAGCTGACTCTCCACCTGAAACCCATTGATCCGCAGTTCATAAGTCAAAGCCTTTTCATAGATGCTCTCCAGTAATCCTGGTCCCAATGTCGTATGTACCGCATACGCACAGGCCAACAAGCGATGCGTATATTCAGGCGAGATCAATTCCTTTCCTTCCATTTCATTCTCTTGTTTTACTCATCCGAATCACCACAAGCATCTTCTTCCCCTCACTCCTTCGCTCTGCGTGCCACAGAAAGCTCAAAATCTCCATTCTCTCTGCGCCTCTGCGTGCCAGAAAAAGCTCTGCATGATAAAAACGATTTCTCTTTACTCCTAGTCGGGCACGTCTTCCTCCACCACAAGGTTGTCGATGATGAAGTTCTGACGCTCCATGGTGTTCTTGCCCATGTAGTATTCTAGCAGCTTCTGCACCTGGTCGTTCTTGTGCAGAGTGACCTGCTCGAGCCGCATGTCGGGCCCGATGAAATGGGCAAATTCGTCGGGCGAGATCTCTCCGAGACCCTTGAAGCGAGTAATCTCTGGGTCGGGACCGAGGTCGCGGATGGCATTCACACGCTCCTCGTCCGAATAGCAGTAGCGCGTGATGAAGTCGCCCTTCTTCTCTTTCTTCGTCAGACTGCTGTCGGCGTCGGCAACGACCTGCTTGTCCTTGATCTTCGTGCGGCGGTTGCGCACGCGGAACAGCGGCGTCTGGAGCACGTAGACATGCCCTTTCTTGATGAGTTCGGGGAAGAACTGCAGGAAGAAGGTGATGACCAGCAGTCGGATGTGCATGCCGTCGACATCGGCATCGGTGGCCACGATGACCTTGTTGTAGCGCAGGTTGTCGAGTCCGTCCTCAATGTCGAGGGCAGCCTGCAGGAGGTTGAACTCCTCGTTCTCGTAGACAATCTTCTTACTCAGCCCGAAAGAGTTGAGCGGTTTGCCACGGAGCGAGAACACTGCCTGGGTGTTGACATCCCTGCTCTTGGTAATGCTTCCGCTGGCCGAGTCGCCCTCGGTGATGAAGATGCAGGTCTCCTCCTTGAGGTTGTCCTTGGCATCGGAGAAGTGTATGCGGCAGTCGCGCAACTTGCGGTTGTGCAGGTTGGCTTTCTTGGCTCGCTCACGGGCGAGCTTGGTGACGCCGGCCATAGCCTTGCGCTCGTGCTCGCTCTCTTTGATTTTATTTTCCAATACATCGGCCACATCGTCCTTATGGATGTGCAAGTAGTTGTCGACCTCACGCTTGATGAAGTCGCCCACATACTTATTAATAGTCTCGCCACCCGGCTCCATGACAGTAGAACCGAGCTTGATCTTGGTCTGGCTCTCGAAGACGGGCTCCTCGACGTTCAGTGCGATGGCGGCCACGATACCGTTGCGGATATCGGTATATTCGTAGTTTTTGTCGAAAAACTCCTTGATGGTCTTGGCGATATGCTCCTTGAAAGCACTCTGGTGGGTACCGCCCTGGGTGGTGTGCTGTCCGTTGACGAAGCTGTAATACTCCTCCCCATACTGGTTGGTGTGGGTGAAGGCTATCTCTATGTCCTCGTCCTTGATATGTACGATGGGGTAAAGCCCCTCGACGGTCATGTTATCGTTGAGCAGATCTTCCAGTCCGTTGCGGCTCTTGATGCGCCTTCCGTTGTACATGATGGTAAGGCCGGCATTGAGATAAGTATAGTTGCGGAGCATATTTTCCACGATTTCATCGTGGAAGACATAGTTTTTGAACAGCGTATTGTCGGGCTCGAAGTGGATGTAGGTACCCGACTCGTCCTGGGTCTTCTCGGTATGGTCGCTCGTCTTGTTGCCTTTCTCAAACGTTAGCGACCTTACTTTCCCATCGCGAAAGCTCTTCACCTCGAAGTGGGCACTAAGGGCATTGACGGCCTTGACGCCCACACCATTCAGTCCGACGCTCTTTTTGAAGGCCTTGGAGTCGTACTTACCGCCGGTGTTGAGCACCGACACGGCTTCCACGAGCTTGCCCTGTGGTATGCCACGACCATAGTCGCGCACCGTCACGCGCAGGTTATCCTCGATGTCTACCTCGATGCGGTCGCCCGACTTCATCTTAAACTCGTCGATCGAATTGTCGATAACCTCCTTCAACAGCACGTAGATGCCGTCCTCGGGCAGCGTGCCGTCGCCCAGTCGGCCGATATACATACCGGGACGTGTCCTGACATGCTCCATGTCGCTCAGGTGACGGATGTTGTCATCGGTGTAGTCGACCGTAGGCTGCTGGTTGCCAGCCGATGACGTGGCGTCTTTGCCGGCTTGTGTCTCGTCCACCGCGATATTGTCTTTTTCGCTCATGTATGATTGTTCAATTTGAGAGTTTCTTCATGCTTGTCGGTTGCGCGTTCATGTCCTGCCGCACCCTGACCAAAGGCCTGGGTGCCAACGTGTGGGCTTGCAGTCAGCCGATGGCCTTCTTGTAACAGCGCCTGCGCTTGTGGTTGATATGCTCGAAGGCACTCCACTGTCCCTGCACGTTGGCGTTCGACTCCATCTCTACCTGCGACTCGCCCCACTTGATGCCATATTTGATATACTGGGGAATGAGGTCGGCAAACATCAGTGCATTGGCACCCTTGGCCCTGTATTCGGGCAGCACACCGATAAGCAAGAGGTCGACACCCTCGGTCTTGTGGAACTTGATGGCGCGCAACATGTGCCACCAGCCGAAAGGTAAGAGGCGGCCACGGTGGCATTTCTGCAGGGCCTTAGAGAGTGAGGGAATGGTGATGGCGATACCCACGAGCTTATCGTCCTTGTTACCGTCGACCACCATCGTCACCAGGTCGAAGTCGACAGCAGGCAGAAACATCTTGACATACTGGTCGATCTGGCGGTCGGTGAGCGACACAAAACCGTAGAGATCCTGGTAAGTGTCGTTGATGATCTCGAAGAGCTTGCGGGCATAGCCATTCTTGACATCGGTGCGCGTGAGTTTCTTCACATGCAGGTTGTACCGATCCTCGATCATCGAGGCCAGCTTGGCCAGCTTCTCAGGCACACGGTCGGGCACGGGCAGGAAATATTCCACATAGTCGTTGTCCTTCTCCCATCCACCGAGCTTCTCCATGTGCTGGGGATAGTATTCGTAGTTGTAGATGGTGGCCATGGTGCCTAGCTTGTCGAAGCCCCAGATGAGCATGCCCTCGGGGTCCATGTCGGTGAAACCCAGCGGCCCCACCACCGACTCCATGCCCTTGCTGCGGCCATAGTCGGTCACGGCCTTGAACAGGGCCTCACTCACCTCCAGGTCGTCCACAAAGTCGAGCCAGCCAAACCGCACGTTCTTCTGGTTCCACTTCTCATTGGCACGGTGGTTGATGATCGCAGCCACGCGGCCCACGAGCTTGCCGTCCTTATAGGCTAGGAAATATTCGGCCTCGCAAAAGTCGAAGGCGGCGTTACGGTCCTTGCTCAACGTGTTGTACTCATCGTTATAAAGTGAGGGCACATCGTATGGGTTGCCCTCGTAAAGGTCATAGTGAAAATCTATGAAGTGATTGAGGTCGCTCTTCGACTCAACCTTCTTAATCTCTACCGACATGAAAATGTATATATTGGTGAATGATTTGTCATGAACGTGCAAAAATAACAAAAATTGGGGAGAGGGCAAAACAAATAAGTGAATTATCGGTACCTGACAACAATTTTTATGATAAGCGTTGCTTACGAGATAGCTTATTGATATTCAGCACGTCTGCAGCTTTTGGGCTACGATGATGAGATGCTGGCGACCCACGGCGGTAGCAAAGAGGTAGATACTGCCACCATCGCGCAGCTTGAGTCGGCGACGCAGCTCGTCGGCACTGAGGGGAAAGTTGCGAACAGCGATGTTGGCCTGGTGAAGATTGCCCAATTTGGCTTTCAACTCACGCTTGTTCATCGATGAAATGGCGCAAATGGCGAACTGACGACCAGGGAAGGTGGGTGCCGCCGAGCGCGACACATAGAGGTGCGAGTGGCGGTCGAGCATGGCAAGCCCGTAGCTGTGAGCCACCTGGACAAAGCAGCCGGCCTTCATGATGCTGGCGTTGGGAACAAGCAGGTGCCAAGACGTGTTGTCGGGGGTGGTGTCTGGTGACTGCAGGGCCCAGTGGAGCAGGGCCTCGACGGTGCCCGGTGACTCCACGGCCGACTCGGGTATGGGTGTCTCGGGGCAATAGCTGTACGCCTCGTCGTCGTTGACGCACACCACCTTGAGCGGATGGCTGTCGTGGGTGAGCACGAGCAGCAGCTCCTTGCACTCGTTGCCCACAGAGAGGATATGTACCTCACAACCTATGCCGTCAATGACCATTGCCTTTACCGCGGCATGCCAGTCGAGCATGGGCGAGAGCTTGATGACCACAGCATCGGCCTTGCCCAGTAGCTCATTGCGCAAAGCCTCGACATCGGGCTGACAGTCAGTAAGGCCATAGACCTTCTGCCCATGACCGCCGCGGCGAGCGGGGTCGAGATAGAAGACTAGCTTTCCCCCCTGTGCTGTGGCCCCCTCTACATACGGCAGTCCGTGGCCGCAGCCATGGCGCGGGGGCAGCGTGGTAAGCACATCGATGCCGTTGCCGCATACCACCTCGGCCTGCGACAGGCCCAGCACACAGAAATTGTGGCGTGCAATGGCACAGAGATGGTCGTGTTGCTCCACATACACGGCCCGTCCGAAATGACAAGCCATGAAAGAGAAATCGACGCCTAAACCACCGGTGAAATCGTAGAAAATTGAGGATGAGGCCACATCTGTGGGTACCAGCCTACCCACCAACTCGGCCTTGTAGCTGGCTGTAGCCTGTGAGCTGCATTGTTCCATGCTCAGGTGGGGTGGATAGACCACGTCGTCGCACGATGCCCACAACGGGAGTTTCTTGCGTGCGGTCTGCCAGCCCTGGATCTGGTCGAGGGCAAAGGGCATGTCGACCAGAGGATGCTTATCGCCCAGAAAAGCCAGCTGGCGAACAGCCTCCTCACGGTGCGAGCGGATAAACTGCCATGTCTCGTTGTTGGTCATCATGCCGCAAAGTTACACAATTCGGCGCAACCCACCATCATCAAACGGACTATTTCTACGCCTACCCATACCGAGCCTGATGTGAGATGGCACGGATCGGACAGCAAACGGATGATGATGATATGCCGAAGAGCATGGTTTGTGAAGATCCTTCCGTCCTCAGCTGGAAGACAGGGACTAGGCGTGGTATGAGTAATAAAAAAGTCAGAGAATTATTAAGGGCTAGATGTCCTATCTGGCTTCTACAGAACAAACAAACGGACAAAAGGACAGAAACACTGTCCTAAAAGCTACCTCCGTCGTTATCATCATCTTAGAAAACGACTGTAAGGATTCTAAGGGTATAAACTAATGATTTTACACAATTTATGTGATTGACGTAACAATCTGACCTTCGTAATCACTTTTTCACAGGTTTTTAACAAAATAATAGGGTAAAAAGGTTGCAACCTATCTGCTTTTTTTCTTAGATTTGCAATGTCAAATAGCAAGAACCAATCAATATAACCGAAAAAATGAACAGTAATACGAAAACACTAGCCGGTATTTTCCAGGAGCAAAAGGACCAGGCGACAAGAATTGACAAGAATTTACCACAACATTTAGGTGGAGAGATTTGGTATCAGTGACTTATTATTCAACAGTTCACTAAAGAACTTAAGAGCTTGACAGAGGCTGTCCTAACGGACGGCCTCTGTTGCTTTATACCCACTACCGACTTGGCGGCAAACTTCAAGAATAACACGGCAAGCCATGAGCTGCGCCATGAGAATGCCCCCCCCCCAGCATCATGATAAGCCTTCGGCAGCATCATAATTGATTATTCAAAACATCATGATAATACTTTATAAGTATCATGATTTGCATCCATTAAAGCTACCAAGAA
This sequence comes from uncultured Prevotella sp., assembly GCA_964493905.1. Classification (GTDB taxonomy): domain Bacteria; phylum Bacteroidota; class Bacteroidia; order Bacteroidales; family Bacteroidaceae; genus Prevotella. The sequence goes on from CAZBQA010000028.1 coordinate 18,409, forward strand.
AGTCCTATGGCAAGATGACATGGCAGTGAAGCAACATCGCGGCAATAATTAGAGCTGTGTGCTTCGAGTCGAAGTAAAACGTGATTCAACTCGAAGTAGAACGTGATTCAACTCGAAGTAGAACGTGATTCAACTCGAAGTAGAACCTGATTCAACTCGAAGTAGAACCTAATTCAACTCGAAGTAGAATGAGAATCGGGTCGCATGAGCCACTGGAAGGAGGCGCATGAACACACGTTTCGGCAAGAATCTGCGAAGAAAAAAGCCCGTTTACTGGTGCCTCACAAGGTCTTTAGGTCTTGCGAAACACGACGACGGCCATCAGAAAAAGCCTGTACTGGTCTTCGTCCGACATAACAAACGCCCGCTGGCAAGGATGCCAGCGGGTTGAAAGAAGCAGGTCACGTGCCCTGAAAAGGGTCAGGGCGCAAACCGTAAATGTATTTAGTCGGCGAGCTTGGCCGCAATGAACTCGCGGTTCAGACGGGCGATATTGGCAATCGACTCGTTCTTCGGGCACTCAGCCTCGCAAGCGCGGGTGTTGGTGCAGTTGCCAAATCCTAGCTCTTCCATCTTGGCCACCATGTTCTTGGCACGACGAGCGGCCTCGGGGCGACCCTGGGGAAGCAGGGCCAGCTGGCTGACCTTGGAGCTCACGAAGAGCATGGCAGAGCCGTTCTTGCAGGCTGCCACGCAGGCGCCACAGCCGATGCAGGTGGCACAGTCCATAGCCTCATCGGCATTCTGCTTGGGAATCAAGATGGCGTTGGCATCCTGGGCCTGACCCGTGCGCACGCTGGTGTAACCACCGGCAGCGATGATCTTGTCGAAGGCCGAGCGGTCGACCATACAGTCTTTGATCACGGGGAAGGCAGCCGAACGCCAGGGCTCGATGGTGATGACGTCGCCATTCTGGAAGCGACGCATGTAGAGCTGGCAGGTGGTGGCACCCTGGGCGGGACCGTGGGGATGGCCGTTGATGTAGAGTGAGCACATACCGCAGATACCCTCACGACAGTCGTGGTCGAACACGAAGGGCTCTTTGTTGTCTTCGATGAGCTGTTCGTTGAGGATATCCAGCATCTCAAGGAACGAGGTATCCGTAGGGATATCCTTCATCTCAAAGGTATCAAAGTGGCCTTCTGCGGTGGGGCCATTCTGACGCCATACTTTCAGTGTGAATGAAATATTTGTCTCCATTGTCTTGATTCCTTAATTATGATTTGTAATTTCTGGTCTGAACCTTAATATACTCATAGTTCAGGTCCTCTTTCAGCAGCTCGGGAGCCACGTCGTCAGAGCCGTTGTACTTCCAGCAAGCCACGTACATGTACTCCTCGTCGTTACGCTTGGCCTCGCCTTCCTCGGTCTTGCTCTCCTCGCGGAAGTGTCCGCCGCAGCTCTCGTTGCGGTTCAGAGCGTCGTGGGCCATGAGCATACCCATGGTGATGAAGTCGCGCAGGTGGATGGCCTTGTCGAGCTCTACGTTGAGTCCCTCTTTCGAACCGGGGATGCGCACGTGCTCGTCGAACTCCTTGCGGATATCCTTGAGCATGCCGATGGCTTTCTCCAGACCCTCCTTGGTGCGGGCCATGCCCACGTAGTTCCACAGTATATTGTAGAGCTTCTTGTGGATAGAGTCGACGCTCTGGTCGTGGAACTTGGTGTTCATGAGGCGGTCGATCTCGGCCTGTACGCCCTTCTCGGCCTCCTCGAACTCGGGCAGGTCGGTAGAGAAGCGGGGCACGGAGATCTGGTCGGAGAGGTAGTTCTGCATGGTGTAGGGGATGACGAAGTAGCCATCGCTCAGACCCTGCATCAGGGCCGAGGCACCCAGACGGTTGGCACCGTGGTCGGAGAAGTTGCACTCGCCGAGGGCGAAGAGGCCCTTGACAGAGGTCTGCAGCTCGTAGTCGACCCACAGGCCACCCATGGTATAGTGGATGGCGGGATAGATCATCATCGGAGTCTCGTAAGGATTCTCGTCGGTGATCTCCTCATACATGTCGAAGAGGTTGCCGTAACGCTCGGCCACACGGTCCTTGCCCAGACGGTTGATGGCCTCAGAGAAGTCGAGGAACACAGCCAGACCGGTGTTGTTCACGCCGAAGCCGTGGTCGGTACGCTCCTTGGCGGCACGCGAAGCCACGTCGCGCGGCACGAGGTTACCGAAGGCGGGATAGCGACGCTCGAGATAATAGTCGCGGTCGGCCTCGGGGATGTCCTTACCCTTGATCTCGCCGCGCTGCAGGCGCTTGGCGTCTTCGAGCTTCTTGGGCACCCAGATGCGGCCGTCGTTGCGTAACGACTCAGACATCAGCGTGAGCTTCGACTGCTTGTCGCCATGTACGGGGATGCAGGTGGGGTGGATCTGCACGAAGCACGGGTTGGCAAAATAGGCTCCCTTGCGGTAGGCCTGGATGGCAGCCGTGCAGTTGCAACCCATGGCGTTGGTGGAGAGGAAGTAGGCGTTGCCATAGCCGCCGGTGGCCAGACACACAGCGTGTGCGGCATATCTCACGAGCTTGCCCGACACGAGGTCCTTGGCAATGATACCGCGGGCGCGGCCGTCGATGATGACCACATCCTCCATCTCGGTGCGGGTGTGGAGCTCCACAGTGCCGTTGTTCACCTCTTTCATCAGCGAGGAATAGGCGCCGAGCAGCAGCTGCTGACCGGTCTGTCCCTTGGCATAGAAGGTGCGGCTCACCTGTACGCCACCGAATGAACGGTTGGCGAGCATGCCGCCATACTCACGGGCGAAGGGCACGCCCTGGGCCACACACTGGTCGATGATGGCTGCGCTCACCTCGGCCAGACGATAGACGTTGGCCTCGCGGGCACGATAGTCGCCACCCTTGATGGTGTCGTAGAAGAGGCGGTAGGTGGCATCGCCGTCGTTCTGGTAGTTCTTGGCTGCATTGATACCGCCCTGCGCAGCAATGGAGTGTGCGCGGCGCGGACTGTCTTGGATGCAGAGGTTAATGACGTGGAAGCCCATCTCGCCGAGAGAGGCGGCAGCACTGGCACCGGCCAGACCCGTTCCTACGACGATGATGTCGAGCTTACGCTTGTTTGTCGGGTTAACCAACTTCTGATGAGCCTTATAATTAGTCCATTTCTCAGCCAAGGGGCCTTCAGGAATCTTAGAATCTATTTGTGACATAATCTTTTCGTAATTATAAATGATGAATTATGTTTCATGCATTAAGCACAGCACATGCTGGGTGCGAATCCAAGCCAGAAAGAGAGGACGAGGATAGCGAACACGGCCATCAGGATGGTGACATACACGATGCCGATGCACTGCCAGCGCTTCAGCCAGATCTTACCGCTGAAGCCCAGGGTCTGCATAGAGCTCCAGAAACCATGAGAGAGGTGGAACCAGATGGCCACGATCCAGAGAAGATAGAGAATGGAATAAACCGGATTGGAAAAGGTGTCCTTGATCCAGGCGAAACCGTCGGAGGGGTCGTGAGCCACTTCGATGTGAGCCAGCTCGGCAAACATCATGTGTCCCCAGAAATTGTACAGGTGGAGAATGAGACCCAGCAGTACGATAATACCCAACACGAGCATGTTCTGTGAGGCCCAGCTCACCTCGGGGCGACGGCTGGTCACCTCATAACGCTGGCTGCCACGGGCGCGGCGGTTCTGTGCTGTCAGGATGAAAGCATAGACAATGTGAAACACTGCCAGAGCGGCCAGCGCAGCTGTTCCGAGCACAGCATACCAGTTGCTTCCCAAGAATTTGCACACCATGTTGTAGGCGTCCCCCGAAAAGAACGCTGCAACATTCATGCAACAGTGGAAAGTCAGGAATAGGATCAGGCTGACGCCAGTCAACGACATCACAACCTTTCTACCAATTGGAGAATTGATTAACCACATAAATGATTGATTTTTAATTATTTAAATGTTAGATATAATCTAATAATAATTTACAAGAAACATGTCAGTTAGAGACTATCTACACCCCCAGATACCTTGTACTAGGTACTAGGACGCCGATTTTGAGCACAAAAATACTACTTTATCATGATAAATCAAAGGAAAAAACACAAAAATTCGATTTAAATTCTTACTTTTGCGGAAAAAGAAAAGGACGCAATGAATTTCAAGTATGACGTGATCGTCATTGGCGGTGGCCACGCGGGATGCGAGGCTGCTACGGCGGCAGCCAACATGGGAGCCAAGACCTGTCTGGTGACCATGGACATGAATAAGATCGCACAGATGAGTTGTAACCCCGCGGTGGGTGGCATTGCCAAAGGACAGATCGTTAGGGAGATTGATGCACTGGGCGGACAGATGGGTCGGGTGACCGATGCCACCGCCATTCAGTTCAGGATGCTCAACCAGGGCAAGGGACCGGCTGTTTGGTCTCCCCGTGCGCAGTGCGACCGCGGCAAGTTTATCTGGGAATGGCGACACATACTTGACCATACCCCCAATTTGGACATCTGGCAGGACCAGGCCGAGGAACTCGTCGTCGAGAACGGCGAGGCTGTCGGCGTGCGCACCATCTGGGGCGTGGAGCTACGGGCCAAGAGCGTGGTCATCACCGCAGGCACTTTCCTCAACGGACTGATGCACGTCGGCCGTCACCAGGTGGCGGGAGGACGGTGCGCCGAGCCTGCCGTGGAGCATCTCACCGAGTCGATCACGCGCTGGGGCATTCGCTCGGCACGCATGAAGACGGGCACGCCCGTGCGCCTCGACAAGCGCACCATACATTTTGAGGACACCGAAGAGCAGCCCGGCGAGAACGACTTCCACCAGTTCAGTTACATGGGGCCCACACGCAAGCTACAGCAACTGCCCTGCTGGACCTGCTACACCAACGAGGAGGCGCACGCCATACTGCGTGCCGACATTGCCAACTCGCCCCTCTTCAACGGTCAGATACAGTCGACGGGGCCACGTTATTGCCCGTCGGTCGAGACCAAACTGGTCACCTTTCCCGACAAAGACCACCATCCCTTGTTCATCGAACCCGAAGGTGAGGACACCAACGAGATGTACCTCAACGGCTTCTCCTCGTCCATGCCGATGGAGACGCAGCTCCATGCGCTGCACCAGATTCCTGCGCTGCGCGATGCCAAGATTTATCGCCCGGGCTATGCCATCGAGTACGATTACTTCGACCCCACACAGCTGAAACACTCGCTGGAATCGAAGAAAGTGCCCGGACTGTTCTTTGCCGGACAGGTCAACGGCACCACGGGCTACGAGGAGGCCGGCGGACAGGGTACCGTGGCAGGCATCAACGCAGCCCTGCGATGCGGCGGTGGCGAACCGTTTGTGATGAACCGCGACGAGAGTTATATTGGCGTACTTATCGACGACCTCACCACCAAGGGCGTAGACGAGCCCTACCGCATGTTCACCTCCAGGGCCGAATACAGAATCCTCTTGCGGCAGGACGATGCTGACGCACGCCTCACCGCAAAGGCCTACCGGCTCGGCTTGGCTACCCGCGAGCGAATGGACTGGTGGCTGGAAAAGGACGAAACCATCAAGCGCATTATCCATTACTGCAAGGAGACCACGGTGAAACCAGCCGAAATCAACTCAGCTCTTGAAGCCCTGGGCACCACCCCACTGCGCATGGGTTGCAAAATCGCCGATTTGATTGGGCGCCCCCAACTCTCGATCAACACATTGAAAGAACTCCTCCCCGGACTGAAAGAAGTGGCAGAGTCACCGAAGAATCGCGTGGAAGAGATTGGCGAGGCTGCCGAGATACGAATGAAATATGAGGGATACATCCAGCGAGAGCGTATCATTGCCGACAAGATGCACCGTCTGGAGAACATCAAGATCAAGGGAAGATTCAAATATAGCGAACTGCATGAGATCAGCACCGAGGGCCGTCAAAAGCTCGAACGCATCGACCCAGACACCTTAGCCCAGGCCAGTCGCATCCCCGGCGTATCGCCTAGCGACATCAACGTACTGTTGGTATTACTGGGAAGATAACAAAAATCTATTCTCACCCATCGAAGAAGAGTAGACAACTACTGGCGACAAGCATTGCATCGCACATGCAGAACCATCAAGTGCCTGTTGCGACACCCAACATTGGAGACACGTATAGGCTGAGCAAACATCTTGCTACGCCCCCCCCTGGCCACCACCGCCACACCCATGCGCCATCAAAACAGCAAACTTCCCGGCCACCCCGAAAGGAGAAAATGAGAGGAGGAATGATTTGTTTCACGTGAAACAAAGAATCTATAAACAACTGATTACGATAACATTATACGATAAATTAAAACTTAAAACATGAACAACCAAGTCTTGTTAGACAACCTCCGGAGCATTCCCGACTGGCCCATCAAAGGTGTCAACTTCAGGGATGTCACCACCCTCTTCAAGAGTCCCGAATGTATCAAGGTGATGAGCGACATGATGTACGACCTTTACAAGGATAAGGGCATCACCAAGATTGTGGGCATCGAGAGTCGCGGATTTGTGATGAGCTCAGCCCTGGCCTACCGAATGGGCGCAGGCATCGTGCTCTGCCGCAAGCCAGGCAAGCTGCCCTGCGAGACCGTGCAGGAAAGTTACGCCAAGGAATACGGCATCGACACCATCGAGATTCACAAGGACGCCATCAACGAGAACGACATTATCTTGTTGCACGACGACCTCTTGGCCACGGGCGGCACGATGAAAGCGGCCTGCAACCTCGTCAAGAAGTTCCATCCCAAGAAAATCTATTGCAACTTCATCATTGAACTCAACTCAGAGTTTCCACACGCCAGAGAAGAATTTGGAGAGGACGTAGAGATTACCAGTCTGCTGCAGTTCTGACCTCAGAACACATTTTCTCTAACGCCACAAATCAAGCGTCCGGAAGAAACGGGAGCCTCCACCCCCACTCTTCCGGATGCTTTCATTTTACCTTACCGCATCTACCACCCGCGCACCTTTGTGCGTAACAACCGCTCAAACACCTTCTCACACACGCGGTTCTTTGTCGGCAAACACATCAAGAACATCTTTATCGCATCAGCACCTTTGTGCGTAAGAAAGGCCGAAACACGACCAAATGCCCCACTAGCTACAACAAACGCACAAGCACATCATCGGTATACCAATTCCTACACAGACAGCAAAACCGAGAACAACATCTTAACACCGTCGCCCAAGCTATGTCCACGCACAAGTAGAAGCCAGGAAAAACCCAAATCAAACGTAGCGACACCTATCCGCACAACATGCCGGCCATTCTGCGTCAACAATTCTCCTCAACGAAGATGAACCCATAATATCAGTTAAAACTTTTGTCCGTGACAAGCATTTTGCCTAATTTTGCAAATCCCAAGGAAGAGCCAACCCAGAACGAAAGCTGGCCTAGGTGTAAACCAGAGCAGCGCCAACCGTTCCACGTGAAACATTATTCGCGGGAGCACCAATATATAAAAGGGAAACGAAAGATGACAAGAGAAGAAAACGAAAAACGTCTGGCCCATCTCAAGAACATTGTGCTGAGCATGCCAGAGCAACCAGGCAGCTACCAGTTTTATGATGAAGACAAGACCATTATCTATGTGGGCAAGGCTAAGAAGCTCAAAAGCCGCGTGTCGACCTACTTCCATAAGGAGGTGGACCGATACAAGACGAAGGTGCTCGTGAGCAAGATCCACGACATTACCTACACCGTTGTGAACACCGAGGAGGACGCCCTGCTGCTCGAGAACTCGCTCATCAAGAAATACAACCCACGCTACAACGTACTGCTCAAAGACGGCAAGACCTACCCCAGCATCTGCGTGACGAACGAATACTTCCCACGCATCTTCAAGACCCGTACCATCAACAAGAAATACGGCACCTATTTCGGTCCCTATCCACACATCGGAGCCATGTACAACGTGCTGGAGCTGATCAACAAGATCTACAAGCCGCGCAGCTGCCGCCAGCCCATCACCAAGGAGGGTGTAGCCTTGGGCAAATACCGCCCCTGCCTGGAGTATCACATCCACAACTGCGACGGCTGCTGCATAGGGCGCCAGAGCTACGAAGACTACCAAGAGAACATCCGCCAATGCAAGGAGATTCTCAAAGGCAACACGCGCCAGTTGAGCGACTGGCTCTACAAGCGGATGATGGAAAACGCCAAACTACTGAAGTTTGAAGAGGCCGAACGACTGAAAAAGCGCTACCTGCTGCTCGAGGATTTCGTATCGAAGAGCGAGGTAGTAAGCCACACCATCAAAGACGTCGACGTGTTTACCATCACCGACGACGACCTCCGCAAGAACGCCTTCATCAACTATATCCACGTCAAGAACGGCACCATCAACCAGAGTTTCACCTACGAATACAAACGCAAACTCGACGAGACAGACCAAGACCTCTTGCTGCAGGCCATACCAGAGATACGCGAACGCTTCGCGAGCAACGCCAAAGAGATCATCGTACCCTTTGAGATGGAATGGCGGTTGCCAGATGCCGTCTTCACCATCCCCCAGAAAGGCGACAAGAAACACCTGCTCGACCTCTCGGAGATGAACGGAAAGCAATATAAATTCGACCGTCTGAAGCAGGCCGAGAAGCTCAATCCGGAGCAGAAACAGACCCGCCTGATGAAAGAACTGCAGGCCAAGCTGAAGCTCCCGAAGCTGCCCTACCAGATCGAATGCTTCGACAACTCCAACATCTCGGGCACCGATGCCGTAGCGGGTTGCATCGTCTACAAAGGCATGAAACCCTCGCGCAAGGACTACCGGAAATACAATATCAAGACCGTCACAGGCCCCGACGACTACGCCTCGATGCAGGAGGTGGTGCGCCGTAGATACAGCCGTATGGTAGAAGAAAACACACCCCTGCCCGACCTCATCATCACCGATGGTGGCAAGGGGCAGATGGAGGTGGTGAGAGCCGTGGTAGAAGACGAGCTGCACCTTGCCATCCCCATTGCCGGACTGGCCAAAGACGACCGCCACCGCACCAACGAACTGCTCTTCGGCAACCCTCCGCAGACCATCGGACTTGACATCAAGAGCGAGCTATTCCACATCTTGACCCAGATCCAGGACGAGGTACACCGCTATGCCATCACCTTCCACCGCGACAAACGGTCGAAGCATGCCCTACACTCCATTCTCGACGACATCAAAGGGGTGGGGCCAAAGACCAAGGAAGAGCTATTAAAGGCCTTGAAATCAGTAAATAAGATTAAGGGTGCAACCATCGACGAACTTGCTACCATTATCGGCACGTCGAAGGGCAAGATTGTTTACGACTTCTTCCACCAAAGCGAAGCACCCGAAGAGGCCGAGTGATGCCCCAGCTGCGGGCATCCCAGCGCTACAGCCCAGGCCCGAACACCGCATCGCAGACGCCCCTGCCCATAACCCACACCCTAGCCTATGGCACGAGAACAGGGCCGGAAAGCACCGTCTAAATACATGTCATTCAACAAAATAAGCGGCCATTTGTTTGACGATACCCTATCTTTTTAGTAACTTTGCCCTGGTCAATTGCAAATCAAAAGCCACCTGTCAGTATGAAGATTGTCATTCAACGCGTAAACCACGCCTCAGTAACCGTAGACAAAAAGCTCAAGTCGTCGATAGGGAAAGGATACCTCATCCTCCTCGGCATCGGTTCCGACGACACCGAAGACGACATCGAATGGCTGGTGAAAAAGGTGGTAGGGCTGCGCGTCTTCGACGATGCCAACGGGGTGATGAACCTCAGCATCCGTGACGTCGACGGCGACATCCTCGTCGTCTCGCAGTTCACCCTCATGGCGAGCTACAAGAAAGGCAACCGCCCCAGCTGGATCAAGGCCGCCCCACACGACATCTCCATCCCCCTCTACCATCGCTTCTGCGAGGTGCTGAGCGCCGTGCTGGGCAAGACCGTTGGCACGGGCGAGTTTGGTGCCATGATGGACGTGGAACTGCTCAACGACGGTCCGGTGACGATCTGCATGGACACCAAGCATAAGGAATAGGCGGACCACCTCCCCATCTTCACCCCGAAGGGAGGGGGGGATATATGCCTGAACACCGAGAAAAAAGCAGTTGCAATAACAAGTATATAGGCCTAAACAAAGGCTTAGACAACCATTCCATAACCATGTAACAGTTGACATCTGTTACCAAATATATATCATACGTATGGAGAAGATAAAGACCCTATGGTGGGATAGATTTATTATAGCCATCATGATTCTGGCTCTTGCCGCCCATTTGATTGGTCGAATAAAGATGGGGAATACCTATTACGACTCAACGCTGCGCGATTAAAGCATAGGGTTGCTCTATGGCTCATTCGCACTAAGCGTACTCACCACCATCGTTCTGAAACGTAAGAAAGGTGTGAACTTCTGGTTGATGACGATCCTCGTGGTTGTATTCGCCCTCACCTTTCTGGCAGAATGGGCAGGATTAATCAGTTAAAGGTGATAACATAGGCCTGAAACGACATCATAAAACAAATGACCATGACCATCAAAGAAGCCCAAGAGACTGTAGACCAATGGATTAAGACCGTGGGCGTGAGATATTTCTCAGAACTCACCAACATGGCCGTGCTCACCGAAGAGGTAGGCGAGCTGGCCCGCGTGATGGCGCGCCGCTATGGCGACCAGAGCTTCAAGGCTGGCGAGAAAGACAACCTCGGCGAAGAGATGGCCGACGTGCTGTGGGTGCTGCTCTGCCTGGCCAACCAGACAAGCGTAGACCTTACCGAGGAGTTGCGCAAGAGCATCGACAAGAAGACCCAGCGCGACGCCACGCGCCACCTCAACAACCCCAAGCTGCAAGCCTGAGCCGCCCCCTTCCGCCCCATCGCCCGAGGGCACGGCACAGCACCGTCGGAGACAAGCGTCTACGACCTTCAACCCAACAATATATTGTTAACATCCAATAATATCAACTATGGCTTACAACAAAGACATCGAACCCACCGTAAAGCCGGGCCAGCTGAGAAATCAGGTGGAGGCTAGTAGACAACAGAACAGCCAGCAGGAAGACAAGTACCTGCAGACCCTGTCGAAGTATAACTGCGAGGTCGACGAGGCCGCCGTGCGCGACGCCGTCAAGCAGCTGATCATAGAGAAAGTACCCGAAAACGACACCGTGGAGGTTAAGAAATTCCTGCTGGGCAGCGTAGAGCTCACCTCGCTCGGCACCGCCGACAACGAGGAGAGCATCCTGTCCATGATCGAGAAGGTGAACCTCTTCGACGCCACCTATCCCGAGCTCCCCCACGTGGCCACCGTCTGCGTGTACCCCAACTTTGCCAAGCTGGTGAGCGAGAGCCTGGAGGTTGACGGTGTGGACGTAGCCGTCGTTTCAGGCTGTTTTCCTTCCGCACAATCGTTTATCGAGGTGAAGGTGGCCGAGACCGCGCTGGCCGTAAAAGACGGCGCTACAAACGTAGATATCGTGATGCCCGTGGGCAAGTTTCTCAGCGGCGACTATGAGAGCATGTGCGACGAGATCGGCGAGATCAAACAGGTGTGCGGCGACGTGCCCCTGAAGGTCATTCTCGAGACCTGTGCCCTCGGCTCGCTGAGCAATGTGAAGAAGGCCGCCATACTCTCGATGTATGCCGGTGCCGACTATATCAAGACCTCCACGGGCAAAGAGAAGGCCGGCGCCACGCCCGAGGGTGTGTATGTGATGTGCCAGGCCATCAAGGAATACTACGACCTCACGGGCATACAGATTGGTCTGAAGCCCGCCGGAGGCATCAGCACCGCCATGGATGCCGTGATCTACTACACCATCGTCAAGGAGGTGCTTGGCGAGAAATGGCTCACCAACCAGTGGTTCCGCCTGGGAACGAGCCGCCTCACCAACCTGCTCATCAGCGAGATCATCGGCAAAGAGACCAAGTGGTACTAGCAGCCCACCCGCTGCGACGCTTACGGCCTTGTCAGATAGGCAAGAACGACATCACCCAAAAGCCCTGCCCCACTATGCCGGCAGGGCTTTTTCGTGGTCTGAAAGGCATCTCTACGCTACTTGGCAAGGGAAGAACCCTTGTGTGATTCTAACCGAAGTAGAGTGTGATTCGAGTCGAAGTAAAGTGTGATTCGAGTCGAAGTAGAGTGTGATTCGAGTCGAAGTAGCATATACTTCTAACCGAAGCAGGATATGACATGAGGAGAAGCAAGGCACCGCAAAGCCTTACCAGGAGGGCAATGACATAGGTCGGGCGGTGCAAGAATACCCTTCTGACAGCGCGTTAAGGCACATTTGGTGCGCTACGTCAAGACAGTAGCACATGCAAGACAATGAAAGCCACACCATAAGGGTGCAGCTACAAAAAAGCCTCCCCCATTCATTCCCTCATGGAAACGACTGGGCGAGGCTCATCACACGGGCACGCTGGTATCATGCTGTCATAGCTTCCGCTCGATCACATAGTCGAGATAAGCCTTCAAGCTAAGCTTCACATCATCGTTGTGTACCTCGTTATTGATAAACTCCATGCACTCGGCATGAAACTCCCACATCCGCCGGTCGGCATATTCTATACCCCCATTGGCCTTGGTAAACTGCACCAGGCGAGCTATCTCGTCGCTGCTCACCATGCCCATCTTCACCTTACGGGCCAAAGCCAGCATCTCGACGTTGCCCGTTGCGTTGATGGCATGTATCACGGGCAGGGTGAGCTTGCCCTCAGCCATGTCGTTGCCCGTAGGCTTGCCAATGTCTTCCTTGTCGTAGTAATCGAAGATATCGTCGCGAATCTGGAAGATAATGCCCAGGTTGCTGCCAAAGGCCTTGGCCTTCTCGATATCTGCCTCACTCGCCCCGGCCGACAGTGCGCCGATGGCGGCACAGGCCTCGAAGAGGGCCGCCGTCTTCTGGCGGATGACATGATAATACACCTCCTCCGACAGGTCGCGGTTCTGTATGTTCGACAACTGCAGTATCTCGCCGTTCGACAGCGTGCGTCCCAGTTCGGCCAGGTGTCGCACGATGACCTCCGAGTGTGTGCGGCTCACATAGAGCAATGCCGTAGAGAGAATATAATCGCCCACGAGCACCGCCACCTTGTTGTTGTACTCGGCATTCACCGACGACTGTCCGCGCCGTTCGGTGCTGTCGTCCACCACATCGTCGTGTACCAGCGAGGCCGTATGCAGCAATTCCAGGCCCACGGCCGCATGCTGCGTGGCCGAATTGATCTGGCCGAAGTTCTTGGCCATGAGCAAGATGAGCATGGGGCGCATGCGCTTGCCCGCCCGCTGCCTGATGTGCTCGAGCGCCTGCGACAGCAGTCCGTCGGTGTGCGACATCGACTGGTCGAACAGGGCGATGAAATCGGCCAATTCTGCGGATATGGGTGCTTGAATCGTTGATAAATAATCCATACGCTTCGTGAAATTTGTTACAAATTTAGCTATTTTATCGGATATTGTGCCTATTTTTTTGTAATTTTACAGGGAAAAATACCAATTGATATGGATAAACTCTTCCTCCTCGATGCCTATGCCATCATCTTCCGGTCGTACTATGCCTTCATCAACCGCCCTTCGATCAATTCCAAGGGTCTCAACACCTCGGCCATACTGGGTTTCTGCAACACCCTCAAGGAGATACTCGACAAGGAGAACCCCACCCATCTGGGTGTGGCCTTCGACCATGGCAAGACCTTCAGGCACGAGGTGTTCCCCGACTATAAGGCCCAGCGCGATGCCACACCCGAGGACATCAAGCTGGCCGTGCCCTACATCCAGGACATCCTGCGGGCGATGAACATCCCCATCCTTCAGGTCGACGGCTTCGAGGCCGACGACGTCATCGGCACGCTGGCCACAAAGGCCGGTGCCGCAGGCGTGGAGACCTACATGCTCACGCCCGACAAAGACTATGGTCAGCTGGTGCGCAGCAATGTCTATATGTTCAGGCCACGACAAGGAGGAGGATATGATAAGATTGGCGAAAAAGAGATTGCCGAGAAGTATGGCATCGCCTCGGCGGCCCAGGTCATCGACCTGCTGGCACTCATGGGCGACTCGGCCGACAACTACCCCGGCTGTCCGGGCGTGGGCGAGAAGACGGCCGCTAAACTCATCAACGAGTTTGGCAGCACCGAGGAGCTCATCGCCCATACCGACCGTCTCAAGGGCAAGATGCGCGAGAAGGTGGAAGGCGCCGTCGACGACATCAAGCTCGCCAAGTACCTGGCCACCATCCGTACCGACGTGCCCATCGACCTCGACCTCGACGCGCTGAAGGTGGTGGCACCCGACGAGCCCAAACTGCGCGAAATCTTCACCCAACTGGAATTTAAGCGGCTCACAGAGCGGTTTCTTAATAAAACAGAAAATAAACCAAAAGTTGCTAATATGCAACTCGATTTATTTGCAGAAAATACGAACGAGGGGCCGACCGCGCCGAAATTTACGAATCTCGAGAGCCTTAAAACTATAGCTCACGATTACAAACTTATTGAAACCCAGGAGGAAGCGCAGCGTCTTTATGACTTTTTACGGACAAATAAAATTCTCAGTCTAGACACCGAGACCACTTCAACCAATCCCATCGACGCCGAACTGGTGGGTCTGAGCTTCGCTGTCAAAGAAAAAGAGGCTTTTTATATGGCCATTCCGAGTAACCGTGAAGAAGCGTTGCAATATGTTAACATATTCAAACCGCTGTACGAAGACCCCGAAATCCTTAAAGTGGGACAAAACATCAAGTACGACTACGAGGTGCTGCGCAGCTATGGCGTGGACATCCAGGGCAAGATGTTCGACACCATGCTCGCCCACTATATCCTCCAGCCCGAGCTGCGTCACAACATGGACTACATGGCCGAGACGCTGCTCGGCTACCAGACCATCCACATCGACGAACTCATCGGCGCCAAGGGCAAGACGCAGAAAAACATGCGCGACCTCTCCCCCGCCGAGGTGTACGAGTATGCCGCCGAGGACGCCGACATCACCCTGCGCCTGAAGAACGTCCTCGAGCCCCGACTCAAGGAGACCGGTGCCGAGACGTTATTCTGGGACATCGAGATGCCGCTGGTGAAGGTGCTGGCCGACATGGAGCTCAACGGTGTGTGCCTCGACACCCGCTCGCTGAAGGAGACCGAGCTGGCCTTCACCCAACGCATGAACCAATACGAGCGCCATGCCTACGAACTGGCCGGCGAGGAGTTCAACATTTCCAGTCCCAAGCAGGTGGGCGACATTCTCTTCGGCAAGATGCAGATCGTCGACAAGCCCAAGAAGACCAAGACGGGGCAGTATGTCACCTCTGAGGAGGTGCTGCTGCAGCTGCGCGACAAGGCACCCATCGTCGACGACATCCTCAACTACCGCGGCATGAAGAAGCTGCTCGGCACCTATGTCGAGGCCCTGCCCAAGCTCATCAACCCGCGCACCGGCCACATCCACACGTCGTTCAACCAGGCCGTCACGGCCACGGGGCGCCTCTCGTCGAGCGACCCCAACCTGCAGAACATCCCCGTGCGCGACGACGACGGCAAGGAGATACGCCGCTGTTTCATCCCCGAGCAGGGATGCCGCTGGTTCTCAGCCGACTACAGTCAGATAGAGCTGCGCATCATGGCGCACCTCAGCGACGATGCACACATGATCGAGGCCTTCCGCGAAGGGCAGGACATCCACCGCGCCACGGCCGCCAAGATATGGAAAACCGACCTCGACGCCGTCACCGACAGCCAGCGCAAACAGGCCAAGCAGGCCAACTTCGGCATCATCTACGGCATCACCACCTACGGCCTGGCACAGCGCATGGGCATCGACAACGGCGAGGCCCGCCAGCTCATCGACGGCTATTTCGCCACCTTCCCCAAGGTGCAGCAGTATATGGAGCAGTCGAAGCAGGTGGCACGCGAGAAGGGTTATGCCGAGACTCTCTTCGGCCGCCGTCGCTACCTGCCCGACATCACGTCGCGCAACGCCACCGTGCGAGGCTTTGCCGAGCGCAACGCCATCAACGCGCCCATCCAGGGCAGCGAGGCCGACATCATCAAGCTCGCCATGATACGCATCTGGAAGCGGTTCAAGGACGAGGGCATCCGCTCGAAGATGATCCTCCAGGTACACGACGAACTCAACTTCTCGGTCTATCCCGACGAGGCCGAGCGCGTGGAGCGCATCGTCATCGAGGAGATGCAGGGGGCCTACAGCCTCTCCGTGCCCCTCGTGGCCGATGCCGGATGGGGCGACAACTGGCTCGAGGCGCACTGATGATCCTACCCCCCATACCACATGTCGCAGACCATTGTTTTAGCCTTCAAGAAGAGCTGGAATTCTACAAAAAAAAGAAAATATCGTTGAGATAATACGATGAATTAGCTTTTAATTATTATCTTTGCCATTGTAGAGATATGATGGCATTTTCCAACCCAGATTATGGATGACCGTCAATTTCTCGAAAAGAAGCTCAAAGACCTCAAGCTCTTCTTGCACTATGTCACACAAAGATATGACATTGCGGAGAACGAAGAGCTTATCGACAAGATTCTTGACAACATCAACGAGACAAAGAAACTATTGGAAGATATCAAATGAAGACGACACCACCCAACCTCACCGACTATGTTGCCGACGACCAAGTCAGGCAAGAACTCGAGGCCTATATGAATGCGACCACTGACCAAGAGAAGCGACGCATCTTGGAAACGCAGCGCGAGGCGGCGGCCGGCCTCTCGCAAGAAGAGAAAAAACACTACGAAGACCGCTGGATGGAAGGTATGAACCAAGCGCTGGAAGGCAGCAGGCAAGAACTCGAAGACTACAAGTCGCGCCTCACCAAAGACAAACTGGGCAAGGCTCCACAGGCCATCTCACTCAGCTATATTGCCAAAAACTATTTTGGCAAGAGCAAGGAGTGGCTTTACCAGCGTATCAACGGCAACATCGTCAACGGCAAGCCTGCCCACTTCACCGAAGAAGAGACACGCCAACTGCAGAACGCCCTGCATGACCTGGGAGCTCAACTGCTCAAGATCAAACTGCTGTAAACCGTGCTTCGCCCAGACCGAATCGGTGCATATCCCATCAAAACACATGGACTATACCAGCAGACAGCAGCCTCCATCCACCACTACCCCACCCCACAGCCGCATGGGCGAGCTCGACTTTCTGAAGTGCGTGTTCATCCTCCTGATGATCACGTTCCACTTGGTGTATATCGGCGACACACACCCTTGGGCCAAGCAGGTGGTATATACCTTCCACATGCCGGGATTCCTCATCATCTCGGGCTATCTCACCAACACCGCCAAGCAGCCGAAGGCATTTCTGCGCTCGCTGCTCTGGATTGCCGTGCCCTATGCCGTGATGGAGAGCGGATATGTGGTCATGGCCTCCCTGCTGCCCATCCGCGAGCATATCGACCAGCTCACACCAATGGTCTTTCTCGACCATCTCGTGCTCCATCCCCTGGGCCCCTACTGGTATCTGCACACGCTGGTGCTGTGCCAGGCCGTGGTCTACAGCGTGGCGCATCTGCCGCGGCTGAGCCCCACGACCCGTATGCTGCTCGCCGGACTCCTCTTCTACGGCCTTGCCGCCGGCTGCCACGTGGTCTCACTGCCCTGCGCCCTTTATTTTCTGGGCGGTGTCGTGGTGCGTCAGGGCGGACTGCGGTTCACCGACTTCTTCAAGGCCAGTCCCCTGGCCCTCGTGGTCTTTGCGGTGCTGGTGGCCTATGGGGCTAACCTCGACAAGGCCACCGCGGGCGGCGTGCTTATCGTCTACAGCGTCATCAGTTTCTGCCTGTGGACCTATCGCATCCTGCCCCATGCCGTGCGGCGTCCCCTGCTGTTCATCGGGCGCAACACGCTGCCCCTCTTTCTCTTCTCGCCCATGTTCACCATCGTGTGCAAGGGCTTCCTCCCCTACGTCCTCTTCGACCCCTCGGGCACGGTCTACCTGGCCTTGTCGCTGCCTCTCTGCGTGGTCTGCAGCCTCGTCGTGGCCCGTCTGCTGGAGCTGACGCATTTGGCCCTGCTACTGTTCGGCAAGGCGAAAATCATCGCGTAAAGCTTTTCATGACATCGTTTGTCATAGCATATAAACGCAAAACTAATCTTTAAAAAGACTTAATTTTACCTTGTTGCTAACATCTTTTATTAATTAATATTAAATTAGGAGAGTTAATTTTTACACTAACTATTAATCCATTAACTTTGCGCAAGATAATATTTTCTCGCAAAAGATTAGCGACAACAAATAAAATTGCTACCTCAAATAATTAAAATAATAATAATAAAATAACAATTCAAGAATAACAAAGTACTAAAAAAATTGCTCTTTTACCCGCACATGAAATGTGCTTTTGGGTGACAAGAAGAAATTAGAGTTTTATACATAAACAATTATAATGATACGAAA
>CAZBQA010000029.1:0-36531 GCA_964493905.1 uncultured Prevotella sp.
ATACTATACCGAAGGGCAGTATAATGTTTACTCGATTTGTCGCCGTGTAACCAACACCTTATCAATCCTTACGCCATCCATATCAACAACTTCCAACAGGAAATCATCCCATTGCAGTCTCTCGCCGATATGGGGGATATATCCGAGTTGATGCAGTATCAGTCCGCCCAAGGTTTTGAAATCTTCATCGTCATATAGCACATCCTTGTCTACATGCCTGAGGAAATCGTACATGGAGCATTGGCCATCTATGAGCCAGCTGCCGTCCTCGCGTGTGATGATGTCCGGCTCTTCGTGCTCTTCACCAGGAAGATCACCCACCAAGGCCTCCATGATGTCTTTCAGGGTAATAATGCCTTGCAGATTGCCATACTCGTCACATATCAATCCATATTTTACGTGAGTCTCACGAATTTTCTCAAGTACCCTGTACACATCCATGTGCTCTGGAAAGAACTGTGCCGGACGAATGGCATCGGTTAATCTGAAAGAACTGTTCCGCACATTACCGTAAAGATCCTTCAGGTAGACCACACCCACGATATCATCAAGATTCCTGTCGCGTGTGACGGGATAAACCTGAAACAGATTTTCTGATACCACTCGAAAGATCTCATTGGCCGACATGCTTTCATCCAGTGTAGTGATGTCACTCCGATAAGTCATGATGCTGCTCACACTCCTGTCGCCCAAGGAGAACACACGGTTCATGATATGATGCTCCACCTCCTGCACCTCTCCACTCACGACACCCTCTTCTATCATCGACTTGATCTCTGCTTCCGTGATTTTCTCTTCACCCATGTTGATATGCAAAAGACGCAGCATCACACCGGTACTTTCAGACAGAAGCCATACAAATGGTGAAGCAACAATCGACAGCCAGTACATCGGACGTGCCAACAGCTTGGCCAATCGCGATGACGCGCTCATGCCAATGCGTTTCGGGAGGAGTTCGCCAAAAAGGATTGAAAAATAAGTAACGAAGAACACGATGATACCCTGAGCGGCGGTATGTGCCCATGACAGCGGGCAGCCCCAGTGGGTCAAGACATTGGCGAAGTCATCTGCCAAAGCGTCACCGGAATAAATACCGGTAAGAATACCGATCAGGGTAATACCGATCTGTACGGTGGAGAGAAACTTATCGGGGTCGTTGGCAAGTTTCAACGCAGTGCGTGCCATGAGACTGCCTTTCTGTGACTCGCCGGCAAGAAAACTTTTGCGCACAGAGATCAACGCGATTTCTGACATGGAGAATATGCCATTGACCAGTATCAGAAGTATAATAATGATGATGTCCATAATCGGGGGCTATCATTGAGGGGTTAGATGAATACTATCTTTCGGCGATGCATGATAAACACCTCTATGTGCGTAGCAAGCATCGTAGGCTACAAAAGTAGTAAATTAAAACAAAACTCGCAAAGAACCGTACAGATTTATTGCCAGTACATCTATGCAGAGATTATTGTGCGGAATATGCCCAATGCCTCATCGTTGTGCCCACCCGAGGATATTAAACATCAGATTTGTGGAGAAAATGGTGAGCGGAATGGGCTTAATTGTGTATATTTGCATCATAGCATTGAATATAGCCTTCTCTGTCATATTCATCCAAGGAAAGGCCAATATCTCTATGCAGTTATCTGTTATCAAAATAGCACTATGAAGAGTTTAGGACAAAAACCGTGGCTGCTGCCACAACCGGTACTGATCATCGGTACCTATGACATGAACGGAAATGCCAATGCGATGAACGCGGCGTGGGGAGGTCAATGGGACAACCATGAGATCATGATCTCTATGGGCAACCATCAGACAACGCTCAACCTGAACGAGAGGGGTGAGTTTACGGTGGCCTTTGCGACCGCAGAGACCATGACGGCATCCGATTTCGTGGGGATCGTGAGTCAGAAAAACGACCCCGACAAGATGCTGAAGACAGGCTGGGCTACAGAGAAGGCACCCAACGTAGACGCGCCTGTGTTCACGGTTTTCCCCATGACCTTGGAATGTCGCATCAAGGAGAAGCTGGACGAGTCGGCCACAGGCTACTATATCATTGCCGAAGTGGTCAACGTGCTTTGTAATGAGTCTTTTCTTGCAGACGACGGGAAGCCCGATGTGGAGAAGATGAACCTCATCGTCTTCGATCCCGTTCATCTGGGATATATGCGGTTGGGCCAGACCGTTGGCAAGGCGTTTAACGTGGGTAAGCAGCTGAAGTAGATGTCGTTCTGTTCCTAAAGAAAAAATGAATCCTTTTTATTGCACCTGTCTGTTCGCTCCACTCTGTCATGTTTCATTTTCTTAATGAATACATTTTAGGAGCCTGTTACACCTCCGATGAACAAATCATTTGTACATAGGCATCAGACTTTAGGTATGCTGAGAATGAAGGCTTTGACCCCTTTGTCCTCAGCTAGGCGATATGGAAAGTCAGAAACAATTTGATCATCATGTATATGCTATCGAGTATGAGATTATCGGCGATATTGTTGCTCAGTACCTTCTCTTTGACAAGGAGTTTGGCGCAAGAGACTGTCAATCTACTGGTTGGTACCTACACCAATGGTTCGAGTAAGGGCATCTACTCGTTTATATTCAACCAGAACACGGGCAGCGCGACACCTGTCGGACAGCTCGAACTGTCAAACCCTTCCTACCTCTCGGTATCGAAAAACGGCAAGACCATTTATGCTGTGAGCGAAGATGGGACGAAAGATGATGCCGTCAGCGCCATAGCATTCGATCGGAAAAGTGGGGAAATGCACCTTATCAATAAGCAATTAACCTATGGTGAAGCACCATGTTATGTGGAAAGCAATGGTAAAATGGTTTTCACAGCCAATTATACCGGTGGTAGTCTAAGTGCTTTTCCAATCTCCAAGGATGGTAGTCTGCAACCCATGAAACAACAATTCTTTGGTGAAGCTCATCATGTGGATTCTATACGTCAGGACCAGCCTCATATCCATACTGCGCGCATACTGCCTGGGCGTAATACCTTAATGGTGTCTGACTTCAGTGCCGACAGACTGCTATTATTTCATATCTCCAATGATGGTAGTCTAACCAACCTCGGGGTTACAATCCCTGTGGCAGACGGCACAGGTCCCAGACACATCGAGATGGACAGGAAAGGTCACATGTTGTATGTACTTGGTGAACTCTCGGGCGAAGTTACTGTCTTTGGGAAAAGCAAGGGGCTATGGAAGAGGGTACAGACCATCGCTTCCGATGAAGTAGGAGGTCGCGGCAGTGCAGATATCCATTTGTCGTCGGACGGCAGATTTCTTTATACAAGCAACCGGCTGAAAAACGACGGCATCGCCATCTTTGCCGTCAACAAGAAAAAAGGAACTTTACAAAAAGTGGGATATCAGAAGACGGGCATTCATCCCCGTAACTTCAACATCACACCAAACGGCAAGTTCTTACTATGTGCTTGTCGTGACAGCAACATCATACAAGTCTTTGAAATTGACAAGAAAACCGGTCTGCTCAAAGATACACATCAGGATATTTCGGTTGATAAAGCTGTATGCGTGAAGTTTGTGAGGTGAGGTAGGGGGGCATGTTAAGTTCTTGCCATCCCGATAAGTACCGGTTCCATCTCCTTTTCTATATACTATTATCACTTCTCGTTGGCCAGTGCTTATCAACTATTTCATCTCAACCCGGACACACTTCTATAACATTATTTCATATCATTTGGGTTGCGACAAACCATATTGTATGGTAACTTGTGCGATTTACGAAAACAAAGGGCTGAACGCCATATCGGAGTTCAGCCCTTTGTGTATGTCAGTTAGACGTTGTTAGAGATTACAGAGCCTTTTATAAAATACCCATCTTGCCAACAACTATCAATAGAGAGAAGCCAATGATAAGAGAGACAAAGCCCACGATAATACCCGTTTTGGCCATGTCATTCTGCTTGACAAGTCCCGTAGAGAAGGCTATGGCATTTGGAGGCGTAGAGATGGGCAACGACATAGCTGCTGACGCAGCCACAGCAATGCCAATGAGCACGGTGGATGTGCCACCGATGACATCAAGCTTATCGCCCATACCGCTGCATACTACGGTAAGGATAGGTATCATGAGGGCAGCTGTGGCAGTATTGCTGATAAAGTTGGACAAGAAGAAACATACCAGTCCGGCAATAATTAGTATGATAACCGGACTCCATTCTCCAAAAGGTATCGATTTGATTGCGGTCTCAGCCAATCCGGTTCCGTTCATGGCCAAACCAAGGGCGAAGCCGCCAGCTACCATCCAAATCACCCCCCAGTCGATGTCTTGGAGATCCTTGGCGGTGATAACACCCGTAAACGCAAAAACAGCGATGGGGAGCATGGCAACGGTGTTGGCGTTGATGCCAACCTGCTTGCCGAAGATCCAGAGCAAGATGGTGGCGGCAAATGTGACACCCACCACTAAGGTACGCCAGTTGCGGTGCATATCGCCGTCAATCTGAAGTTCGATCGTTGGCTGTGAAAAGGGGAAGAACTTTCGCAGCAATACCCATGCAATAATCAACAGCACGATGACTAGCGGTGCCATGACCATCATCCACTGTCCGAAACCGATATCCATATTTAATCCCGTGGGATCATTGAGCACTTTGTATGCAAAAGCGTTAGGGGGTGTGCCGATGGGCGTTCCCATACCGCCAAGGTTGGCACCAATGGGTATGGCCATGGTGAGTGCAATGCGACCCTTTCCGTTGGCAGGCAATGCCTTGAAGACCGGTGTGAGGAAGGTAAGCATCATTGCCGCCGTAGCCGTATTGGAGATAAACATGGAGAAGAAACCAGTGATGAGCAGGAAGCCTAGCAACACGTTTTCACTCTTCGTACCAAAGGGCTTGATGAGTGTCTTGGCCATCCAAACGTCCAGTCCCGACTTTGTAGCAGCTATGGCCAAGATAAATCCACCAAGAAAGAGAATGATGGTGGGGTCAGCGAAACAGGCCATGATACCCACCGAGTCAAGCAACTGACCGTATTCGCCTCCATCGCCTTGCAGGAACTTGAATGAGGAGTCGCTGACGCAAAATAGCAACACAAAGATAATGGTTACTGACGTGGCCCACGCCGGGATGGCCTCGGTGAGCCATAGCATGACCGCCATGGCAAAAATAGCGATGACTCGCTGTTGCACAACTGTTAGCCCATCAATGCCAAAGACAGTGGCTGGCAGGTTCCATACAATGATTGTCATTAGGGCCGTAAGGAAAAACCACAGGGCTTTCTTTTTGTTAAAGTCACCTGTGAGCGCTTTCTTAACTGATGATTGCATAAATAAACGTTTAATGTATGATAGATTCCTTTGTTAGCTTTAAAAGCAATGTACTACAAAAGTATATTATTTTTCGGATATGGCCATACATTATTTGTTTTTTGTTTGATTTTTCACTCTATTTTCATTGTTTCTCATTCTTTTGAAAAGTGTGGTTAACAAAAAAGGCGGATGGAACCCCATCCGCCTCAAATATATCAGCTATTCTACGAGTCAGTTGCTCGCATTGCCAGCCTCTTTCATCACTCCCTCTACATATAGGCGTGTCATCTCCGGTACGCCATTTGTGCGTACAGTGATAGTCTTCTTGAAGTGGCCGGGAAACTTGCCTTTACCATTGTAGGTCACAACCAGAGTTCCCTTCTCACCGGGTTTGATGGGGGTCTTGGTATAAGTGGGTACAGTGCATCCGCAGCTGGCCACAGCCTGATTAATAATCAGTGGCTGATTGCCAACGTTGGTAAAGGTGTATGTACACTTTTGCACGGGCTCGCTTTCAGAGAAAGTACCAAAATCATGCGTGACCTTGTCAAACTTAATTTGCGCTTGGGCAAAAGCTGCATTGAAGCCAGCCACAAGCATCATGGCCAAGAATAACACTTTTTTCATATCTGTGCCTTTTTATTATTGTCTTTTATAATGACGTGCAAAATTATAAAAAGTTTCATGGTTACAGAGTCATTGCAATGGTTTTTAACAGAATTTATGGAATGAGAATGGCTACTATGCCATATCCATACAAGTTTTATCAGATGGTTTGCTTACTTTCAATAAAAAGTTGTAATTTTGCGGTTAGATACAACAAATATAATAAGGTATGTATAGGACGAATACTTGTGGGGAGCTGCGGCTCTCTGACGCTGGCAAAGAGGTGACTCTTGCCGGATGGGTGCAACGCACGCGTAAAATGGGTGGTATGACCTTTGTTGACCTGCGCGACCGCTACGGCATCACACAACTTGTGTTCAATGAGGCCGACAATAAAGACCTTTGCGAGCAGGCAAACAAACTGGGTCGCGAATTTTGCATCCAGGTAAAGGGTGTGGTCTCAGAGCGCGAAAACAAGAACTCAAAAATGGAGACAGGCGATATTGAGATTCTAGGCAAGCAGCTGACGGTTCTCAGTGCCTCACTAACGCCCCCGTTTACAATAGAAGACAATACCGATGGTGGAGACGACCTTCGAATGAAGTATCGTTATCTTGACCTGCGCCGGGCAGCTGTGAGAAAGAATATGGAGTTGCGTCATCGTATGACCATTCTCATCCGTAACTTCCTCGACAGTCAGCATTTCATGGAGGTAGAGACACCTATCCTTATTGGCTCTACACCCGAGGGGGCCCGTGACTTCGTGGTGCCCTCACGTATGAATCCGGGGCAGTTTTACGCACTTCCGCAGAGTCCGCAGACGCTCAAGCAGTTGCTCATGGTAGCCGGCTTCGACCGATACTTCCAGATTGCCAAGTGCTTTCGTGACGAGGACTTGCGAGCTGACCGCCAGCCAGAGTTTACACAGATCGACTGTGAGATGAGCTTTGTGGACCAGAATGACGTTATCGACACCTTCGAGGAGATGGCCCGGGTGCTCTTCCGAGAGATTCGTGGGGTGGAGTTGCCCAAGCTCGAGCAAATGACTTGGCACGAGGCCATGCGGCGTTTCGGTTCAGACAAACCAGACCTTCGCTTCGGCATGGAGTTTGTTGAGTTGAAGGAGGCCTTCACGGGCAAGGGAGATTTCTCTGTTTTTGATGAGGCTGCCTATATCGGTGGCATCTGCGTGCCGGGGTGTGCCGACTACAGCCGGAAGCAGCTCAATGATCTCACAGACTTTGTGAAGCGCCCGCAGATAGGTGCAAAAGGTCTTGTGTTTATCAAATACAATGCTGATGGCACGGTGAAGAGTTCTATTGATAAGTTCTATTCACCCGAGGTGCTTCAAGAGATTAAAGAAGTGATGGGTGCCAAGGACGGTGACCTGGTATTGATTTTGTCTGGCGATAATGCTAACAAAACGCGCATACAACTTTGCAGTCTGCGACTAGAGATGGGTAATATTCTTGGCCTGCGCGACAAGAATGTCTTCAAATGCCTCTGGATTATCGACTTCCCACTCTTTGAGTGGAGCGACGAGGAGCAACGCCTCATGGCTACGCACCATCCTTTTACCATGCCTAACCCTGATGACATCCCATTGCTCGACGAACATCCAGAACAAGTGCGCGCCAAGGCTTACGATTTTGTCTGCAATGGTATTGAGGTTGGCGGCGGCAGCCTTCGTATCCACGACACCCAACTGCAGGAGAAGATGTTTGAAGTGCTCGGATTCACGCGTGAGCGTGCCGAAGCACAGTTTGGCTTCTTGATGAATGCTTTCAAATATGGTGCTCCTCCTCACGCTGGCTTAGCCTTCGGTCTCGACCGTTTTGTGAGCATCATGGCCGGTCTCGACAGTATTCGCGACTGCATCGCATTCCCCAAAAACAACAGTGGCCGTGATGTGATGCTCGATGCGCCCTCTGCCATCGATGACAAACAACTTGATGAGCTGCAGATCAAGGTCGAACTGAAGAAATAACCTTCGTTCGGCACTTGTTTCTTACTAAAGAACGTTACAATCGCCCATCTTCCGGCTACGGGGGATGGGCGATTTCGATGTGTGCCGTCCACCTAATTTCATCAGAGTCTGATGTAGTTAGCCGAAGACAATTTGGTAACTGTCTGAAAACCCGGTTGGTATGGTTTTCAAAAATGGACGGCAAAGGTATATCATTCGCCTGCTTTCAGGCAGCCAAAGGGCAGATTTCAAGCCTCCGAAGCACCGAGATACCACTCAGGAAATGCTGTTGGGCTATCATACTTCGAGTCGAACCATGGTCTGCTTCGAGTCGAACTACACTCTACTTCGAGTCGAACCACGCTCTACTTCGAGTCGAACCACGCTCTGAGAAGCATGTGCAGCTTGCACGTATGCACCGGTACGGTGACATGTAATGTATGGAATCGAATTGCCTGAAGACTGAATTGCCAGAAGAACAGTACACATAGCCTGGTTACCCCCCATACGCTCACCAGGTCGTCAGGCCGTTGGCGAATCAGCATAGCAGGGGGGGGAGGGATATTTGGTCCTTCCGGTACAGGTTGCCAGAGAGGCTGGTGTGGGAAGCAACGACTTCCACGGCGTTCCCGACTAAACCCAATTGGTGAGAGTAATCAATACCGGTATTGCAATGTAAAGTTTGCAATTGCGGTATTCAAAATAAGAAAAACGAGACAAATCTGAAAATAAATCGCATATTATTTCGTAGTTTCTAATATTATTCCTAAATTAACACCCAGAAATAAATCGCTGATGCGACTGTTTCATCTAGACCTTGCGAAATATACATTATGAAGAACAAATAAAATTGAGACCATATATCTAACACATTACTAATATCAGTTAATTGAAGTCTAACTATGGAAATGAAAAATGCGTATGCCGGAACGATGGAATCCGGTGATATCTTCATTCAGATTTCACCCTCCGACAACGAAGGGGTGCAAATCAGTCTTGACAGTTCGGTGGAATATCAGTTTGGCGAACAGATCAGGAAAGTGATCAGCGACACACTCAAAGAACTGGGCATTGAACAAGCCATGGTGAAAGCCGTGGATAAAGGAGCCCTAGACTGTACCATCAAAGCCAGGGTAACAGCCGCTGTTGTGCGGGCAACTGGCAAGGATGTTTGGGGGTAAAACGGTCAAAAACATTTTATTTGTATCACCATGGAAAGATTAAGAAGAACGATGATGTTCATACCGGGCAACAATCCCAGTATGATGCAAGACGCATACATTTATCACCCAGATTCTATCATGCTCGACCTGGAAGACTCTGTGACTGTGGCAGAGAAGGATGCAGCACGCCTTCTGGTGTACCAAGCGCTGAAGACAGTAGACTATGGTACTATTGAGCGTGTGGTACGTATCAACCCACTGAGCACTCCATACGGAAAGAAAGACATCGAAGCTGTAGTGAAAGGTGGCGTCGATGTAATTAGGATGCCCAAGACCGAGACCGCCGATGAAGTGCGTGAGGTGGAAGCCGAAATCGAAAAGGTAGAGAAGGAGCTAGGCTGTGAGGGGCGAACGCTCATCATGGCGGCGATAGAGAGTGCGCTGGGAATTGTAAATGCCTATAACATCGCTACCGCATCAAAACGGATGATGGGCATTGCCTTGGGAGCAGAAGACTATAGTGCCAACCTCAAGACACAGCGCACGAAGGAAGGCACGGAGCTGCAGTTGGCCCGCGAGACCATTGTGGTAGCAGCAAGGGCAGCTGGCATCGATGCGCTCGACACGGTATTCTCAAACCTCAACGATATGGATGCATTCCGTGCTGAAGTAGAGCTTATTAAGCGGATGGGATTCGATGGGAAATCTATCATCAATCCGCGGCAAATTGAAATCGTCAACGAGGTGTTTGCACCCAAAGAGAAAGATATTGAGAAGGCACGTATTATCCTCGCCGCCATGAAAGAAGCAGCCGAGCGGGGGAGCGGTGTGGTTGCCGTTAATGGCAAGATGGTCGACCGTCCTGTGGTCATCAGAGCCCAGCGCACCATAGACCTAGCCATTGCATCGGGAATAATAACAAAGGAGGACATACAATGAACAGCATAAACGACAGAGCAGAGCTCATTCAGCAGCAGGCTGCCAGACTTGGTAAAAAGGTTTATAACGATGGTGTGGTTGCCGCAAAAGAGACTGCACCGAAAATGGAAATGCAGAAGTCGTGCTGCAAACTAGTGACCCTCGAAGAAGCGATTTGTCGATCGGGGCTACAGGACGGCATGACCATCTCGTTCCATCATCATTTCCGTGCGGGTGATAAAGTAGTGAACCTGGTGGTAGATAAATTAGCAGAAATGGGCTTTAAGAATCTTCATCTGGCCGCATCGAGTTTGCAAGATGTGCACAAACCGTTGATAGAACATATCAGAAACGGAGTGATTACAGGTATTTCCACCTCCGGTCTTCGAGGTGACCTGGCTACCGAAATATCTCATGGCCTGATGAAAGAGCCCGTCATCTTCCGCTCGCATGGTGGTCGAGGCAGTGCCATCAAGAACGGTGAGTTGCATATCAATGTTGCTTTCTTGGGAGCATCATCCTCAGACCCACTTGGAAATGCCTGTGGATATTCGCGTTCTGAGAATGCCAGGTCTATCTGTGGGTCATTGGGATATGCACTTCCTGATGCCAAGAATGCTGACAAGGTGGTGATCCTTACTGACGACCTCGTGTCTTACCCCAACACGCCCAACTCGATATCAGAAAGTGATGTTGACTTTGTGGTAGAGGTGGAATCTGTGGGCGACTCATCTAAAATTGCTTCGGGAGCCATCCGCGACACCAAGAACCCACGTGACATTCTCCTGGCTCAGACAGCTGCCAAGGTGATTATCAACAGTGGTTATTTCAAGGAAGGTTTTTCTATACAGACTGGATCAGGTGGTGCATCGCTGGCTGCGGTGAAATACATTCGTGAGTGCATGATAGAACAAGGCATTACGGCAAGTTTTGCACTGGGTGGAATCACGGCACACATGGTGAAGATGCACGAGGAAGGTCTAATAGGCCGCCTCATCGACGTGCAGTCGTTCGACAAGATCGCAGCAGAGTCGCTGAAGAAAGACCCCATGCACAAAGAAGTGGCTGCAAACGAATATGCCGCTGCCGACGAGCCCGGTTCTGCGTCACACTACCTTGATATCGTGATACTTTCGGCCTTGGAGGTAGACGTCAACTTTAATGTGAATGTGCTTGTAGGGAGCGATGGCATTATTCGCGGTGCCATTGGTGGACACCCCGACACGGCAGCCGACTCGGCTTTGTCGATTATCGTTTGTCCGCTACTTCGTGGAAGAATACCATGTGTAGTAGAAGATGTGACCACATTAATCACCCCGGGGTCTTCTGTTGATGTGATTGTTACTGAATATGGCATTGCCGTGAACCCGCGCCGCCCTGAAGTGGCAGAACGTCTAAGGAAAGCAGGAATGAAGATTGTAGATATTTATGACCTAAAAGCACAGGCCGACAAGATTATAGGTCAGGCTGCTCCGTTGCCTTTCGGAGATAAGGTTGTGGGTGTTGTTATCAATCGTGACGGCTATGTCATGGATGTGATCAGAAACATTGTTGACTAACCCACGTTCTCGCTTAGCCATTACACCTATTATTATATAGGTTCATGCTATATGCTTAATAGTGTGTAATGGCAACGCCTGTTTTTGCCATAATAAAACACAGACCTGCTGCTATGATGACCTCGCAAGGAATTACACTTGACAAACTCTTGCAAAGCCGTGAACAAAGGTGGAGGAGACAACAACAACTCATCTTGAAACACCCTGAGGCGACGCTGGTATGCCTCACAGTAATCATGCCTGGGCCAGTGAAGCGTAATACCCAGTCGCTGACCGTTGCTCGTGCGGCCATAGTGGCGATACAACAAACCTTTGCAGATAGCGTCCTACAGTTGACCAATCATGACCTTGAAACGGGCTTCGAAGCCTACATGCTGACAAGTCTTGGTCCTAATGATGCCAAGCATAAGGCCTGTTGGCTGGAAGATACGCATCCGTTAGGTCGTCTATTTGATGTGGATGTCATTGACAAGAAGGGACTTCCTATTTCACGTTCGACGATTGGTAAAACCCCACGAAGGTGTCTACTCTGTGACCATGAAGCACGATATTGTATGCGAAACCACAGTCATACACAGGAAGAATTGCATCAGAAGATTGCCGAAATGATTGATGATTATGTGCGAGGATTATGAAATTCGGGAAATGCCGCTCACTCTGAAATCTGTCCGCAACCAGGTGGAGGCTTTTCTGGCTTGCAATGGACTGCGTCTTGAAAACGTGGACGAGTATGTGGCAGTCTTTGCCATCGGCGAGGATGCAATCCTAGCCGGTGGGGGATTGGCCGGCAATACCATCAAGTGCGTTGCAGTAGGCGACACTCTTCGTGGCACTGGCATGGGAACGAAGCTCATCTCTCATCTGGTGTGCGTGGCTGCGTCAAAAGGGTATGACCATCAGAAGGTGTTTACCAAACCCGAAAATCAGTTGGTCTTCACTAGCCTAGGTTTCAACATGCTGGCCGCTTCGCCACAGGCTATCTTTCTAGAAAACAGCACAGAACTCAACACCTACTGCACAGAGCTGCAAACCCTGCAGACAGCCGGAAAATGTGGTATCATCGTGATGAATGCCAATCCCTTTACGCATGGTCATCACTATCTGGTGGAGCAGGCTGCTCAGCAGGTCGACCACCTCTTTGTGATGGTTGTGAACGAGGACAAGTCACGATTCTCATACGCAGAACGCCTGACGATGGTAAGACAAGGATGTGCAGGGCTAGGCAATGTAACCGTATGCAGTGGCAGTCGATATGCTGTATCATCAGACACGTTCCCCACCTATTTTCTCAAACAGATAGACGATGCTACCGATGAGCAGATACTTCTCGATCTAGACCTCTTTGCCCGGCACCTCGCTCCCGCGTTAGGGGTAACCATACGATTTGTAGGAAGTGAACCTACTGACGCCCTTACCCGCCGCTATAATCAATTGATGCACAAGACACTCCCAGGACGGGGTATAGCAGTGGTTGAAATCGATAGGCAAGTCATTCCAGGTACCGACGGACAACAAGTTTGCGACAAGAGCATTAGTGCCAGCCTACTGAGACATTACCTTGACGACAGAAGGTTTCTGGCTGCTGCAGACCTAGCCTATCACACGACAATACCTTATCTTATTGCCGAGTTGGCCGAATGCGCTCTGCTTGATGAACTCAACACCACGCCCAAGCCAGGTCTGGTAGACCGCCTAGACAACGGAGCGCATGACGACATGAACTATCAAATGATGTACGGTAGTATCAAGGTGTTACGCCCTTATTTCGTGCAACTGGCTCAATGTGGATTGCAGTGCGACCTGCCCTCGTTCGGCGCAATCAATAACATCGGCTTGCAAGCCGAGCAGGCTATGTATCAATCCACACATGGGGTGAACACCTATAAGGGTGCGCTCTTCTCGATGGGTCTGGTCATCGTGGCTGCCGCACATACCTATTATAATATGCACACCATCGACCACAAGACACTCCGTCGTGACATTGCAAGTCTAGCAGCACAGTTTCCTGTTGCAAGAGGCACACACGGCGAGATGATGATGGCTCGGCATGATATAGCAGGTGCTCGCGATTGCGCATGCCAAGCCTACCCCTTATTGTTTGAACAATGGCTCCCTTTCTTCGACAGACATGCTTCCGACCCTTACCAATTCCATAAGACATTGCTACTCATCATGTCTACCCTCGACGATACCAACCTCTATTATCGTGGCGGAAGGCAAGCAGTTGGTCGGATTAAGGTACTTGCTGCGGACCTATTAAAAAATTACTCGCTGGAGGGCTTGCAACTATTGAACCAACAAATGATTCGCGACCATCTATCCCCAGGCGGCAGCGCAGATATGCTGTCGCTTACAGCCTTCATACATAGCCTAAGATAATTACCACTTAATACCATTATTAACTTTAAATTTACTATTATGATTGAATTAACTCACCAAGGAGTCTATCTCCTCGATGGTAAAGAAGTGACCACGACAACCGATGGTATGCCATTGCCTGAAGAAGCAAGAGAAAACACCATCACTTACAGCATCCTGCGCTCGCACGACGTGAGTGGCGGAAGAGGCAACAAGATGCGTATCAAGTTTGATGCCATGATGTCGCACGACATCACCTATGTGGGTATCATCCAGACGGCTCGTGCCAGTGGTCTGGAACGGTTTCCACTGCCGTATGCCATGACCAATTGCCACAACTCGCTGTGCGCTGTGGGAGGCACCATCAACGAGGACGACCACATCTTTGGACTCTCTGCCGCCAAGAAATACGGTGGTATCTATGTGCCCACCAACCTTGCCGTCATCCACCAGTATGCCCGTGAGGCCATGGTGAAATGCGGCAACATGATTCTTGGTTCCGACAGTCACACTCGCTACGGCTCGTTGGGCAACATGGGTGTTGGCGAAGGCGGTGGAGAGCTCGTGAAGCAACTGCTCGAAAACACATGGGATATCAATGCCCCCGAGGTAGTGCTGGTGTGGCTCGAGGGTAAGCCCCGCAAAGGTATTGGCCCTCACGACGTGGCAATCTCATTGGTAAAAGCTGTATTCGAGAGCGGTTTCGTGAAGAATAAAGTCTTGGAGTTTGCAGGGCCTGGTGTGGCCAACCTGCCCATCGACTTCCGCAATGGCATCGATATCATGACCACCGAGACCACTTGCCTCAGTTCTATCTGGATCACAGACGACGAAGTAAAGAAACACTATGAGCAGCACTGTCGTCCCGAGGATTTCAAGGTATTGCAGCCGGGCAAGGTGGCCTACTACGATGCCATGATCAGGATAGACCTCTCTACGCAGGAATCGATGATTGCCTTGCCTTATCATCCCTCCAACGCATTCACCATCCATGAGCTGCAAGCTAACCCTATAGAGATTCTCCGCCCAGTGGAGGAAGACACCAGGAAGCGTTTCGGCGACAAAGTGGAGGTGAATCTTACAGAGAAGGTGGTCGACGGCAAGCTGCGTGCCGACCAAGGCATCATTGCCGGATGCTCCGGCGGTACCTACGACAATCTCAGCGAGGCTGCTGCCATACTGAAAGACAAGTCTATCGGCAACGACTATTTCACGATGTCGGCCTATCCTCAGTCGGTGCCCGTCTATATGTCAGTCACCCGTCATCGCATTGCTGAAGAACTGTTACAGGCAGGAGTCGTGATCAAACCGGCCTTCTGCGGCCCATGTTTCGGTGCTGGCGATGTGCCTGCCAACAACGGACTGAGCATCCGCCACACCACCCGCAACTTCCCCAACCGTGAGGGGTCGAAGCCCGGACAGGGACAAATTTCACTCGTTGCCTTGATGGATGCACGCTCGATTGCTGCCACGGCGGCCAATGGTGGCATTATCACTGCAGCCACCGACGTCGATTACGAAGACCTGCACGAGGGCTACGACTATGATGCGAAGATTTACGAGAACCGGGTGTACAATGGTTTTGGTAAAGCAGATGCAACCCAAGAACTGCGCTACGGCCCCAACATCAAAGACTGGCCCAAAATGTATGCCATGCAGGAGAATATGTTGCTGGAACTGGCAGCTGTCATCCATGACCCTGTGACCACTACCGATGAACTGATACCCTCTGGCGAGACATCGAGCTATCGATCCAATCCTCTCAAGCTCTCTGAGTTTGCTTTGTCACGCCGAGTACCCGAATATGTAGGTATCTGCAAGCGCATACAGCAGGAAGACTTGGCTCGTCGCGGTGGTCGGACACCGGCGCACGTGGCTGAGGCCTTGGCCAAGGTGGGTGCATCGCCAGAAGACACCTCGTTCGGCTCATGCGTCTTTGCCAACCGTCCGGGCGACGGCTCGGCACGCGAGCAGGCCGCCTCCTGCCAGAAAGTGCTGGGCGGCGATGTCAATATCTGCTTTGAGTATGCCACCAAACGCTATCGCAGCAACTGTATCAACTGGGGCATCGTACCTTTCACGCTCGATGCTGATGCCACGTTCGACTATGCCCCCGGCGACATGGTGTTTGTGCCTGGCATCCGCGAGGCCATCCTGTCGGGTAAGGAAGACATCAATGCCAAAGTAATCACCTCCGAGGGCGTAAGCGACCTGCACCTGAATTTCACCAACCTGACAGCCGACGAGCGTGAGATTCTGGTCGAAGGCTGCCTGATGAACTACTATGCAGTGCAAAACAAAAAGTAAGAAGCACACCGCAAAGGTCAGTGACCGGGCAACATGAGCAGCCCGGCCATTGGCAAAGACACGGAAGCCAATAGTCAAACCACATATTTCATTACATGAACAAAAAATCTAATATGGAAAAAATCAAGATGACCACTCCGCTCGTGGAGATGGATGGCGACGAGATGACAAGAATCTTGTGGCAGATGATCAAGGATGAGCTCATCCTCCCGTTTGTAGACCTCAAGACCGAGTATTATGACTTGGGCCTGGTGAAGCGCGACGAGACCAACGACCGCATCACCATTGAAGCCGCTGAGGCCTGCAAGAAGTATGGAGTGGGAGTGAAGTGTGCCACCATCACCCCCAATGCACAGCGTATGGAGGAATACAACTTGCACGAAATGTGGAAGAGTCCCAACGGCACCATCCGCTCAATCCTCGACGGCACCGTTTTCCGTGCACCGATCACCATTCCGTCCATCCGTCCGGCCGTGAAATATTGGGAAAAGCCCATCACTATTGCACGTCATGCTTACGGCGACGTCTACAAAGGCGTTGAGCTTCGGGTCAACGAGCCTGGAGTGGCCAAGCTGGTCTTTGAAGGCGCAAGCGGTAAAGTGGAAGAGGTGAAGATCCACGATTTCAAAGGCTGTGGCGTGCTTCAGGGAATGCATAACCTTGATAAGTCGATACGGTCGTTTGCCCACTCATGCTTCAAGTTTGCCCTCGATACCAACCAAGACCTCTGGTTCTCGACCAAAGACACGATCTCGAAGAAATACGATGCACAGTTCAGGGAGATCTTCCAGGAAGTGTATGAGAAGGAATATGAGACCGAGTTCAAGAAGAAAGGGCTCGAATATTTCTATACGCTCATCGACGATGCCGTGGCACGTGTCATTCGCAGTAAGGGCGGTTTCATCTGGGCTTGCAAGAACTACGATGGCGACGTGATGAGCGACATGGTGTCAACGGCTTTCGGTTCGCTCGCCATGATGACCAGCGTGCTCGTAAGCCCCGACGGCAACTACGAATTTGAGGCAGCTCACGGCACTGTGACGCGCCACTATTATAACTATTTGAAGGGGCAGGAGACATCTACCAACCCCATGGCAACCATCTTCGCTTGGTCGGGCGCTTTGCGCAAGCGTGGTGAGATGGACCAACTGCCAGCATTGGTCAATTTTGGCTCCCAGCTGGAAGCTGCTTGCTTTGATACCCTGAATGAGGGCATCACTACAAAGGATCTTGTGAACCTGATGGAAGGTGTCACCCCCAAGGAGGTAAACTCGGCTGCGTTTATTCAAGCAATCCGCGAGCGTTTGACTAGCCGACTGGGAATCAGTTGAAGACTATTATCAAGCTATTTCGACTGCAGTGTGACTGTGAAAGTGATACTTCATCAGAGTTTTACACTACTGGTGCATGGTATTAGAGCACACTCACTTCGGTGTTTAACATTTATGCACTTAATCCGGAATATCTGTCTGGAAGCCACTTAAACAGCTGCCCTGCTTTCCAGGGCAGCTGTTCGAGCTATTCGACGCGATGAGTACGAGATGGCCCCGCTACAGTCGCCAAATAGAGATTTAAGAACAACGTGTATCGAGGCAACGGCTTATAAAGCACTATGATTCATTGATTTAAATCAAAAAAACAATAAGAAAACCACCTTTTGTTGTTTAATGATGCTTTTTCTTGTGCAGAAAAAAGCAATAAATGAAATAATTATGCTAATTTTGCAATCAGAAAGTTATAAATCAGTTAGTTATCTACAGGGTATTTAATAAATTTACTAGATTATGGCAGAAAAGAAAGCAACAGTGAAAGCAGCTCCTAAGGCAGCCGCAACAAAGAAGACAACGGAGAAAGCCACTCCCAAGAAAGCAGCCGCCAAGAAGGCTGAAGTGTTGATAGACGCAGAAAACGCCGGTTTCCGCGCTGGTGATGTTTACCAGGCTCTTTCGGCCGCAGGAACGGCTTTGTCGGTGACAGAACTTGCAGCAGCTACCCAGAAGACTGAGACCGAGATTCTGCTCGGTATTGGTTGGCTCTTGAAAGAGGGTAAGGTGAAAGGTGCAGAAGGCAAGGTAGTGCTGGCCTGATACATACAATATAAACTATAAGAAAGCCGCAGCTTGATTGAATGTTGAGCTGCGGTTTTTATTTGATGAACGAAGATATCATCCGTATTTTGACTGAGGCAGGTGAGCATGGGCTGAGCCTGCACAACTTGGTACTGCATGTGCACCATGCCAACAACGACCTTTTCCATCAGGTAGATATAGAGGAGGTGAGGCAACGTGTCATTCAGTATCTTCGTGCCAATACTCGCTTTTCCGGCTCGCTCATTGAGCGCACGCATCGCGGTATCTATCGTTTGAATCCCAACTCAGATGAGGCTCGCCAACTTCTTCTCAGTTTTGAAGAAGGGCAAAAAGAAGTTTCTGACGGCCACACGCCAGCCCCCCTCGGCACCAGTTTGTTCGATTGAGAAGGGCCTCACTAACTCACAAACAAACCAACAAACCAGCCCACCAACTCACCGAATAAAGAGCATCCCCACTTGATAGAATGCTGCCGATACCAACCAAGCCAAAGCTGTGGTGTAGAACGCCGTAAACAATGCCCATTTCCACGACCCCGTCTCGCCCTTGATCGCTGCTATGGTGGCAATACATGGAAAATAAAGCAGCACGAATAGCAGGAAGCTATATGCCGTGAGCGTAGCAATAGGTTCGACCTGTTCCTGACTCATGTCGTGCATCTGTGCAAGGTCAGCCGTGATTTGTTCGTGTAACTTCTCATATTTTCCCCCGGCATCGTTATAACTGTTGTCGTCGGCAAAGCTATCGTCATTTGAATAAAGCACGCCCATCGTAGAAGCAACAATCTCTTTAGCCCCTACGCCGGCAATGAGTCCCACATCCAGTTTCCAATTAAACCCCTGTGGGGCAAACACAGGTTCGATGGTCTTGCCAATGCGTCCGATGTAGCTCTGCTCTTGTTGTTGCTGCATGGTGAGATGATCGTGGTGTGGAAAATACCCCATAGCCCATACGATGATGCTGGCCACAAGGATAATGCCACCCATTTTCTTGAGATATTGTCGCCCTTTCTCCCAGGTGTGTCGGGTGAGCGCCTTAAAGGTGGGGAAGCGGTAGGGGGGGAGCTCCATCACGAAAGGCGTGTCTTCGCCCTTGACCACAAAACTGGTGAACAGTTTGCTCATGATGACAGCCATCAATATACCTATGGCATAGAGCGAAAGCATCACCAGCCACTGGTACTTAAGGGCGAAAAAGGTACCCACTATCATGATGTAGATGGGTATACGAGCCTCGCAACTCATCATAGGCAGAATGAGCATCGTCACCAGTCGCGACCTTCGGCTCTCGATGGTGCGTGTGGCCATGACTGCAGGAACGTTGCAGCCAAATCCCATAATCAACGGAATAAATGATTTTCCGTGGAGTCCCATTTTGTGCATTAATTTATCCATGATGAAAGCGGCTCTCGACATATAGCCTGAATCCTCCATCAACGAGATAAAGAAATAAAGGATGAGTATCTGAGGCAGGAAGACGATCACCGACCCTACACCGCCCAATACACCATCAATGAGCATGGCCTTCACCGGTCCGTCGGGCAAAAACTGGCCCACGGTTTCGCTTAGCCAGGCCACCAGGCTCTCAATCCAATCCATGGGGTATGCACCCAGCGTAAAAGTGGTGAAGAACATCACTCCTAGGATGAGGATGAACACCGGGAATCCTGCAAATTTGTTAGTCATCAGTCGGTCGAGCAGATGAGTGACCTGATAGGTGTCCTCATTCTTACCGGTGGAATAAGAGGCCTCTTCGAGCGCTCCGTGTATAAATCCATACTTGGCGTCCATGATGGCCGTCTCAGAGTCTTCAAGTGTCTCTTCTTTCACTCTTGCGGCGGCCTCGTCGCGATGCCGGAAGATTTCCTCTGCATCGGGCAGCTGCCGCACATCATGCTCCACGTCTTTATCTCGCTCGAGCAGTTTGATAGCCAGGTAACGTGTTGAGTATCTGCCACGCAGGTCACTCTCCTTTTTGAGGTGTTCCTGTATTTCGGAGATTCCATTCTCAATCTCATGGCCGTGGTTGATATGTATGTGTCTGAAATGCGGCTCCAGGTCCTCTGTTCCCTCGTAAGCCTCGATGACGACCTTGAAAAGATCTTCGACTCCTTTGCCTGAGGTAAACACTGTGGGAACCATGGGTATGCCGAAGAGCTGCGAGAGCTTGTCGTGGTCGATGTGGTCACCACGCTTCTGGGTCTCGTCATACATGTTGAGCGCCACCACCATACGAACATGCATGTCGATAAGCTGGGTTGTGAGATAGAGGTTGCGCTCGAGATTGGAGGTATCGATGACATTGATGACCACATCTGGTGTATGTTCAGCCAGTTGCTTGCGCACGTATAGCTCTTCAGGCGAATAAGCCGAGAGCGAGTAAGTGCCAGGCAAGTCTACCAGGTTGAACCTATAGCCCTCGAACTCAGTATGGCCTTCCTTGGCATCTACGGTTACGCCCGAATAGTTGCCCACACGCTCGTGGGCACCTGATGCAAAATTGAAAAATGAGGTCTTACCACAATTGGGATTGCCCACCAAAGCTACATTGATGGTCTTGCTCTCAGCGATGGCTGCCTCGGCCACCTGCTGCTCGCTGAGCGGTTTGAGTGAGATATCGTCATCGTCCGGGGAGATGTTGGCAGAGTTGTTGTCAGATGCCAGCAACGAGGCTCCAGAGTCGGTATGTTGCGCTCTACGCCGAAGTCTCACCTCTTCTTCGGTCATCACCTCAATGAGGTCGGCCTCGCTATGGCGCAAACTCACCTCGTAACCCATAATCTTGTATTTCACGGGGTCTCTGAGGGGAGCGTTGAGCAGCACCTCTACCTTCTTGCCTTTGATGAAGCCCATCTCGACAATTCGTTTGCGGAAGCCTCCATGGCCGGTTACTTTGACGATGATGCCGCTTTGGCCTGTATGTAAATCCGATAATTTCATCGTAGTCCTTTCTGTTAGAAATACAAAGGTACTAAGATTTTGCGGCTTCAGATGTTTAAATCTAGTCTAAATTCGCTGAATACCTAAAAATGGGGATGCCAATGCCTTTACCCCCTGGGGCTTCTTCTCGCGGTGAAGAGCATCTAAGAGGCCATATTTTTTTAATAGCTGTTCTTAATTTCCATATTTTTATTATCTTTGCAACAAATTCGGTATTATGAAAGAAATTAGCTGGGGTTTTATTGGATGTGGTGAAGTGACAGAGAAGAAATCGGGTCCAGCCTTTAACGAGGTCCCGGGGTCTCATGTTGAGGCGGTGATGAGTCGCAGCGAGGAGAAGGCGCGCCTTTATGCCGAACGCCACCACATACGCAAGTGGTACACTGATGCTCAGGAACTGATCGACGATCCCGATATCAATGCAATCTATATTGCCACGCCACCTTCGAGCCATGTCACCTTTGCCATCATGGCCCTTCGTGCCGGAAAGCCATGCTATATAGAGAAACCGCTGGCTGCCAGCTACGAAGACTGCTTGCGTGTAAACCGTATAAGCGAGCAGACCGGTGTGCCATGCTTCGTGGCTTACTACCGACGCTATCTTCCCTATTTCAAAAAAGTGAAGCAGATCGTTGACGAGGGCACCCTGGGGAAGATTCTCAATGTTCAGATACAGTTTTCGGTGCCTCCCCGCGACCTCGACTACGGCGCAGGGGCATCGTTGCCCTGGCGCCTTCAGCCCGACATCTCGGGCGGTGGCTATTTCTACGACCTTGCTCCTCATCAGCTCGACTTCCTGCAACATCTGTTTGGCGTCATCGTGCGTGCCCACGGCTATCCCACCAACCGAGCCCACCTCTACAAAGCCGAAGACACCATCAGCGCAGCTTTCATCTTCTCTAACGGCATTTCGGGCAGTGCCTCATGGTGTTTTGCTGCTCATGAGAGTGCCAAACAAGACCGCACCATCATTGTGGGTGACAAGGGCACCCTATCGTTTTCGGTGTTCAACTACGACCCCATCCGTCTGATGACCAGCGAGGGCAACCAAAGTATCATTGTGCCCAATCCACCCTATGTGCAGCTGCCCATCATCCGCTCGGTCATCGAACACCTGCAAGGCATCGGCGACTGTGACTGCACCAGTGTGAGTGCCACCCCGGTGAACTGGGTGATGGACCGTATCTTGGGTAAGTTTTAGGCCGATGCTGCAACCAAGGCTTCTCATATCGCTTCTTCTCCTGATTTCTCTTGACATGGGAA
The DNA here is from genome assembly GCA_964493905.1 of uncultured Prevotella sp. GTDB lineage: Bacteria > Bacteroidota > Bacteroidia > Bacteroidales > Bacteroidaceae > Prevotella. The sequence continues at coordinate 22,462 of CAZBQA010000029.1, forward strand.
TATCCCATGCCCAAACAGAACTGACGGACAGTGTGGGCCACCAAGTCGACACGCGTCCTCGTCAGCGACGTGGCCTGCCGCCTCTGCTGAGGTCGCTCTACCATTTTGTACAGGAGTTCTCGCGTGTAGACACCAACTATGTTGAGCCGCAGCATTATAATTTCACGGCTATGCTGCAAAACACCAATACTTACGAGGTTTATCATATTCGTAACAGGGCAGGGCAGGAGATTGTCTTCTCTCCCAAGCCTTCTTATCGTCTCGGCCCATACTTCGGCTGGCGATGGATCTTTTTAGGCTATACCATCGACCTCACCCATTTGGGCGGAGACAGCCAGAAGCAAGACTTTAACCTCAGTCTCTACAGCAACCAGATTGGTGTGGACCTATTCTATCGTAAGTCGGGCGATGTCTATTGCATCAGCGATATCAACTTGGGCGACAATTACGATATGAGCAACATGAAAGGGGTAGGGTTCAGTGGGTTTAGGACCAGTATTGTAGGATTCAACATTTACTATATCTTCAACCACCGTAAATTCTCATATCCAGCGGCTTACAGCCAGAGTACTGTTCAAAGGCGATCGTGTGGCAGTCCCATGCTAGGAATCGGCTACACCAAGCACAAACTCGACATCGACCTTACGGCCTTGCGTACTCTGGCTGAGGAGCGGATGGGTAATGAGACGATTACTGAGCTGGTCGACTCATCGCTGCTTTTCAGTAATGTCAAATACACCGACTACTCGGTTTCGGGAGGATATGCCTACAACTGGGTGTTTGCCCACAATTGGCTTTTCGACATCTCTCTGCAGGCCGCGTTGGGTTACAAGCATGCGGTAAACGACCTGAAGAAAAGCGACCTCAACCTCTTCCGCAATTTCGACTTCAAGAACTTCAATATCGATGGTATCTTCAGGATGGGTATTGTATGGAACAACACCCGATGGTATGCTGGTACAAGTGCCGTCTTCCATACCTATAATTATAGCAAAAGCCAGTTTTCGACAAACAATATGTTTGGCAACGTCAATTTCTATGTAGGCTTCAACTTTGGCAAACGATAATTCTACAGACAGATGAAAATAGATAAGACATGCTTATTGGGACTAATACTATGGCTCTGTGCCATTGGTACGAATGCCTCTACACCCGATTATTGGCGCAGCGACTCCATTAAGGTGATGCGACTGTTCAAAGAGGCTGCACGGCTAAGGACCGACACCAACTACATGCTTTTTTTCGCCCGCAAATTGGCAGGATTACCTTATGTGGGCAAGACATTGGAGCACAATGAGCAGGAGCGTCTGGTGGTCAACATGCGACAGTTCGATTGCACCACTTTCGTCGAGACGGTGTTGGCACTGAAGCGGTGTATGGACCAGCACACGCCATCATTCGCCAATTTCTGCGACAACCTTCGGCTCATACGGTATAGCGGCGGCAAGATATCGTATGCCAATCGTCTACATTATTTCTCGGAATGGATACATGATAATGAGAACTTGGGCATCGTGCAAGACATCCAAGGACCAAATCCTCCTTTCGCGGCTGTCCAACACCTGCAGGTAGACTATATGACTAAGCATGTGAACCGATACCCTATGTTGGTGAAGCACCCCGAATGGATTCCGCTCATCCGACAGATGGAAGAGAGTCTCACCGGGCGTACATATCGGTATATTCCTAAAAACAGACTTGGTGACTCGAAACTGCTCAGACAAACCATTCACGATGGTGACATCATCGTAATACTGACTTCAAAAAAAGGTCTCGACACCAGCCACATCGCGATTGCCGTATGGCACAAAGACGGTTTGCACATGATCGACGCCTCGTCTATTTATCGTCGTGTAATAGAGGAGCCTAAGCTCATGAGCCGTTACATGGCCGAACATCCCACCCATACCGGTATTCGTATCGTGCGTCCAAAGTAGTTCAAGGTCAGCTTTGTCGAGACTTCTCCCAGTCTTCCCATTCTTTCATAGCTGCCTTCCAATCGGTGGCACCCTCAGAAATGGCCTGTTTTTCCCTTGCTGCCGCATCGGCTGCCTTGTCGCGTGCACGCTTTTCTTTCATGTCTGCAATGGTGGCATCATCGAGGATGAGTATGGCCCCACGCTGTATAGCCTCTTGCAGCTGCTCCTCGCCGAAGGCTTTGCCAGGCTCGTTGAAGTCAGAGATATTAAACTCGTAATCAACACGCAGTTGATGTCGAATCTGCTTTTGCTGAAAGCGATTGCCGGCATTTTTCAGTCGGAGGAGTTTGCCAATCTTGATTACTTCATCTTTCGAAAATTTATTTCTTCCCATTCCAATGGATTTTGTGTGTTGCTACTGCCTTAGCCTATATTCCGATCCCGAAATCCACACTTGTTGACACCAACAGATAGAGTGCGGCCTAGACCATGTTGATTGAAGCTGCAAAAGTAATACAAACTGTTGAATTTTGAGACATTTGAGGCAAAAAATAGGATAGTCAGCTATACACAAAGCCCTAAACCAGGTTCAGACAACCTGCTGGTGGTTTTAACAATACTCGGGTGTCAGTGAGTCCCTCGGATGGTATAGTTTCCGTCATCGGGCATCAAGGACGAATGATCCTTCCGTTTTAGGGAAGCCACACAAGGGTTATCCTGCCCGCAGAGCACAGTGATGCCACGTAGGGATTGCCGTTGGGCCATCATGCTTCGAGTCGATACAGATGCTGTTTCGAGTTGATACAGATTCTGGTTCGAGTGGAAACAGATGCTGCATCGAGTGGAAGCACACCTTGGGAAGCACACCTCTATGCTACAGATAACAAGTATGGGGAGCAAGAATCTTGGTTGCACGCCACACAATCAGTTACATATTTAGTCCTGTTACAAGGGCGTGACAAATAAAAAAAACAAGAGGCAGCCACGCTTCGATGACTACCTCCTGTACTTTAGATCGACCTATCTGCCAATGTCCAAGGCTGATACAACCAGGCCTAGGCAGAAGACCACTGAGGAAACTCTTATTTGTTTTTGAGCAAATCGCGGATTTCAGCCAGAAGTTTTTCCTCGGCAGTAGGTTCGGGAGCAGGCTCGGGTGCAGGAGCGGGTTCTTCCTTCTTGCGGCTCAACTTATTCATGCCCTTGATCATGAGGAAAATACAGAATGCGATAATCAGGAAGTCGATTACGTTCTGAACGAACAATCCATAGTTGACCTTTGCATCGCCCACCATGATCGACAGTTTTGAGAAATCTAATCCACCAGTAAGCACACCGATGATAGGCATGAGGATGTTGTCGACCAGTGACGATACAATCTTGCCGAAAGCACCACCGATGATCACACCGACTGCCATGTCCATCACATTGCCTTTCATGGCAAACTCTTTAAACTCTTTGATAAATGAACTCATACTTTTATAAATCAATGAATAAAACTTTGATTTGACACCTGGAGTTTACACTCGATGCCTTTGTCAGTTGTAAATAGAGGCATTGGACACTAAGTGTTTTCAATTTTAATATATTTAATACTCTATGAAGATGCAAATATAGAAAATAATTTGTAACTTTGCAATCGTAAACAGAAAAAGATTTATAGAAAAGTTAGTTTTTTAACTCTTTAAATAACAAAAAAGTAAAATGACAAAAGTAGCTATTAACGGTTTCGGTCGTATCGGCCGTCTCGCATTCCGTCAGATGTTCGAGGCTGAGGGTTATGAAGTAGTCGCCATCAACGACTTGACAAGCCCCAAGATGCTTGCTCACCTTCTTAAGTATGACACCGCTCAGGGTGGCTTCGCTGGCAAGTTCGGTGAGGGCAAGCACACGGTAGACTTCAAGGATTCTGTTCTCGGCGAGGACGGCAAGACGGTTGTTACTCCGGGTTCAATCACCGTAGACGGCAAAGAGATCACTATTTACGCTAAGCCCAATGCTGCTGAGCTTCCTTGGGGTGAGCTGGATGTAGACGTAGTTCTCGAGTGCACAGGTTTCTACACCTCAAAGGCTAAGGCTTCTGCTCACATTCAGGCTGGTGCCAAGAAGGTTGTGATTTCAGCTCCTGCCGGCAACGACCTGCCCACTATCGTTTACAACGTAAACCACAAGACGCTGACAGCCAACGATACCATCATCTCTGCTGCTTCTTGCACCACCAACTGTCTGGCTCCTATGGCTGCTGCCCTCAACGCATACGCTCCCATCCAGTCGGGTATCATGTCAACCATCCACGCTTACACTGGCGACCAGATGATTCTCGACGGTCCTCAGCGCAAGGGTGACCTCCGCCGTTCACGCGCAGGTGCTTGCAACATCGTTCCGAACTCTACGGGTGCTGCCAAGGCCATCGGTCTGGTGATTCCTGAGCTGAACGGTAAGCTGATTGGTTCTGCACAGCGCATCCCCACTCCTACAGGTTCTACCACTATCCTCATCGCTGTGGTGAAGGGTAAGGACGTGACCAAGGAAGGCATCAACGCTGCCATGAAGGCTGCTGGTACCGAGAGCTTCGGTTACACAGAGGACGAGATCGTATCTTCTGACATCATCGGCATGAAGTTTGGTTCTCTCTTCGACGCTACCCAGACCATGGTAAGCAAGATCGACGACGACACCTATCAGGTTCAGGTTGTGTCTTGGTACGACAACGAGAACTCATACACTTCTCAGATGGTTCGCACCATCAAGTATCTCGCTGAGCAGAAGTAATCTGCCCTCAGGTTACGCTTAATTGCACTAACTATAATATGACCGTCCAGCATAAGCTGGGCGGTTTTTTTTTTGCATTTCATTTTCATTGTTTGGAACTTTAGACTTTTTTGTCTATATTTGTGGCGTGAAAATGGGACAACAACAACACTTGAATGCCTCCAAACAGGCAAGCCCAATGATTACCATCTTGGGACCCACGGCTAGCGGCAAGACATCATTGGCCGCCGCATTGGCTGATGAGCTATGCGCTGAGATAATCAGCGCTGACAGTCGGCAGGTGTATAGGGGAATGGACATTGGCACAGGTAAAGACCTAGCCGACTATGTAGTGAACGGCAAACAAATACCCTACCATCTCATTGATATTGTAGAGCCTGGCACCAAGTATAACCTATTCCAATACCAGCACGATTTTCAGCAGGCTTATCAAGATATTACCTCTAGGGGTGTGGTGCCGATATTGTGTGGTGGCACGGGATTGTATATTGAGGCCGTGCTCAAGGGTTATGCATTATCACCTGTACCACAAAATGAGACCTTGAGGGCTAATCTGGCCGACAAGACACTCGACGAATTAACAGACATACTCACTACCCTGAAGCAGCAGACGGGGTCGAATATGCATAACAAAACCGACATAGACTCTTGCCAGCGGGCCATACGGGCCATCGAAATCGAATCCTACAACCTGCAGCATCCTCTGCCACCTCGTGAGATGCCTGCGCCTGCCTCGGTCATCGTGGGCGTGAACATCGACCGTGAGGAAAGAAGATATAAGATCACCTCGCGACTCAGGCAACGTTTGGAGCAGGGAATGGTAGACGAGATCAGGCAACTGTTGGGACGCGGCATACCAGCCGACGACCTTATATATTATGGTTTGGAATATAAATTTGTCACGGAATATGTCATTGGGCATTTGACTTACAACGAGATGTTCAGACAACTGGAGATAGCCATCCATCAGTTTGCCAAGCGACAGATGACTTGGTTCAGGGGAATGGAGCGGCGGGGTATGGTCATCCATTGGATTGAAGCAGGGCTGCCCATGCAGGATAAAGTGGAACTAATCAAGGGTTTGATAGGATGACGGCATTGGGCCGTTTCTATATATATAAAGAGAAGGCTTATGGAAGAGAATCGATGGGGCGTAGTTTATTGTCCAAAATCAGGACTGTTTGGATCTTCCGGAAAATGGGAGAGAATCAAACAGTGCCTCAAAGATAATAATATTGCATACGACCATGTGCAAAGTGAAAACAGAGGCAGCGTAGACCGGCTGGTGAAGATGCTCATCAACAACGGCTATAAGACTATCATCATCGTCGGAGGTGACTCAGCCCTCAACGATGCCATAAACTGTCTGATGCAGGTGGAGAAAGAAAAGCGCGACAGTATCGTGCTCGGCGTTATACCCAATGGCATGATGAACGACTTTGCCCATTTCTGGGATTTCGACGAAGACGACTATGAACAGACTGTCAAATGGCTCAAAGATCGTAAGGTGCGCAAGATAGACCTCGGCTGTGTGCGGTATTTCAACAAGAAGGGCGAACCTTGTCGCCGATATTTTCTCAACTGCGTCAACATCGGCCTGATTGCTTCGATCATGAACCTTCGACGCCAAACACGCCATTTTTTTGGTTCACGTACCTTGTCGTTTTTCTTCTCTTTTATCATGATGGTCTTTCAGCGACTGGAATATCGCATGAGTCTGAAAATCAACTCGGATATTATCGACCGCAAGGTCATGACGATGTGTGTGGGCAATGCTCGCGGATATGGACAGACACCGAATGCTGTGCCCTATAACGGCCTGCTTGATGTGTCGGTAGTGTATCATCCAGCCATGACGCAGCTGTTTGAAGGGTTCTACCTCTTTGTCAGGGGCAAGTTTCTCAATCATCGCAGGGTGCATCCCTATCGCACACGCGAGGTGGTGGTCAACAAAGCCGAAAGAGCGTTGATAGGGATCGATGGAAGGTTGATGAGGCCACCTGTCGGGCCCTACCGTATTACTGTAGAGCAAGAGGTCATCAATTTTCTTATTCCAGCCTGAGGCTTATTGTATATCGCCTTTTCCACGGCTAATGAGTAATGAGAGAAATCAAGTGAAGGGGACTGCAACACCAACCAACTTGATTTCTCTTACTTTATAGCATGCCATGGGTAAATCTTGCAACCCATTGGCTTTTCTGTTTTTTTTCTTCATTCTCCCAAAAATTATTTCATATAATTTTGTATTATATCAGTTTTTTAGTACTTTTGAGAGCAATAAACCACCTAAAGTCCATAAGGGCTGTGTATGATGACAATTATCAAATAATATAACAACCTAATTTATATCACCATGAGTTATCTGCGATACGAAAAAGCACTGATGACGAATTTGCAGGAGTCATTGCCAAAAGAACTCTTGCGAACAAATAGATCGGGTGCCTACTCATGCTCTACCATTGTTGATTGCAATACGCGCAAGTATCATGGCTTATTGGTCGTCCCGGTGCCAAATCTGGATGACGAAAACCATGTGTTGCTCTCATCGCTCGATTGCACGGTCATACAGCATGGAGCGGAGTTTAACCTGGGCCTGCATCAGTATCAAGGCAATAATTTCAGTCCAAAGGGACATAAATACATCACCGCCTTTAATTGTGACAAAGTACCTACCCACCTTTATAGGGTAGGGGGGGTGATTTTGAAGAAAGAGGTAGTATTCCAGCATCACGAAGACCGTATCTTGATTCGTTATACGTTGGTTGATGCCCATTCGTCAACCACGCTCAGGTTTCGCCCATTCCTCGCTTTTCGCAGCGTGAGGCAGTTCACACACGAGAACTCTATCGCCAGTCGCGATTATCAAGAGGTAGACAATGGTATCAAGACCTGCATGTACGTGGGCTATCCCGACCTGTATATGCAATTCTCCAAGAAAAACCAGTTCGTCTTCCAGCCTGACTGGTATAGAGGAATTGAGTATACCAAGGAGCAGGAGCGTGGCTATGCTTCGAACGAAGACCTTTATGTGCCAGGATATTTTGAGATGAATATCCGCAAAGGCGAAAGCATCGTCTTCGCCGCATCTACATCCGAGTCGAAGACGCGGGGCTTAAAGCAACTGTTTAAAGAGGAGGTGGAATCACGATCTCCCAGAGACAACTTCTTTCATTGTCTGGTCAATGCAGCCCACCAGTTCCATGTAGAAGACAAGGATGGCGAAAAATATATCCTGGCAGGCTATCCCTGGTTTAAGGCCAGGGCACGTGACACTTTTATCTCGTTGCCAGGATTGACCCTGTCGATCGAGGAGGACAAATACTACGAAGACGCGATGAGTACGGCTGAACGTGGACTTCGGGAATTTATGGAGGGTAAGCCATTGACAGTCCACCTCTATGAAATCGACCAACCCGATGTGCTGCTCTGGGCAATATGGTGTATTCAGCAGTATGCCAAGGAGACCAGCATGGAGCAATGTGTCGCTAAATATGGAAAGCTCGTAAGAGACATCATAACCTTTATTGAGACCCAGAAGCATCCCAATCTGATTCTTGACGATAACGGACTTGTGAAGACTGATGGCAAAGACCATGCTGTGACCTGGATGAACTCTACCATTAATGGCCGACCTGTGGTTCCGCGCACTGGGTATATTGTCGAGTTCAATGCCCTGTGGTACAATGCTTTGAGATTCAGTGCAGGCATTGCCGGGTCTCAACAGCACGAGAAAGATGTACAACATCTGGAAGAATTGGCAGAGCGCTGTAAGCAGTCGTTTGTCGATACCTTCTTGAACGATTACGGATATTTGTACGATTATGTCGATGGTAAGATGATCGACTGGAGTGTGCGACCTAACATGATTTTCGCAGTAGCCTTCGACCATTCGCCTCTAAATGGTGACCAGAAGAAGAAGGTGCTTGATATCTGTACACGAGAACTGCTGACACCTAAGGGCTTACGGTCGCTGTCGCCTAAGAGCGGTGGCTACAACCCTATGTATGTAGGGCCTCAGACGCAGCGCGACTATGCCTACCATCAGGGTACGGCGTGGCCATGGCTGGGCGGATTCTATATGGAAGCCTGTCTCAAGCTTTACAAACGCACCCGACTCAGTTTCATCGAACGACAGATGGTGGGCTATGAGGACGAAATGTTCTACCATTGCATCGGAACCTTGCCCGAGCTGTTCGATGGCAATCCGCCATTCCATGGGCGAGGAGCTGTGTCGTTTGCTATGAACGTGGCAGAGATCTTACGTTCGCTTGAGCAATTGGAGAAGTATAAATATTAAAATACGGAGGACTGACAATGCAAGTATTAATGTTTGGATGGGAGTATCCTCCTCATGTATATGGTGGTCTAGCCACAGCCAATTTCGGTATCTCTGAGGGGCTTCATGCTCAAGGCGATATTGCTATTACCCTTTGTCTGCCAAAGCCATGGGGCGATGAAGACCGTTCGCACGCCCGCATCGTAGCCATGAACTGTGTGCCTATTTCTTATCGTAACGTCGACTTCGACTATGTAAAGGGGCGCATTGGTAATTTGATGGATCCCAACGACTATTACCGATATCGTGACCACATCTATGCTGACTTCAATTATATGGCTGTCAACGACCTAGGTTGTATGGATTTTGCAGGAGGGTACCCCAATAACCTTCACGAAGAGATCAACAACTATTCGGTTATTGCTGGAGTGGTGGCGCGTGCCGAGAAGTTTGACATCATACACGCTCACGACTGGTTGACTTATCCAGCCGGTATCCATGCCAAGCAAGTGAGTGGAAAACCTCTCTGCATACATGTTCATGCCACTGACTACGACCGGAGCCGTGGACACGTGAATCCTACGGTCTATTCCATCGAAAAAGACGGCATGGACCATGCCGACTGCATTATGTGTGTGAGCGAATTGACGCGCAACACCGTTATACATCAATACCATCAAGACCCCAAAAAGGTCTTCACGGTTCATAATGCGGTATATCCCTTGAGTGAGGAATACGAAGACATACCCCGGCCAGACCATTCTGACAAAGACAAAATTGTGACGTTCTTAGGGCGCATCACCATGCAGAAAGGGCCAGAATATTTTGTGGAGGCGGCCAATATGGTATTACATCGTACCAATAACGTGAGGTTTTGCATGGCAGGATCAGGTGATATGATGGACCAGATGATTTATCTGGCGGCCGAACGGGGCATTGCCGACCGATTCCATTTCCCCGGTTTTATGCGAGGAAAACAAGTCTACGAATGCCTCAAAGACTCTGATGTCTATGTCATGCCCTCGGTGAGTGAGCCCTTTGGCATCTCGCCACTCGAAGCCATGCAGTGTGGCACACCGACAATCATCTCAAAACAGAGTGGATGTGCCGAGATTCTCAACAACTGTATCAAAGTAGATTATTGGGACATTCATGCACTGGCTGATGCCATCTACAGTATATGCCACAACGACAGCCTGTTCAACTATCTACAAGTAGAAGGCAAGAACGAGGTGGCTCTAATCACGTGGGAAAAAGTGGGGGCATGGATTCGTGAACTCTATCTGAGAACCTTGGGCTGGATATAGCCCGGTAATGCCCAGACCAGTATATACAACGTATAATTTTTAAACCTCAATGACGATGAAAACGATTTGCCTTTATTTTGAAATACATCAGATCATCCACCTGAAGAGATACCGTTTTTTTGATATCGGTACCGACCACTACTATTATGATGACTATGAAAATGAACGTTCGATTACCGATATTGTGGAGCGCTCATATATGCCGGCACTGACGACCCTTGAGCAGATGATCAAGGAAAACGGTGATTTCTTTAAAGTTGCCTTCTCTCTCTCGGGCGTGGCTATCGAACAGATGGAGCTGCATGCGCCACAAGTGTTGGAGAAGTTGCAGGATATGAACAAAACAGGTTGTGTAGAGTTTCTGGCCGAGCCCTACTCGCATGGCCTCTCTTCGCTCAAAGACGAGGAATGCTTTGCCACAGACGTAAAGAAACAATGTCATAAAATCAAGGAATATTTTGGCAAGAAACCAACCGTACTGCGCAATTCGTCGCTTATTTACAGTGATGATATAGGACTTCAGGCCCACCAGATGGGTTTCATCGGTATGCTTACCGAGGGTGCTAAGCACGTGCTGGGTTGGAAGTCGCCACACTATGTCTATAACTGTGCCCTAGCTCCAAATCTGAAACTGCTTCTTCGCGACATCAACCTTAGTGATGATATCTGTCTACGCTTTAACAACACTGATTGGGAGGGCTATCCGGTGTTCGCCGACAAATATATTGAGCGCATTGCCAAGTTTCCAGGAGAAGAGCAGGTTATCAATATTTTCATGGAGCTTACTGCCATAGGCCTGGCACAGCCGCTATCGTCAAATATCCTGGAGTTCTTCCATGCCTTGCCAGCCTTCGCCAAACAATATGGGATCACCTTCTCTACCCCCACGGAGATTTGTATGAAGATGAAGAGCGTAGGTAATCTTGATGTGCCCGACACATTGTCGTGGGTTGACGAAGAACGTGATGTCAGTTCATGGCTTGGCAACCCTATGCAACGAGAAGCCTTTGAGAAACTCTATGGTGTGGCTGAACGCGTTAGGATAGCTAATGACCCACGTATTAACCAGGATTGGGACTATCTACAGGCTAGTAACAACTTTCGTTTCATGACCACAAAGCCTTCTAATGTGGGACTTGACCGCGGAATATACAGTAGTCCGTTCGATGCTTTCACCAATTACATGAACATCTTGGGTGACTTCATCACTCGCGTCAATGACCTATATCCTTTGGATATTGATAACGAGCAACTCAATTCTTTGTTGACCACCATCAAGAACGAGGGTGACGAAATAGAGATGAAAGATAAAGAAATCGCTCGTCTGCAAGCTAAAATTGAGAAAATTGAAGCAGAATTAGAAAAGCTCAGAGAGGCTTATGAGAGCAAGAAGAAGGTTGAGGTTAAAAAAACAAAGGCGGTAAATTCGAAGGGTGTTTCTAAGAAAAAGGAAGCGAGCAATACACAGGAAGCTACCGCCAAGGCCTCAGCAGCTATACCAGCAAAGACATCGGCAACAGAGAAAATGGAATAGGAAAATCTCTCTATGCTCTGGCATTAAGTACACTGAATAATATATTTATGTATTATCTATAAAATTCTTAATATCAGAAACATATCGTAAGGCTGGATTCTAATTGAGTCCAGCCTTACATATAGTCAGTTCAGATAATACTTAGACTTTCCCTTTTCCCATTACTTAAAATAACATGTAATTTCCACCTCTTGATTAGCCTTGAAGTGTATTGTCAAATTTAGAATGTTGCTGGTGGGAACTATTAGGAAACATAGATTGACGTATGTCAATATGGGTTATGGGAGTGGTGATTTTTTACTGATAATTTGACATTTGTCAGTTAAATACTTGGATAGTTCGACAAGATTTGCTATTTTTGCATCAGTGCTGTTTATTGTTGGACACTTATAAAATCTAGGATTTTATCCCTGGACTTACTATATGAGGTAACATAACAGGAAAGCACTGGATTTACCTTAGAACGTCATGTTGTAGGGTTAACTTTTTGATTTTTGTGTAACAATTAGCAAACAAAACTGATAGTGAAAAATAAGATATTGGTATTATTGTTGCTCGGTATGCCTCTAGCCTGTGTGGCTCAGAAGATATCTCTTGGCTCCTGCTCGATAGAGGAGATGGGAGTCAAAGGTACCTATAAGGGTGAGATGGCTTCAGGTCGACCGCAGGGCAAAGGCAGTGTGCTCTTCGAGAATGGGAATACCTATGAGGGCGACTTTGTGAAAGGGAAGCGCCAAGGCTATGGCATATATACTTTCGCTGATGGTGAAAAATATGAAGGACAGTGGGTACTCAATCAGCAGCATGGACAAGGGACCTATTATTTCAGCAATAACAACAAATATGTAGGACTGTGGTTTAGGGATTACCAAGAAGGCCATGGCATCATGTATTATTTCAATGGAGACAAGTACGATGGTGACTGGTACCACGACATGCGACAGGGCAAAGGAAAATACACCTATTTCAATGGTGCCTACTATGAAGGTCAGTGGAAGGCTGACAAGAAGGAAGGCAAAGGCTTTTTCGACTGGGGTGATGGTACTACCTATAAAGGTGAATGGGCCAACAACCAGCGAAGTGGCTATGGGGTAAACAAATATGCCGACGGAGATGTGTACAAGGGCCAATGGTCTGACGATATCCAGCAGGGGAGAGGAATCTATTTCTTCCAGAACGGTGATCAATATGAAGGTGACTACGACCAGGGAGAGCGTACAGGAGAGGGTATTTTTAAGTATGCCAACGGAGATCGTTATACAGGACATTTCGTAGAAGGTGACCGCGAGGGATTAGGTACATTTGTTTGGAACAATGGCGACAAATATGAAGGCACTTGGAAAGATGATGTGCAGAATGGCAGAGGAAAACTCACCAAAAAGAATGGCGATGTATTTGAAGGCAACTTCGTGAAAGGACGAATTGATGGGGAGGTAATCATTCACTATGCCGATGGAAGCCGTTTCAAGGGCATTTATATCAATGGCCAACGTAATGGGAAGGCCATTGAGGAGAGTAAAGATGGCAAACGTTTCGAAGGAACGTATGTGAACGACCTGCGCGATGGAAAGTTTGTTGAGAAAGATCGTAACGGCCAGGTAATTTCAAGTGGCTATTATGAGAATGGGAAAAGATTTAACGAAAACTGATAAAACGAATAAAATGATTATTGACACTTTAGAAAATCTTGAGAAGTATGCCACTCTAAACCCATTGTTTGCAGAGGTGGTGAAGTTTCTGAACGAAAACCATTTGGCCGAATTGCCGGAAGGTAAACATATTATCAAGGATAATGATTTATTTGTGAATGTGCAACTGGCCAAAGGAAAGACGGTGCAGGACGCAGCCTTGGAGTACCACCGAGAGATGATTGACATTCAGATTCCAATCACTGGTGAAGAAACTTTTGGCTATAGTCCAGTGGCTATACTCCCAGAGGTAGAGTTTGACGAGACGAAAGATATTGCTAAGTTACCTGGAGTGCCTGCGCAGACATACGTAACGGTGAAGCCAGGACAGTTCGCTGTTTTCTTTCCACATGACGGTCATGCTCCTTGCATCTCTGACTCAACGCTACGCAAAGCCATATTTAAAGTTAAAGCATAGGCTACTGAGCGTGGCTTATTTCTGGCATCTGTAAGACTGACTTTCGATGTTGTAGACACTGCATAGAATGTGAGGGAGACAGATGCAAACCAACAATGATACTAATATACCTCAAATCCGCAACTGTTGCGATAAAATGCCAGTTTGGCTCATACC
>CAZBQA010000030.1:0-34502 GCA_964493905.1 uncultured Prevotella sp.
CAGTGAACGGTTTTTTACCGTCTCCAAGTGGGTGGGATTGCTCCGATTTCACCACTTGAAGCAGAATCTGTATCGACTTGAAGCAGAATCTGTATCGACTTGAAGTAGAATCTGTATCAACTCGAAGCAGACGGTGGTTCGACCCGAAGTATGGCAGTTAGAAGGCGATTCCCAGGTGCCATCAAGGTGCTCCGAAGGCAGGTGAACTGTCGTTTGGTTTTTTAAAATCGGATGAGGTCATCCCATCGATTTTAGAGATTCCTCTGAGGTTATTCTATCGATTTCTTCTTATTTCTAACGGCGGGCTAAAATGGATGGTAACTGTAGGTTCAAATGCACCAGAACAAAAGAACTGGGCAACGACATGCTTCCGAAGAAGATATGTCGATGCCCAGACCATGATGGATGCTTTCAGCTTAGAAGAGCTGGTTGGGATAGGTTCCGTTGTCTACAAACGACTGAATCTTGTCGACAACGCCTTGGCGGTCAGCGGCATAGGTCACGCCAAACCATTTGCTGGTGGTGTCGAGCACTTTAACAGTAGATGTGCCCTCGTTGATCAGCTTGTTGACCATCAACGGAATAAAGAACTCAGCCTTTTTGTTCTCCATATTCTTGGGGTCAGAAAGGAACTCTTTGAAGTAGGCCTCGCTGTGGGCGAAATAGTCGGGCGTAAATCCCCAGACATTCATCGATACGGGTGTGGTGTCTGGCACTGTCACCCAATTGCCGTCCTCGTCCTTATACTGCACCTCGCCATTGCGACGCTCCACCTCGGTACGCTCCACAACGGTGGTGAGGTTGCCCTGTTCGTTTTTCGAGCATACGCCACGCGCAACGGTACCATTGTCGCTCAGGGTGTTGCCCACGCGGAATCCTACCATGGCATAGCTGTTCTGGCTACCTTCGGGAAGATCGGCCAGGAACTTGCCCATCACCATGAAGCAGTCGCGGTTGTAGAAGTCATCGCAGTTGATGACACAGAAAGGCTCTTTGATGACATCCTTAGCCATGAGCACGGCATGGTTGGTCCCCCATGGCTTCTCACGTCCCTCGGGTACGTTGAAGCCCTCGGGCAGCGCGTCGAGGCTCTGGAACACCAGTTCGGCAGGGATGTGTCCCTCATATTTAGACAGCACTTGCTCACGGAATTGAGCCTCAAAATCTTTTCGAATGACGAATACGATTTTTCCAAATCCAGCCTGAATGGCATCATAGATAGAGTAATCCATGATTGTCTCGCCATTGGGCCCCAAGCCATCCAACTGTTTCAAACCACCATAACGGCTGCCCATGCCGGCAGCAAGAAGTAACAACGTAGGTTTCATCTGTATGTATATTAATTGATTGAAAGTTACTATGCAAAGTTAATAAATTAATCAGAAACAAATCATCATTTCGTCTTTATAATCTATGGGGATGGAAACTTTTTTTCCAGTGACAGCTTCATGTGTCAGGCGAGTGACCGACGCGATGATCAGAAGGGGTAGCCGATGGCAAAATGAATGCTCTGGCTGTCCTTGAACGAGCCGACATTATAAAACCCCGACTTGTAAGGCACATGCAAGCCAACACCCCAATCGAGTCGGATGACAAGAAAATCGAGGTCGTAGCGCAGTCCCACGCCTGTGCCCAATGCCATCTCCTCGATGCATTTGTTCCATCTGAACTGACCGCCCTCACGGTAGTCGTTGCTCAGCTCCCACACATTGCCAGCATCTAGGAAGAGGGCTCCATAGAGGTTACCGAACAGTCGTGGCCTGTACTCCAGGTTGGCCACGATGCGCATGTCGCCAGTCTGGTCGAGGTAATAGAAATCTGCGGAAGAGGGATTATGGTATTCGCCCGGGCCGATAGAGCGCACGGTGAACGCACGTATGCTGTTGGCACCACCCACATAAAACTGTTCGCTGTAAGGTGCCCTGATAGAGTTGCCGTATGCCCACATGACCCCTGCGCTGAGGTGGCCCACTAGCTGGCTGTGCTCGCTCAGCTGCCATGTCTTGACGAGTTCCGACTCTATCTTGACAAACTGAGCATAGGGATTGCTGAAGAGCTGCTTGTCTTTCTGCCCCCAGCTATTGCCGGCAGCCAGGTAGGCCAGCGACAGGATATTGCCAGACTCGCTGAGAGTGGTCTGCCACCAGAGCGGGTTGCGGTAGGACTTGGGACTGGTGTAGGTGTATATGTACTGCATCTTGGGCACAAACTGGTCTTGCATGGTGTAGAGGAGATAAGGATTGACCATGAGAATGGAGTCGAAGGCCGCCGTGGAACTGCGCATGAACTCAAATGAGAACACGAGCGGACTGAACTGGTGACGGCTGGTGACCGAGGTCTGTACATTGTATGTCAGCTCTCCCGA
The DNA here is from genome assembly GCA_964493905.1 of uncultured Prevotella sp. Taxonomy (GTDB): domain Bacteria; phylum Bacteroidota; class Bacteroidia; order Bacteroidales; family Bacteroidaceae; genus Prevotella. The sequence goes on from CAZBQA010000030.1 coordinate 2,366, forward strand.
CACGACGTGGCGTTTAAAAAAGTTGGCCCTGCTGATGATGTCTGACGAGACCTTCAACGTGGTAGTGGGTACGACATAAAAACCATTCTTGCGGAATCGTTGCCGCATTTGTCGACGGATGTAGTTAACGTATGGCACCACCAGACGCGGCATCTGCAAAGAGACGTCGAAGCCATATTCATAGCTGTTGAAGCGCGACGAGGTGCCCTCGGCCTGGTGCCCGGTCTGCCACTCGTAGTTGCCCTTGAGTTTGATATCCAGCAGTTCGCCTCCCCTGAAGGCGTTGCGCTTGGTCAATCCGAGCACCACTCCCGGTCCGAAGCGGTTGTTGGTCTTTCCGGTGAGGTTGCCTTCAAAATACAAGTCGTAGGGCTTGTCGAAGACACAATTGAGTCGCAGGTCAAGAGTGTCGTTGAGACCTGTGGTGTCGCGTGGTGTGAAGGCAAAGTCGACCATGCTGAATAGTCCTGTCTGGTTGACCTTGGCCACGCTCTCTTCGTAGTCTGAGTAGCTATAGAGTCTGCCCGACCGCATCGACATGGCGTTGAGGATAACCGGTGTTCTCACAGGGGCGCGTCGTCCGTTGAAGTGTACTGTGAGACGTCTGCGCTTGACAGAGTCGTTGAGTGTTTCCATAAACTGCTTGCGCAAGTCGATATCGATGTTGCCAATATACCATCTACGTTTGGCCACCTGGGGTATGTTGCTTGCACTCTGGAACTTGAGCAACACTCGTCCAGGCGCTGTTACGGTGTCGGCCAGATAGGATGCGTAGGAAGACTGGTAATAGAAATAACCATTGTTGCGTAGCAAGTTGGTGACACGTGTTCGTTCGCCCTCAAGAGTCGTGACGTCGAAAGCGTCTCCTTTCTCGATTAAAGCTTTTGATCTTGTAGCCCGAATCAGGCTGTCGGCCATCGGTGGGAAGTTGAGGTAGCTCAGGCTGTCGATGGTGAACAAGTGGTTCATTCGTACCTTATATTGGATCTTAGCTTCCTTAGGGTTGCGCTGGGTGACCACCTCATGTGTCACCTTACCTCTGAAATAGCCATGCGCCCTGAGTACCTCTGTAGCTACCGATGCCCGCAGTTCTGGGTTGACCCAGCTCATGAGCACGGGCTTGGTGCCAAAGGATCGGAGCAACCATTTCCCCACAGCACCTTTGCTATTGACAAACTGGTTCCACACCCATAGTCCCACCGGCAGCGGCGTGCGCACACTGCTGCTGCCAAAAAGCGAGCCGTTGGGGGCGGTGGCCAGTGCGGCCCCTATCTCTTCCTGGGTGGTGGTGAAGTGTTCACCTTTCTCAGGTGCATCATATTCGATAGCCTTGAGTCCTGTGAACAATTGGTCGCCCTCAGGGATGCTTTTCGTGGTTGAACAAGCCGTGGCAAGGGCCATCACACATGATGCGATGATAAGAAACTGTATCTTCATTTTGTGAGGATTTCTTTACGTGCAGAGTCGGCAGGAAGTGCCGGTATTTCATCATTATCACTGGTAAACTTGAAGAGGTCTTTCAGGCTGGCGAGTTTGCGTTTCCATAGGAATCCTCCACCAAACTTGCTGACGTTACCTTCTAACCAGTCGTAGCTGTCACGTTGATAAAAGAGATTGAGGTATTTGTTGGAAGTGGGACTGATACGGTATTCGAATGTCACATTGTCGAAGAAGGTTTCTTCCTGCGGGGTGACATCCTCACCCGACGATAGTTTTCCACCAATGACGATGCGTAGCCTGTTGTTCCAGAACCGTTTGGCAAACTTGAACGAGTAGTCGGTATGCAGCCCACCTGTCTCACTGAATGAGTTGTCGATGCCGAAGCTCACATCCAATGAGCGCAATGCCTTGCCCGAGATCTGGTTGATCTGGCTGTTGAGAAATGCACTCAGGGCCGAGTTCATCGTAAAACCGCTGGTGTTGCCGTCGGCCAGATACATGCCGGTGGTAAGCATGGTAACGGCCACCTTGCCACGTCCCTCTTTGGTCATCGATTGTAGCTGATTGCTGATGGTCATGTCTTCGAGAGCGTCAATGACAAACTCCAGTCCCATGTCGTTCAAGGTCTTGGTAACCACCACTCCGCATACAAACTCCACCGACCGACCATCACCCGAGTCGCCATTGACTGTCGACTTGATGGTTTCTGTGGCCCGGAGGTTAAGTCGTGGATTCATTGGGTCGCCCGTAAATTCAATGTAGCTGCCATCTTGAATCTCAAACGTCTTCAAGGGAATGATGGGGAGTGAGTATTTCATCTCGCCACCACCAATGGTGTAGCGCCCAGTGAGGCGCATATTGTCGGCTATGTTGTATCGCAGACGCATGTCGCCGCCACCAATGATGTCGATATAGTTGGAATGGTCGGCGTTGAGGTAGCAATCCACATGGGCACCGTCGTCAATGTTGATACTCAGGTCCATGTCGAATCCGGTAAGCGGCGGACGGTTGATCACCTGTTTGGTGGTGTCCTTGAAATCGACAAACTCTACCAATCCTTCAAGCTGGTTGTCGGTGGTGAGTGGCGAGTCTTTCAAATTATAATTGAGGTCGGTGGTGCCCAGAACATCCAGCCGACCACGCATCTGCAGATTGCTTAACAGTCCACGCATGGTGCCAAAGAAATTGACGTGTGCCTTGCCATAGGCCTCCGACCGTGCGGTCTCTTTTGAATCGACAAGCAATAGATTCTCGGCACGCATCCGCATGTTGAGGTTCATACAGTCCAAGTCTGAGAAATCGAAGTAACCCTTCACGTTCAGCGGGCTTTCGTTATGGGCAAACATCTCAAAGTTCTCGAAGAGCAGACGACTGTTGGTGATGGTCACAGGGTCGTTGGCAAATCGCATCTCCACGCCGTAAGGTTCGCTGAACATATATGTGGAGTCGAGATATACCTCGCCGTTGACATTGGGCTTCGACAGCGACCCTTGCATGGTGAGGTCGCCTTCGGCATACCCTTTGAAGCCAATGAGCTTGTCGGGGATAAATCCGTTGATGAGGTTGACGGGCAAGCGGTCGAGACCCAATGTGGCATCGAGGTAGCCCTTGCCCTGTGAGCGGTAGGTGCCGGTCAATGTGCCCACCTCATTGCCTTCGTGCGTGAGAATGCCGTCTACATAATGACTGCCGTCCGACTTTGGCATGTAAGTAAACTCGGAGCCGATGTCTCCCATGGGACTGTCTTCATAAACCATGTCGTCGACCTTGACGGAAGAGGAAACCGCCAGTTCAGATTCAGTCTGGATGAGGTGGAAGTCACCATTCATGATTCCTTTGACATTGGGTGTGTAAGGTATCATGGCTAGTGCTTCACCGATATTGAACTTATTGAGACTGACCGTGATATCTTGCAAAGCCTCGTCGTTGGCATCATTGGTGAAAATTTGAACGCCCATGCCATCAGAGGCCTTCAATATCATGTTGGCACTTACCCGACGGTCGTCGCCCATGAAGATGTAGTTGCTGTCGTTGACCGTAAACTCCTTATATCCCAGAATGGGTTTGTCGCCGAAGAGGTGCAACTTCACGCCATTCTGCTCCATCGACCCTTGTAGGGCCAGACGTACACCGAGGCTGTCGTTCCAGTCGTAGATACGACTTCTAAGGTAGGTACCTTTCTCGTTGATGGCACCGTCGAAGAGTGCGTTGAAGATGTATTTAGGATTGTGCTTACCGTTGCGCAACTGGGCCCAATACGTCATGTTGTCCTGTCCTGATGCAAACTTAAAGCGTATTGTGTCGACCTGGAAACTATCAACCACAAGAGAGTCTATTTGCAACTGTCCATTCAGTCCGGTTATGGGCGATGAGGTGAGGTTCATAAACACGTTGTCGAGCTGGAAACCATATCGTTCCAAAATATGGCATAAGATATTGTCTTTTCCGGATGTGAGATAGATATGCGCATCGGGAAGGCGTTCACGGAGGCGGACCTGGTCGATATATTTGTTTTTCATTTGGCTCTGCAATTCTGCCACAAATCGATTACCTTGTTTTATGAGTCGTTCATAGCCTCCAGAGCCATCCATGTTGAGGCGGAAATCACCGCAATTGACAATGGCATGTGTGGTGTCGCGCGAAGTGAGCACATCCATGACGACATCCTCCATACGGTATTGCTGGTGATCGCTGGTCACCATGATGTCGCTGACCACTCCTTGCACCATGTGGTAGTGTTTCAGGTCTGACTCCACATCCACATGGGCACATACGGCAACCTTCAGCGGTTGCTCGCTAAGGTGGAGGCCAAAGAGGTCGACCTCGGTGAGGTCGCCTGAAAGCGTGGCACGCAGACGTTTGCTGCGGGTGAGTGCATCGACCTGTAGATTGCCTTTGAACATGGGGTTACGGCTGTCTATCTTCGCAAGGGCATGTCCGTTGACAATCTTAGCGTCGGCATCTATACCGTCTAGGTTGTAATCGCCATATCTGAACGAGGTGATATGGGCTTTGGCCTGTAACTGCGTGCTGGGTGACATGATGTCGGTTCCGGAACCACGTGCCTCGATTTCTCCGGTAAACGGATGCAAGCCCTGATGAGGGATAAAGTTCTGCAGAGGCAGACGATGGGCGAAGAGATGAGTTTGATAGCTCATCTTACCCAGGTCGACGGACGCATGGCCTCGCAAGCTACCTCCTCCTTGAATGACCTTGAGGTTGTTGAAGGTATAGTTGTCGCGGTCGACTAGAACATGCGTATCGAGCACGATGCCACGAGGGATGCGAAACGATTGGGCAACACTACGGTCGACCATCGACTTGATAAAATCGAGGTTGCCCGTCTGCCCATGTACCACCAAATTGGCTTTCAGTTGCTTGGGAGAGGTAAGGTTTTCGACAAAGCCATCGGCCTTAAGCTTGGCCACGGTAGGAATGTGGATGTTGACATCCTTGAGACGTGCTTTTTGCATATTGCCGCCTATGGCTCCTACGATAACCAAGGGCTGAGATGGCCATTTGTGCGCCAGGCCATGGGGAAGGCTGGTACCGATAAAGGTCATCAGGTCGAGTCGACTGACCTGTCCACGTACTTTGGCACTCATGGTCCCCGGGGCTTTCTTGTCAAAAGCGTTCAAATCCATCGCATAGTTGAGAACGAGATTGGTGCCAGAAGGCGTCTTCAGGGCCATGCTAGGTAAAGACAGACGAAGGCTGTCCATCGCAAATGCACCTTGCAGATGGTTAACTGTCAGTCCGCTCTGCTCGTGGAACGAGGCTGCCCCTACGTTGATGCCTAGCTGGGATTTGCCATAGGAGAAAGAGTTGGCAGTAAGATACAACTTCGACAAGGCCAGATGGTTATAGTCTATTCCCTGAACTTTCGGTTCATAGTTACGGTCGTAGTGTACCTCACTATCTGCCAACTGTAGATGCAGAATTTTATAGTTGCCTTCGCCCAAGTCTAAATAAGCATGGTGTGCGGAGGCTTCGCCCAACTTGGTTTTCACCGACATGGTGTCGCCAGGAAGATGCAAGGCAAAATATGTGTTATTGATTTGGATTTGTTCTAACTGTACTTTCCAGAAGTTCTGGCTAGGAGTAGTGTCAGGAGGGACCGTGTCGCTGAGTTCAACCAGCAGGTTTGCATCGGAAAGTGAAGCATTGTCAACCTTGACAAACGTTTTTTTAAGGTCGATGCCATGAGCCTGTAATGTCAGGTGTCCTACTTTTCCTTTGATGCGCAGATTCCGGATGAAATGGGTGGTGTTGACATTCATGGCCTTAATATCCAACTGGTCGACCATGACCTGTTGGTACAAGAGAGGACGTAGCTGCACGCTGGCAATGACTTTGCCGATGTCGGCCACCGTATCATTCACTTGCGGTAAAGAGTCGTTGGGCTGCAAGAGCTTCACACCTTTGATGGCCAGATCGAGCGGGAAAGACAATCGCACATGGTCCACGCTGATATGCATCCCCATCTTTTCGGATGCATACGCTGTCGTTTTCCGCACGGCCCAGTTTTGGAATGGCGGGAAATAGAAAAGTAAGAATAATATAGCCAGAAGCAGGAAAGGGACCCCAATGGCAGCTCCTACCCACTTGTATAATTTTCTCATAAGCACTTGTCAAGAAGTGTAACAAGTGCAAAGTAAATAAAAAAAAAGGAATAATTGGCCAATCATGAGAAGAAAAAGCAGAAGACGGATTATTTTTCCAAGTCTTCTGCTATATCATGCCATAATTTATCTTCTGGCAGGGGAGAATCGATGACGAGTTGCTGTTTGGAGACGGGGTGGATGAACGCTACTCTGTGGGATAAAAGCGAAATGCTGCCATCAGGGTTGCTGCGTTGGGCCCCATATTTCAAGTCACCTTTGATGGGGCAGCCCATAGCGGCCAATTGGCATCTGATTTGGTGATGTCGACCGGTGAGCAGTTTGACCTCCAACAAATGATAATGGTCTGAGTGGGATATCAGCCGATATTCCAGTATGGCTTTCTTGGCGTTTTGCACTTCATGGTCGTAGGCGTAGCTTTTGTTCTGCTTCTCGTTGCGCACCAGCCAGTGGGTCAGCCGTCCGGTGGGCAGGGCAGGGGCCTCACGGGTGATGGCCCAGTAGGTTTTCTGCACTTCTCCATTGCGGAACATCTCATTCAACCGCGACAGGGCCTTGCCGGTACGGGCAAACACAACCAAGCCACACACTGGACGATCGAGTCGATGCACCACGCCTAGGAATACGTTTCCAGGCTTCTGGTACTTCTCTTTCAGATAGGCCTTCACCGTTTCAGAAAGGGGGACATCGCCAGTCTTGTCGCCCTGGACGATTTCCCCGCTCTCTTTATATACGATGATAATATGGTTGTCTTCGTAAACGACCTTCATCGACGATCAGTTTACATGTTCATTCCACCATCTACCTGGATAACCTGGCCTGTGACATAGCTTGAGAGGTCGGAGGCCAAGAAGGTAGCTACATTGGCAATATCATCTACGCTACCTGCACGGCGCAAAGGAATCTTCTCGGCCCACTCCTTACGGATTTCCTCAGGAAGGTTTTGCGTCATGGCTGTGTCGATGAATCCGGGAGCGATGGCGTTGGCACGAATACCACGGCGACCAACCTCCTGACCAATGCTCTTGGCCAAAGCTATCAATCCAGCCTTAGATGCGGCGTAGTTTGCCTGACCAGCGTTGCCATGAACACCTACTACAGAAGACATGTTGATGATTGAGCCACCCTTTTGGTGCATCATTATCGGAGTGCAGGCGTGGATAAAGTTGAAAGCACTCTTCAAGTTTACGTTGATCACGGCATCCCACATTTGCTCAGTCATCTTCAGCATGAGGGTGTCTTTGGTGATACCAGCGTTGTTGACGAGGATATCGATAGTGCCGAAGTCTGCTTTTACTTGATTCACTACCTCTTCGGTCTGAGCGAAGTCTGCGGCATTGCTGGCATAGCCTTTCACCTTCACACCCAAGGCAGCAATCTCGCGCTCTGTCTCTAGACCGCCATGCTCCTCATCGATCACCAGATCGGTGAAAGCAATGTTAGCACCTTCCTTGGCAAACTTCAAGGCAATGCCTTTTCCAATACCACGGGCAGCACCTGTAATAAGGGCTGTCTTACCTTCTAATAGTCCCATTTTTATAAGTTTTAAAGTTGATATATTATCTCACTTGACTTTTCGTCATTCACACCGAACCACGTTTGTTACCCAAGGCACCATACACCACCTTGGCTACAAGGGGTTTGCTGGTTTCCTCTGTTAGTCCGTGGCCAAGACGCCCATAAATAAACGGCACTTCCAACCCTTTGATACAATAGTGGGTGATATCTGCAACAAGGTCAACATCATCGATATCAAACTCACCTTCGGCTTTACCTTCTGCATACACTTTACGGAAAAGCTCTATCTCATCTTCATCGAAATTCTTCCTCACTTTCTCTACAGTCCAGATGTTGCGGAAAAATTCAGCACGAAGATTACCGTTCCTGACAACGGTTTCTTTGATCATACTCAAATGGGTATATATCAATTCGATAATCTTGTCTTGTGGGCGTGTGCGCTTGGCAGCCACCTCATCCAGCTTGTCACTCAAACGCTCCAACTCAGCTTCAATGACTGCATAATAGACGTCTTCTTTACTTTTAAAATAGGTGTAAAGCGTCCTACGTCCCTTGCCAGAAGCAACAGCAATGTCATTCATAGTCGTGTTGGCCACTCCGTTCTTAGCGAAGAGTTGACGCGCAACATCTACCAGCTTCTGTCTTGTTTTTGAAATTGACATGATGCCTCCTATTTATATTTATTGCACACATATTATTGTTGTGCAAAAGTATGACATTTATTTGAAACAAACAAACAAGGATAGAAAAAACTATGAAAATAAGTTGTTTTTTGACCTATATCACAAAATAATCGCAAAAACATTTGGTAATTCAAAAAAAGAGTATTACCTTTGCAACCGCAAATGAGAAATGCTTCTTATTGCAAAGTGATCTTTTAAGATAATATCGCGGAGTGGAGCAGTTGGTAGCTCGCCAGGCTCATAACCTGGAGGTCGCATGTTCGAGTCTTGCCTCCGCAACCAATAAGCCCGGATGTTCTTTATATATTGAACTTTCGGGCTCTTTTATTTTTTGCCGGACACATTTCGGACACTTCGTAGTTTAGCTCGAGGGAATAGCAATACACCTTAATGTCTTTTGTTCATAGGTGACACCGTATCGGTATAGCAACCACCTCAATATATTTTGAGCTTAGGTGACATCGTATCGGAATCATGCAAGGGCAGAATTCTACTCGAACAAATGCCGCACAGGTCTCTACCTTCTCTCTACTGAGCCTACTTTTTAGAGGAAAGCGGATCATGGAATTGACAAAACGTTCATCTTTTTAGAAATAAAGTCATAGGGTTCACCGAAAAACCTTATCTTTGCAACATGAAATTCAAGTATCAATTTGATTGGAAGAAGGCATTAATCTTCTTGTTCGTATCTGCGGGACTTATCTACCTTACAAGATCTTTGCTGATGTCGATAGGCATCGTGCTGTTGTTGTTTGTCATAGATGGCCTTCTGGCCAATTGGGAGTACCGGCGCAAGACGCGCAAGATCTTCGATGAGCTGCGCAAGGAGCACGAGGAACAGCTTAAGCAACAGTCTCAACAGAAAAAATGAACCAGTGGCTTTTTGTCCACAAGGCGGGCGCATGCTCTTCAGCAGGGCAGGGCCAACGCCGTTCCTTGTGGTGACAAGGCCTTGACAACCCATAGCAACATGGAACAACTCACCCAACTCTATAGGTCATGGGCAGGCGAGGAGCCGGCCCACATGGTACAGCTGGCCGGTGCAGGCAGCAACCGCCAATATTTTCGTTTTACCGGCCATCAGGGCAAGACGGTCATCGGTGTCATTGGCAACAGCCAAGACGAGAATCATGCCTTCATCAGTCTGGACCGGCATTTCTGTCTTCGCAAACTTCCCGTACCACAGGTGCTGGCCGTGAGTGATGACGAGATGCGATATTTGCAGACCGACCTGGGCGACACGTCGCTCTTCGATGCCATCAAGGGTGGGCGTGAGGCGGGTGGACGCTATAACCTGGCAGAGAAAGAGCTGCTGATGCGCACCATCCGAGAGTTGCCCAACATTCAGGTCAGAGGGGCTCTGGGCCTCGACTGGAAGAACTGTTATCCGCAACCTGAGTTCAACGAAGACAGTGTGCTCTTCGACCTCAACTATTTCAAGTATTGCTTTCTCAAGGCCACCGAGGTCGACTTCCACGAGATCAAGCTCGAGGCCAGTTTCAGGCGTTTTGCCAAAGACCTGACCTCCGAGCCGAGCGAGAGTTTCATGTATCGCGACTTCCAGGCACGCAATGTGATGCTCGATGCTGAGGGGCATCCTTTCTTCATCGATTTTCAGGGGGGGCGCAAGGGGCCTTACTATTACGACCTGGCATCGTTTCTATGGCAGGCCTCGGCCAAGTATTCCTTCAAGTTGCGTCGTGACCTCATCGCCCAGTATTATGACGCCTTGAAGCAATATATAGAGGTGCCTACGGTTCGCCATTTTGCCGAGCGTCTCAGTTTGTTTGTACTCTTCAGAACGCTTCAGGTGCTTGGTGCCTATGGCTTCCGTGGTTATTTTGAGCATAAGCAGCATTTCATCGACAGCATACCGCCGGCCATCGACAACCTGCGCGACCTGCTACAGCTGCGCGAGGAGGTGTTGCCATATCCCTATCTGCGTGATGTCTTGACACGGCTGACCAACTTGCCGCAGTTTGCGCCGGTACAGCCGGAGGTCCATCAGCGGTCAGACGGTTTCAAGACTACCGACCGCGACGTATATCTGGCACATCCTCAAGATGGCCCGGCCACTTTTTCAAAGTATGACGGTAAAGGCCCATTGGTGGTGCGCGTCTATAGTTTTTCTTATCGCAAGGGCATTCCCGAGGACCCCTCGGGCAACGGAGGAGGATATGTGTTCGACTGCCGCAGCACCCACAACCCCGGACGCTATGAACCGTACAAGCAACTCACGGGTCTCGATGAGCCCGTCATCCGCTTCCTCGAAGACGATGGCGAGATCATCGACTTTCTTGAGCATGTCTATGCCTTGGCCGACAAGCACGTGTCACGCTATCTGCAGCGTGGGTTCACCAGTTTGATGTTCTCGTTCGGTTGTACAGGTGGTCAGCACCGCAGCGTGTACAGCGCGCAGCACCTGGCCGAGTATATCCACCGCAAGTATGGAGTTGAGGTGCGGGTGTGCCACCGAGAGCAAGGTATTGACCAGGTTTTGCCGGCCTTGGCAGCACCAGGGGCAGAATGATGAAGGAGATAAAGGGTGGGCGAGACATGTCGCCTGGCAGAAACAGGGATGATGGCTCAAAAAACCCATGCTAATCTTTTGTCGTACAAGAAATAATCGCTAATTTTGCAGGTATGAAGCAAGCCATGATCTTTGCAGCCGGCTTAGGAACCCGCCTGAAACCACTTACTGACACAATGCCCAAGGCTTTGGTGAAGGTGGATGGGGTTCCGCTGCTCCAAAGGGTCATCCGCCGATTGCATGATGCCGGATTCACCCATATAGTGGTCAACGTGCATCATTTCTCCCAACAGATCGTCGACTATCTTGCATCCAACGACAATTTTGGTCTCGATATCCAGGTCAGCGACGAGAGTGCCCAACTGCTTGATACCGGTGGGGGCATCCGCAAGGCTGCCGGTATGTTCAATGCCAAGTACCCCATCCTCATCCACAATGTCGACATCCTGAGCAATGTCGACCTCTCTGCTTTCTATAGCCTCGACGAGAAGGTGATGTGCCCCGACTGCGGGGTGCCTCACCTGCTGGCAGGTGCCCACCTGCTCGTGAGCTGGCGTAAGACCAAACGCTACCTGCTGTTTAACGACCGCATGCTGTTGGTGGGCTGGGTGAATGTGGAGACTGGAGAGGTGAGGTCGCCTTACCCCGAACTCAAGCGCGAGCTGTCCAACCTCAGCTATCCCTTGTCCATCGGTGATGAGCCAATGACGCTGGCCGGACACTACGGGATGTACGCTTTCAGCGGCATACACACCTTTTCGCCCCGGCTCTTTCCCATGATGGTGGGTTATCCCGCGAAGTTTCCCATCATGGATTTCTACCTGCAGAATTGTGGCAAGGTGCCCATCTGCGGCTTTGTAAAAGACGACCTGCTGCTGATGGATGTCGGCAAGCTCGACACGCTGGACGATGCGCAGGCTTTCGTCAGACGACTCGATGATCATATATAACAAACAATATTTTCAGTAACCCAACTATCCTTTGCCCCAGGGTGGGGGATAAATAGAGTCATTTTATTTATGCAACAGAAGATCATTATTCTGGATTTCGGTTCACAGACCACCCAGCTCATCGGCCGCCGGGTGCGTGAGCTGGACACCTTCTGCGAGATTCTGCCTTACAACAAGTTTCCTAAGGACGATGCGGGGGTGATCGGCGTGATCCTCAGCGGCAGTCCGTACTCTGTACACGACAAGGAGGCTTTCAAGGTGGACCTGAGCCAGCTGATTGGCAGGTATCCGGTGCTGGGCATCTGTTATGGTGCACAGTTCATCAGCCACTCGAATGGCGGAAAGGTGGAGCAGGCCGGTACACGTGAGTATGGCCGTGCCAACCTACAGCAGTTTGATACAGCCAACCCGTTGTTCAAAGGCCTACACCCCAACTCACAGGTGTGGATGAGCCATGGTGACACCATCACGGCCATTCCCAATGACTACCAGGTCATCGGTTCGACGGCCGATGTGAAGTTTGCCGCCTTTGCCAGCACCAAGGATCCCGTGTGGTGCGTGCAGTTCCATCCCGAGGTGTATCATACCACAGAGGGTACACAACTGCTTCGTAACTTCGTGGTCGATATCTGTGGTAGTCGTCAGGAGTGGAGTGCCGCCTCGTTCGTAGAGTCGACAGTGGCTGACCTGAAGGCACAGCTGGGCAGCGACCGGGTAATCCTGGGGCTGTCGGGTGGCGTCGACTCATCGGTATGCGCCACATTGCTCAACAGGGCCATCGGCAAGAACCTCACCTGTATCTTTGTCGACCACGGCATGCTGCGCAAGAACGAGTTTGCCAAGGTGATGGAGGCTTACAAGGGCCTCGGGCTCAACGTCATTGGTGTGGATGCCAGCGAGAAGTTTTTCAAAGACCTGGAAGGTGTCACCGACCCAGAGCAGAAGCGTAAGATTATCGGCCGCGACTTTGTGGAGGTGTTCAACGCCGAGGCAAGGAAGATTACCGATGCCAAATGGCTGGCACAGGGTACCATCTATCCTGACCGCATCGAGAGTCTTAGCATCACCGGAATGACCATTAAGAGCCACCACAACGTGGGTGGACTGCCCGAGGAGATGCAACTGCAGCTCTGTGAGCCCTTGCAGTGGCTGTTCAAGGATGAGGTGCGCCGCGTAGGCTATGAGTTGAAGATGCCTGAGCGGCTTATCAAGCGCCATCCGTTCCCCGGTCCCGGCCTTGCCGTGCGTATCTTGGGCGACATCACCCGCGAGAAGGTACGCATCTTGCAGGATGCCGACGATATCTATATCGAGAAGATGCACAACTATACCATGCCCGACGGCACCAGTCTGTACGACCACGTGTGGCAGGCAGGCACCGTGCTGCTCTCCACCATCCGTTCTGTGGGTGTGATGGGCGACGAGCGTACCTACGAACACCCGGTAGCCCTTCGTGCCGTCACCTCGATGGATGCCATGACGGCCGACTGGGCACACCTGCCTTACGACTTCATGGCTGATGTGTCGAATGAGATTATACGTAAGGTGAAGGGGGTAAACAGGGTTTGTTACGACATCTCGTCAAAGCCGCCTTCGACCATCGAGTGGGAGTAGTTGGTTGTTGGTTTGTTAGTTTGTTGGTTTGTTGGTGAGTTGGTTTGTTGGTTTGTTGGTGAGTTGGTTAAATGATTAGTTAACTCTATTCTATATAGTTGACCTTCCAAGCAACCAACCCACCAACAAACCAACAAACTAACAAACCACCCACCTACAAAGGCTTGTACTCCACGAAGGCTTCCATGGCTTCGTAGGAGGCGAGACCAAGATTATCATAGAGCTGGGCTGTGCCACGGTTGCGGTCCTCAGCACGTTGCCAGAACAAGCGTTCGTCGTTGCCCAAAAAGGGTGCGCTCTCCATCTGACTTTGGTGCTTGAGGATGGCGTTGCGTTTGGCGCGGAGCTCTTCCGGGCTCATGGGGACACACATCTCGATATTCTCAATATCCCACTCGGCCCAAGCGCCGCGGTACATCCATATCCTACAGTCTTCCAACCATTTGGCACCTTCTTGTTTCTCTAAGTCTATAGCAGCCAAAACAGCATTGGTACACTTGCGGTGTGTGCCATGTGGGTCGGCCAAGTCGCCAGCCACATAAATCTGGTGGGGCTTGATTTGCTGAAGCAGTTGTCGCACAATCTCGACATCTTTCTCGGTCATGGGCAGTTTCTCCACGGTGCCACTTTCATAGAACGGCAGGTCGAGGAAGTGGACGTGGTCTAGCGGAATCTTGTTGAACGTGCAGGCCGTGCGTGCCTCACCGCGGCGAATGAGTCCTTTGAGCGTCAGCACGTCGCGTGTGTCGCCGTCGCTGGCCTTCTTGTTCTTGAAAAATTCCTTGATTTCCTTGTACTTGTCCATGATGACCGTGTCTTCAGAATTGTTGAAGAGCTGGTTGAATCCGTTGATGAAGTGCATGAACCGCGTCACCTCCTCATCGTTCACGGCGATGTTTCCACTGGTCTGGTAGGCCACATGTACATCGTGGTGCTGCTCTACGAGTCGCTGGATGGTGCCTCCCATGGAGATGACATCGTCGTCGGGATGGGGCGAGAACACGATGACACGCTTGGGGTAGGGCGTAGCGCGCTCTGGGCGATAGGTGTCGTCGGCGTTGGGCTTGCCTCCTGGCCATCCGGTGATGGTGTGCTGCAGGTCGTTGAAAATCTTGATGTTGGCATTGTAGGCTGAGCCATATCGTGCCAGAAGCTCACTAAGTCCGTGTTCGTTATAATCTTTGTTGGTGAGTTTGAGTATGGGTTTCTTGGTGATGCCGCACAGCCATACCAGCGCCGAGCGCACGAGCTTGTCGGTCCATTCGCACGAGGTTACCAGCCAAGGATGCTTGATACGTGTGAGCTCGGCAGCGGCCGAGAGGTCGGTCACCATGTCTACGTTGTCGTGAGATTGCATGAATGATGCTGGCACAGTATCTGAGATGTGTCCTTCCACGGCTGCCTTCACAATACCAGCCTTCTCCTCGCCCCATGCCGTGATGTATATTCTCTTGGCGCTCAGTATGGTAGCGATACCCATGGTAATGCTGCACGGGGGCACCTGCTCGCCAGAGCTGAAGCTGTTGGTCATCTCCTCGCGCGACAGGGCGTCGATGAGGATGATACGCGACTTGGAGGTAATGCTCGATCCGGGTTCGTTCACGGCGATGTTACCAATCCTTCCGATGCCGAAGAGGGCGGCATCAAGGCCGCCAAAGGTCTGGATGCGCTGCTCATAGAGGCGGCAATACTCTTGCACCGCATCCTGTTGGATGGTGCCGTCGGGAGAGAAGATGTTCTGTCGGTCGATGTCCACCAGGTCGAGGAATCGCTCATGTAGCTGTGAGAGGCTGGTGGTAGTGCTTTTCGCGGTGAGGGGATAATACTCATAGCCGTTGAACACTACCATGTTCTTGAAACTCAATCCTTCTTCACGGTGGCGGCGTACCAGTTCGTTGTAGACAGGAGTGAGTGTGTTTCCTGTACCCAAGGCAATGATATAAAACTTACCGTCTTTGCTCTTGATTTTCATTTCTTTTTCGATATCGTCGGCAATATGACGGGCTCCGTCGTCAGTAGAGGCAAAGATGTTGGTCGTCATCTTTTCCATGCGTGTTAATTCGGAGCGGTCGACAGCAGTCTTTGGTTTGTAAAATTCTTGTGCAACCTTGTTGAGCACAATCTGCGATGTTAAATTAAGGTTTACCATAACTAATAATTTTAAAGAATTGATCTAGGCTTATGCTTTTTGATACTCAAAATTACGCTAACTTCATCGAATAACAAAGCTTAGACCCCAAATTTAAGAAAGTTTAGTGATAAAAACTTGTCTTTTTTCTTTCTCGTATACTTATTTATTGATATATTTGTAAAAAATTCGTTTATATTTAATTGATTTGATATGCAAGACATGACAACTAACCAACTCAAGCAACTGCTGACCCATTTCAACATCGAGGGTACACCCCTCGACATTCGCCCGCTGGGAGCCGGCCTAATCAACGACACCTTCATGGTGGTTACTTCGGATGATAGTCCTCATGACTACGTTCTTCAGCGCATCAACCACAATATCTTTACAGACATCGACCTGCTGCAGCACAACATCGAAGTCGTGACAGGCCATATTCGTGCCAAGATCCTGGCCGAAGGTGGGGCTGACATCGACCGTCGTGTGCTTCAGTTTGTGACCACCAACGAGGGCAAGACCTATTATCGCACGCCTGAGGGGCAATACTGGCGCGTGTCGGTATTCATTCCTCGCACGCAGGGTTTCGATGAGGTGACCCCTGAAAATGCCTACGATGCTGGCAAGGCCTTTGGTCAGTTTGAGTCGATGCTCATTGACATCGATGAACCGTTGGGCGAGACCATTCCCCATTTCCATGACATGACGCTTCGCACTCAACAGCTGCAGCAAGCTATCGATGCCGACAAGGCTGGCAGGCTGGCCGAGGTGCGCACCTTGGTAGACCATGTCCAGGCCTATGCCCACGACATGGGCCTGGCAGACCGTCTCTACCTTGAAGGCAAGCTGCCCAAGCGTATCTGCCATTGCGATACCAAAGTGAGCAACGTGCTGTTCGATGCCGCTGGCGGTGTGTTGTGTGTCATCGACCTCGACACCACCATGCCCAGCTTTGTGTTCTCTGATTATGGAGACTTTCTGCGCACGGCAGGCAGCACCTCGGCCGAAGACGACCCCGACGCTAGCCACGACGGTCTGCGATGGGAGGTCATCGAACATTTCACCAAGGGCTATCTCGAGGGCACAAGCCATTTCCTCACTCCGCTCGAGCGCAGTATGCTGCCCTTCGCCATGAGCCTCTTCCCCTATATGCAATGTGTGCGATTCCTGACCGACTATCTCAATGGCGACACCTATTATAAAATAAGGTATGCCACTCACAACCTCGACCGCGCCAACAACCAGTATCGCCTCTTCTTGTTGACACTCGAAGGGCAACATCATCTCACCAACTTCATAGAAGCCTTATGAACATCGACCTCCATTCTGACTACAGTCCCATCAGCGGACTGCAGCGCGAGCGTTTCCAGGCAGTTGTCCATGGCAAACAAACAGACCTCTTTTTCCTGCATAACAGTCAGGGCAACGAGGTAGCCATCACCAACTATGGTGGGGCAGTTGTTGCCATCATGGTGCCCGACCGCCAAGGCCGCCGTGCCAACGTCATCCAGGGCTACGACAGCATCGATGCGTACCTCCACGCCCCCGAGCCCTACCTGTCTACGCTGGTGGGCCGCTGTTGTAATCGCATCCGCCACTCACAGTTCCAACTTGATGGCAAGACCTACCATCTCTTTGCCAACCGAGGCACCGACTCGCTGCACGGCGGTCGCGAAGGTTTTAATGCCAAGGTGTGGACAGCCCAGCAGCTCAGCCACCAGTCGCTGGCCCTGAGTTACGTCAGCGCCTACGGACAGGAAGGCTATCCCGGCGAACTCAAGGTCACCGTGATCTATACCTTCAACGATAACAACGAACTTATCGTCGACTTCAATGCCACCACCAACCGCCGCACCGTGCTCAACCTCACCAGCCACGGCTACTTCTCGCTGAGTGGCATCGGCAATCCCACACCATCGGTTCATCCCGTGGTGTGCCAGATCAACGCCGACTACTACCTGCCCATGGATGCCACATCGCTTCCCACGGGCGAAATCCGCATGGTGGAGGGTACGCCTTTCGACTTCCGGCAGGCCAAGCCCATTGGTCGTGACATCGATTGCGACGACGAGCAGCTGCGCATCGGGCGTGGCTACGACCATTGCTTTGTGCTCAACAAGCGCGAGGAGGGTGAACTGTCGTTTGCAGCCAAGATCATCGAACCCGAGAGCGGCCGCAGCATGGAGGTATATACTACCCAGCCCGGCATGCAGTTCTACACCGACAACTGGGCCGACGGCTATACAGGCCAGCTAGGTGCCACCTTCCCTGCCCGTAGCGGTGTATGCTTCGAGACCCAGCATTTTCCCGATTCGCCCAACCATCCCTATTTCCCCAGCACTCGGCTTGAGGTAGGCAAGCGTTTCAGCGAGCAGACCATCTTCAGGTTTGGCGTGGAGTGAACAATATCTTTCATGCTATAGACAAAAGGAAGCCCTTGTCAGCGAGTTTTTGTATCGCTCGACAAGGGCTTTGTGTTGAATGTGTTGTTGTCCTGGGGAGGTGCTACACCATACGGCGAGGGCACTATCCTGTGTTAGTTGGCCGACAACGAAAGGGTGATCTTTTTGCTCCTGAAGCCGTCGCCTTTTACGGTCAGAGTCACCTTACCGGGTGTCTTTCCAGCCCTGAGGATGACCAGCGCAGAGCCATGATAGAGGCTGCGCGTGTTGGCGACGTGCAACTCGTCTGAGCGCATGTCTCCATTGTCTACGGCCACGATGCGGGCATTGCCCTGTACCTCAAACTGTAGTCTGGTTTGTGCTGAGGGCACCTTTCTGCCTTTGCTGTCGACGGCTTCGACACGCACATGCATCAGGTCTTGTCCGTCGGCCTTCCAGCTGGTCTTGTCGGCGCTGAGCGTCAAAGCCTTGGCCATGCCCGTTGTCTCTATGCGATGACTGGCCACACGCCTGCCACCTTTGTAGGCGACGGCCTCCAGATACCCCGGCATATAGGTGATGCTGTCGAACCTTATCTGGTTTCGTGTGGAGGCATCGGTGGTATTTGGTTTTGTGGCAATCTTTTTCCCGTTTTCAAAGAGCTCCACCCGGTCGGCATTGGTGTAGACATAGAGCGAGAGCTTCTCGCCGGGCGTGCGGTTCCAGTGGTCGCTCATGCCGTCGTTGGCAAAGACGATGCCGTTCCACTCTGTCTTGCCCGAGCGTGAGTCGACGATACCGATGTGGCATACCGGTTCCTCTGGCTTGAACATCGAGCGGAGCAGATAGGCCTTGGGCTTGGGCTGCAAAGTAAAGTCAAAAATGCCGTCGTCCCAACCCTTCACCGGCCAGCCTCTGCTCTCGCCCAAGTAGTCGATCATGCCCCAGTAGGCAAGGCCGATGACCTTGTCGAGGTCCATACCAAAATAGTTGGGGCCCATCATCGTGAGGTTGGCCTCGCTTTGGTAGAAGGTCATCCACGGGAATCTTTGTCCGTCGCCGGGGAAATACATATAGCGGTAGTTGTAGGCCTGTATGTCGGTCACCATGGCCAGGTCGCACGGCAGCGAGTCGGTCTCCCAGTTGCGTCCGCGGGGATGCATGGCCACAGTTACCTTGCGCGTGCTGTCGTAGCGGTCGAGCACGCTCTTCATCATGCGGTAGGGTGTCACGCCCCAGTCGTTGAAGGGCAGGGTGGGGTAGGTCTGCAGCTCATTGCCGAGACTCCAGAAAGCCACGCTGGGATGGTTGCGGTCGCGTTTGATCCACTCGGGCAGGTCATAGGGCCACAGCTCCAACCACGGCTTGCGGCCACCGGTGAACTGCTGCAGCCATTTGTCGTACAGCTCGTCGACGACAATCAGGCCCAGCGAGTCGCATAGGTTCATGAAACTCTCTGAGTAGGGGTTGTGGCTCGTGCGCACGTGGTTGAAGCCAAAGTCCTTGAGCAGCTGCAGCCGCTTCTCCATGGCACGCGGATAGGCGGCGGCACCGAGGGCACCCAGCGTGTGGTGGTTGGCAATGCCCTTGAGGATGACCTTCTGGCCGTTGAGCCGCAGTCCGAAGTCGGGCCCGATCTCAATAGTCCTCACGCCAAACTTGGTCTGGGTGCAGTCGATGACCTCACCTTTTTGATTATACAATGTAACCCTGGCCGTGTAGAGATAGGGGTCGTCGGGACTCCACAGGCGGGCTCCGTCCAGTCTGATGGATTCCCATTTCAGTTCGTTGGTCTTCATGCGCCTTTGAAAAGGCACGGCCTGCCGCTTCTGGTACACTTGACGGCCCTGGGCATCGAGCAGTTCCACCTGCAGGTTCACGTCGTTGTCCTTGGTGCCGTTATACACCTCGATCTGCACATTCACCTCACGATTGTCCTTGGTGGTGACCATGAGCGGATGGCGCACGAAATACATCTGTGGGTCGGTGGTAACGAGGTGTACGTCGCGAAAGAGTCCGCCGCCGGTGTACCAGCGCGAGTCGGTAGCCCCCGAGGTCGACGCTCTCACGGCAATCACATTCTCCTGTCCGTACCGCAGCTTCCGGCTCAGGTCGATCTCAAATCCCACGTAGCCGTAGTCGGTACCGCCCACGCGTTCGCTGTTGAGATAGACATCGCCCACATACATGATGCCTTCGAAGTCAACCAGCACACGTCGGCCTCGCATTTTTTCATCGGGCGTGAAGGTCTTGACATACCATCCTTCGCCCATCTCCTTGAATCCCCGGGCCGAGAGGCGACTCTTGAAGTTGGAGGCTCCGTCGCTGTTGTTTGACTTCTCGTCGGCCGAGGGCTGCACCCAGGGTTGCTCAATCTGGAAGTCGTGGGGCAGGTCTACGGTACGCCAGCCATCGGTGTGGAGCTGGGCAGGGTTGGCTTGTCCGGCATGGAACTTCCAACCGAAGTTCCAGTTGGTCACGGTGCGCTGCGCCAGCAAGGGCAGGGCTAGAAAGGCGGTAAAGGTCAGAGTCAAATATTTCTTATTCATGATGATAGGGTTCTCCTTTGATAATGGTACAAGCGCGGTAGATTTGCTCGGTAAAGATTAGTCGCACCATCTGATGACTGAAGGTCATCTTCGAGAGCGATATCTTCTCGTTGGCCCGTTGGTAGACAGCCGGCGAGAAGCCGTAGGGGCCGCCGATGACGAATACCAGTCGGCGGGCGGTGTGCTGTTTTTTCTGTAGCCAGTCGGCGAAGTCGATGCTACGGTATTGGCTGCCATGCTCGTCCATCAGCACCACGGTATCTGCCGCCTGCAACTCTTTGAGTATCAACTCACCCTCCTTTTCTTTCTGCTGCTCTTCCGTCAGGCTCTTGGCATTCTTCAGCTCGGGAATGACCTTGATCTCGAAGGGCATGTAATGGGCGATGCGTTCCACATAGTCGTTGATGCCGGCTACAAAATGCTTGTTCTGCGTCTTCCCGATGAGTATTAGCTGCGTTTTCATCGGCTGCTCATGAGGGTTTGGGGGTGTCGTGGCCATCATCACCGGAGGAGGCGTGGCCGGGATACTCGTGCTTCCGCTTGGGATTCATGGGAAACCATCCTTTTTCCACACGCTTTTTCTGGGCAAAAAGTTCGCCTATCGACCACAGTAGGCTAGCCCCTGTCACGCCCACCATGGCCGAGAGGATGAAGTGGGGGATGAGCAGGGAGCCGATGATGCAGCCAATGCCTGTAACGAGAAACACCCACCAATAGCGAGTGCCGGTATAATATTCTGTCTTGATGACAATAGGGTGGAACAGTCCGATAATCAGGAAAGTACCCAGGGCAATAATAAGGCCGGTAAAATACATTTTAGAAGATTGTTTGATAATGTTGGTCATTCCAGGACTTTATGCTATCCTTGGCATGGTTCTGCAAAATTACTAAAATTTGTCTGTAATCTACCCTAGTACTCAAAAAAAATCCCTATCTTTGCCTTTAGAATATCAATAATTCATAACAAATACTCGTATGGAAAATAATTCAGAGTTGATTGCACAGTGTGAGGCCAAGGCCAAGCAGTGGCTCTCACCCTCGTTTGACGAGGACACCCGTTCACAGGTACAGGCTATGCTCGACAATGCCGACAAGACCGATTTGATCGAAAGTTTCTACAGAGATCTGGAATTTGGCACCGGCGGCCTGCGTGGCATCATGGGTGCGGGCACCAACCGTATGAACATCTATGTGGTGGGAATGGCTACCCAGGGCTTTGCCAACTACCTGAAGAAAAACTTCAAGGATAAGGAGCAAATCGCTGTAGCTGTGTGTCACGACTGCCGCAACAATAGTCGACTGTATGCTGAGACCGTGGCCAATATTTTCTCGGCCAACGGCATCAAAGCCTATCTTTTCGATGAGCTGCGCCCCACGCCCGAGTGCTCATACGCCGTGCGTTACCTGGGGGCCCAGGCCGGTGTGAACATCACGGCCAGCCACAACCCTCGTGAGTACAATGGCTACAAGGCCTATTGGGAGGACGGCGCGCAGGTGCTGGCTCCGCACGACAAGGGTATCATCGACGAGGTGAACAAGGTGACCATCGATGACGTGAAGTTTGAGGGCAACCCCACACTTATCCAGATCATCGGCGAGGACATCGACGAGCCTTACCTCCGTCAGATCCGCACCATCTCTATCGATCCCGAGGTCATCAAGCGCCAGCACGACCTGAAGATTGTCTACACGCCGCTCCATGGCGCTGGCAGGGTGATGATCCCCCGTTCGCTGGCCTACTGGGGCTTCGACAACGTACATTGCGTGCCCGAGCAGATGATCAAAGACGGCAACTTCCCCACCGTCGACCGCCCCAACCCCGAGTTTGCCGAGGCCCTCACCCTGGGCCTGCGTGATGCCAAGGCCCTCGATGCCGATATCCTCATGGCCAGCGACCCCGATGCCGACCGCGTGGGCATGGCATGCAAGAACGACAAGGGCGAGTGGGTGCTCATCAACGGCAACCAGACCTGTCTGCTCTTCCTCTGGTACATCATCACCAACCGCAAGGCCACGGGCAAGCTCAAGTCGACCGACTTCATCGTCAAGACCATCGTGACCACCGAGGTCATCAGCAAGATTGCCGAGAAGCAGAATATCGAGATGCGCGACTGCTACACCGGTTTCAAGTGGATAGCCAACGAGATCCGCCTTTCCGAGGGCAAGCAGCAATATATCGGTGGCGGCGAAGAGAGCTACGGCTTCTTGGCCGAGGATTTCGTGCGCGACAAGGACGCCGTGTCGGCCTGCTCGCTGCTGGCCGAGATCTGCGCTTACGCCAAAGACAACGGCAAGACGCTCTACGACATCCTCATGGACATCTACAAGGAATACGGCTTCTCGAAAGAGTTCACCATCAACGTGGAGCGTCCGGGCAAGAGTGGTGCTGAGGAAATCCAGCAGATGATGATCAACTTCCGCAACGATCCTCCCACAGACCTGGGTGGCTCGAAAGTCGTGCTGTGGAAGGACTATAAGACGCTGCAGGCCAAGGATGCTCAGGGCAATACCACCAAGCTCGACATGCCTGAGACCAGCAACGTATTGCAATGGTTCTGCGATGACGATACAAAGGTGAGCGTGCGCCCGTCGGGCACAGAGCCCAAGATCAAGTTCTACATCGAGGTCAAGGGCGTGATGACCGATGCCGCCCAGTATGAGTCGCTCGACCAGCAGGGTGCTGCCAAGGTCGAGGCCATCAAGAAGAGCCTTGGCCTGTAAGTATTCATGGTCGAGGCTGTGATAACATGCATAGCCTTTGACCGAAATACAGTCATGAAATCCGGGGTACTGTCCCCGGATTTCTTTTCTAAGCAAGACACCTAAATATTGCCTGATAAGTGTAGTCTCGCTTTATGGTTACCTGCAGTCTTTTTTTGTCAATGTTATTATATATAAATAATTTTGCCCTGAAATCAACTTGAAGCTTTCTAAAATGAAAAACCTATTTGGTGTTACACATCGCATATTATTGGCTGCGTTGCTCATGGCTTTGCCAGCTGCTATGATGGGTCAAGAAAAAGGAAAGAAACCTCAAAAAGAGCTGCTCCACACACTACTCTATCTGAAGGGTGACTCCACGGTGGAAGGCTATCTCATGAACTATCTAAACCACGCCGGGCTCTATACCACCAGCCAACTGAATATCGAAGACTCGCTCATCAGGCTCAAGCCGCTCGATGCAAAGCTCTTTGCCAAAAACGAGCGTTACAGTTTTCACGACATCGACAGTATGGTAACCTGGAGTGAAGTCATGCCCGAGTTGCGGATGACATGGATTCCCATGCCCATCAATATGGCGTATGGCCACGAGGAAGCCATGGTTCCCGACCACCTCGTTATGATGCTGATATTTTACCACGGTCGGCACGTAGACGGGTATCTGGGATTCGATGACGTATTGGGTACACGCGCCTACTATCGTACTAAGTCGATGGACCATGCCAAGGCCCTCTATAAGGCTTCGGGCAAACTGACCGACAAGCGTAAGGGTACACTTCTTGACGAGTTCAGCCATCTGCCCGAAATGGTTTCTTATATCGATTCCTTGGGCAAATTGGACTTTTCTAAGTCGCCTCTTGACATCATCACCAAACTGGACAGCGTGCTCGACAGCCAGCCATAAGTGATCACTCGTCAGACCTGCTCCGGCTCTTCTTGTAGGGAGAGGGGATAGATGTAGCTCTCCCGATATTTGGAGTGATGATACGCGAGGATGAATATAGCCTGTTATCATCGCAAGAAGTCGTGCTGTGTCGTGGAAAGCCGTTGCAACAACACATCCCATCATCCGATGCCCTCGCATCGACTTTTTACGACTTTTCACGACATGCCACCCCCCGTTACTCCAAATAGAGGTTGCCCCACAATTTATCCCCCTACGCTGCGGGCGAGGGGGATAAATTGTGGGGTAGGGGAAAAACTATATTCTGAGCTCCTTGAGGATCTCGGCCATTTTCTGCTTGGTCTCGATGTTGGTGGGCACGAGGGGCAGACGGAGACGGTTCTCGATGAAGCCCATGTCGTTGAGCAGGGCCTTCACGCCGGCCGGGTTGCCGTCGACGAAGAGGAGGCTGTAGAGCTCTGTGAACATGTGATGGATCTTGCGGGCTGGGTCGTACTCGCCGTTAAACTCCAGTCGGATCATACGCGAGAACTCCTTGGGCAGGGCGTTGCCAATGACCGAGATGACGCCGGCTGCTCCGCTGGCCACCATCGAGAAGGTGAGGGCGTCGTCGCCGCTGATGACGTCGAAGTGGTCGGGTTTGTTCTTGATAATCTCGTCTATCTGTTCGAGGCTTCCCGATGCCTCTTTGATACCCACGATGTTGGGGCAGTCTTTGGCCAGCCGGACTGTGGTGGCGGGCTTCATGTTCACGCCTGTTCGTCCGGGTACGTTATAAAGCACGATGGGTAGCGGGCTGACGTCGGCGATAGCCTTGAAGTGCTGGTAGAGCCCTTCCTGTGAGGGTTTGTTGTAGTAGGGGCAGATGCTCAGGATGCCGTCGATGCCGCTCCAGTCGGTCGACTTGATTTCTTCGATGACGGCAGCGGTATTGTTGCCACCGCAATATTTCAGGATGGGGATGCGACCATGAACCAGTTCTTTGATGAAGGTTGTGATCTTGTCTCTCTCGTCCTGCGTCAGGCAAGGTGCCTCGGCGGTGGTGGCGAGGATGCAGAGAAAGTCAGCACCATTCTCAAGCTGATATTCCACGAGCCTCTTCAATGATTTGTAGTCAACGGCTCCCTCGGTGGTGAAAGGTGTAATCAAGGCAATGCCCAACCCTCTGAAAATATTGCGTGCCATACGTTATCTTCCGAATTAATGATGATGAAATCTGAATTACAATTCGCCCACAAAGTTACTACTTTAGTTTCGATTTGCAAAATGCTAGGCAGAAAACCTATCAATATTTTGTGTATTATTTACTTCCGATGTATAGAAATACCATTCCCATCAACACCAGGGCCAGGTCTAGGGCCTTGGCCTTGAGGTTGTGCTCATGGAAGATGGCTGCGCCGAAGAGGAAGCTCACGATGACGCTGCCCCTGCGGATCATCGAGACGATGGAAATCATGGCACCGGGAAGGCTGAGCGAATAGAAATAGGCAAAGTCGGCCGCGCTGAGAAAGACGCTGATGCCGATGATGGTCCAGTCCCAGTGGAAGGGTGTGGTGCGCTTGCGGGTGGGCCACCAGAGGATGGCCATCATGCCGAGCATCATGAGCATCTGGTAGAGATTGTACCACGACTGTACGGCCATACGATCGATGCCCACGCCGCCATCGGCAGGCGATGCCATGAGATATTTGTCGTAGAGTCCGCTCACGGCACCCAGTATGGCCGCCAGGACGATGAAGCCAATCCAGCGGTTGTGCTTGAAGTCGATGCCCTCTTTCTTGCCCGACCTGCTGAGCATGAAGAACGACAATACGGCGAGCAGCACACCAATCCATTGCCACACGTTGAGTGTCTCGCCAAAGACCAGCAGGGCCCCCACGAGCACCATCACAGGTCGTGTGGCGTTGATGGGTCCGACGATGGTGAGTGGCAGATGCTTCATGCCAAAATAGCCGAAGGTCCAGCTAGAGAGCACGATGGCACTCTTGAGGATGATGTATTTGTGAATCTCCCATCCGCCCGAGGCCACATGGAATGGGGTGTGGTCGAGGCTGGTGCCCGTGGCCGAGAGAATGATGAACGGCAGGAAGATCAGCGACGAGAAGACCGTGTTGAGGAACAAGACAGGAATGACGGCGTTACCCTGCAACGACTTTTTCTTGAAGGAGTCGTAGAATCCCAGCAGCGCAGCTGAGAGAAAAGCTAATATCAACCACATGTTGTTTGCGTTACTTTTGCATGTGCAAAGGTACGACTTTTTTGCCAGAAATAGGTCATCATGAGCTGCAAAGAATGTCTGTGTGGCCACTATTGGTGGCTTTCTACACGGGGTCTTTGCGCATGAGCCATTGCCTTGTGGGCTGGTCAAACTTCTCGATGGCATACCTGAGCATGGTGCGTGGCATATCGCTTCGATGGCTATCTACGTAGTCGTAGAGCCGCTCGGGGTCTTTCTTTCCGGCTTCTCTGAGCATCCATCCTATGGCTTTGTGCATGAGGTCGTGAGGATGGTGCATCATCTGTGTGGCCAGGGCGTAGGTATCTTCAAGGTCACCCTGCCTGATAAAGGTCACCGTGGCCACCACGGCGATGCGGTTTTCCCAAAGGTTCGTGCTCTGGCTGAGTTGATAGAGCAGGTCACGCGGCTTGTCGAGCAGGTAGCCGCCTACGATCTGCGGCGCCGAAAGGTCTACCAGGTCCCAGTTGTTGATACGTTGGGTGTGGGCCAGGTAGAAGTCTACGGCCTGCGGGGTCACATGTTTGCGGCATTGCAGCACGAGGATGAAGAGGGCACAGGCCCGCATCTCGTGCCAGGGACTGGCCAGCAGCTCGTCGAGGATGCCATACCCTACGTGCCGGTAGGCTTTGGCCACCTGCCTCACCAAGGGTACCGCCACGCCGATGAACTGGTCGCCCTCGCCATACTCGCCCTTGCCGGTCTTGAAGAACCGGGGCAGAATCTGCCGTTTTTCTTCGTCGTAAAGTGTACATAACGCGTCGTATATCTCTCGATAAGTCTTTGATTCCATATTCGTGTGTTCTATTTTGTTGTTATCTGAGCACATGCTGCAAAACTATTGGCAAAGGTAGTAATATTTCGTAGAAAGGTTTTGCTGGTGTTAATTTTTTGGCCCTAAATTCAATTCTGTGTAGGGTCTGGGGCTCTTGTCATAAGCCGGACTCCTGTCCACCTTAAATATTGCCCAGGTAGATACGTCTCATGCCACACCGGCGAGCAACGGCTTCGGCGGCATGGAGCGTCTTGAGCGGGGTGGGAGGGAGATGGCTCATCTTATAGTGGGGGAAGAATCGGTTGAAATGGAGCGGACAGTTGTCCATGCCCTGGGCCACGAGCCATTGGCACATCTGCCCGATCATCTGCATGTCGTCGTTGACCTGCGGGATGATGAGGTTGGTAATCTCAAGGTGTACCCCCGCCTCATGCAAGATTATGAGCGTGTCGAGCACGGGCTGCAGACGGGCGCCGCTGACCTTTCGGTAGAGTGCGTCGGAGAAATATTTGAGGTCGATGTTGGCGGCATCGATCAGCGGGGCCAGGGCCTTGAGCGGGGCAGGGTTGACATAGCCTGCCGAGACAAGGATATTCCACAGTCCATTGGCATGGGCCAAGGCGGCAATATCGGTAACATACTCTATATAGGTAAGCGGCTCGGTGTAGGTGTAGGCGATGCCGGGCAGTTGGAGCCGTAGGGCAAGCGATACCACCTCGTGGGGAGTCATGCGACGGGAGGGCACGGCCCCCGGCATGGCTTGTGACAGCTCATGATTCTGACAATGGAGACAACGCAGGTTGCACCCAGCACAGCACAACGAGAGGCAACGGGTGCCGGGGTGGAAGTCGTATAAAGGTTTCTTCTCAATGGGGTCGTCGGCCAGGGCGCAGGGCATGCCGTAGACCTCCGACACCAGTCGGCCGTTGTCATTGCGCCTGCTGCCGCAGATGCCGCGCTGACCATTCTGCAGCCGACAGAGATGGGGACAGAGGTCGCACCTGACGCTGCCCTCGCCCAGTGGGGTGTAATACCAGCACTCGGTCATCAGAACACAATGGCTTCGTAGACATACAGTTCGGCATCACGCCATCCGTCCCAGCCGATGCCGGCCTTGTCCTGGGCGCAATGTCCCAGCAACTCCTCCTTTGTCCATTGTGTCTCCTGGGCTACCTGTGGCAAGAACGTGCCTGAGCGATGACCGCGACGGATATAGATGCCGTGACGTGCGGGGTAGAACTCGTCGATGCTGCGGATACGTCTCATGGGCGTGAGCACCGAGATCTCGATGTCGAGCTGGTCGACCTCGGCTTTGCTCACCGGCGGGAATCGCGGGTCTTCGAAGGCTGCAGCGTATGCCATCTGCCTTACCGACTGGTGGAGTGGCAGGTCTTGTCCGAAATGGCCTATGCAGCCCCTCAGCCGTCCGTTGAGGTGTAGCGTGACAAAGGCCCCGCATTTGAGTCTGAGGTGCGGCGTGAGACTGGGAGTCGTCCCAGTCTGTCTGTCAAAGGCCGCCAGGATGGCGTTGCGTGCAATGGCCTTGAGCGTTTCTTTTTCGCTAGCAGAGAGGCTGAGGGTAGTGTCTTCTGCAAAGACGAAGGCATGGTAGCCCACCACCTGTCGTTTGCCCCCATAGTCGGAGTCGCCCGAGTTGCGATAGCCGGCATGACGGATGGCAATGCCCACCTCTTTTTCGGCCATCATCAGCAACGTGACGATGGCGGCCTCACCACAGGCGCTGGTTACCAGTCTTTCGATACCTCTGGCGTTGTTGTCGTGCAGGACCTGAATAAACTGTTCTGCCTTGCCCGTCATAATGGCTTGTCCGGTAAGACTGTCCACGCGGTTGGCGTCATCGTAGGAAGGGTAGTGCGAGAAGTCGCTGCTGACCACAAAGAGGTTATGCGCGTTGAAATAAGGCTGCAAGGCCCGGGCTGCCGCCTTGAGCTTGGGCAGCGACTGCGTGGCAAAGACGAGCGGCACGATGGGTGGCAGGCTGTCGAGCTGCGTCTGCAGGAAAGGCAGCTGCACCTCCAGGCAATGCTCTTTTTCGTGTGCCTTGTTGTTGTCGGTAAAAACGCTATCTGCCTGCATCAGCTGACGACATAAGGCTGTATCTACCCGCGCGACGCCTAGCGGCGTGGCGTAGGCATCATGTCCGGTGTCTACCGCCACGCGGTTGAGGTAGACGTGATGGCTGGGGCCCAGCAAGAAGATATGTTCGTAGCGAGTGGCGGGAGCGATGCTCGCATAGGCCGCCGCCGCCATGTCGCCGCTGAACACATATCCTGCATGAGGGACGATGACCGCCCTGACCTGCTGCCGGTATTCTGTCGGCTTCCAATGTGACAAGTACCCCGTCACGTCAGCCCTCAGCTCGGTTGCGTTGCTCGAATAGAACTGCCCTGCTACGGCAGGCTCTCTGATTTTTCCTTCCATGGTCATGCTCCAGATAATGATAAATAATAGGCTGCAACTTCTCATGGTCCTATGTTGTCGGTTGATGGATGTCAGTCACGTAGGAGTTATTCTTTTCGTAGAATCTTCTCCATCTTACGCCCCTTGGCAAGCTCATCGATGAGTTTGTCGAGACAACGCATGCGCCATATCGTCTCGTCTTCGATTTCTTCCACTCGCACGCCGCATATCGAGCCTTTGATAAGCCGGCTGAGGTCGTTCCATGCTGGCGACTCATCGAAGAAAGTCTTGTAGTCGATGTCGCGTTCGAGTTGTTGCTCGATGTCGGCGCGAGTGTAGCCCGTCAGCCAATAGACTACCTGTAGGAACTTTTCCTCGCTTCGCCCTTTTTTCAGAGGTTTGTTTAAAATGGCCGGATAAACCTTGCGCAAGGGCAAGGCATAGACTTTTTCTTTTTCCATGTGTATGATATGATGTTGATTTTCAAAAGTTTACATCGCAGCTGCTGTCTTGTCCGAAACAGTATATGGCCTGCATCGCAGCTGCATGTAGCAAAGTTAATGTTTTTAGCGCGACATCACAACTATTTTAGAAAAAAAGCTGTTTACAACAATAGGCAACCATTGCTGGCTGCCTATCGCTGTGAAGTATGAAGTGACAGCCCCATGCAGGGGCGTCGTCTTCAGGCTCTATATTCCTTCTCGATCTGCGGTGGCGTGTCTTGTCCGCTGCCGTAACGATGGTATTCGAAAGTGATGCTCTGCTCCTTGAGGTAGTGGATGAGCTCCACGCGTCCGTTTCTCACCGGGGCATCGGTGGCGATGAACAGGTCTTTCTCGGCGGCACGGACATAGAGCTCCATGGGGATGTCGGCCGAGCAGGTGCGGATGCGCTCGTATTGGGGCATCGACTCAACGAAGCTGTTGAGCGACTCCTTCTTAACCTTTGCGCCCAGTTGTGCCAGTTCAACGGCGAGCTTGGTCTTGTCGTCGACCGTGTCGTAGCTCACCGTGAGTGGTGTGCCACAGGTCTTGGCCGCCAGAGCCACCATGAGGGCCTGCTCGTCGCTGTCGCTGGGGAAGAGACGCAGGGCCATACCACCTTGTAATGGCAGATAACGGAAGACATTCTGTTCGCCGCTGCATTGGTTCCAGTCGCGTGGGTGTCTGAACTCCTGCTCCCAGGCCTCGGCATAGCTCTTGTGGTAGTCGGTATGGGTACCCGGCTTGTCGGTGATGACCGTGAACTGCTGACAATAGTTGGGACCGCCGGCCTTGAGGCCCGGTCCGAAGGCCGAGCGCTTCATGCCGCCGAAGGGCTGCCTGTTGACGATGGCTCCCGTGATGCCTCGGTTGATATACAGGTTACCGGCCATGATGGTGTCGCGCCACTTTCTGCGTTCCTGCTCGTCGAGTGTCTGGATGCCCGAGGTGAGGCCGTAGTCGAGACTGTTGACCAGCCGGATGGCCTCGTCAAGGGTGTCAAAGGGAGCCACCGAGAGCATAGGTCCGAACAGTTCGGTGCGGAACGAATAGCTGTTGGGGTCGACACCCATCTTGACCGTCGGGGCCAAGATAAACCGACGCTTGTCGACAAACCGTGGTTCCACGAGCCAGAACTCCTCGCCTTCGAGCTTGTCGAGGGCCTGTAGCAGTTTGTCGTTCTTGTTGGTGATCATTGGTCCCACCACGTTGCCGGCGTTCCATACACCGCCCACCTTCATGCTGATGGCACAGTCGCGCAGCTTCTCGCGAAAGTCCTTGCGCTCGTAGACCGACCGCTCGACGAGGAGCAGCGAGCAGGCCGAGCACTTCTGCCCAGCATTGCTGAAGGCCGAATGGCAGGCGCAGAGGATGGCATGGTCCATGTCGGCCGAGGCCGTGAGGATGATGGCGTTCTTGCCGCCCGTCTCTGCCGACAGCGGGGTGGTGGGCTTGGCACGCAGAATCTGCTCGGCCGTGTCGGTGCCACCCGTGAGGATGACGTGTTTCACCTCGGGTGCCTGTGTCAATGCCGTGAGGGCGTCACGCTCGGTGATGACCACCTGCAGGGCCTCTTTGGGCACGCCGGCCTCCCAGAACGCCTGGGCGAAGAGCCAGGCCACGGGGGCTGCCACCGATGCCGGTTTGAGGATGACCGTGTTGCCCGCAGCCAGACCTGCCACCACGCCGCCACAGGGGATGGCGCAGGGGAAGTTCCAAGGCGAGATAACGAGCACGGTGCCCTTGGCCTTGATGTCCACATCGGACAGGGCATAGAACTTCTTCATCGACGGCGTGTAGAAGCGGCAGTAGTCGATGCCTTCCGACACCTCCACGTCGCCCTCTACCACCGTCTTGCCTGTGATGGCACACATGCAGCCGACGAGGTCGCCACGCAGCTCACCCATGCGGTTGGCCGCATCGTAGAGGATGCGATGTCGCTCCTCGATGGTGGTGTTGCGCCAGCCCTTGGGGTCGGCGGCGGCGATGCTGAGAATCTCCTTCACCTGTTCCACGCTGGCTTTCGACATCTCGCAGACCTTCACGTCGTCGTCTTGGCTGCGGTCGAAATATTCGTACCGCTGCTCGTTCACCACCGTCTTGTCGCCAATCTGCGTGGGGATGACGATGGGCTTGTCGGCGGCACTCTTCGTAACCATTCAATTTCGGCCGTATTTCCCATA
>CAZBQA010000031.1:0-34386 GCA_964493905.1 uncultured Prevotella sp.
CGCTCATCAGGATGAAGCCGATGACGACAATCGCAAAACCGATGCCCAACAGGATAAAGTTGGTGCGGTCGAATGCTAAATTTCTTTTATCCATTATCTTTTGTTTTTTCAGATACGTGATGGTTGTGGGTCAGGCGTCAGATCTTATAGAGGTCTCCGGCCTTCATCTTCAAGAACCGGTTGACTGAGATATTGGCGCACAAAGCTGTAATGATGATACCGAAGAGGAAGATGGAGGCAGCAGTAATTGCCATGACCTGCCAAGTAACCACCGTCAGTATCTCAGGCTCATAGCGGTAGAGGGCGTAGACGCAGCCAGCCAGCACGGCTACCGCAAACAAGGCGGCCAGCAGTCCCACAAGTACGGCCATACGCACAAACGGTGCGCGGATGAAGCCCCACGAGGCTCCTACAAGCTTCATGGTGTGGATGGAGAAGCGTCGACCATAGATGCTCAGCCGCACGGTGTTGTTGATGAGCGAGAACGAGACGAAGGTTAGCAACAAGGCCAGCACCAGCAACACCAGGCCCACCTTGGCCAGATTGCGGTTGACAGTCTCGATGAGGTCCTTCTGATAGTTGATCTCTGCCACCTTCGGATATTTCTTCAGTTCTTTAGAAATCCACTGCAGCGAGTCGTTGTTGGCATAGTCGCTACGTAGCGTGAGCTCCACCGACGAGGGGAAAGGGTTCACGCCATCGGTAAACTCCGAGGGGTCGGCACCCATCTCCTTGGTGGCCTCGGCCAACGACTGCTTTTTACTAATGAAGTGGAGGGCCTTGATGTATGGACGATGCTGCAAACCCTTACACATCGAGAGAGCCTCGGTGTCGGTCATATCCTGGTCGAGCATCATGGTCACAATGAGGTTTTCCTTTACGTAAGACGACAGATTGCGCCCCGCAAGCGTAGAAAATACAACAAGTCCCAATAAAATCAGTACCAAAGCTGTACTGATGCAAAGAGTGATAGACTGCAGACGTCCGGAACGCCCGCCTTCCTTAATACGTTTCTTTCCCATTTCCAAACTGGCAATAGCTATGCAAATTTGCTGCAAATGTAGCAAAATAATGACAATAAAACGAGCCTTTAACGTGCATTAACCAAATAATGCAACACGACACCGCCCAATTTCGAGTTTTTCATTACCTTTGCAACTAACAGGAAGCATCCATACGCTGTCCCCTCACACGCTCTGTGGGGTGACTGCTTGAATGGCTTTAAATAAATATACAGATCATTATGAGCACTATTATTTTCCCTAGTCCCATCTATGGGCCCGTTCATAGCCGCCGATTGGGACTTAGCCTCGGCATTAACCTACTGCCCTCCGACGGCAAAATATGCACCTTCGATTGTCTTTACTGCGAATGCGGATTCAACGGCGACCGCCGCACACGCACCCACCATCCCGCACGCGAAGACGTGGCCCAGGCCTTGGAACAACAGCTCATCAAGATGCATCAAGAGGGTCAACAACCTGATGTGCTTACCTTTGCGGGCAACGGCGAACCCACCAGTCACCCCCACTTTGCCGAAATTATCGACGACACCATAAAGCTCCGCGACCAGTGGTGCCCACAGGCCAAAATCAGTGTACTGAGCAACGCGACTTTCATCAGCCGTCCGGCCATACGCCAGGCCCTGATGAAGGTGGACAACAACATCCTGAAGCTCGATACTGTAGACAACGAATACATCAAGCATGTGGACCGCCCCACCCAACCGTCATACGACGTGAACAAAATCATTGATGAGATGAAAAAGTTTGACGGACGCCTCATTGTTCAGACGATGTTCATGAAGGGAGACGGCACCGACAATACCAGCGACCGCTATGTATTGCCCTGGGTGGAGGCATTAAAAGACATCAAGCCTCAGAGCGTGATGATCTACACCATCGACCGTGAGACTCCCGACAAATTGCTGCGCAAAGCCACTCACGACGAACTAGACCGTATCTGCTCCATGGTACAGGCCGCGGGAATACCCTGCACGGCCTCCTACTGAGCCAACGGCTGATGGTTGCCCCGCGGCAGCATCGTCAATGTCAAAGCATGCCGTTAGAATGGCACTGCCCTGCCCTCAGTCGTCCTTCGCCTTCTTCTTGAGGGCGGGGTTGAAAGGACTCAGCATATCGTATGTGCGCTTCAAGGCCACGGGGTCGGTGGTCTGCTCCACCAACTGTTGGGCATAGTCTACCATGCCCTTGGCCGCATCGGTGCGCAGGAAGTTGACATCAAGACACCAGGTGCCCAACCGCAAACGGTCGAGGGCGTCGGCATCCTTGAAGATATGGAACACGTTGAGCCAATCCTCCACCTCGCTCTTGGCCTCACGAATGATGTAGTCTTCGCCTAGTGCATCGTCACGGTCGTGAAACTTAATGGTGGCGTAGGCCTCGGGCAGAAAGTGGAGTTTGGCCTTTTCGCAATGCTCCTGATAGTATTCAGCTGCACGGTCACCATGCCCCACGTCGAGATAGTTGTCCTTGCGGCGCGTGTCGTGGAAAATTGACGCGTGGGCCAGGGCTATCATCGCACGCAGCTTCAGCCCCTGCCACTCGCCTATGCGAAGGGCATGCAGCAGCACGCGCTCACAATGGCTGCCCGCATGAATCTCAGGGCCTCCGGGAATGTCCCAGAACTGCACCTGCTCTTCCATATATTTCTCCCAATAGCGGAACATGCTCTGCACACGCTCCGGCTCCTTCATGATGGTTTCTTCTGTTATGTTCATAGCTTTATCTTGCAAAAATACGAAAAATAAGTGTATCATCAGCCTGCTTTCTACATTATTAACGTGAATGGAAATCTCATTTTTATCAAGACTACTCACCGTTTTCTCAAAAAAATTACGTATGTTTGCACCTGAGCAAGTTTTTTAGGCTATGATCAATGCGTTTTGGACATACCACGACAGCTTTAAGAAAGCGGTCAAGACGGGAAACATCGACGAGGCCCGCAGGTTGCTCTATGCCATGACGCAATGTTATCCGCAGATGAGCGACAACGACCTTGAAGCCAACAAAGCCATCATTCACGATGCCCTCAGTCTCGACAAGGTCATTGTCAACTTTAATCTGGCTTTCTTTGTGCCCTATGCCATGCGACTGGCCGACAGCGACTGGGAGGGCATTCGCCACAACGGGCGCATCGTGCCCTCGCTAGGACAACGTATCACCAACCGACTCATGACGGGCATCGGTGAGCGATCAGACGATTATATCAAAGGGGTGATGCCATTCTTTCGCAAGGCCTTGCAAATTAATCCCAGCAACAAAGACAACCTCAGACATCTGGCTCAGCTCTATGCGCGCGTCAAACTCAGGTCGCAGGCGGTGAGTCTCTACAAGCGACTGTTGCAACGTTATCACGACAGTTACCTCTACGCCGAACTGGCCAAGCTCATGACATCGCCCAAAGATAAGGTGGCATTGCTCTGCGAGGCCATCGTCCATCAGCCCAAAGAGGCCTTCAACGTAGCCAACCGCTATCACCTAGCCACCCTCCTGCAGATGCCCGAACCCACACGCGCCGCCTACGAGATCCGTAAGAGCATCGCCGCACGTAAGAAAGCAAACCTCTCGATACCGGCCGATGTGGAGCGCGTAGGCAGAATCCTTGCCCCCTATGAACCCGTGACCGAGGCCGAACAGCTGCTCTTTTATCAGCGGCAAGCCGCCATCGCACAGCGCATCATCCTTCAACCATAATCACTCCACCCATGCACTATTCCATCCTACCCGCGCAACCTCATCAGGCTGCTGATATCGCAACACTCATCATGCTGGCCATGAACCACGACTGTTGCCGATATTTCGCCGGACCGCACCATACGCTCGACGACTTCCACCGCATGATGACCACACTCGTGGCGCGCGACGACAGTCAATATAGCTATCGCAACACCCTCACGGCCATGACGGGCCGCCATCAGCTAGCCGGCATCTGCGTGGGCTACGATGGCAAAGACCTACGCCAACTGCGAGCGGCGTTCATCAGCGAGGCGGCCGCCACATTGGGACAAGACTTCAGCACCATGGCCGAGGAGACCACAGCAGGAGAGTATTACATCGACTCGCTGGCTGTCGACGAGCGTTTCCGTCATCAGGGCATTGCACAGGCACTGCTGCGGGCTACCATCCAGCGCCATGGCAACGACCAGCCCGTGGGGTTGCTCGTAGACCAGGGCAATCCTCTGGCTGAACGACTGTATGCCCGCATAGGCTTCCGCCTGGTCAACGAGACCTCGTGGGGTGGCCATCCCATGCGTCACCTGCAATACCCGGTGAAGTGTGGCTGGTGCCGAGGTGACGTGCAACATGAGCTCTACCATGATGAGGAATGGGGAGTACCCGTTCACGATGAGCGGCAGCACTTTATGTACCTGTTGATGGAATCGATGTCATGCGGTCTATCGTGGCTCATGATGCTTCAGCGCAGAGAGGTGTTCCGGAGTTGCTTTGCAGGGTTCGACCCGGCAAAGGTGGCATCCTTTGGTGAAGACGACATTCAGCGCATCCTCGCCACCGAGCGCATGATCCGCTCGCGCCGCAAGGTGGAAGCTATGATTACCAATGCACGGGCCTTCCTCAAGGTGGCTGAGGAGTTTGGGTCGTTCGACAAATATATATGGAGCTTCACCAACGGTCGTTCGTTAGTCTACCCTTCGCATCAGCAGCAACTCTGCACCCGCAACGCCCTGTCTGACCGCGTGGCGGCCGACCTCAAGCGTCGCGGCTTCAAGTTTGTGGGTTCTACCATCATTTACAGCCATCTGCAGGCTATCGGGGTCATCAACGACCACACAACTTCTTGCTTCAGATATGCACAGCTCCTCCCCCACTGCACCATTGCCGCGGAGGTGTAGCAACCGAGCAGTGCCCAGCATACACACACAGAAGGCTGACCTCACGGCCAGCCTTCCTCACTTACAACGTAAAATGTACAGGTATGAACTACATTTTACTGATGATGCCTTTTTTTGTTGCTTTGATAAAGGCCCGGATGTTCTGAATCTCGGGTCCGTCAGGAACCTGTTCCTTGATCTGTAACAGCGCGTCAAAGACACTCACCTGTCCGTGAAAAACAAGACGATAAGCATTGGCAACATGCTTACGCTGTTTCTCACCCACATTATTGAGTTCCATGATCCGGTTGTTGGGACCGCCATAGCCCACAGGGGTGCCACCCGCCACGATGTAAGGCGGTACATCCTTAGAGAAGGTTGTGCCGGCCTGAATCATGGCCATATCGCCCACACGGGTACCCGTATTCTCGATCACCGATGACGAGAATATCGTCTGATTGCCGATAACGCAGTCGCCGGCTATCTTGGTGCCGTAGCCAAACACATTCTTATCGCCTATCTTGGTGTCGTGGCTCACGTGAACACCCTCCATGAGGAAGTTGCCGTTGCCAATGACGGTCTGTCCACAACCGTGTGTAGCGCGGTTGATCACCACATTCTCGCGGATGATGTTGTCGTTGCCAATCACCACCTGGGTGCAGTCGCCCTTAAAGGCGAAGTCCTGGGGAAGGGCAGCCAACACCGTTCCTTGGTGTATCTTGTTGCCATTACCCATGCGGGTTCCGTTGAGCACGCTGACAAAGGGGAAGATGACACAGTTGTCGCCAATCTCCACATCGTCCTCGATATATACGAACGGGAATATCTTGCAGCCTTCACCTATCTTGGCCTTCGGGGAAACCACGGCTTTGTCACTAATTTCGCTTGCCATAATCATTATTTTTTATTGCCATTTGTGAATCACAAATTTTGAATTGTGAATTTTGAATTGTGAATTTTATACTATTTGGCTCCTCCGCCAAGAGCCTGATAGAGGTTCACGACGGCCTGCATCTTATAGAAGTCGTCGGCCACCTGCGACAGTTCCACGTTGAGCAGTGAGCTCTGGGCCGTGATCACCTCAAGATAGGTGCTGCCGGCACTGGCCATGAGGCTCCGTGTGTCTTCCACATTCCTTTTCAGCACCTCTATCTGCTTGGTCTCTATGGCGCTCTTCTCTGCCGAGGTATTGTATAGCACCAATGCGTTGCTCACCTCCGAGCCGGCGGTCAGGATGCTGTTCTGCCACGTGTTGAAAGCCTGCTCATACTGGTCTTTGGCCACGCGCAAGCCTGCGGTGAGCTGACCATTCATAAAGATGGGCTGCGTAAGCGATGCCACGGCAGACAATAGCCACTTACCGGGGTTCACGAGCCCCGAGCCATTGCTGAAACCGCCCGTAGCCGAAATGCTGATGTTGGGATAGAACTTGCTGCGGGCCTCCTCCACGTTGTAGAAACAGGCGGCCAGTGCCATCTCGTTGGCATGAACGTCGGCACGGTTGGCCAGCAGTTGGATGCCCACACCGGTAGAGAATGTCTCGGGCAGGCGCTGGTCGGCCAGCTTGCCACGGGCTATGGTCTGGGCGGGTTGGCCCAGCAACAGACTCAGTGAGTTCTCTGCCTCGCGCACTTGGCGCTTCAAGTCAGCCTTATTCGTCAGCACACTGTAATAGTTCGACTCAGCACTCTGCACGGCAGTCGACCGCACGCCACGAACGGTCTCATGCTGTACCTTCATGATGTCCCAGGTGTTCTTGGTGAGAGCCTCCATCTCGTTGACCAACTCCAGCTGGCGGTCGAGCATCAGCAACGAGTAGTAGAGGTTGGCCACACCGGCCACCAGTGATGTTTGTACGCTCACCTGATAGTCTTTCATCTGGATGAGCTGCACCTGGGCAGCACGCTTGGCAGCCACCAGTCCTCCAAAGAGCGGCACGTTCCAGCTGGCCGTCACCGGCAGCGAGTACGACTTCGTGGTGGCCTCGTTGAAACGTGTGAGGGTGCCCTGTGGGGTAAAGACAAACTGTGGCAGGAACGACAGCTTGGCAGCCTTGAGTTGTGCCTCGGCCATATCCACGTTCAGGGCTGCGTTGAGCAGGTTGGGGTTATTGTTGAGTGCCGTCTGGATGTGCTGCTGCAACTGTGGGTCGGTGAACACCTGACGCCAAGGCAGGTTGCCAAAGCTGGTCGTATCACCGACAGCAAGGGTGTCGGTCAGCGAAGCCGAGTCGCGAAACAGTCCCTTGGTATTCACATCGGGGCGCTCGTACTTACCATAGAGGCTCTTACAGCCCTGTAAGGAGAGCGTGGCAAGGGCCAGGGTGATATATATTATTCGTTTCATAATCATTGTGTAATATTCAGCGTGGGCCCATCCCCCCATGTGAGGGATGGGAGGCCCTTCGCTTGTTTGGTTATTGCTCAGTCTTCGACTTGTCGATGAGCCGTATGGCAGAATGAGCATACTGCTCCAGCTCAGCCTCAGCCTCGTGATTGATTTCGTCTTCAAATACCAGCGGTGTGAATTTCTCTTGCAGCCACTGGAACATTACGAACAATGCAGGCACGATAAAGATCTGGATGAAGGTACCGATGAGCATACCGCCCACGGCAGCGGCACCCAGCGTCTGGTTTCCGTTCTTACCCACACCCGATGCGAACATCAGCGGCAGCAGACCGATAATCATGGCCAGTGAGGTCATCAAGATAGGACGCAGACGGGCCGCGGCACCCAGAATGGCAGAGTACCTGATGGCCATACCTGTACGGCGGCGCTCAAGGGCGAACTGCACAATCAGAATAGCGTTCTTAGCCAACAGACCGATCAGCATAATCAACGAAATCTGCATATAGATATCGTTGGAGTGACCGAAGAGGTTGGTGAAGATGAAGGCACCTGCCAGACCGAACGGTATCGACAAGATCACCGACAACGGCAACAGATAACTTTCATACTGCGCACTCAGAATGAGGTACACGAACACCAGACACAGGACGAAGATGAGCGCGGTAGAGTTGCTCGACTCTGACTCCGAACGGGTCAGACCTGAATATTCATAGCCATAACCATCGGGCAAGTAGTCGGCAGCCACTTCCTCCACAGCCTTCAAGGCGTCACCCGAAGAGTATTCGGTGCTCGGCGTGATGTTCAGGTTGATGGCGGTGAAGAGGTTGAAACGGCCGATGTTTGACGGGCCGTACACACGGCGCAGCTTCACAAACTCCGACACCGGAGCCATCTCGCCCGAACCAAGGCGCACATAGATATTGCTCAGCCCATCGGGACGCATACGGCTCGCCACGTCACCCTGGATCATCACACGGAACAGCTTACCGTAGGCATTGAAGTTTGAAGCATACATACCACCATAGTAACCCTGCAGTGTCGACAACACGGCAGCAGGGCTCGTGCCTTCTTGCTTGGTCTTGGCCACGTCAACGTCTACCATATACTGGGGGTAGTTCGGGTTGTACGAGGTCATGGCATTCTGTATCTCAGGACGCTTGTTGAGCTCTGCCAGATACCCCTTGGTGATTTCAAAGAACTTATTGAGGTCGCCGCCCGTCTTGTCTTGCAGGGTCATCGAGATACCGTTGTTCACCGAGAAGCCCGGAATCATCGGCGGACCGAAGGCCAAGATCTGCGCGTCCTTGATGGTAGCCGTCTGCTTATAGATCATACCCAGCACCATGTTGCTCTCCATGGGATTGACGAAGAGTGCGGCGGCACCCTGCCCCGAGATGGCATCCTTGATGCGCGCAAAGATATTCTTCGAGGCACGTTCTTCAAAGCTCTTCAGCTTGATGATGAAGGTAGCCTGGTCAGAACCCTGACCCGCAATGAAGTTGTAACCGGCGATGGCCGTACGGTGCTCGATGGCGGGATTAGAGGCCAACATCTTGTCAACCTGGGCTACGATCTCCTTGGTACGCTCCTGGCTGGTTCCCGGAGCGGCGGTCATGGTCACGAAGAGTGTACCCGTATCCTCGTCGGGCACCAAACCCGTAGAGGTAACCGACATCAGTACCACCAGTACCACGGTACCCACCACTACAGTGATGGCCGTAACGATACGATGGTTGATGATGCGCTCCACACCTTTCTTATATTTCTCTGTCGTACGGTCGAACACACGGTTGAAACCAGCGTGGAACCGACTCACAAAGGTAGACTTCTCATGACCCTCTTCGCTATGGGGCTTCAAGAAGATGGCACACAAGGCAGGCGAAAGCGTCAAGGCGTTGACAGCCGAGATCACGATAGACACGGCCATGGTGATACCAAACTCGCGATAGAAGGTACCAGACGTACCGCTCATGAATGACACCGGCACAAACACGGCCGACATCACCAGCGTAATAGAGATAATGGCGCCCGAGATCTCGTTCATGGCATCGATGGCAGCTGTGCGTGCATTCTCATAGCCCTGGTCGAGCTTGGCATGGACGGCTTCCACCACCACAATGGCATCATCCACCACGATGGCGATGGCCAACAGCAAGGCCGAGAGGGTGAGCAGGTTGATCGAGAAACCGAAAATCCACAAGAACAGGAAGGTACCAATCAAGGCCACCGGTACGGCAATCATAGGGATGAGCGTCGAGCGGAAGTCCTGCAAGAAGATATACACCACGATAAACACCAGTATCAGCGTGAGTATCAGGGTGAAGATCACCTCATGGATAGAGGCGAAGAGGAAGTCGGTAACGTCTTGCATCACCACGGGTTTCATGCCGGGGGGCATTGACTTTTCTGCCTTGGCCAAGGCGGCCTTCACGTCGGTAGAGATCTGTGTGGCGTTAGAACCGGCAATCTGCTGCACCATACCTATTACGGCGGGATGGCCGTCGTTCATCATTCCCACATTATATTGCAGGCTACCCAGCTCCATCTTGGCTACATCTTTCAGATAGAGGGTTTCGCCAGTGGTCTTACTGGTCAGCACGATGTTCTCGTACTCCTCGGGTGTAC
Source organism: uncultured Prevotella sp. (assembly GCA_964493905.1). GTDB lineage: Bacteria > Bacteroidota > Bacteroidia > Bacteroidales > Bacteroidaceae > Prevotella. Next base: position 9,827 of record CAZBQA010000031.1, read on the forward strand.
TCAGACGACCCTTATAGCGCAGCACATACTCGAAGGCCACCTTGCTGTTTTCGCCGAAGGCACCCGGAGCAGCCTCGATGTTCTGCTCTGCCAAGGCGGCGGTGATGTCGCTCGGTATAAGTCCGTACTGCTTCATCTTGTCGGGCTGCAACCAGATACGCATGGAGTAGGTCTCGGTAGAGAAGCTCTGAATGTTACCCACACCGTTGATACGCTGCAGCTCAGGAACAATATTGATGTTGTTGTAGTTGGTGAGGAACTTACTGTCGTAACGGCCATCATCGGTGGTCAGACCAAAGATGACCACGTTAGAAGTCTGCCGCTTCTGTACAATCACACCCACTTTGGTTACCTCGGCAGGCAAGAGCGCCTGTGCCTGCGACACACGGTTCTGCACGTTCACAGCCGCCATATCGGCATCAGCGCCCTGCTTGAAGTACACGGTGATCATGGCCATACCGTTGTTGGTGGCGGTAGAGGTCAAATAGGTCATGTTCTCCACACCGTTGATGCTCTCCTCCAAGGGAGTGATGACCGAGTTCATCACAGTCTTGGCATCGGCACCGGTGTAGGTAGTAGAAACCACGATGGTTGGTGGTGCAATATCGGGATACTGCTCAATAGGCAGTGAAACCAAACCGATGGTACCCAGCAAGACGAAGAAGATGGATATCACCGTCGAGAGTACCGGGCGTTTGATGAAATTTGAAAATGACATATTTTCTGATTATTTATGGTTGGCGCCATGGCTCGCTATGCCACGGCCAATTTATGTTGGTGAGCCTACGATGGGGCCATAGGCACATAAGACGCAGGCTTACTTGCTGCTCATGGCCTTGGCAAAATCGCCGGCATTGCCCTGGGCAGCGCCCAATTTGGTGGCCTTGTCTATCTTGGCCTGGTACTGCTGCTCGGTAATGGGCTTAATCTCCATGCCGTCAGTGAGTTTGGTGATGCCCTTGCTCACGTAGCGGTCGCCCACGTGCAGACCGCCGGTCACCACGTAGTTCACGCCATCATTCTGCGGGTCGATGGTTATCTCCGTATATTTCACCTTGTTATCCTTACCCACGAGATATACGAAAGTCTTATCCTGCACCTGCGAGGTTGCTTCCTGCGGTACCACGATGGCGCTGCTGTTAGAGCGCGGAATGATGATCTGGCCTGCACCACCGCTCTTGAGCAAATGCTCGGGATTGGCAAAATGAGCAATGAGCGAGTAAGAGCCCGTGCCCGGGTCAATCACACCACTCATCTTCACCACCTTGCCGGGATGGTTGTACACCGTTCCGTCGGCAAGCATCAGCTTCACCATCGGCAGTTCGCTGATGGCGGCCGCAGCACTGCCAGAGGTCTTCGACAGGGCAAGAATCTCACTCTCACTCATCGAGAAGAACACCTCCATGGTCGAAATGTTCGACACAGTGGTCAGTGCCGTAGAGGCGCTGGCCAGAGTTCCCACCTTATAAGGCAGACTGCCCACCACACCGGCGGCAGGGGCCTTCACCGTACACCAGCTCAGGGTCTCGCGGGCAGAGGCCAGTGCAGCCTGGGCCTGGGCCACCGAGGCCTGGGCTGTGGCATAACTGTTCTGGGCCGTGGACAGCTCATACTGACCGATGATATGCTGGTCGAAGAGCTTCTTGTTGTTCTCGTAGGTCAGCCGGGCTGTATTGGCCTGCGCCTGAGCCGTGCTCAGGGAGGCCTGCGCCTGACGCACAGCAGCCTGATAGGTCTCGCTGTCGATGGTGAACATCACCTGTCCGGCAGCCACCCTCTGGCCCTCATGAACCAACACCTTGGTGATAAATCCAGAAATCTTTGGGCGTACTTCCACATCCTGAATACCCTTGATCGTAGCCGGATAGGTGGTCTGCATGTCTGCACTCTGTGTACCTACCGTGCGTACAGCAAACTCGTTGTCTTGCAGGTCTGCCAGACTTCCACCTTTTTTGCCGCCACAAGAAACGAGGGCGGTGGCAGCCAGGGCTACAAAAAATAAACTTTTAATACTCATACCTTATTAACTAATTATTATTTAATTTTTACCTATTCTATCTTGAAACATCATCAAAAAATAAAAACCAGAAGCTCTTTTCCAGTTTTAACGGTGCAAAGGTAACAACTAAAGTTGAAAACCGAAACGCCATTGTTGAGTTTTTAACAAACATTGTTTCTTTTTAGCAAAGAATATATCCATTTTACCGTTTTACATTACTTGTACCCTGGTGGGATGAAAGACCACTGAGTCGGGTCGAGAGACAGAAAAGACAATGCACCTGCAGTAGCTTTCCCCAAAAGAAAAATGTTCGTTGACCTGAGCAACATGTTCATCTACATTTCATGAAAAGAAAGGAAACATACAACCAAAGCGCTGGTGCCATCTCCTTGCATCTATATGATGACACCGCGACAATGGCCTGTACGTTGCATGCTTCGAGTGGAAACAGCGGCTGCTTCGAGTCGATGTAGGGTGTGCTTCGAGTGGAAACAGCAGGTGCTTCGAGTCGATGTAGGGTGTGCTTCGAGTGGAAACAGCAGGTGCTTCGAGTCGATGTAGAATGCGAAAAGGTGCCAAAGAAGATGCCCCAAGAGACCTAAATGCCTGGGGGAAAAGAGGTTTCGCACCACAAAGAGACAAGAGAATATCAACCTTGCATACCTACATGATGAGGGGCCGGGTCAAGACACAAGGCCCATGTCTTTGGCCTTGCGCATAAGCAGTTCCATGAGCGGGCCACGCTCGTTGGGCACCTTATTGTCAAGCACGGCGTCTTTGAGGGTCTGTTTGAGGGTACCCACCTCGCGCGAGGGCTGCAGATGGAACATCTCCATGATCTCATTGCCGTCGATGCAAGGCTGCAACAGACGTTTGTAGTCTTTCTCCTGCAGGTTGGTGATTTTCTCGCGCACCAGCCTGAAGTTTTCCAAAAAGCGCTGCTTCTTCACCTGGTTTTTGCTGGTGATGTCGGCCTCGCAGAGCATCATCAGGTCGTCCACATCGTCAGAGGCATCGTTCACCAGCCGGCGCACGGCACTGTCGGTCACCTCCTCGTCGGCAATGACAATGGGGCGCATGTGGAGGTCTACCAACTTCTGAACGTATTTCATCTTGGTGTCCATCGGCAGCTTCAGGCGACGAAACACGCCAGGCACCATCTTGGCACCCAGATAGTTGTGGTTGTGGAAGGTCCAGCCTTGCTGGTTGTCCCACCGTTTGCTCTTGGGTTTGCCAATGTCGTGCAACAAGGCAGCCCATCGCAGCCACAGCTTATGGGCCGTCAGCTCGTCGAACTCGGTCTTGGCCGTGGCTGCGGCATCGCTGTCGGCAGGCTCGTCGGCCAGCGTGGCACGCAGCTGCTGCTCGCGCTTCTTCTGTGCCAGGCAAAGGTTGTCGAGCACTTCGAGGGTGTGATAGAAATTGTTTTTATGAGCCTTGCCATTGCGAGTGTCCACCTTGTCGAGTGCCGAGAGTTCGGGCAGGATGAGCTGCAACAGTCCACAGCGGTGCAGGTCTACGAACCCGCGGCTGGGCTGGTCGGTGAGCATGATTTTGTTGAGTTCTTCCTCCACCCGCTCTCCGCTGATGATATGGATGCGGTCGGCATTGCGCTCCAGTGCCTCGAAGGTCTCCTCCTCGATATAAAATCTCAGTTGCGTGGCAAACCTGATGCAGCGCAGCATACGCAAAGGGTCGTCGCAGAAGGTGATGTCGGGGTCGAGAGGCGTGCGTATGATGCCATCCTCCAGGTCGGCAATGCCGTCGAAGGGGTCTATCAACTGGCCAAAGCGAGCCTTGTTGAGGCAGACGGCCATGGCGTTGATGGTGAAGTCGCGGCGGTTTTGGTCGTCTTCCAGCGTACCGTCTTCCACGTGCGGCTTGCGGCTGTCGTGGCTGTAGCTCTCCTTGCGGGCACCCACAAACTCGACCTCCAGTCCGCGGTATTTGACCTGGGCGGTACCGAAGTTGCGGAAAACAGACAGGTGGGCCTTGCGCCCAAGCAACTCCTTGAGCCGGCAGGCCACGCTGATGCCACTGCCCACTACCACGACATCGATGTCGTTGGAGGGACGCTCGAGAAACAGGTCGCGCACATAACCGCCCACCACATAACACTCGAGCCCCAGGCCGTCGGCCGCTTCAGAAATCAAATGGAATATATCTTGGTCTAGTATCTTTGCCAAATCGGCATCACTCAATAATCGCATGATGATATGTACATATAAAACAGGGTGCAAAGTTACGAAAATATTCATAATTCATAATTCTTTATCCTAAATTAATTTGCTACCTTTGCAGGTATGATGAAGAAAATGCTATTGCTTGCGGCCACGTTTTGCCTGGTGGCCTGCCAGCCTTCTGAGGAGCAGAAGGCCGCCCCGCTGATGCATCGCATCGACTCGCTCTACCAGCACAAGGCATACCTCCAGACGCTCAACGCCATACGCCAGCTGCGCCAGGAGCACCCACAGGCCGTGGAGGCACGGCGCCGGGCACTGAAGATATGGCAGGAGGCCTCGCTGAAGATGACGCAAGACGACATCGCCCGCACCGACTCGGCCCTGCAGGCTACCATCCGCGCCTTCAATGCCGAGACCAACATTGGCCGTCGCAACCGGCTGGGCGTGAAGCGCGACTCGCTGCAGGTGCGCTTCGACGCCCTGTGTGGCACGGTGAGGGTGATACACAAACGACAGGCCGAACGCTAGCCGGGTGGACACAACAACCGTGTGGCGCAAATGCCTGCATGCGCCCCGGCGTGACCAATACCCCTATAATAAATAAGGTGTAGGCCAATATTTTTCAGACCACTATAGGCATATTCCATTTTATTTAAGTACCTTTGCACTCAATATGGCAGAACAGCATACAGACCAACAGTTCATGGACATCATGAAAGAGTGCCATGACCTCTTCCAGATGAAGCTCCACGACTATGGTGCCTCTTGGCGTATCCTGCGGCCTTCTTCGCTCACCGACCAGTTGTTTATCAAGGCCAAGCGCATCCGGTCGCTCGAGATCACGGGGCAGTCGCTCGTGGGCGAAGGCATCAGGCCAGAGTTTATCGCATTGATCAACTACGGCATCGTGGGACTTATCCAGCTGGAGCATGGCTTCTCTGACACCGTAGATATGACGCCCGAGGAGGCCATGGCGATCTATGAGACCCATGCCAAGGCCGCCTACGAACTTATGCGAAAGAAGAACCACGACTACGGCGAGGCCTGGCGGTCAATGCGTGTGAGCAGCTATACCGACTTCATCCTCACCAAGATCGAGCGTATCAAGGAGCTGGAGGATATCGGTGGCGCGGCACTCGTCTCTGAAGGCATCGATGCCAACTATATGGATATCATCAACTATGCCGTGTTCGGCGCCATTCGCACTGCCAGGTAATATGAATTGATCAGAGAGGATGGATAAAATAAAAAGCATAGCCGTCAATCTATGTCGACTGCTGCTGGCAGTCGTGTTTATCTTTTCAGGATATGTGAAAGCCACAGATCCGCTGGGCACACAGTATAAGATCCAAGACTATCTGGAGGCTGTGGGCGCGCTGACTTATGTACCCGACTTTGTGACACTTGCCACCTCGGTGCTGCTCTCGGCCCTCGAGTTCTCGCTAGGCATCTTCTTCCTCTTTGCCATCCGACGCAGGCTGACATCCAAAATCACCCTGCTGCTCATGATTGTCATGACGCTTGTCACACTCTGGTTGGCCATCGCCAACCCCGTGAAAGACTGCGGATGCTTTGGCGACGCCATCAAACTGACCAACAACCAGACCTTCCTCAAGAACGTGGTGCTGCTGCTGGCTGCCGTGGTGGTGTGGAAATGGCCACTGTGCATGTATAGGTTCATCTCGAAGAGCAACCAGTGGATTGCCATCAACTATACCGTGCTCTTCGTGTTGATTACCAGCCTATACTCGCTCTACAAACTGCCCATCTTCGACTTCCGTCCCTACCATATCGGGGCCAATATCCCCAAGGGCATGGAAATACCCGAGGGAGCCGAGCAGCCACAGTTCCGGACCACCTTCATCATGGAGAAAGACGGGGTGAGAAAGGAGTTTGCACTAGAAAACTACCCCGACTCTACCTGGCAGTTCATCGACTCGAAGACCGTGCAGACCAAAGAGGGCTATGTGCCGCCCATCCACGACTTCTCTATCCAGATGGCCGAGGGCGACGATATCACCGAGGACGTGCTGGCCCACAAAGGGTACACCTTCCTGCTCATCTCGCCCCATCTGGAGACGGCCGACGACAGCAACTTCGGCAATATCGACCAAATATACGAATATGCACAGGCGCAGAAGATTCCGTTCTACTGCCTCACGGCCTCCACAGAGAAGGGCATACAGCATTGGGAAGATATCACGGGAGCCGAATATCCGTTCTATATGACCGACGCGACGACCCTCAAGACTATCATCAGAAGCAACCCGGGACTGCTGCTCATCAAAGACGGCACCATCATACGCAAGTGGAGCCACAACGACCTGCCCACGGGCGAGGAGCTCAACGCACCGCTCGACAAGCTGGAGATAGGGCATCTGCCCAACGACACGGCAGGCAAGACCATCACCAAGGTGGTGCTGTGGTTCTTCCTGCCGCTTATCCTCCTGACCATCGCCGACCGCACCTGGGCATGGAGCAAATATGTGAGGGGCAAAATCAGGGACGGACAACAGCGCCTGAAAGAGGAGGAAAAGAAACTCATGGACAATAAGACATCAACTAAGTTTATATCAACTTTTAAAAAAGAAACAAATGAGAAAGAAAATTGTAGCAGGTAACTGGAAAATGAACGAGAACCTGCAGGAGGGTATTGCACTGGCAAAAGAGATCAACGACGCACTGGTGGCCGACAAGCCCAACTGTGGTGTGGTAATCTGCACACCGTTCATCCACCTGGCCAAGGTGGCTGACGTGCTCGACCAGGAGGTAGTGGCACTGGGTGCCGAGAACTGCGCCGACAAGGAGAAGGGTGCTTATACCGGTGAGGTTTCTGCCGCTATGGTGAAGTCGACTGGTGCACAGTATGTCATCCTCGGCCACTCTGAGCGCCGTCAATACTACGGTGAGACTGCCGAAATCCTCAAGGAGAAGGTGCAGCTGGCACTGGCCAACAACCTGAAGGTAATCTTCTGCTGCGGCGAGACTCTCGAGGAGCGCGAGGCCGGCACCCAGAACGAGGTGGTGAAGGCTGAGCTCGACGGCTCTGTATTCAACCTCTCTGCTGAGGAGTGGAAGAACATCGTACTGGCCTACGAGCCCATCTGGGCCATCGGTACCGGCAAGACCGCTACCTCTGACCAGGCTGAGGAGATGCTGGCTTATATCCGCTCGATCGTTGCCGACAAGTATGGCAAGGAGGCTGCTGAGGACACCACCATCCTTTATGGCGGTAGCTGCAATGCCAAGAACGCTCCCGAGCTGTTTGCAAAGCCCGACATCGACGGCGGCCTCATCGGCGGTGCCTCTCTGAAGGCTGCCGACTTCAAGGCTATCATCGACGCCTGGAAGAAGTAATTGTTTGATGGTAGGGTTGGCTGACATGTTTCTGCTGCAGGCCGTGGGCTCTACGAGCCAAGGCCACAGGGCAAGCCGTCGGCCAACCCTCCAACAAACCTACCAACCAACAAATAACGCAATGAAGAAATTCGTCTCCATCATTTTCATGGTGATATGCTCTGCACTCGCTGCCCACGCACAGACCTATCTCGAACACCTGCAAGAATCGAGGCAGGGACTGGGAAAGGTGTCTGTAACACAGAGCAAAGCCATAGACGAACTAGTGAATGGCAGCAACCAAGTCTCAGGACAAAAGGCATCGACCACCGTCAGAACCATCAAGCCAGAGAACAACAATAGCCCAAAAACAAACAACGACACCAAAGAGAAAGTAAGCGAGCAAAGCAAGACACAAGAAAAAACAGTTGCTCGCGACAACGACAACGAGGCCAGAGAGAAGGCCAGGGAGGCCTTGAAGGCCAAGGAGAAAGATGCCGAACGCAGAAACGAACCGCACAACTCCACCGAGACACGCAAGAGTGCCGATGATAATGAGATGGAGATTCCCACCATCGACATGCGCAAGAAAGTGATGCGCAACAGCTATAAGGTGACGGGGTACCGCGTTCAGGCCTTCGCCGGAGGAAACACCCGCAACGACAAGCAGAAAGCACAACAGATTGGCAATGCCATCAAGATGAGATACCCCGACCAACCCATCTACGTACACTTCTATTCGCCCCGATGGATATGCCGGGTAGGCAACTACAGGAGCTATGAGGAGGCACGACGGATGCTCAATAACGTGAAGGCCATGGGCTACCATGCCGCCACCATTGTCAAAGGCAAGATTACCGTGAACGACTAGTGACGGTAGCACCATTTTTTACATCACACACAATACATGAATCCAGAAATAGAATTTCGCGACGGGCTCGACGAGCTCGCTGCACATTATAAAGAGGTAATCAGTCTGCTGGGTGAGGATCCCGACCGTGAAGGGCTTCAGAAAACACCCATGCGCGTAGCCAAAGCCATGCAGGTGCTCACACGAGGCTATACGCAAGACCCGAAGAAAGTGCTCACCGACGCCCTCTTCGAAGAGAAATACGACCAGATGGTGATTGTCAAGGACATCGACTTCTATTCGATGTGCGAACACCACATGCTGCCGTTCTTCGGCAAGGCCCATGTGGCCTATATCCCTAACGGGTATATCACCGGACTGAGCAAGATCGCACGTGTGGTAGATATCTTCAGTCACCGACTGCAGGTGCAGGAACGACTCACGCAACAGGTAGAGCAGTGTATCCGCGAGACCCTGAAACCCCAAGGGGTGATGGTGGTCGTCGAGGCCAAGCACCTCTGCATGGCCATGCGCGGTGTGGAGAAACAGAATGCCATCACCACAACAAGTGCCTATAGCGGTGTGTTTGAGTCGACCAACACGCGCATGGAGTTTATGAACCTGCTGCGCGGGGAAGCGAAGCGCGTATAAACCATCAAACAAGCAAAGAACAATGAAATTCATATCCTGGAACGTAAACGGGCTGCGCGCCTGTATCAAGCCCAAAACCGATGACGACGGAAACGTAGTGAGCAAAGGCTTCGAGGCTTACTTCAAAGAACTGGATGCCGACTTCTTCTGTCTGCAGGAGACGAAGATGCAGCAAGGACAACTAGACCTGGAGTTTGAAGGCTACCAGTCGTACTGGAACTATGCTGACAAGAAAGGCTATAGCGGCACGGCCATCTTCACACGACACCAGCCGTTGGCCGTGACCTATGGACTGGGTATCGACGAGCACGACCACGAGGGACGTGTCATCACACTGGAGTATCCCGACTTTTACCTCATCACCTGCTACACGCCCAACTCGCAGGAGGCACTGCCGGGAGAGGTGAAGCCCAAGCGACTGGGCTATCGTATGCAATGGGAAGACGACTTCAGGGCCTATATGATGCGGCTCAACGAGACCAAACCTGTGATAGTATGCGGCGACCTGAATGTTGCCCACGAGGAGATAGACCTCAAGAACCCGAAGACCAACCGCAACAATGCCGGATTCACCGACGAAGAGCGCGAGAAGATGACGACTCTGCTAGGCAGTGGATTCATTGACACCTTCCGCACACTGTACCCTGAGCAGGTAACTTATAGCTGGTGGAGCTACCGGTTCAAAGCCCGCGAGAAGAACACCGGATGGCGTATCGACTACTTCATCACATCAGAGACGTTGAAGGATCGTATCGCCGATGCCAAGATTCATACCGAGATCTTTGGCAGCGACCACTGCCCCGTGGAACTGCTGCTCAAATAAGCGCAGGAGTTGCCACTACATTTCATCACCGACAGCCGTAACAACCCGGATAACATTGATAAGGCCCACATTCTCACGAATGCGGGCCTTATATTGTTTAGTAGTGTTTATTAATATTATTATTGTAAGAGAGATCTAATTTCAGAAATGGGGCGCTTCTCCTGCTTACCGTCTGTGCGGGTGATGAGGAAGTAGTCATACTTAGAACTGCCATTCTCATACTGCACGACAGCTATACCGCCATCACGCATGTGCAAGGTGAAATAGCCCTCACGCTTGCCGTTAACATATTTGCCGCTCAGCTTTTCCTTGCCGTTGGCATAATAAGTGGTGACACGACCGTTATAAACGGTGTTCTTGTCATTGCCAAGGTCTACAAAGTTGTAACCGCCCTCAGCTTTCTTGGTGCCATTCATATAGAAGTCCATGAAGACATCCTCTTTTTCTGAATTGGTACCCTGGGTCAGCAACAGTCTATAATAGGCTGCCTGAGCTGCCTGACCTACACCCTGCTCGTTGGCTGCGTAGAATATGGTGTCGGCAACCACCGTGGCTGTCTCGCTGATGCGATTACGGCCGAAGCTCGATATTGTACCCAAAATCAACATAAAAATAAAGATTGCACGTTTCATAATTTTATTCCTTTCGTTTCTAGTTATTTCTTTTTTCTGGTGCAAAGATATACATAAAAAATTAATCCCGATAATATTTTAACACTATTTTATCATTATTTTTTCACCTAATATAAATCGTAAGTTATACATAGGGTTATAATTTAAAACTAGAAGAAAAGGTGCTTATAACTTACACTATGCAATTTAATAAAAACGAAATATAGCCTTTTACAAACATCAATGCTTACACTTTGACACATCAAGCTCTAATATCTAGAAATCACTCTTAAGTAAGGACCACGCATATCTCCTTTTAATTATAATCATAATGTAAATATTTAGGATAATAAAACATAAAGATTAGAAAGGCATGAAAAAGACATCAAAGTGTAGGCTTTAACGTGAATCAGTAGACAGCATGAGCACAAAAGTGAGTGTTTGCCACGAAGAATGTCGGCGATTGTTGTTCCAGAGATAAAGACATCTTGATTTGCCGAGACTCAAAAGCCGTTAACAACGCACCAAATGTTGCATTGCCAAAGGATGGGGCTACATCGATCACAGACAACACCTGTAAAATTATGTAGGCGGAAAAAAGTTCATGGGCAAGCACCCAGAATACGATGTGATATCGTGTGGGTCGGAGGCGGAGGCTTATTGATAGGCAATCGGAAGGTAAATTCTTACAGCTACAGGTTGGCCATGCAACATGCCTGGTATGAATCGCGGCATGTTTCTGACAAGTGAGGCGGCATGACGACTTGCTTCTGGTGTGAGCAGACCAATGACATGTACATCGCGCACCACCCCCTCTTTGTCGACAATGAATGCAACTGTGACGCGTCCTTGGCTACCTACCGACAATGGTGTGCCAGAACGACTGATGTAAGTGTTCATGGCCGCCTGTCCGCCAAAAAACTGGGGCATGACATCTACCTGACGATAAACAGAGTCGCCCTGCCACGTGTCTGACAGATAACAGAGCTCCGGCTGCCCCGGGGCTGCTTGTTTCTCTATCAACTGCCGGGCATCCTTGGCGACCAGATAGCGCACCTGTTGGTAAGGCAGTTGCGCCTCATAACTGATGATACGCGTGTCGGTAGTATTCGTCAGATGAAAAGTGACCTGATCTTTGTCAGGCCATACACCATTAATGCTTGTCGACTTGAGTCCATCGTAGTCTTCGTCGCTCAGCGGCGCCAACAGGCTGGCATAGAAATTGTCGTCAACCCTACCGTCCTCGATAGCCGACTTTCTGATCATCTGGTCGACCGTGAGCACCTTGTGCCGTCGAATGTCATATACCACACTTCTCACAGCCTTGGCCGCCTGCACCCGAGAGCGTGCCTGCGGCTCAGCGGTATACTGCACCAGAAAGGCTATCCACTTTCCAGGTTGATAAGCCTTCATCGTGACCTTCAGGGTGATGTAGCAGAAGCGGTCGTCATCTGGGATACGCTCAAGCTGTCGGGTGACGGGCTGTCCCATCGGGCTTAGAAACTCACGTCGCGCCACCTGAAGGTCGGTAGTGTCTTGTCCGAATGCCATCATGGCCAAGGCCGATTGCAAAGGCTTCGCCGAGGTGTAGTCGACCACCGAAGGCCACTCCACGTCCAGGTCAACAACATTGAAGTCGGAGTCGTTGCGTAGGAATAAATGTTCCTTCAGATAGACGATATCGCTGCGAATCGAGGTGTGGTCAACCGTCTGGGCCGATAACACAAGTGGAAAGCAGAGCAAAAAAGGCAGAAAATAGCGTAGTTTTAACATGACATCATTTGTTTAGATTGAATTTTCCAGTAAACCGAATCGACTCCCGGTCGGTGGAGTTTACCAGCAGGTCGGCCTTACCATTTGGGAAAATGTCGAGTCGGTACTCCAGCAACTCCATCCCTCTCTTGACCTTAAAACTGACAGCATGGACGTTTTTACGGGTATTGACCATCTGGTAGTCGTAAACATGCGATCGGAACACCAACGGACTCTCACGCTCGTTGCCAATGTCTGCGCGATAGGCCACGCCGAAATAGGGCAAGTAACTCACAACGCTGTCGCCCTGCACATGCAGTGAGTAGTCGGTGGTGAGGAATCGCGATGTCATACGTTGGGGCATGACATAATCGAAGTGTACGGTATAAGCGACCTGCTTCAGCGAGTCGACCACCTGCCCGTAAACGTTATGCGCTGCAGCGTCCTTATCGGATCCCGTCCTGGCAGTCCCGCAGGCCGCCAGCAAGGAGACCAGAAAAGTCATGACCAGTAGTTTTCTCATAATGGCTACATTTTTGTGCTAAATTACGATAATTCTCCGAGATAGCGAAGTGACATCATTCATTTTTATAAATATAATGAGTATTTTTGCAGATACAAACCATTAAATACGCAAATGAAGACAGCACTGATTACCGGGGCAACAAGCGGAATAGGCGAGGCTTGTGCCCGTAAATTTGCAGACGGTAGCTACCGCCTTATCATCACCGGCCGCAGGGCCGAACTGTTGGAAACCTTGAGCCAGCAACTCAACACTGACGTGCTTCCACTCTGCTTCGATGTGCGCGACCGCGAAGCCGCCCGTCAGGCAGTGGCACAGATACCCGAGGAATGGAAGCCCATCGACGTACTCATCAATAATGCCGGACTGGCACAAGGCTTGGAGCCCGAATATGAGGGCGACTACGACGACTGGGACCGTATGATCGACACCAATATCAAAGGACTGCTCACCATGACACGACTCATCGTGCCCGACATGGTGGCGCGCGACCACGGACACATTATTAATATAGGTAGCGTGGCTGGCGATGCCGCATACGCTGGAGGCAACGTGTACTGTGCCACCAAGGCTGCGGTGAAAGCCCTGAGCGACGGCTTGCGCATCGACGTGGCCCATTCGGCAGTGCGAGTGACCAACCTCAAGCCCGGCCTCGTGGAGACCCACTTTAGCAACGTTCGCTTCCATGGCGACAACGAACGGGCCGACAATGTCTACAAAGGCATCAAGCCACTCACAGGCGACGACATCGCCGACGTGGCCTTCTACGCCGCCTCTGCCCCCGAGCACGTACAGATTGCCGAAGTGCTGGTGCTGGCCACCCATCAGGCTAACGGCACGGTCATCGTGCGCAAGTAGTAACTTACAAAAGCGATACACCATGGAACAATTTGAGGAGAAGCTCCATCAAGACTTGCATGACTACCTGCTTGCGAAAGGCGAAATCGACGAACGCTTGCCCGAATGTCCCGATGTGGAGGAGAAATGGGAACAAGTGGCCAGTGCCTACCTGCCCGACGGCATCAGAGAGTTTAACGGTTATCCCACGGCATCGCTGGGATGGATGATGTATATCGGCATGGCATTGGCCAAATACTGGGACACCGAATGGGAAATCTACTCGAAGATCGAGGACCTGTACGCCTACATGCGCGACAAGCGGGGGTACGACCACCTGGACGAATATATCTGCGAGGAGGTGCTTCTGCTGAAGGGGGACGACCGCACAGCCCTCGAAAAGCTGAGCGGCAGCTGCGCCGAACGCGCCTACTCGCTGCTCCGCCACCAGGCCATCGAACCGGGCACCAAGGAAGCCTTCAATGGCTACGTGGCCTGCCTGCGACAACTCTACCAGATGGGTATGGCTGTGCAGCTCAAGCGCATGGGTTATCACATGACGCTGCTGGGCTCTTAAAATCTCGTGAACGATGCAGACTGTGCTCATCTATTATCTCGCCGCTGCCACTGTCGTCACTTTTGTGACCTACGGCCTTGACAAGTGGAAAGCCCGGCATGGCAAATGGCGCATTCCCGAAGCCACCCTGCTGCTGCTGGCTGCCGTCGGTGGCAGTCTGGGGGCTTTGGCCGGCATGAAGGTGTGGCACCACAAGACGCTGCACAAGAAGTTCAGGTATGGCATACCGGCCATCATCATCATCCAACTGCTGCTGGCAAGCTATCTCTTGTACCGTTGACCATGAGGCTGACCTATATCTTCCACAGCGGCTTTGCGCTGGAGACTGACGATGCCATACTGGTGTTCGACTACTGGCTCGACCCGGCACGGGTGATGCCAGCCCTGCTGCAAGTGTCCAAACCGATGTATGTCTTCTCCAGCCACTTCCACGAAGACCACTTCACCAAAGCCATCCTGGAATGGAAGAGGCAGAAAAAGGACATCACCTACATCCTCTCCAAGGACATCCTGCGTCACCGCCGGAGCGACAAGCAGGATGCCGACGTGTGGCTGGCCAAGGGCGGCAGCTGGCAGGACGACGTGCTCAAGGTGTGGGCCACGGGCAGCAATGACAGCGGCGTGTCGTGGGTGTTGGAGACCGCAGGCAGACGCATCTTCCATGCCGGAGACCTCAACAACTGGTACGCACGGTTCCTAGCAGAGGGCATCGCGAATCAAAGCATATATAATAAGGAGACAGACGAGGACATAGACCCGTTGACAGAGGAGAAGCGTTACCTTGGCGAACTGAAGGATATCAAGAAAATAGCCGATGCGTTCGACATCGTCATGTTTCCGATAGACGGACGCATCGGCAATGGATATACCTTGGGTGGAAGACAATTTATCGAGCGCTTCAAGGTACGGCTGTTCGTTCCCATGCACTTCGTGGCCAGCGGTTTCGAGTCGGCCTGGCGGTTCAGGGAGTTTGCCGAGGCCAAGGGCATCGACTTCTGGGCAATCACACATGAGGGAGAGACAATGGAGTTCTGAGCCTTTAGCTTTCAGGCACAAGGACAGATACTGAAGAAAAAAGAAAAGGAGGTCAACCCATGTACTACGGTTTGCACCGTGTCTAGCTTTCTTCTTTGAAGTCAACATACTCGCCCTCCCCCTCCTTGAAGATCTTCTGCTGGCTCTGCTCAGGAGTCCTGCTGTCGATGATGACATCACCGGCAGAGGTCGTGGTAGTGCGTTGCTGCGTCTGGGCAGACTGCCGACTGCGGCTGCCATCGCCCTGCTTTCCAAACCGACCGGCGGCCTGACGTAAAGTGCGGAAGATACGATAGATGACATATCCACCTATGACCATCGCCATGACAACAATGAACAACAACAACTTGAGAACAGCCATGATAACGGAAATTGGGAATTAGGATGCTGACTTGGAAGAAAACATTAGCCCCACCGAAAGAATCACATACCAGGCCGTGATGAGGGCCAGTCCGAGAATGCCGAACAGCAGAAGCAGCGGGATACATGTCAGCAGAAAGACATACTTCACCTCGTTGCCTTTCCATCCCCAGTGTTTGAACTTCAAGGCAAACATCGGGATTTCAGACACCATGAGCCAGCTGCTCAGCACGATGCCCGCCAGCAAGACAGGCATCATCCAAGGCGTTGCCTCTATATAGCTACCGGCACCCACGATGAGCGCCCCCCAAAACAGGGCGTTGGCAGGAGTGGGCAAGCCTATGAAGCCCAACGACTGACGCTCGTCGAGATTAAACTTGGCAAGACGCAGGGCCGAGAAGGCAGCCATCACAAAAGCAAAATACGGAAGATAGTTGCGCCAAGGGTCTGACATATCGAGTAAGCTCGAATGTAGGAAGCCCGGATATTCCATGACACTCAACACATAATAAAGGATGGCGGCAGGAGCAACACCAAAGGTGATGTCGTCGGCCAGGGAGTCGAGCTCCTTCCCAATTGGCGAGGAGACATGGAGCAAACGCGCGCACATGCCATCGAAGAAATCGAAGATAGCACCTATGACAATCCATAGCAGGGCCATCGACGGGTTACCCATGAAAGCAAACGATGTGGCTACGCAACCTGACAGGAGATTGCAACATGTGATGATGTTTGGAATATTCTTCTTCATATACCTCAACAATCTTCCACTTGGGAAAGACCTGATAATTAACGCTTCTTCCGCAGCTGTTACTTCAGCTTGGCGATGATGGTCTGGTCGCCGACCGTCTTCTGTCCCATCTTCACACAGATTTCTGTGCCCAGTGGCAGGAATACGTCCACACGGCTACCCAGCTTGATGAAGCCTAGGTGCTCGTCGATAAAGCAGTCCTCACCCTCCTTGGCGTAGGTCACGATGCGACGAGCCATGGCACCAGCAATCTGGCGACAGAGGATGTCCACCCCATTGTCGGTGGTGATCATCGTATCGGCACGCTCATTCTCCTCGCTGGCCTTGGGCAACCAAGCCTTATGGTAGTTACCGTCCTGATGTCTGACAAACTTCACCTTGCCATCAACCGGGAACCAATTGGCGTGGACATTAAACAGACTCATGAAGATGCTGACCATCAGCCTCCGGTCATGGAAATACTCATGCTCCTCCACTTCCTCGATGACCACCACCTTGCCATCGGCGGGAGCCACCACAATCTTGTCGGTGTCTTCCACATTCAGGTAGCGGATGGGACATTGATAAAAGTTGACAACGATGGCATACACTATGCCAAAGACCAACAGGAACGCCCAGAACGGCCATTTGACTTCAAAGGCGTACCACAGCCCTGTTGCAACAACAATGATAGATAGGAGTCCGTAGAAGAGCGTGTCAGTCCCTTCACGGTGTATGCGGATCTTCTTCAGTTTTTTAATACGCTTGCCCATGTTTAAGATAGGTATAAAGAATCTCTGCAAAGGTAATGTTTTTTTATCTAAACCACAAATTTTTTTCAAGCTTCTTTTGGTCATATCGGTATTTAGGTGTACCTTTACAGCATCAAAATATATGGGAATGGAAGATTTTGTACACTTGCACGTACACACGCATTACTCGGTTCTTGATGGTCAGTCGAAGGTGGCACGCCTTGTCGATAAAGCTGTGGCTGACGGCATGAAGGGCATGGCCATCACCGACCATGGAGTGATGTACGGCATCAAGGAGTTTGCAGATTATTGTGCCTCTATCAACAAGAATCGCAAGGCAGAAGGGCTGGAGCCTTTCAAGCCGATCTTCGGTTGCGAGATGTATGTCGCCAATGACCATAAAGAAAGCAAAGACCGCAATAAAGGCGACAACCAGCGCTACCACCTCATCGTTTTGGCTAAGAACTACAACGGATATAAAAACCTCATCAAACTCGTGAGCCGTGCCTGGGTCGACGGTTTCTACACACGTCCGCGTACTGACCGATACGACCTGGAGAAATATCACGAGGACCTCATCATCTGCTCGGCTTGTCTGGCCGGCGAGGTGCCCCGCAAGATTCTCAAGGGCGACATCGCCGGTGCCCGCGAAGCCATCGAATGGTATCACCGTGTGTTTGGCGACGACTACTATCTGGAGTTGCAGCGCCACGAGGTCAAAGACCCCACCCTGCGCGCCAACCGCGAGACCTACCCCTTGCAGCAGAAAGCCAACAAGGTGATGATCGAACTGGCCAAGGAGTATGGGGTCAAGGTGGTGTGCAGCAACGACTGCCACTTTGAAGACCAGGATACCGCCGAGGCACACGACCATCTGCTCTGTCTGGCCACAAGCAAAGACCTCGACGACCCCACCCGTATGCTCTATACCAAGCAGGAGTGGTTCAAGAGCCGTGCAGAGATGAACAGTATCTTCTCTGATATCCCCGAGGCGATGGCCAACACCATCGAAATTCTCAACAAGGTAGAGATGTACAGCATCGACCACGGCCCCATCATGCCATTCTTCCCCATTCCCGAGAGTTTCGGCACCGAGGAAGAATGGCGCAGAAAGTTCTCGGAGCAAGACCTCTATCGTGAGTTCACCTCGGATGAGAATGGCGAGAATCCTCTTCCCCCTGACGAGGCCCAGGCCGTCATCGACCGACTGGGTGGATATGATAAGATCTACCGTATCAAGTTTGAGGCCGATTACCTGGCCAAGCTGGCTTACGACGGGGCCAAGGCATGCTACGGCGACCCACTACCCGACCATGTGAAAGAGCACATCAACTTTGAGTTGCACGTCATGAAGACCATGGGCTTCCCAGGCTACTTCCTCATCGTGTCCGACTTTATCAGCGCCGCCCGCAACGAACTGGGTGTATGGGTGGGCCCGGGTCGTGGCTCGGCCGCCGGATCGGTGGTTGCCTATTGTCTGGGCATCACCAAGATAGACCCCCTGAAGTACGACCTGCTGTTCGAACGTTTCCTCAACCCCGACCGTGTGAACCTCCCCGATATCGACACCGACTTCGACGACGACGGCCGGGGCCGTGTGCTGCGCTGGGTGATGGACAAGTACGGCCACGAGAACTGTGCCCATATCATTACCTATGGCAGTATGGCCACCAAGAACTCCATCGCCGATGTAGCGCGTGTGGAGAAGCTCCCGCTCGACCGTTCCAACTACCTAAAGAAGGCCATCCCCGAGCGTCTGCCTGACGGCATGAAGATGAACCTCACCAATGCCATCAAGTGTACACCAGAGCTACGAGAGGCCGAGGCCTCGGTCGACCCTCGTGAGCGCAACACCATCAAATATGCCAAACAGCTCGAAGGCACCGTGCGTGGCACCGGAATCCATGCCTGTGGCTTTATCATCTGCCGCGACCCCATTAGCGACTGGGTGCCTATCTCGACGGCCGACGACCCAGACTTCCCCGACCTCAAGTGTGCCGTCACCCAATACGACGGTCACGTCATCGAGACGACAGGGCTCATCAAGATGGACTTCCTTGGCCTGAAGACCCTCTCAGAGTTGAAAGAGGCTTGCAAAGTGGTGAAGCAGACCACGGGCGACATTGTGGATCTAGACAACATCCCTATCGACGACGAGCTCACTTATCAGCTATACCAACAAGGCAAGACCATCGGTACCTTCCAGTTTGAGTCGCCAGGCATGCAAAAATACCTGCGTGAGCTGCACCCTACGGTGTTTGAAGACCTCATCGCCATGAACGCCCTTTACCGACCGGGCCCCATGGAATACATCCCCGACTTCATCAAGCGCAAACACGACCCGTCGCTTGTGACCTATGATATTCCCTGCATGGAGAAATATCTGAAGGACACCTACGGCATTACGGTCTATCAGGAGCAGGTGATGTTGCTGAGTCGACAGCTGGCCAACTTTACACGTGGTGAGAGTGATGCGCTGCGTAAGGCCATGGGTAAGAAAAAGAAGGCCATCGTAGATGCCATGCGCCCCAAATTCCTTAAACAGGGCATGGCCAACGGCTATGACGAGAAAATCTTAGAGAAGATCTGGGGCGACTGGGAGAAATTTGCCAGCTACGCGTTCAACAAGTCGCATGCCACATGCTACTCATGGGTGGCCTACCAGACAGCTTACATGAAGGCCCACTACCCGGCCGAGTTCATGGCAGCTCTCATGACCCGTCGCTTCTCTGACATCGGCGAAATCACCAAACTCATGGAGGAGTGCAAGTCGATGAACGTTGTCACCCTTGGTCCCGATGTCAACGAGAGCTATGTGGAGTTTGGTGTCAACGCCAAGGGTGAGATACGCTTCGGCCTGTCGGCCATCAAGGGCATGGGTACAGCTGCCGCCGAGGCCATTGTCAAAGAACGACAAGCCAACGGTCCTTACAAAGACATCTTCGACTTTGCCGAGCGAATCAACCTGAAGGATGTCAACCGTAAGGCCTTCGAGAGCCTGGCCATGAGCGGCGGCTTCGACTGCTTTGGGCTGGCCCGTGAGGCGTATGCTGGTGCCAACAACAAGGGTGAGCTCTTCCTCGATAGTCTGGTGCGCTTCGGACAGCAGTATCAGCAAGACAAGGCCGAGGCAGCCAACTCTCTCTTCGGAGGCATGGACAACCAGATTGCCATCGTCACGCCTCCCATCCCCCCCTATGAGCAATGGAGCAACATCGAACGCCTGAGCAAGGAGAAGGAACTGGTAGGCATCTACCTCTCGGCCCATCCACTCGACGACTATGCGCTGATACTCAAGAATCTGTGCAACACCACTTGCCAAGAAATCGGCAACCGCGACAAATACGATGAACTGTCACAAAGACAGGAGATTACCTTTGGAGGCATCGTCACCAAGGTGACCCAGCGTTTCAGCAAGCGCGGACAGCCCTTTGGGCTCATCACCCTCGAAGATTTCGACAGTTCGGGAGAAATCGCGCTCTTCGGCGACGACTGGGGCAAATGGAGTGGCCGCTTCACCGAGGGCTGTTCATTGTTTGTCACAGCCCAATGTGTGAAGAAATTCGCCTCCAGCCAAAACTATTCGCTGGTCGTCCAGAACGTAGAGTATCTGCAAAGTGTGAAAGACAACCGTATTGAGCGGTTTACCATCCACGTCAAGAGCAAGGCCATCGACGACACCGTGGTCAACGACCTCATGTCGATGATGGGTGAGGAAGAAGGCAACACCGAGCTTTACTTCAACATCAAAGACGAAGAGAACAACACCAACGTACTGCTCAGGGCCAGCAACCGAAAGATTGAGGTACAAAAGAGCTTGGTACAATATGTGGAGGAGCATGAGAGCATGAGCTACTCCGTCAACTGACGATACACCTCCCCCACCGTTTAAGTAAGATTTATCGCAAACAAAAACATCAAGATATGGAAATCAAGATTGATTCTTTAGAAAACATCCGCGAGGCAGCCCGCGAATTTATCAACAACATGGGCGAGCACACTGTCTTCGCCTTTTATGGCAAGATGGGAGCTGGCAAGACCACCTTCATCAAGGCCGTGTGTGAGGAACTGGGCGTAGAAGAGGTCATCACCTCACCCACCTTTGCCATCGTCAACGAATATCGCTCTGCCAAGACAGAAGAGCTGATCTACCACTTCGACTTCTATCGCATCAAGAAACTAGACGAGGTCTACGACATGGGCTATGAAGACTACTTCTATAGCGGTGCACTCTGTTTCCTGGAATGGCCAGAGCTCATCGAGGACATCCTGCCGGGCGATGCCGTCAAGGTCTCCATCTCCGAGCAGAGCGACGGCAGCCGCCTGGTGGAATGCTGAGTTCTGACATCTTTTTTGGCATGATGTTTGTGAGACTAGAAGTAATTGCTTAATTTTGCAAGAGTTTTAATATAGAAACAATAACGAACAAATAAGTAAAGATGGAAGTTACAATTACAACTGAGAATTTCGAGCAGTATAAGAATGGCGATCTGCCATTGGTAGTAGACCTCTGGGCTACATGGTGCGGTCCCTGCCGCATGATCGGTCCTATCGTCTCTGAGCTGGCCAACGACTACGATGGCAAGATTGTAGTGGGCAAGTGCGACGTGGAGGAGAACGATGACATTGCCATGGAGTTTGGCGTGCGCAACATCCCCACCATCCTCTTCTTCAAAGGCGGCCAACTTGTCGACAAGTTCGTAGGTGCTGCATCGAAGGGCAAAATCGAAGAGAAGTTCAAGGCCCTGCTGTAATGGCAGAGTGGCAACACAAGCATGTTGCTCTACCACCCCCATTTATTGGAATAGAAGTGTGTGCTGTCATCACGAGGCCATACACTACATATAGAACCCCTGCATCCCCAGCATCATCTGGAGGTGCAGGGATTTTTCATGTACAAACCGTGAGGCGAGAGACTGTTGCCACACCATGGCAGGAAGGGGCTGGCATAGTGATTTCTTAACCGAATTGTAACATCTGCGAGAGCATTATGAAACATCGGTTACGTAATTTTGCAGCCGTCAAAATCATTAACAACAGAAAATGAGTAGTATCTATTTGTGTATCGTCGTCTTTTTGCTATGTCTGGCAATATTCGACCTTTTTGTTGGCGTAAGCAATGACGCCGTCAACTTCTTGCAATCCGCCGTCGGAGCCAAGGTTGCCAAATACCGCACGGTGATGATCATCGCCTCCTGCGGTGTAGTCTTGGGTGCGGTGATGTCTACGGGAATGATGGACGTGGCGCGCCATGTCATTATGACACCCAGTCACTTCTCCTTCGAAGAGGTTATGGTCATCTTCTTGGCTGTCATGGTGACAGATGTCATTGTCCTCGACATCTTCAACACCTTGGGTATGCCCACATCAACGACGGTGTCATTGGTGTTCGAGTTGCTGGGTGGCACGTTCATCCTGGCCATGATCAAGGTGCTGGGCGACAGTTCCCTCGACTATGGAATGCTACTCAATTCTGACAAGGCCCTACAAGTGATTATTGCCATCTTCGTATCGGTGGCCCTCTCCTTTGTCTTTGGTGTCATCGTCATGTGGCTGTCACGTCTGGTCTTCACCTTCAACTACAAGAAGCACAGTCGCTACAGCATCGCTATCTTCGGCGGTATCGCTT
Source organism: uncultured Prevotella sp. (assembly GCA_964493905.1). Lineage (GTDB taxonomy): Bacteria > Bacteroidota > Bacteroidia > Bacteroidales > Bacteroidaceae > Prevotella. The sequence goes on from CAZBQA010000031.1 coordinate 32,475, forward strand.
TCACGGCACTGGCCTACTTCATCTTTATGAAAGGTATGGGCAAGAGCCCCTACTTGCCTGAAAATATCCGCGAGTATATCGACGGCAACATCTCCATACTGCTTCTCTATACCTTTATCGGCTCCACCATCCTCATGGAGGTGCTGCACCTGATGAAGATCAACATCTTCAAGTTTGTGGTCCTCATGGGCACCTTTGCCTTGGCCATGGCCTTCGCCGGCAACGACCTGGTGAACTTCATCGGCGTACCCTTGGCCGGTCTCGACTCGTATAACGACTATATGGCCAATGCCAACGGTGCCGCTCCGGGTGCTTTCATGATGACCTCGCTGATGGAGAGTGCCAAGACACCTGCTATCTACCTGCTGCTGGCCGGTGTGGTGATGATCATCGCCATGACCACTTCGAAGAAAGCCCAGAATGTCATCAAGACCTCTGTGGATTTGAGTCGTCAGGACGAGGGTGACGAGATGTTCGGTTCGTCGCGTGCTGCCCGCAGCATCGTGCGTCTATCCCAAGACACCAGTGCCTTCGTCATCAACGCCATGCCTACAGGCTTGCGCAAATGGTTGGGTACCCGCTTCAACACCACCGAGATGGTACTCGAAGACGACAAGGCCGCCTTCGACGTGGTGCGTGCCGCTGTCAACCTCGTCATAGCCTCTATGCTCATCACCATCGGCACCAACTACAAGCTGCCGCTGTCTACCACATACGTTACCTTTATGGTGGCCATGGGTACAAGTCTTGCCGACCGTGCCTGGAGCCGCGAGAGTGCCGTCTTCCGCGTCACGGGTGTGCTGTCGGTCATCGGTGGATGGTTCATCACCGCGGGTGTGGCCTTCCTCGCCTGCGCTTTGGTAGCCCTGCTCATGTATTATGGTGGCATCATTGTTCAGACAGCCTTCATGGCCTTGGTCATCTACCTGCTCATCCGCAGCAGCCGCCAGTATAAGAAGAAACAGGCTGAGAACGAAGAAGAACAGGATTCTTTCCGGTTGATGATGCGCACCCGTGATCCGGAACTGGTGTGGGACTTGCTCAAGAAGCATGTCAGCAACACGCAGGCCAGAATCAACCGCTATGCCCTCGAGCAATATAACACCATCATCGATGGCTTCAAGAACGAAAAAGTGCGCGAGCTCCGCAAGAGTGACAAGGCACTTAAAGCTGAGCTCGACGTGCTGAAGAAGTCACGCCGTCAAGAGATGCTTGCCCTCAAGAAATCGCCCACAGAGATTGCGGTAGAGCGCAACACCTGGTTCCATATCGGTGCCAATAGCGATCAGCAGTTCATTTACACGCTGCGCCGCCTGCTCACCCCCATCAAAGAGCATGTCGACAACAATTTCAACCCCTTCCCCGACGATTATGCCGAAGAGTTTGAGCCCATCCGCCAGAAAATCAACGATCTCATGCAGCTGACCTGCAAACAGATTGAGACTGGCCGGTACGAGAACTATCGCGACGTACTGAGCGACGCCGACGCTTGCAAAGACGAGCTCTCTGTCATTCGTCAGCGACACATCAACCGCATGCAACAGGCACACGACAACAAGAACCTCCAGGTGGCCATGGTTTATCTCAACGTGCTACAGGAGAGTCAGCAGTTCCTCAGTGTGATGCGTCACCAGCTCAGGGCTGCCAAGCGCTTCACAGAAGATTAAGAATCATTCCCAAAAACCGGTTGGTAATGTTTCCGAAGATTGACAGCCATGGCATATCATTCGTTCGCTTTCAGGCAACCGCACGACAGTTCTCCTGCCTCCGGAGCGTCGTGATGCCACAAAGGGGTGACCGTCGGGCTGTCATTCTTCGAGTAGAACCACGGTCTGCTTCGAGTAGAACCACAGACTGCTTCGAGTAGAACCACAGACTGCTTCGAGTAGAACCACAGACTGCTTTGAGTAGA
>CAZBQA010000032.1:0-33947 GCA_964493905.1 uncultured Prevotella sp.
TTCTCGTCTTTGTACTCGTCGAACGACTTGCTGTACTGGTTCATGGCTCTCAGGCTCATACCCATGTTGGAGAAACCGCCATCGTGGAAAAGGGTCTGCATGGTCACCTTGCGTGTAAGGTCGCTGAACATCACAACACAGTAGTCGGCACATTCGTCGGCAGAAGCGTTGCCCAGTGGCGACATCTTATCGGCAAAGTCCATCATGTTATCAATATCCTTGATGCCTTTTCCGGCAGTAGTCTCGGTAGGCGACTGAGATATGGTATTGATGCGCACGTTCTTCTCGCGGCCATAGATATAGCCGAAGCTGCGCGCGATGCTCTCCAAGAGACTTTTGGCGTCGGCCATATCATTATACCCAAAGAAGGTGCGGTGCGATGCCACATAAGTAAGTGCCACCACCGAGCCATATTCGGCAATGGCATCTAGTTTCTTGGCAGCCTGCAGCATCTTATGGAACGAGAGTGCTGAGATATCGAGCGTCTTGTTGAACCAGTTGTAGTCCAGGTCATCATAAGTGCGATGCTTGCGCACGTTGGGACTCATGCCGATAGAATGCAACACGAAGTCAATTTTTCCGCCGAGCAGTTCCTGTGCCTTGCTGAAAACGTTCTCCAAGTCTTCGTAGTTGGTAGCGTCGGCAGCGATAATAGGTGCATTGATCTTCTCTGAAAGTTCGTTCAGTTCACCCATGCGCAATGCCATCTCGGTGTTGCTCAGCACGATGCTGGCACCTTCTTCATGGCAGCGTTCTGCTACCTTCCAAGCAATAGACATGTTATTCAGGGCTCCGAAAACAACACCCCTTTTACCTTTTAATAAATTGTAAGCCATAATCTTAGTTCAATTATTTCGCTGTAAAATTACACATTTTATGTCGAACAACCAAATATATCACCCTTTTACCATATTGTTTCATCGTTTCTGCCTACATATAGTCCTTCGGTGATATGGATAGTGCTGGATTGGGTGATGCCAGCTGGGAAGGGCAATGTGGTGCTGACGCCGACCCATTGTTCCCCATCTATGGTGTCCCCAGTGTAGGTCAGAGCTTCACCTTCACCTTCTTGGCTTTGCTCTCGTTCGACAGACGGTCGAGTGCCGTCACCACATATTGGTATTTGGTCTTGCCGTTGTCGTAGGGCAGCTTGATCATCTCGTCGGCAGTCACGGCAATGATCTTGGAGGCATCGGCGAGGTTTACCTTCTCACCGTTGGCAAACCGATAGACCACAAACTTGGTCACCTCGTCGTTCCATTTCTTGCTCTTGGGCTTCTGCCAAAAGAGCATATAGCCGTCGCTGGTCCATACAGCCTTTACCTTACGAGGCTTCTTGGGACTCTTGTCGTCGATGAACGGCATGAGGGGCTGCAGGGCGGGTGTCTTCCAATACACCGAGCGGAGCATAGAGCCATAGTTGCCCACATTGTCGGCCACAGCCTTGGCATACCACAGCACCGTGCCGTCGACATGGTGCATCTGGCGGTGCAGCCTGAACTTCGCAGGCATCTGGTTGCTGTTGGGATTCTGCGGGTCGGGATATTTCACGGTGCGCTCCACGTCCTCACCGATAAAGAGCGGTCGGTTGGAGGCATGCTTGTCCCACCATTTGATCAAGGTCTCGTAGTCGGCCGCATTGTGCCCAATCTGCCAGTAGAGCTGCGGCACACAATAGTCTACCCATCCATTGTTCACCCACAGCAGTACGTCGGCATAGAGGTCGTCGTAGTTTTGCAGTCCGTTGGTGGCCGAGCCATTGGTGGGGTCGCTCTTCTGGTTGCGGTAGATGCCAAAGGGCGAGATGCCGAATTTCACCCAGGGCTTGCGCTGGTGGATGGTCTCGCTGAGCTGTTTCACAAACACGTTCACATTGTCGCGACGCCAGTCGCCAATGTTCTTGAACCCACGGGCATCACGACGGAAGGCCTCTTGGTCGGGGATGACCTCACCCGGAGCAGGGTAAGGGTAGAAATAGTCGTCGATATGGAATCCGTCGATGTCATAACGACTCACGATGTCGTCGGCCACCCTACAGATATAGTCGCGATTCTCTTTCGAGGCGGGGTCAAGGATGAGCTGCTCGGCATACGGGAATACGCTGCCCGGCCGGGTATTGGCCACGTGGGTGGCAGCCAGCTGTGTGGTGCCCTTCGTCTTGGCGCGGTAGGGGTTGATCCAGGCGTGCAGCTCCATGCCCCGCTTGTGGCACTGGTCGACCATCCAGGCCAGGGGGTCCCAATAGGGCTGTGGGGCCAGCCCCTGTCGGCCGGTGAGGTATCGGCTCCAAGGCTCTAGCTTACTGGGGTAGAGGGCATCGCACTCGGCCCTCACCTGGAAGATGATGGCATTGACGCCGTCTTTCTGCAACTCGTCTAGTTGAGTCAACAGCGTAGCCTGCATGGCATCGCGCGACAGTCCTTGGAACTGGCCATTGACACACTGGATCCATGCACCGCGAAATTCACGTTTCTGTGCATTTGCCGTGACCATCGACATCAGTACGGCAAGCAGGAGCAACATTTTTCTCATATCTGTTCGTTGTTCTTAGTTTTGAAGGATGACGGGCTAAGTCAGAAGCAATGACATATAAAAAGGGAACTTATCTCACGACACGTTCCCTTCTTAATACTTACTAAAACTAAATTAACCACTAAAAAAACTAATCTTATAAAGTTATAGCTTACTCCGTTGAGTGCGCTATCTTTTCTTTTGCAAAGATAATTATTGTTTGTCAATCATGCAAATAATTCTTGTACTTTTTTTCATTTTTAATAAAATTTCCTTTCCCTCCTTCCTTTGGCGCTGCTGAGGTGGGTCGTAGAGGCCTTGCTGTGCAGACCCGCGGGCAGAAAAGGGTAGGGGAAGGCCCCTGCGCTGCTCACTCGGTGTAGAACCTGATGAGGTTGCTCAGGGCGCGCTGACAAGCCGGACAGAAGTCGGGCGTCTCGTTGGTGCGCATGCGACAGTCGTAGAAACCACGGTACACCCCTTTCATCTTATATCCCCCGCCCTCAAAGAGCCCGGCTTTCTTGTCCTTGCCAATCATATCCTCCCACTTGCCATGGAAGTCGACCTTTGTGGTGATGTTCTTTTCCCAGGGCTCCACGTCGAGTGGGTAGATGTCCACTTCGTCGTTTTCATAGGCATACTCATCGGCCAGTCCGGCAAAGCTGTGCCCAAACTCATGCACCACTACAGGTTTCGACCACTGGTTGCGGATCGACGATAGGAGATAGGAGTTGAGAATGCCACCGCCGCCGTAACGGTCGGAGTTGACCAGCACCAGGATGTGCTCGTAGGGTATGCCGTCGAGCAGGTTGTGCATGTCTTTCAGGTGCGAGGTGGTGAGATAGCGCTCGCTGTAGTTGGTGTCCCAGTGCGAGTGGAGGGCGGTGTTGCGCCAGATGCCCTTGCCCGGCTCGCTGGCACCGCTGTCTACCGACTCTGCCTTCACCGCCACGATGTTAAACCGCTGCCTCATGCTCTTAAACGGCTCGTGGGCAAAGATGGCCTCCACGGCAGTGTGTACATCGGTGATGAAGGTCGGCATATCCTCGGCACGATAGCCCTCGGCCAGGAAGGCCAGGTGGATGCAACGTGTGGTGTCGGCAGCCTGCTGAATGGTGACGTAGGGCGTGACACCGCGCTCACCCGTATGGCGGATCAGAATGTCGGTGGGCACCACCTGATGGGTCATTGCCGTGCGCACACGCCGACGGTTGTCGCGCAGGTCGACGGTGATGTCGACGGTGTCTTTGGGCATCGGTACCAGAAACACATTCTCGAACGACCGCTCCACGCGCAGGGCCTCGGGCTCCTGTTGCCACTCCTGGAAGAGTGTGGAGAATGAGTTGCGGTAGATCACCTCGCCGCTTTTGTGGTCGCGCACCGTCACCTGTCCGTTGCCCTCCACGGGCACTTCGGCCAGCCGGGTATGCTTGCCATACCATCGTGGCGACACGCTGAGACCGTCGAGGGCGATGTGCTGTGACTGATGCGTACCCGAGAAGATATAGTCGAGCCGCAACGTCTTGTCTTGGAAATATCGTTCAAACTGCTGCGCTCGAATGCCACAGCAAACCAGCAGCATGGCTGCCAAAAGATACAGTTTATGATACATGCGCTTATGTTTCTTTATGTTTGGACTACAAACTGTGAATCATTACTGCCTGCAAACTTACATAAAAAATATGAACTATGCGCTTTTTATACACATTATTTTGAGTCGGCATTTATAAAGTGTAACCTATACATTTCCGGCAATGGCACTGCGTACGAAGTACGTCCCGTAACGGAATAAACATGCACGAAGAAGACGGTATTCCCAGCTGGTAGCATCTTTTGGCTCATGGTAACATAGCCGACGCAACTATAGCGCAGATTTCCCGAGGTGTAATTCCAATCCAAGCACAATCTGTATCGACTCGAAGCAGAATCTGTATCGACTCGAATCACGGTCTGCTTCGACTCGAACCAGACCGTGATTCGAGTCGATGTATAACAGCCTGTCGGTAATCTCTATGTGCCCTCACTGCGCTTTTGAGGCAAGAGAACCATCGTGTGGCCGTATGATAGCTGATGAATTATTTGTCACGCCCGCCCAAATCCAGAAACGATACAAACCGGGAAACTGGCTGATATTCTGGCCATGATACCAATACAAGATTATGAAATGAGATTATTTAGGTAATTACGATTATGATAAATAGAGTGAAAGCAACAACACATCCGGTCGATTGCATGCCCGTTGTTGCACTATGGCTCACACGAAGAAAAAGGATTTGAAGAGTTTGAATAGTATAATAGTTTAAACCGCATCAAACTCAACGGGATAAACTACAGTGCCGTGAACGAAGTTGAGCGCCCCATGATAAAGCTCAATAGCCATAAAAGCATCTGAAGGTACATCGAATGGCGGTGTGATGTGCCAGCGCCGGGCAGGTAGAAAGCCAAAACGTGGATAATAGCCGGGATGTCCAAGTACAATCACTGATGAGAACCCCAAGTGTCTTGCCTGATGAAGAGCCGACTTTATGAGTGCGCTACCGATGCCCCTTCCTTGTTTGTCGGGCCGAACGGCAACGGGAGCCATGGCCAGACTCTCATGAGTGTCTGCTTCTTCGACCACGTGTACGCGCGACAGCAAAACATGCCCCACGAGGTCGTCACCATCGATGGCTACCAATGATAGCTCTGGAACGAAAACTGAGACGTTCTGTCGCAACCGATCTACAAGTTAGGCCTCTTCCTCCCGGGCAAAAGCAGCTTGATGAACACAGTGGATAGCCTTGATATCAGCTGGTGTTTCTTGGCGTATGGTCATGAGTAAGACGGCAAAATCATTCGCGTACTTTCATTTTGAGTTTTCCGGTATAGCTCACGATGATTTCCACCTGGAAGCTACTCATGCTGTCGGGTATCATGAGCGATGCAATATAGTGGATTCCATATTGGTCTATAGTCTTGAATATCAAGTCGCTGAGTATTGATTGCGAAAGAAAATCTTTGGGCACGAGACTAGCAAACTGCTGTTTGCGGAAATCGCCCGAGAAGAGTTTCTTGGCACCGTGATATACGTTAAGGTTGACAATGTTGTCGTGGTACACATTGTCCACCTCCACCCCGTCATCATTATAAGACGTCTTGATGACCTTATAGGTCGTGGGGTTGACCTGCACATAACAGTGGTATCGTTCGTTGTCGTATGTCACGATGGTATCGCGCCTGATGAGCTGGTTCTGGTTGAGGGGTTGTGGGTGCTCGTCAGAGAAGAGCAGGTCGTCGTCGGCGTTCTCACTCATGGTGAGTCGCACCTGGTCTCCGTTCTGGTTACGGAAGATAAAAAGGTGTGGCGTGAGTTTCACAATGGCATATTTCACGTCGTTGGCACCATGGAGAACCAGTGTGTCGCTGAAGATTTGGAAATAGACGGGCTGGCTCGTCGAATCGGGGTAGAAGATGGTATCGCCCTTGACCTTGAAGGCCACGTCTTGTTCAAATTCGTCGACCCAGATCCCCTGTAGCATTTGTTTGGCGCTACGGTCTTCTTGTGGTGCCTCCCCCTTTGGTCCCTTGTCGCGGCAAGAGCAAACCATTGAGGCTACTACGAGCATCAAGAAAAGATATTTCTTCATCATGATCTTATTAATCACATCTGCACCGTCTGCGTTGCTGCGGAGATAGGTCTTATCCCCACTGCCACCTATTTATATATATAAGCAGTCTCAATGCTTTGGGTGCGGCATCGGCGCGTCTATGGTGTAGGCAACATTAGTCGAAGAGAGCCGCCTCGTGCAGCGAGCATGCCTTGAGGTCCTTCTCGCTGGTCTGCACGTCCTTGGGGTCGATGGGCCACTGGATATTGATATCCTCGTCGTTCCACCTGATGCTCGCCTCGTGCTGCGGGGCATAAACATTGTCGACCTTATAGGTGAAGATGGCCTCGTTGCTGAGGACAAGAAAGCCATGGGCAAAGCCCCGTGGAATGAAGAGTTGGCGCTTGTTGTCTTCAGACAGCTCAACCATGACATGCTTGCCGAAGGTGGGTGACGACTTGCGGATGTCGACCGCCACGTCGAGCACCTTTCCCTTGATGACCCGCACGAGCTTGGCCTGCGAGAACTCGCCTTTCTGGTAATGCAAGCCACGCAACACGCCGTAGCTCGACTTCGACTCATTATCCTGCAAGAAGTCCACTTGACCTATATGGGCCTCAAACTCCTCTTTTTTCCAAGCCTCGAAGAAATAGCCGCGGGCATCATTGAAAACCTTGGGTTCGATGACCCATACCCCGCTAATCTCTGTCTCTTTAAATTCCATTTGTTGTCGCCTTGAAATTATATACTATGCCACAAAGATAATCATTTCAACCGAATAAAAAACCTCTGGCAAAGTTTATTTTCATTTTTTCGTTTTTTGTCAGGTAAAAGTTGTCGGGTTATCCGATTTTTATTAATTTTGCATTTGTGATTGAATTAGACAGACATATCGAAATTTTGCTGCTGAGCAACGACTGCGTCATCCTGCCGGGCTTCGGTGGGTTCATGGCGCATCATGTAGATGCCCGGAGAGATGACAGTGACGGTAGCTTCTTGCCACCGTTGCGTACCATTGGATTCAATTCCAAACTCACGCTCAACGACTCGCTTTTGGCCCAGTCGTATGTCGAGGCATACGACATCAGTTATCCCGATGCAGTCATGCGCATCGAGGACGAGGTGCGCGAGTTGCGTCAGCATCTTGAGAATGATGGCAGCTACGAGCTCAACGACATTGGCATATTGCGCATGAACGTAGACGGCCATTATGAGTTTGAACCTTGCGAGGCTGGTATCCTCACGCCCATGCTCTACGGCCTGAGCAGTTTTGAGATGCGTTCGATTGCCGACATCAACCAAGAGCTGCTGGCCCAGATGGCTGCCGATACGCAGTCGGCCATGCCTACCTTGGCGGTGGAGACACAGCCGTTGTCGGAGGCTGATGATGAGAATAGCCGTGGGACGTCGGGCAGCAGACAGGTGGCCCTGTGGCGCAACCTGGCTGTGGCCTGCATCGCACTGCTCGTGTTCCTATTGGTACCCGCCCCCTTGGCCAACAATGCCCGTTTCATGGAAAGCAAGATAGATACCCGTCTGTTGCAGCGTATCATGCCGAAGAATGTGACCGTGGGCGAGGCCAGCGTCAGAGAGGCCTTGACCCATCGCAGCAACAAGTCGGCGCCGACATCAACGGGTGAAGGCCATGCCGAGATGGGCGGTCAGCAGAAGAGTGGGTTCACGCTCGTATTGGCCAGCAGAGTGACCCGTCGTAATGCTGCCGACTACGTGGAGCAGCTCCAGAAGGAGGGTTACCAGCAGGCTGAGGTGTTCAGCCGCCGCAACAACACAAAGGTTATTTACGGCAACTATAAGACACAGGGTGAGGCCTACCGCCAACTCAACAAGATGCACGACAAGGCCCCCTTTGCCGAGGCGTGGGTCATGGAATTTTAAATCGCCACTATGAAACGAGTACGTTGCCCGAAATGCGACCAATACATCACTTTTGATGAGACTCAATATGAGGCCGGACAGTCGCTGGTGTTTGTTTGCCCTGCATGCAACAAGCAGTTTGGACTGCGCATCGGTGTGTCGAAACTGAAGAGCATCCAGCGCGAGGAAAACCCCGAGGACGAGGCCCGCGAGGCCGACAGGGGTTGCGGACAGATAGTGGTCATCGAGAATGTGTTTCATTACAAGCAGGTAATCCCCCTGCAGATGGGCGACAACGTCATCGGGCGATATATGAAAGGCTCGGGCATCAACTGTCCCATCGAGACCGTCGACCCCAGCATCGACATGACCCACTGCATCATCAATGTCAGTCGTGACAAGAAAGGCAACCTCAAATATATCCTGCGCGACGGGCCCAGCAACACAGGTACCTTTGTTGACAACGAGATTCTGGGCGACCGCGAGCGGAGGGTTATCGGGCACGGCACGCTCTTCACCATTGGTGCCACATCGGTGATCCTCAAGACACACGACGAGGAAGACCAATGATCTTTCTGCTTGCAGATTGGAAATAATATTGTCCTTTTTCTTTCATTATTTCTTGATTGTGAAAGAAATTGCGTAAATTTGCAGTGTTATTAATGCAAATTGCAAATGAAGCCAACAGCTATAATGCTCTTACACTGTCCGGACAGACCCGGCATCATTACCGAGATCACTAAGTTTATCACCGACAACAAAGGTAATATTGTCTATTTGGACCAATATGTAGACCGTGAAGACGGTATGTTTTTCATGCGTATCGAGTGGGCGCTGGAGAAGTTCCTGATTCCGCGCGACAAAATATACGAATATATAGAGACATTATATGCAAAACGTTATCAGATGACGTTTAATCTTTACTTCAACGATGAGCGGCCACGCATGGCCATCTTTGTGAGTAAGATGAGCCATTGCTTGTACGACCTGCTGGCACGCTACAAGGCCGGCGAATGGGATGTCGACATTCCGTGCATTGTGAGCAACCACGACTCGCTGCGCTACATCGCCGAGCAATTTGACATACCCTACTACGTGTGGTCGATCAAGAAAGACCACAGCAACAAAGCTGAGGTGGAGGCTGCAGAGATGGAACTGCTGAAGAAAGAGCGGGTGACATTCATCGTGCTCGCCCGTTACATGCAGATCATCAGTGACAGCATAATAGAGGCCTATCCGCATCATATCATCAATATCCACCACTCGTTCTTGCCGGCCTTCATTGGGGCTAAGCCCTATCATCAGGCATGGGAGCGCGGGGTGAAGATCATCGGTGCCACGAGTCATTATGTGACCGCCGAACTCGATGCGGGGCCTATCATCGAGCAGGATGTCATGCGCGTGTCGCACAAAGACACACCTGAGTCGCTCGTGCTCAAAGGCAAGGATTTGGAGAAGATTGTGCTCTCACGGGCTGTGACCAAGCACATCCAGCGCAAGATCCTCACGTATAACAACAAGACCATCATATTCAGCTGAGACATGGAGGTAGCAATCGTCAAATACAACGCTGGCAATATCTATTCGGTGGTCAATGCTCTCAGGCGACTGGGCATCGAGCCCCTGATCACCGACGAGGCCGAGGCCCTGCAGCGTGCCGACCGGGTGCTCTTCCCCGGACAAGGCAACGCCCTCACCACCATGGACTACCTGCGCGGCCACCATCTCGACGAGCTCATCCGCGACCTGCGGCAGCCTGTGCTGGGCATCTGTGTGGGCCAGCAGCTGTTGTGCAGCCACTCAGAGGAGGGCGATGTCGACTGTATCGGGATCTTCCCGACCGAGGTGAGGAGGTTCCAACCACAGCGACATGAGGAGAAGGTGCCGGCCATCGGATGGAATGCCTTGCACAAGGTCTCTTCACCGCTGTTCAAGAATATCAGCGAAGACGACTACGTCTATTTCGTGCACAGCTATTATGTGCCCACCTGCGAATATACCATTGCCGAGGCCGACTATATCACCCCCTACTCTGCCGCCCTGCACAAAGACAACTTTTGGGCTACCCAGTTTCATCCTGAGAAGAGCGGTAAGGTGGGCGAGCAGCTGCTGAGGAATTTTCTGGAAATCAAGTAACAACCGTAGAGATGACCATAGAACTGATACCCGCCATCGACATCATCGACGGCAAGTGTGTGCGCCTGACCAAGGGCGACTATGCCCGCAAGACCGTCTACAACGAAGACCCTGTGGCCCAAGCCAAGGAGTTTGAGCAGTTGGGGTTCAGGCGGCTGCATGTGGTCGATCTCGATGGTGCCAAGTCGAAGCACATCGTCAACGACCGTGTGCTACGCGCCATCACCTCCGAGACACGCCTGACGGTCGACTTCGGTGGTGGCATCAAGACCGACGAAGACATCGAGAAGGCTTTTGAGGCTGGCGCGGCCATGGTGACGGCTGGAAGTATTGCCGTGACACAGCCAGAGCTGTTCATCGACTGGCTCGACCGCTACGGTGCCGAGCGGATGATCCTGGGTGCTGACGTGCGCAATGGTAAGGTGAGTATCAACGGCTGGAAAGAAGACTCGCAGGAAGACCTGCTACCCTTTCTCCAACACTATGTAGATGCTGGCGTGAGGCACGTGCTGTGTACCGAGATATCGAAGGATGGCACCCTCGAAGGGCCTGCCATCGCACTCTATCGCGACATCATGGCCCACTACCCTGCCCTGCACCTCATTGCCAGCGGTGGCGTGAGCAGCAGCAACGACATACAGCAGCTCGATGAGGCAGGCATCCCTGCCGTGGTCTTCGGTAAGGCATGGTATGAAGGAAAGATTGATATAAACAAATTAAACGTATGAAGTTCAGTGGTTTAGCCAAACGCATCGTACCCTGCCTCGACGTCAAGGACGGCGAGACTGTCAAGGGTACCAACTTCGTAAACCTCCGCAAGGCCGGCGACCCCGTGGAACTAGGCAAGAGCTACAGCGATGCCGGGGCTGACGAGCTTGTGTTTCTCGACATCACGGCCAGTTACGAGGGTCGCAAGACCTTCACCGACATGGTGACGCGAGTGGCCCGCGAGATAAATATCCCCTTCACCGTGGGGGGAGGCATCAATGCCCTGGAGGATGTCGAGCGCCTGCTTTACGCTGGGGCCGACAAGGTGAGCGTCAACTCAGCCGCCATCCGTCATCCCGGGCTCATCAATGAGATTTCCGGGAAGTTTGGGTCGCAGGTCTGCGTATGCGCCATTGATGCACGTCTCGATGACGACGGCTGGCATTGCTATGTCAAGGGAGGCCGCGAGCGCACAGAGCTCGGACTCTTCGACTGGGCTCGAGAGGTAGCCGACCGCGGTGCGGGTGAAATCCTCTTCACCAGCATGAACCACGACGGTGTGAAACAGGGCTTTGCCAATGAGGCGCTGGCCCGACTAGCCGACGAGGTGCCCATACCCATCATTGCCAGTGGTGGGGCCGGCACCATGAAGCACTTCAGGGATGCCTTTGTGGAGGGCAAGGCCGATGCTGCACTCGCTGCCAGCGTGTTCCATTTCGGCGAGATAGCCATCCCTGACCTCAAGCATTACCTCAGGAAAGAGGGCGTGAACGTGCGTCTATAAGATTCTCACCGAGATATTCGTGCAACAAAGACACAATAGGATACCAAAACAAGAGTTATCATAACATGAAGATAGATTTTGATAAGTTAGGCGGCCTCGTGCCGGCCATCATACAGGATGCCGTGACCAAGAATGTCTTGATGCTGGGCTTCATGAACCAGGAGGCCTACGACAAGACCGTGGCCACGGGCAAGGTGACCTTTTGGAGCCGTGGACGACAGTGCCTGTGGACCAAGGGCGAGACCTCGGGCCACTACCTCAATCTTGTCAGCATACAAAACGACTGCGACAACGACACGCTGCTGGTGAAGGTGCATCCCGACGGACCTACCTGTCACACTGGCACCGACACCTGCTGGGGCGACGACAATACGCTCAACCCCATCCTCTTCCTGACTGAACTGCAGGACTTCATCAATAAGCGACACGAGGAGATGCCCGAGAACAGCTACACCACGAGCCTGTTCAAGAAAGGTGTCAACAAGATGGCACAAAAGGTTGGAGAAGAAGCTGTTGAGACCATTATAGAGGCTACCAATGGCAACAGCGAGAACCTCATCTACGAGGCATCAGACATGCTCTACCACCTCATCGTGCTGCTCACCAGCAAGGGACTGCGTATCGAGGACCTCGCCCACGAACTGGCCGTGCGGCACAACCCCGACTGGGACAAGGCCCGACGAGTGGCCAAGAGCAAGGAGTAAAGTGAGTTAGCCAGAAACAATTAAACCATCAGATCATGCTCATTGACTATGAAAAGGTGAACGTCTACCAGCAGGACAAACTCATCCTGCAAGACGTGAGCTTCCACGCCGACGAAGGCGAATTTATCTATATCATCGGAAAGGTGGGCTCGGGCAAGAGCTCACTGCTCAAGACTTTCTACTGCGAACTCGACGTCTATGACGACGAGGCAGAAAAGGCAGAGGTGCTGGGGCGCGACCTCAAGACACTCAGGCGCAAGGAGGTGCCTGCTCTGCGCAAGGAGATGGGTATCATCTTCCAGGATTTCCAACTGTTGCACGACCGCACGGTTTACAAAAACCTCTACTTTGTGCTTCGTGCCACAGGCTGGAAGAACAAAGCCGACATCGACCAGCGCATCGACCAGGTGCTCGGTGCCGTGGAGATGAGCGAGAAGAAAAACAGTATGCCCCACGAATTGTCGGGTGGCGAACAGCAGCGTATCGCCATCGCACGGGCCTTGCTCAACCAGCCCAAGGTTATCATCGCCGACGAGCCTACGGGTAACCTCGACCCCGAGACAGCCAACAACATCGTCAGGCTGCTGAAAGACATCACCAGCCAAGGCACCGCCGTGGTGATGTCGACCCACAACATGCCCATGCTCGACCGTTTCCCCGGCATCGTGTATCGCTGTCAGGACGGCTCCTTGCACGAGGTGACGGGGGAGTTCAACAAATTCGTGCTCAGCGAGGAAGAAGACAGCTGACCTGTGGGCTATGACAGCCCTCCTGCGGAGAGCTACACGTCGAGCAGCACAGGATATTTATCAAGTCAAATATTTTAAATCTTGTCATATATGAAGGTAATGAAATTTGGAGGCACTTCCGTAGGAAGTCCCGAACGCATGAAGAGTGTCGCCTCCCTGATTACAGAATCGGGCGAACCTACTTTCGTAGTCCTCTCTGCCATGAGCGGTACCACCAACGCTCTTGTGGAAATCAGCGATTACCTCTACAAAAAGAATCCTGAGGGAGCCAATGAGGTAATCAACAATCTCGAAAAGAAATATATGAAACACATAGAGGAGATCTACGCAACCGATGAATATAAGGATAAGACGCGCGATTTTCTTTGTGGCGAGTTCGATTACCTGCGCAGCTTCACCAAAGACCTCTTCACGAGTTTCGAGGAGAAAGCCATCGTGGCTCAGGGTGAGATCATGTCGACCAATATGGTAGTGAACTACCTGGAGGAGATTGGCATCAAAGCCGTGCTGCTCAACGCGCTCGACTTCATGCGTACCGACAAGAACGCGGAGCCCGACACACAATATATTAAGGAGAAGCTCAAGGATGTGATGCAGCAGAACGAAGGTTACCAAATCTATATAACCCAGGGCTTTATCTGCCGCAATGCCTATGGCGAGGTCGACAACCTGCAGCGAGGCGGTTCCGACTACACGGCATCGCTCATCGGCGCCGCCCTGCCGGCAGAGGAAATACAGATCTGGACCGACATCGACGGCATGCACAACAACGACCCGCGTGTGGTGGAGAAGACCGAGGCCATCCATCAGCTCAACTTCGAGGAGGCTGCCGAGCTGGCTTACTTCGGTGCCAAGATCCTGCACCCCACCTGCGTGCAGCCTGCCAAATATGCCGGTATTCCCGTGCGGGTGAAGAACACCATGGACCCCAAGGCTCCCGGCACTATCATCGACAACGTGCTCGTGCGTGGCAAGATCAAGGCTGTGGCTGCCAAGGACAACATCACCGCCATCAAGATCAAGTCGTCGCGCATGCTCCTGGCCACAGGCTTCCTGCGTAAGGTGTTCGAGATCTTCGAGAGCTACCAGACCCCCATCGATATGATTGCCACCTCAGAGGTAGGCGTGTCGATGAGTATCGACAACAACGACCATCTCACTGACATTGTCGATGAACTGAAGAAATATGGCACGGTGACGGTCGACTCAGACATGTGCATCATCTGTGTGGTGGGTGACCTCGACTGGAGCAACCTGGGCTTCGAGACCCTGGCCACCGATGCCATGAAGAATATCCCGGTGCGTATGATCAGCTATGGTGGCAGCAACTACAACATCTCCTTCCTTATCAAACAAATGGACAAGAAGCGTGCGCTGCAGAGTTTGAGCGAGACCCTGTTTCAGCAGTAACGCGCCCACCAGAAAGATTGTAAGGGATAAAGAAAGAGCAACAATATGAAAGGAATATTTCCCATCGATAAGTTTCAGGATGTGCAGACGCCGTTTTATTATTACGACTCTGCCATCCTGCGGCAGACATTAGATACCATCAAGACCGAGGCCGGACGACATGAGAACTTCGCCGTCCACTATGCGGTGAAGGCCAACGCCAACCCCAAGGTGCTCAACATCATTTGCCAGGCGGGCCTTGGCGCCGACTGCGTGAGTGGCGGAGAGATACAGGCTTGCCTCGACGCAGGATTCGCTGCTTCGAAAATTGTCTATGCAGGCGTGGGCAAGAGCGACTGGGAGATCAACTTGGGCCTCGACGCCGGCATCTTCTGCTTTAACGTGGAGAGCATCGCCGAGCTGGAAGTCATTAACGAGTTGGCTGCGGCCAAGGATAAGGTGGCTGACATCTGCTTCAGGATCAACCCCGACGTTGGTGCCCACACACATGCCAACATCACCACCGGTCTGGCCGAGAACAAGTTTGGCATCGCCATGCGCGACATGGAGGCAGCCATCGAGGAGGCAGCACGCATGAAACATGTGCGCTTCATTGGCCTCCACTTCCACATTGGCAGCCAAATCCTCGATATGGGTGACTTCAAGGCCTTGTGCAATCGCATCAACGACCTGCAGGACACCCTCGAGCGACACCACATCAAGGTGGAGAATATCAACGTGGGGGGTGGACTGGGCGTCAGCTATGACCATCCCAACCGCGAGCCGATACCCGACTTCAAGTCATACTTTGGCACCTACGCGCGGCACCTTCGGCTGCGCCCTGGTCAGCGTCTGCACTTCGAGTTGGGACGCGCCGTGGTGGCACAGATGGGCTCGCTCATCACGCGCACGCTCTACGTCAAGCAGGGCACAAGCAAGCAGTTTGCCATCGTCGATGCCGGCATGACCGACCTTATTCGTCCCGCACTCTACAGTGCCTATCACAAGATCGAGAACATCAGCAGCGAGGCGCAGCCCCAGACCTACGACGTGGTGGGGCCTATCTGCGAGTCGAGCGATGTTTTTGGCAAGGCCGTAGACCTTAATGCAACCAAGCGTGGCGACTTCATCGCGCTGCGCTCGGCAGGAGCCTACGGAGAAATCATGGCCAGTCAGTATAATTGCAGGAAACTGCCGAAAGGTTACATCACCGAAGACTTCTGACATGGTCATACGAACATGACGAC
This sequence comes from uncultured Prevotella sp., assembly GCA_964493905.1. Classification (GTDB taxonomy): domain Bacteria; phylum Bacteroidota; class Bacteroidia; order Bacteroidales; family Bacteroidaceae; genus Prevotella. Next base: position 15,691 of record CAZBQA010000032.1, read on the forward strand.
ATGAACATACCCGTATTCGACAGCACGACCCTGGCCATCAGTTTGGCCTTGGTGGTGCTGGCTATTCTAACTATACTCATCAACCCTTTCTTGCGCTTCCGTCGTAAGAAAGACGGGGATAACATGAATCAGGAAGACGAGCGGCCATTGCCGCCCCTCTCTCTGATTCTCACGCCTCATGACGAGGCTGAAAAACTGGAACGCCACCTCCCCACCCTCCTCCACCAGTATTATCCTGCCGGCTATCAGGTTATCGTCGTGGCTGAACAAGGCGACCATGAGACCGAAGACACCCTCAAGCGTATAGCCCATGCCTATACACAGCAACCTGGCCATGCCCAGCTCTATGTGACCCATATTCCCGACTCGTCGCGCTATATGAGTCGTAAAAAGCTGGCCGTAACGCTAGGCGTCAAGGCCGCTGAGTCCGAGTGGGTGATGCTCACCGAGGCTTACTGTGAGCCGGCCTCCGACCGCTGGCTGCTGACCATGGCGGCACATTGTGACGACGACAAAAACCTGGTGGTGGGCTATGGCAACTATCATGAAACCACTTCGGCCTTCAAGCGCTTCGAGCGTTTGTACGAGGCCCATTATCTCATGCGCGAGGCAAGCCGAGGCACCGCCTTCCGCACGAACAGCTGCAATCTTATGTTCCGCAAGAGCGAGTTCATGAACCACGACGGTTACCTGGGCAACCTCAACCTCATCCGAGGTGAGTATGACTTTATGGTCAACAAATACGCCCGCCGACAAGGCACAGCTGTGGTCACAGCCCCCGAGGCATGGGTCATCGACGACGAACCCTCACGGCGCACGTGGCTCAACACTCACCTCTTCTATCTTGAGACGCGCAAGTACCTCGACCGCAGGATGCGGCATGCCCTACTCTCCAATCTCGACCAAACGGCCTTGCACGGCAACTATCTGCTGCAGGTGGCTGCCATGGTCTACGGCGGTCTGACCACCAACTGGATCGTGGTGGGCTCGGCCGTCTTTGCCATGCTCCTCACCATGATTTTTAGAGGCTTGATAGGGCGCAGAGCCATGCGCGATTTCGGCGAGGACATCTCGGCCTTCAAGGTCATACCCTATGAGATGTGTATCGTGTGGAACCGCCTAAGCTACCTCATCAGGCACCGCATGGCCGACAAACTTGACTTCACCACCCACAAGCAATAAAGCGCTATGCAACGACTGAAGGTCCTTTTGTTTATCTCTGCCGAGGCCGATGCCGTGGAAATCCATCATGAGCTCACCACGCAGCTGGCACATTACATGAGCAAACATGCCGATGTAAGGTTGGTGACCGGACACGACAAGGATAGCACCGACCTCACCGGTTGCCACCTGCTGCATATCTTTGGCAGCTGGAGCCACAGCGCCTCGCACCTCATGCTCAAGGCCCACAGGCAGCACGTGCCCACGGTGTTCACCCCACTGGGGGGACTGCAGCCTTGGGTGATGCGTCACCACAAGCCCTCGCGCCTCTTTGCCTACCAGCGCCGCATGACCACCCTGGCCTCGGCCGTCCATGTCTGTGGCAAGCTCGAGGGCGACACCTTTGTCAAGCTAGGCTGGAACAAACGCATGGCACTCATCAAGAATCCTGTGCTCACCAGCCAGTTGACGTTCGATGCCATGACGGTCCAGATGCTTGCACTCTATCGTAAGGTGCTCGACTCCAATGCCCGCCTGCTGCTCAATGCCGACTCGTGTGTCGTCATCGGACAGCTGCTGGCCCTGAGCATCGACAAGGATATCCTGCGCGACCATGAGCGCTGTGATACCCTGCGCCAGCAATTGGCAAGGCTCACCGAGGACGACTGGCGCCGCGTGTTCATTTATTCGGCCGACGAACAGATAGAACAAAACCTCCTCGAAGGACTCTCCCGCATCCAGTTCATCGCGCCGCAGACCATTACCGCCAATGTGGTGCGCTTCACACCCGATGAGCGTTACAACCAAGGCAGCCTCAAGGATGACGACACCTATTCGCGAAATATACTGATGCGCAACAAGCTCGATGAGGCCATCGCTCCCAAGGAACAGCGTGAGCGCCGACTCATCATCCAGCTCCTCAACCTGCGCCATGAGCTGGAACACCACAAGGCCCCGCTGCTGCACCTGGCCGACATCTACCATACCATGCGATTTACCGACATGGACGAAGACCGGCTCAACGAGATAGCCCGTGACCTCGGCATCGACGATTTTGCTGCCCGAATCATGGCTGTCATGCATGAGGTCATGGGGCTGACCGAGGGCTTCATGCCTTTCGCATCGCGGGAAGGCAGGGCCACACAACGTCTGACGAACGACATTACCAAGTATAACACCTAATCAACTATTCATTTTAAAAAACACAATGCAATGAAGAACAAAAATTATGACATGAAGAAGGACATGCGGTATCTGCAGCTCCTTTCTCAAACATTCCCCACCATCGCTTCGGCGAGTACGGAGATCATCAACCTCCAGGCCATTCTCAACCTGCCTAAGGGCACCGAGCACTTTCTGGCCGACATCCACGGGGAGTATGAGGCCTTCCAGCATGTGCTGAAGAATGCCTCCGGTAACATCAAGCGAAAGGTGAACGAACTCTTTGGCACCACGCTGCGCGAGAGCGAGAAGCGTGAGCTGTGTACGCTCATCTACTACCCCGAACAGAAACTCGAACTCGTAAAAGCTAAAGAGCAGGATATCAACGACTGGTACCACATCACATTACACCATCTGGTGGCCGTATGCCGCGATGTGTCGAGCAAGTACACACGCTCTAAAGTGCGTAAGTCGTTGCCCGCCGACTTCTCATACATCATCCAGGAGTTGCTCCACGAGCGCACCGAAGACACCAACAAGACGGCCTACGTCAATGTCATCGTAGACACCATCATCGCCACCGGAAGGGCCGACGACTTTATCATCGCCATCTCCAACGTCATCCAGCGGCTGGCCATCGACCAGTTGCACATGCTGGGCGACATCTACGACCGCGGTCCGGGTGCCCACAAGATCATGGACCTGCTCGACACCTATCACCACTGGGACATCACCTGGGGCAACCACGACTTGATGTGGATGGGTGCCGCCGCCGGCAACAAGGCCTGTGTGTGCAGCGTCATACGCCTCTCGTTGCGCTATGCCAACCTCATCACCCTCGAGGAGGGCTACGGCATCAACCTCGTGCCGCTAGCCACCTTTGCCATGGATGTCTACGACGGTGACCCCTGCACCGAGTTCATGCCAAAGCTCATGGGTGGAAGCGACCAACTGGACGAGAAGACGCAGCGCCTCACGGCCCAGATGCACAAGGCCATCGCCGTCATCCAGTTTAAGATCGAGGCACAGCTCTACGACAAGCATCCCGAATGGCACATGCAAGACCGCAAGGTGCTCGACATGGTCGACTACAAGAAGGGTACCATCAATATCAACGGCAACAACTACCAGCTCACCAGCTGCCACTTCCCCACCATCGACCCCAAGCATCCCAACGTGCTCACACCCGAGGAAGCGGAACTCATCGACAAGCTGCAGCACAGCTTCGCCGTGAGCGAGAAGCTGCACCAGCACATGCGGGTGATGCTGGCCCACGGCAGCATGTATGGCATCTACAACAACAACCTGCTCTTCCATGCCTCTGTTCCGCTCAACGCCGACGGCTCGCTCAAAGAGGTGGAGGTGATGCCCGGTCAATTCTATTCGGGCATCGAACTGATGCGACAGATTGGTCTTCTGATACGCACAGCCTTCCAGGCCGATGCCAGCGAGGAAGCCAGAGACAATGCCACCGACTACTTCATCTACCTGTGGAGCGGCCCCGACAGTCCGCTGTTCGACAAATCGCGCATGGCGACCTTCGAACGCTATTTCATCAAGGAGAGAGAGACACACGAGGAAGAGAAGGGCAACTACTTCAAGCTGCGCGACGATGAGAAGGTGTGCGAGAGCATCATGGATGCCTTTGGTGTCAAGGGAGAGAACCGCCACATCATCAACGGCCATGTGCCGGTGCGCGTGGGCAAGGGCGAAAACCCCATCAAGGCCAATGGCCGGCTTATGGTGATCGATGGCGGCTTCTCGCAAGCCTACCACAAAGAGACCGGCATTGCCGGCTACACCCTGGTGTACCACAGCCGCGGCTTCCAGCTCGTGCAGCATGAGCCCTTCACCAGTACCGAGGATGCCATCCTCAGGGGAACCGACATCAAGTCGACAACTCAGATTGTGGAGATGTCGTCGCACCGTATGCTGGTGGCCGACACCGACAAGGGTATCGAGCTCAACGAGCAGATTGCCGACCTTCAGGAACTTCTCTATGCCTATCGCCACGGCTATATCAAAGAGAAAGACACCGATGCTTAGCGCCACGCGTCTCGTGGTGTAGGGCCGGGTAGAGGACTATGATTCACCGCTATGCGGTCCTTATTATATCATGTTCAGCACACGACGAGGAGATATGTAAACCTACACTGGACGTCGCAAAAATGATGACATCCTATTTGGTTTATACCATCATAATTTATTACGAAGCCCCATGGGTATCATGCCATGGAGATACACCACACCGAGGCATGATATACAGGTGTGATCAGGAAAACATAAGACTTATCTGTAGAGTTGCGTCACCAGGTCTACCATCAGCTTGCGGTCGACTTTGGGTATATGGTATTGGTCCAGCAACTCCCGGTCTTCCGTAAGTTTGTTGAAGAGTTGGAACCTGCGGTCCCCTTCCTGCTCGGACGACGCTGCATCGAGATAGTTTTTCATCAGGGCCACGGCCTCTACGATGTCACCCACAAACCACTTACTATACCCCGCATTGAGATAGTCGGCCGGCGCCTTGTGGGGTGCCGCGAGAATCTCCTCATAGAGCTTCTCGGCCTGCGCGGTGTTCTTCAGCCATAGCTGTCCCCACGCCATGGCTCGCTTGATATTGAGGTCGTCGGGATATTCGTAAGCCAGTTTGAAGAGCGTCTTCACACCCTCCTCGGCCTGCTCGTCGTTGATGAGCGCGATGGCCAGGTTGAGCGCGTAGCTGCGGTTGGCGGGATAGAGGTCGGCCAGCGACTGGTATTGCTCGGCCGCGTCGTGGTAGTCTTCGGCATAGAAGCTAGCCAGCGCATAGCCCTTGCGGGCCTTCACATTGTCGGGCTCCAGCTCGCACACATGGGCGTAGGTGACCTGCGCCTCGAGGTAGCGGCCATCGTGCATGGCCAGGGTGGCCTTCATCATCAGGTCGTCGATGTTGGATGGAGAGAAATAGACATCGTGCAACACCTTGAGACTGCCATAGCGTTCTTGCTTGAGCAGGAACTTCTGCACGTTGCGGGCCTCATGCCCCATTTTTTCCTGATAGGCCTCACCGTCGATGAAGAGATAGTCGTGGCTGCTGTCGAAGGGGTCGACAAAAGTCTTTCGGCGGTCGCTGAGTCTGAAAAAGCGGTAGAGGTCTTGCAGGTACATGCGGCGAATGAGCGACGGCTCGTTATGGTCGATGTCGTCGCCACCGGCAATCTCCATCGTGGCCTCGCCGTTGAGCAGCATGTCGCGAATATTGCCGGGCAGGTTGTTGAATACGTTCGAGAAGCCCAGCGCAAAGCTATACTTGTCGGAATCGCAGAACGGTCCGGCCTGAAACAGTTGTTTCATCATGCCCGATGAGAGCAGTGCGGCAGGCAGATGCGCCAGCTGCGGATGCTCTAGATAGAAGGGCATGAACCAGTTGCACAGGGTATAGAAGAAAGGAAACCGCTTCATCTGCGAGAATCCGCCAAAATAGATGTCGGCCCCCTGCTTACGCATGTCGTTCATCTTACGCACACTCTTTTCCAGTTCCTCCATCTTGCGGTCGTCGGCATCGGGGTGCAGGATGTCTTCCAGCGGGTCGTCCATCTTCTCGCGGATGCCGAAACGGGTGATCTCCAGGTTCTGGTTTCTGAGCAGCGAGGGCATGATGTCCTGTTGCAGACGGGCGTTGTCGCGCTCGGCATTCTGGCAGTACACCACCTGCATCTGCAGCTCCTGCAGCTCCTGGCGCACCTCCGGCCGGTCGAGCAGCTCGTCTATCTGCTGATGTATCTGGCCAAACAGCTCGGGTGTCTCCTCATCGAGGGCAAACACCCACCCCACCAGCGCGCGCTGGCGCACCTTCACATCGGCAGCCTCACGATAGATCTGCAGCAGGGCCAGCAGTTTCTCGGGGTCAACGATGTTCATGGCCGACAGCATCACCGCCGACACCATCACCTGCGCGTCGGCCGTGTCGACCGTGGGCGAGAGCACCATGTCGGCCACCTGCCTGGCAAAGTCGTGCGACCATTGCGGCGAGAAGACGATGTCTTCGAAGAGCCCCTGCACATACTGCTGATGTTCGGCATACACCCCCCGCTGCTTCTCGGCGCGCGAGCCCTCGGGCTCCAGCGAGAGCATCGCCACGTCGGATACAAAGGCTTCGAGTCGGCTGCGCGTCTCGTCGAGGTCGATCTGCGAGTCGGTCTGCCTGCGGCTGGCCATCGTGGCATCGTTCACACGGCGGTAGGCCAGCTCCACATCGCAGAGCAAACGAAACAGGCGGCACACCAGTCCGTGGTAGAGCTGCGGCCGGCGGTCGTCTTGGTAGCCCTTGAGCATGAAGTCGCGCATGAGCACATAGTCGTTCTCGATCTCGTCGAGCTGTGCCGTGCCCGGAAACCTGCTGAAGGTAGCCAGAAAGGCACGTGTGCGCTGCAATGCGTCATCGAGTTCGCCCAGGGTGGCCAGGTCGCGCCTGATGTTATGGAGCTCGCTCCACGCGGTGTTGTCGTTATGTTTGTAGAAGCTGTATGCTGACATGGTTGAGGGTGGGGAGAGGTTATTCGTTAAGGTGGGTTCTATTAATTAGCTTTGTCAGATTTCGAGACTATCTTCGAGGTCAAATTGCAAGTGAACGAAGAAGTTATGCGGGCATAACGACTGAGTGAATGTTCGTGCCAGCGAGTGTCATCGAGCTTGCTCGTTTGACCGAGCGCAGCCGAACTTCAGCCGCAGGATAACTGGCAATTTGAGCCGAAGAGAGTCCGAAAGATGGCAAAACGTAACCCATGATTTCATATTTTTGTTTCGGTGGTAATTAATAGAACCCACCTTAATTCCAATGTCGCCGTGCCCGGGCCACATCCTGTGGGCGGGGAGCCGCGGCATGACGGTATTTCAGGTCGGGCATCTGTGCCAGCGCCTTGGGGCTGACAAGCATATATTTCTCGATGATACGGGCATAATGGCGCACACCGTTCTTGTTGATCGAGTCGCACTGGGCGTTATACACCTCAATGAAGCGTTTAAGCTGCTGCTGTCGGGTCTTGTCTTTCAAGGCTTTATCCCTAAAGGCAATGACACCGGGGTGGAATCCCTTGTCGCGGCTGTCCATCAGCACGGGGTTCTTGTATAGACGTGCTTGCGTGGCCTGGGGCTCGGTGAGCAGCGCCGCATCGAGTTCGTTGTTGAGCAACATACGCAGCCTGATGTGTACGTCGTTGATCTGAACCCTATAGACCTCGTGCTGCGGTCTCACACTGTCGACGGCCAGCTGGGCCAGATAGTCGGTGGCCGAATAGCGCGTCATGGCTATCATCTTGTCAGACATCTGCTTGAGTTCCTTGACGCGGGCCAGACGGCTGGTGATGAGTTGCCAGTAGGCGTTGGTGGCTGCCACATAGCGCAGGGGCGTGCCGCGCTTCTGTAGGCGTTCGGCACGGATGAGGTCGGTAACGAAGCCCTCTAGATAGCCGCCCTCGATGAGCGTGTCGCCATCGAGCTGCGAGGTGCGCATCCTGAGATGCACGTCCACGCCGTGGGCCTGGAAAGCACTGTCCTCGCAACCGATAAACAGGGGCAGACAGTCCATGGTAGGAGTGGTGGCGATCTTCAGCGAGGCCGAGTCGCGACGTGCCACCTCGAGCTGTTGTGCCCTGGTGATGCGCTGCTTCTGCTCATACGACTGCCCGCACGAGACGAGGAGAAGTACGAGCAACAAGGATAGGATATGACAATGATGCTGTTTCATCTTATTGCAAAGTTAATGATTTCTGCGCAAAATCGCTTGCTTTGTCACAGTTTTTATAGTTATTTAGAGCCTCATAGCCGTCTGCTGAGTGCTGGTCCCGCAGCCTGACTGCATGGTTATCGCAGTCCCAGAGTAGTGCCATGGCGGCATGGCATGTATTTTCGCAGGTGCTGCTTCGGGTGGAAAGAGCGTGTGGTTCGACTGGAAGCAGGGTGTGGTTCGACTGGAAACAGCACGTGCTTCCACTCGAAGCAGACGGCCCCGTGGCAACATCAGCCAGACCACAACGGTGCTCAGCGTTGACGATAAGGCAACGGAAAAGCAACGAAAAATGCGTCGGTCTCAGATAAAAGCGGTAACTTTGCGGTATATACCCAATCAAAACATTCAACGCGCACATGGCAAAAGACAAGACGATGTATGTATGCAGCAACTGCGGATATGAGTCGGCCAAATGGCTGGGCAAGTGTCCGGCCTGCGGCGAGTGGGAGTCGTTCAAAGAGTTTAAGGTGGCCAAGGATGCCGGCAGCAATGCCGCCAAGAGTGCAGCCCTGTCGCTGCGCCACGGCAACGGCCACCCTGCCCTCCTGCAGTCGGGGTCGGCCAACAGGCCTGTGCGCCTGAAGGAGATCTCGGCCAAGGACGAGCCGCGCATCGACACCCACGACGACGAACTCAACCGGGTGCTCGGCGGCGGCATCGTGCCGGGCAGCCTCATCCTGCTGGGCGGCGAGCCGGGCATCGGCAAGTCGACGCTCACCCTGCAGACCATCCTGCACATGCCCGACAAGCGCATACTCTACGTCAGCGGCGAGGAGAGCGCCCACCAGATCAAGATGCGGGCCGAGCGCATCAGCGCCGAGGCGGCCGAGTCGATCTTCATCCTCTGCGAGACCTCGCTCGAACATATCTTCGGCCACATACAGGAGGTGCGGCCCGAACTGGTGGTCATCGACTCCATACAGACCATTGCCACCGAGGCCGTCGACTCCTCACCGGGCAGCGTCTCGCAGGTGCGCGAGTGCGCCGCCGCCCTGCTGCGCTTTGCCAAGACCAGCGGTGTGTCGGTCATCCTCATCGGGCATATCAACAAGGAGGGCACGCTGGCCGGACCCAAGATTCTGGAGCATATCGTCGACACGGTGATCCAGTTTGAGGGCGACCAGCACTATATGTACCGCATCTTGCGAAGCATGAAGAATCGCTTTGGAAGTACCTCAGAACTAGGCATCTATGAAATGATGCAAGGCGGCCTAAGACAGGTCTCCAACCCGTCGGAGCTGCTGCTCACCGAAGACCACGACGGCCTGTCGGGCGTGGCCATCAGCAGTGCCATCGAGGGCGTGCGCCCCTTCCTGGTCGAGACCCAGGCTCTGGTGTCGTCGGCCGCCTACGGCACGCCGCAGCGGTCGGCCACGGGGTTCGACCAGCGACGGCTCAATATGTTGCTGGCCGTGCTCGAGAAGCGCGTGGGGTTTAAGCTCATGCAGAAGGATGTGTTTCTCAATATTGCCGGCGGACTGCGTGTCACCGACATGGCCATGGACCTCAGTGTCATTGCCGCCGTGCTGTCGAGCAATGTCGACACGCCCATCGAGGCCGGATGGTGTATGTGCGGCGAGGTGGGGCTCAGCGGCGAGGTGAGGCCGGTGAGCCGCGTAGAGCAACGCATTGCCGAGGCCGAGAAGCTGGGCTTCACCCATCTCATCCTCCCCTCATACAGCCTCAAGAGCGTCAACCCGCACAAATACAAGATTGAGTTGCATCCCGTGCGCAAGGTGGAGGAGGCACTCAGGGCACTTTTCGGCTAGGAGACAGCAAACATCAGGAATAACGTTTTTACGAAAAAATAGGAAATGAAAGACTCTGTAATTGTAGTAAGTGGCGGCGTGGACTCCATTACCATGCTGTACGAATATCAGGAACGCATCGCGCTGGGGGTGTCGTTCGACTACGGCAGCAACCATAACGCCCGCGAATTGCCTTTTGCCGAGATGCACTGCAAGCGGCTGGGCATCCCCCATATCGTCATCCCTCTCGACTTCATGCCCAAGTATTTCAAGTCGAGCCTGCTGCAGGGTGCCGAGGCCATTCCCGAGGGCAACTACGACGACAGCAACATGCAGTCGACGGTGGTGCCCTTCCGCAACGGCATCATGCTGAGCATCGCTGCCGGCATTGCCGAGAGCCACGGCCTGAGCTATGTGATGCTGGCCAACCATGCCGGCGACCACACCATCTATCCCGACTGCCGTCCGCAGTTTGTCGATGCCATGTCGGCCGCCATCGAGGCCGGTACCTACGTGGGCGTGAAGGTGCTGGCCCCCTACACTCAGATAACCAAGACCGACATCGTGCGCCGCGGAGCCGCGCTGGGCATCGACTACAGCCAGACGTGGAGCTGCTACAAGGGCGGCGAGAAGCATTGCGGCAAGTGTGGCACCTGCCGTGAGCGCATCGAGGCCTTTCACGATGCGGGCGTTGTCGACCACACCGTGTACGAGGACGGCGAGTAGGCTCTCACGCGCCAGACTATTGCGTTCATGGCAGTGGTGGGGAGAGAGCCCCACCGCGTGAGCCGATGATCTGCGAGCTCGACAGAAAGGAGTCGGGGTCAGAACACAAAACCGAGGTTGATGAAGAAGTTGGGCTCGTCGGTTTTGTTTGAGTAGCCCAACGAGGCACCCAACGGACCGAAAAGGGTGCGGTAATAGTACGACAGCTGGCAACCAAGCAAGGGCCCGTACTTCAGCAGGTCGGCCGTGTGGTCAGCATGCTGGGCCCCGGTGATATTCAGAATCAGAAAATTGTTGGTGGTGAGCTGCTGCTGCAATTTGAGCTGGCAGGCCACAAGCTGGTTGTCGGTGTACTCCAGGTGATGCACACCTACAAAGGGCAGCTGCTGTTCGATGTAATGGCCAAACCACGCCCCACCGATGGCGTTGCGACGGATGATGGGGATGTCGCTGCCAAAGAGCATACGCCCGTAGAACATGGGTTGGATGGTGAGATGGCGAAGCAATGAGAACGACATCTGCCACGAGGCACACAGCTCACTGAAGCCTACATGACCGTTGTATTTCAGTAGGTTGTCGGTGAAATAAGCGTAAGAGGCCTGGAATCGGGCCCCACGGGTAGGGAACGTCCAATCGTTCTCAGAGTTGTAGTGCAGGTTGGCATGGTAGCTGAAGAAATGCTCGTTGTTGAGCGAGAAGGCTTCATGGCCCAGCCTACTGGCAATGAGGATTGTGCGATAGTCGTAATAGTCCCACCGCGTGGTAACATCCATCTCGAGGTTACGGATGTTGATACCCGTAATGCTGAGTCGGGCCTGATGGTGGTCGAAGGTGGTGTTATAGTCTTTGCTGCCACCGTCGTAGATGTCGAGGTCGTTGTACCGAAAGTTGTAGCCCAGCGTCACTCCCGCATGTCTGTTCTTCTTCCATGTGGCCTGCGCCCCTGCCATGATGTTGCGGCCCAGGCGCAGCGTGGCTTCCAGGTCGAAGGGTTTGTTGGCCATGGCATACACGCCGTTGAGCTGTAGTGCCACCCGTTCCTCGGTGTCGAAACGCACGCCCACACTGCCACGCAGCCTGTCGATGTCGGGCCGGGCGGCACGGTTGGGGTCGGAAAACTGCACGGGCTGCAAGGCCTCGGGGTTGAGGGGCAGCGGCTCGGGACGATAGTCGTCGGCCAGTCCCATGCGGTGCTTCAGGGCGATGAGCGCATCCCAGTGCTTCATGGCCTCCTCCTCACCGCGGCGGATGAGCGTGTCGATGGCCGCGCGGGTGAAGCTGGCCGTGCTATAGCCCTTGGTGTTGACGCGGATGGGTATGTCGGTGATGGCGAGGTTGTCGTCGTATTTGTTCTTACAGTTCACATCCACGATTTGTCCCAGCACGGCTGCCCCGTTGACGATGTCGTCGGCCGTGCGCGGCGCGCCCTGCACCGTAGCCCCGATGATGAAGTCGGCCCCCATCTGGCGGGCCAGGTCGGCGGGATAGTTGTTGCGCAGGCCACCGTCTACCAGCACCATGTCGCCCTGCCGCACGGGTGAGAACACACCTGGAATAGACATGGTGGTGCGCATGGCGTCGGCCAGCACGCCGCGGTGGATGTCGTGCTCGGTGTTGTCGATGATGTTGGTGGCCACGCAGGCGAAGGGTATAGGGAGTTGGTTGAAGTCGAGCGTGTCGGTATAGCCTGCGGTGAGTTGTCTGAAGAGTTTGTTGAGGTTATGCCCCTGTATGAACCCACCGGTCTCGCCCACCCTGCGATGCCCTATGGATACCGACTTGGACAACTGGTAGGTGTTGAGCTTCTCACGCGTCTGCAAGTCTTGCGAATAGTAGTCGCTGCGGTCGCTGAGCAGAAAGGTCCAGTCTTGCTTGCGCACGATGGTATCGAGGGCCTGGGCGTTCCAGCCGCAACTGTAGAGTGCGCCGATGATGCCACCCATCGACGTGCCGGTGATGATGTCGACGGGGATGCCCGCCCGCTCGATGACCTTGAGCACGCCAATATGGGCCATGCCCTTGGCGCCGCCACCCGAGAGTACCACCGCCACCTTGGGGCGCGGCGGAGCTGACTGTGCCAGCAGTTGACTAACAGGCATCGAGCCCAGAATGAGCACCAGGAGTAGGCGAAGCAGACGGTTCATAGCGACGGGGTTTTGATGGAGACGACAGGTTTACTCGAAGGTGAAGTGCTTGCCGATACGGTGCCACACCCACTCGAAGAGGCCTACGCCCACGAGTGCTGTGGTGATGCCCAGCAGCACGTCGATGATATAATGATGGGTGGTGTAGACGGCCGTCCACCAGATGCCCACACAGAGCACGGCGAAGAAGCACGAGGTGTACCAGCGGCGTCCCGACAGCACCGAATAGATGGTCGTCACCAGCAGGTAGGCGGCATGGAGGCTGGGCACGGCGGCAAACACGTTGGCGTTCTTGCCATAAAGGCCGTGGAAGATACCCAGGCCTGTCATGGCATCGAAGCGCCCCAGGCCGGCCACATTGCCCGGCGTGCCCGTCACCGGCGTGAAGCCATACTGCAGGGCATACCATGGCGGGGCAGCCGGGTGGACATAGTAACCCACGAAGCCGATGAGGTTGACCAGCAGGAAGGCCCACGTGAAACGCACCATCCACATATAGCGACGGGTGGCGTAGAGCCATATCGAGAACAGGATGGGCACGGGCACCCAGCAGAGATAGAAGATGCCCGACAGCAGGTCGGCCACGGCACAGGTGTGGAGTGAGAACCACTCGCCGGGGATGATACGCCCCGTGGCCGTGGGGATGCCAAAGAGCGACCGCTCGGCCTCGTAGAGCGACCGCACATCGATGGCGTTGACCTCGTAGTTGGGATAATAGCGCATCAGGTCGTAACAGAGACCGAAGAGAAACCACGGTAACATATATCCCGCAAACTTCCTCGTTTTGTCCCACGCATAGAGTCCGATGAAAATGACGATGACAAGGATAGAATTCATTTCACCTTAATATATTATATGTGTCACACTATCGTGCTGCGTCTCTCCGCTTCAGCGCACGATAGCAGTAGGCCACACGCCAGAAGGCGGTGAAGTTGGCCAGCACGGCAATGACAATCATGCCGCCCGCCAACCACCAGAGGTTGCCGGTGGCACCGCTGATGATGGCCACCAGGGCCGTGATCACCACACGCTCGGGACGCTGCATGAGCCCCACCTTGCACTCCAGGCCGATACCCTCGGCACGGGCACGCACGTAGCTCACCATGATCGAACCCACGAGGGCCGCAAACGTCACCACGCCCATCCAGAACCATTCGCGGGGTGCCTCGACGAAGATGAGCACGATGCCGAAGAGCGTCACCAGCTCACTGTAGCGGTCGAGGGTCGAGTCCCACAGGGCACCGAAGGTGGAGCTCATGTTGCCCAGGCGGGCCAGGCGGCCATCCATCATGTCGAACAGCCCTGAAGCCAAGACGATGATGCCACCCCAAAGGATGGCCTGGGACGAGGCATCGTGCTGAGAGGCGTAGATAAAGAAGGCCGCCGAGACGATGTTGCCAATGAAACCCACACTGGTGACGATATTGGGGGTGATGCCAATCTTGATCATTCCATGGATAAGCGGATTGATCAGTACGTAGATAACCTTTTGTAAGAAGTCACGATAATTCATATATTACAATCTTTTTTGATTTTAAAGACAAAAGCTCGCTGCAAGGGATAGTTGAAGCACAGGGCCACAGCCAGGGCGATGCACGACTTGACAATAATAAAATATTTGGCACCCAGCATATAGGTCACCAAGTTGGTGCCGCCTCCGTTGAGCAACATACTGCCCGACCACACGAGGAGGTAGCGCATGAAGATCGACTTCTTCTTGCGGCCGGTATTCTTGAACACATATCTATAGTTAATGCAACAGTTGGTGATGCCACCGCTCACCACACCGATGAGGTTGGCATAACCGTAGGGCACAGCCCCCATGACATTGAGGCCGATGGCCAGACCGAAGTCGACGATGCTGGCAACGCTCGCACTGAACTCGGCTTTGGTGAAAAGCCATATCTCACGTCCTATCTTACCCATCTCAGCCTATCAGGGCGCATGCCACGCGCAACAACACCAAGGCGGCAAGTGCATACACACCTGCCACAATATCATCGGCCATGACCCAGAAGGCCCCTTTCTTTCGGTCGAGGGCCTTGATGCCAAAGGGCTTCACTATGTCAAACAGCCTGAAGAGCACCAAGGCGGCCAGGGCCCAGACGTAGTCGCCGGTCTGTAGCGCCGCCAGCGGAATCCACACGCCCACCATCTCGTCGACAACCACCCGCGAGGGGTCGTCGCCCCAGTAAGGCTGCAAGCGGGCCGTGGCCCATGTACCCAGCCAGGTGAACACCAATGCCAATACCAGCACAGTAAATTCCAGCTCGTACCGGCTGGCATCGCGAAAAGCCAGCGATAGTAGAGCCCATATCACCGTGGCCAGTACGCTGCCTGCCGTGCCGGGGCCCCACGGCCAGAAACCACTGCCGAATCCGGAGCCGATGAGCATGGGCAAAAAAGGCGGGCGCTGGTCCGAAATATTGCCTTTATCGTTCATAACATGTTCTATATGTCTCGTATGTGTACATAGGTACTGCAAAATTAATAGAAAAAACCTAAATATCCAACAAGTTTTCTAGTTTCTTCCAAATTTATGCCTAACTTTGCACAATTAATTTTCAAGCGGCAGTCAAAAGTACCGCATATCTGATTTATTTCGTCGTAATTCTAGGGTAATAATGACATATAAGAAGCTCGTGCTACTGTTGATAGCAGTATTCACTTCGATCCTGACAGTTTCAGCTCAACAAATAACCGGTCAAATCGTAGACAAGGACGGCTACGCCATCCCTTATGCCAGTGTGTCGTACAAGGGACATCATATTGCTGTGTCGAGCGACATTGAAGGTAAATTTTCAATCGAACAGCATGCGGGATGGGTCATCACCATCAGCTCGGTGGGTTTCAAAAGCGAGATCATCAAGGTCACGGCCGACACCCAGGACCTGGGCAAGATCAAGCTCTCGGAGTCGAGCCGCACACTCAACGAGGTGGTGGTGAAGCAGAAGCGCGGTAAATATACGCGCAAGAACAATCCCGCCGTGGAGCTCATGCGCCGCGTCATCGCGGCCAAGAAGCGTACCGACCTCAAAAACCACGATTATTATCAGTACACCAAGTACCAGAAGCTGACAACGGCCATGAACGACATCAGCGAGGCCGACCTCGACTCGGGGTTCATCGGCAAGCGCAAGTGGTTGCTCGACCAGGTGGAAACCTTCCAGCCCACCGAGAAGCTCATCCTGCCGCTCACCGTCGACGAGACCGTGACGCAATATATCTATCGTAAGAATCCCAAGAGCGAGAAGGAGATTATACAAGGACAGAACTCCTCGGGTATCAACCAGCTCATCGAGACGGGCGACATCATTACCGTGGCCGTAAAGGATGCCTTCACCGATGTGGACATCTACGACGACCAGGTGCGCCTGTTGCAATATCTCTTCACCTCGCCCATCGGCAAGGATGCACTGGGGTTCTACCGCTATTACATCCAGGACACGGTGTTTGTAGACCACGACCTGTGCTATCATCTGGAGTTTATCCCCAACAACCAGCAGGACTTCGGTTTCCGCGGTGAGCTATACATCCTGGCCGACTCGTCGTTGCATGTCAAACGCTGCAACCTCACCATTCCCAAGCGCAGCGATGTCAACTTTGTGGAGAATATGCAGATACAGCAGGAATACACCCGGCTGCCCAACGGTGAGTGGGCACTGAGCGTCGACGATATGTTTGTGGAGCTGACGCTGGCCAAGTTTCTCTCGAAGGCCATTGTCATCCGCACCACCCGTTTGAGCGACTATGCCTTCGACGAACTGCCCAAGAAGCTGTTCAAGGGCAAAGCCAAGGAGCGGCACGAGGCCAATGCCAAGATGCGCGACGAGGCCTACTGGAACAAATACCGCACCGTGCAGCTCACCAAGAGTGAGAGCTCGATGGATGCCTTTATCCATCGCATTGAGCAGACCAAGGGATTCAAGTATGTCATCTTTGGTGCCAAGGCACTCATCGAGAACTTCGTAGAGACGGGCTCGCCCAACCACCCCAGCAAGGTGGACATCGGACCGGTGAACACCATGATCTCGACCAACTTCATCGACGGACTGCGTACCCGTGTGAGTGCGCTGACCACTGCCAACCTCAACAAACACTGGTTTGCGGCGGGCTACTTCGCACGTGGCTGGCATTCGAAGAAGAACTACTACAACGCCGAACTCACCTACTCGTTCAACAAAAAGGAATATCTGCCCAAGGAGTTTCCCAAGCGCACGCTGACGCTGTCGTCGTCGTATGACATCTCTACGGCTTCCGACAAGTATATCCATACCGATAAGGATAATGTGTTCACAGCTTTCAAATGGACTACAGTAGACAAAATGATGTTTTACAACCGGCAGCAACTCAAGTTTGAGTATGAGCAGGAGTGGGGCTTCAAGACCACCGTGGGCTTGAAGACAGAGGAGAATGAGGCCGCCGGAGCCTTGTTCTACCATAAACTCAGCAACGGCACAACCTTCACCTTCCCCGAGAATACGATTGTGGGAGACCAACTCCACAACGGCAAGATACGCACTACAGAGGTGAGCCTGCAATTTGAGCTGGCACCCGGACGCACCTACATCAACACCAAGCAGCGCCGACTGCCCATCAACCTCGATGCACCTGTGTTCAGCCTGGGCCATACCATGGGTCTGAAAAACGTCTTAGGAGGAGAGTACAACTACAACTTCACTGAGGCCGGCATCTATAAGCGCTTCTGGATGAAGAGCTGGGGTAAGATCGACGTATATCTCAAGGGTGGCGTGCAATGGAACAAGGTGCCCTACCCCCTGCTCATCATGCCGGCAGCCAACCTTAGTTATATCATCGAGGACGAGACCTTCAACCTCATCAACAACATGGAGTTCCTCAACGACCGCTTCGTGAGTCTGGATGCCAGCTGGGATCTCAACGGCAAGCTATTCAACCGCATACCACTTCTCAAGAAACTCAAGTGGAGAGAGTATATCGGCGTGAAGAGCCTGTGGGGCAAGCTCACCGACAAGAACAACCCATTCTTGGCAGAGAATGCCGGCGACAACACGCTGATGCAGTTTCCCGAAGGTGTATATGTGATGGACCCCAAGCGACCTTATGTGGAGATCATCGCGGGCATTCACAACATCTTCAAGCTCATCCACGTGGAATATGTACACCGATGCAACTACAGCTATTTGCCCACCAGCAAGCGCAACGGCGTGCGACTGATGATACGTGTAACGTTCTGAAGACAGACCACCTCACCAGCCAACCAGCAAACCAACCCACCAACAAACCAACAAACCCTAACAGACGAACGCCCATGAATGTGCTATTGGCCGATAAGCAAGACATCACCCGGGCAGGACTGATGTATATCCTGAGCCAGAACAAGGAGGTGAACTACAAGTATGTAGAAGACAAGAACGAGCTCATCGAACAGCTCAAGCAAGACCCTGCCAGTGTGGTAATCCTCGATTATACACTGTCCGACTTCAACGACAGCAACGAACTGCTGATCTTCGGGCAGCGTTTCAAGCAGTCGCACTGGCTGCTCTTCAGCGAGGAGCTGAGCACCGACTT
>CAZBQA010000033.1:0-33806 GCA_964493905.1 uncultured Prevotella sp.
CGACGGCAGCCATCATCTGGAAACGAGGGTCTACGCCGGTGAGGTCTTCGGCCTCAATCTTGGCATTGCCCTCCATGTTCGACTGGCCGAAGCACAGGAAGATATAAAAGTTGGGGTCGGCGGCAGCTCTGGCCGTCATCACCGAGAGGCACACCATGGCCCCGGCAGCAATTCGTCTAAAGAGGTTGTTTCTACGTTTCATGATTTGTTAGGTTTATCGGTCTACAAAGTTAACCATTTTCTCCGGCTCACATTGTTCTCCTGGTTTCATAAACTTTGCTTGATGTTACCTGCAACGATGAAATAACAAGGTTTTTTGCAGAAACCTGTCAATGCTTCGTATTTTTTTAGTAAGTTTGCATCCCAACTATTAAATCATCCAAGTAAACAAATCGCATGAAATACTACCTTTACCTGCTTGCCCTTTTGCTTGCGCTGCCCGCCAAAGCGCAGTGGGGGAAACTATATACCGCCGACAACCAACTCTCCAACAGCTTTGTGAACCAGGTATTCCAAGACCGCGACGGTATGATATGGATTGCCACACGCAACGGTCTCAACAGCTACGACGGCTACCAGTTCAAACACTACAGAAAGGAGGATGGCAAGAGCAGGCTCACCAGCAACTATCTCATCTGCTTCTGCCAAGACAACAAAGGCAACCTCTATGTAGGCAGCAACCTCACCGTGCAGAGATTCAACGGCGAATATTTTGAAAACATACGCCTCATCGACACCAACGGCCATGCCACAAGCACCTATATCACCAACATTATGCAACGGCGCAATGGCCAAATCATCATTGCCTCATCGGGATATGGACTCTTTGCCATGGCCTCCGACGGCACGGCAGAGGGCATCAAGGGGCTTCCGGCAGGCATCACCTATACCCGCCGGGTGGTGGAGGACAGCCATAGGCGGCTGTGGGTGGCAACATCCTTCGACGGACTATACTGCTTGTCGGACAACCGCCGTGCGACACATTATTTCACCGGCAAGACCATCGGTAACACACTGCGCGACATCTGTACCGACAATCAAGGCAACCTATGGGTGGCCACGTTCGGGCAAGGACTGTGGCGATGGCAGGAGGCCACAGGCCAGTTTGTGAAGGTTAAAGCCGTGGGCAACCTGCCACTCACCAAAATCTTTGTCAACAAGGAGGGCAAGGTCATGCTGGGCTGCGACGGCAAGGGGCTGCACGTGTACGACCCACAGTACGACCTGCTCGTTACCAATCCCATCTACAGCAAGGATGTAGACCTCTCGCACGCCAAGGTCTATGACATTCTGGAAGACCAAAACAGCAACCTCTGGCTGGGACTCTTCCAGAAAGGCCTCTTCATGCAGCCCGCCACCCGCTCGGTGTTTGGGTATATGGGTCCCAAACTGGGTGACAAGAACATGATCGGCAGCAACTGTGTGACCAGTGTCTATGTGGACAGCAAACGCCGCTACTGGGTGGGCACCGACAAAGACGGGCTCTACCTGCTCGGTCCCGACAAGCGGCTCATACGCCATTACACCTCGGTGCCCAGCACCCTGCTCACCCTGTGCGAAGACCGCCAGGGCCGCATGTGGCTCGGTTCCTACGAGCAGGGCTGCGGATGGGTGAGCGCCGAGCGTGCCGACTACCACCCCCAAGACCTGGGACTGGGCGACCAGGCCAGCATCTTCAGCATCGTAGCCGATGGCAAAGGCGCACTATGGATAGGCACCATGGGTCAGGGCCTGGTCTATTATGATACGACCACCCAGCGCACCACACACTACCGGATGAGCCCCAGTGCCGATGCCCATCGCAAGACCAACAGCATTGCCAACGACTTTGTGGGGAAGGTGGCCCTGTCGCCCGACGGCAAGAAGGTGTATGCAGCCACCTCGGTAGGCCTCTGCTGTCTCGACCTCGAACAGGGCAGCTGGCTGAGCACCTTCGGTACCAACTGCCTCTTGCATGGCACCTTCACGCGCGTGGTGCGGGTGTCGCCACAAGGCGATGTATTTGTGGGCACCAACGACGGACTGGTCATTGTCGATGGCCGAACCCACAAGCAACGGTGGGTCACCACCAAGGAGGGACTGCCCGACAACGGCGTGGCTGCCATCGAGATCGACCGCCGCGGAAACGTATGGGTGGGCACCGACCACGGCTTGGGCTGTCTGCATCTGAAAACCGGAAAGATAGACTGCTTCTATGCCGACAAGGGCCTGCAGAGCAATGAGTTCTCTGACGGCGCTTCGTTTATCTCTGCCGACAGGCAGCACATCGTCTTGGGAGGCACCGGCGGCATCAGCTGGTTTGACACACAGCACATCAAACCGCAGACCTGGAAGGCAACGGTGAAGATCACCGCCCTCACCGTAGGCAACCAAGAAATCAACGTCAGACCCGACAGCAGTTATTTTAAGATGAACTACGAGGACAACTCGTTCAGCATCCACCTCTCGACGCTCACCTACGACGACCCCGACAACATCGACTACTACTACAGCATCAACGGCGACGACTGGGTGCGCCTGAGCAAGGGCAACAACGAGATAGCCTTCACCCACCTCTCGCCCGGCACCTACCACTTCAAGGTAAAGGCCATGCTCAACAACATCCCCTCCGAAGAGAGACAGTTCACCGTGGTCGTCAGGTCGCCGTGGTACGGCTCCACCGTGGCCCGCCTCATCTACCTGTTGCTCGTGGCCGGGGCCGCCTACCTCTATTGGCAGTATCGCCGGCGCAAGGAGGAAGACCGACTCAAGCTGCAGGAGCATATCCACGCCGAGGAACTCAGCGAGGCCAAGCTGCGATTCTTCATGAACATCAGTCATGACATCCGCACCCCCATGACGCTCATCGTGGCACCGCTGCTCCAGCTCATCAAGGAGGACGGCGACGCCCACCGGCAGGGCATCTACAAGACCATCCGGCGCAATGCCGACCGCATACTTTCGCTCATCAACCAGATGATGGACCTGCGCAAGATTGACAAGGGACTGATGAACATGCACATGCAAGAGACCAACCTCGTGACGTTCATCCAAGACATCCACTCGCTCTTCCTCTACCAGGTCAAGGCCAAGAACATCAGCTTCAGTTTCACCCACGACGCAGATGCCCTGCCGGTGTGGATCGACCGCGAGAACTTCGACAAGGTACTCATGAACCTGCTCTCCAATGCCTTCAAGTTCTGCCTGCCCGGCGGCAACATCACCATACGCCTCACCCACGACGAGGCGACGGCCCATATTGCCGTCAGCAACGATGGCTCGCCCATCCCCGAAGACAAGCTGGAGCGTATCTTCGAACGCTTCTACCAGATGCCCACTACCGCCGAAAACCGTAACATGGGCACCGGCATAGGCCTCGACCTCACACGCGCCCTCGTCGAACTGCACTATGGCAGCATCGTGGCACACAACCTCGAGGGCGGCAAGGGCTGTGAGTTTGTGGTGAGCATTCCCCTGGGTAAGGCACATCTCAAACCCGAAGAGATCGTCGTCGAGAAGGAGGGACAGGCAGAGAAGAGTGCCGCGCATACGCTCGAAGAACTCGAGACCGACGAGGAGATGGAAGGCACCACGCCCGAGAACATCAACCAGCAACTCTCCAACCGCGGACGCCAGCACATCGTCATCGTGGAAGACGACGATGAGATCAGCCAGTATCTCAAGGCCGAACTCGAATCCGACTACCATGTCACCACCTGCCCCAACGGCAAGGTGGGCCTGCAGCACATCCTGCAAGAGCTGCCGGCCCTGGTCATCAGCGACATCATGATGCCCGAGATGGACGGCAACACGCTCTGCGCACGACTCAAGACCAACATCAACACCAACCACATCCCCGTCATCCTGCTCACGGCCAAGAACACCGAGGACGACCAGCTCGAAGGCCTTGAGACCGGGGCCGATGCCTATATCGTCAAGCCCTTCAACATGGATATCCTGCGCCGGACCATCGTCAACATGCTGCACCAGCGCGAGACCTTGCGCAACAAGTTCAACGGCAGCGAGACGCAGACGCAACACGTCGAGGCCGTCAAGATCGACGCGCCCGACGAGCGACTCATGGAACGCATCATGACGGTGGTCAACCGCAACCTGAGCAACAGCGACCTGAGCGTCGACATGATTGCCAACGAGGTGGGCATCAGCCGCGTACACCTCTACCGTAAGCTCAAGGAACTCACCAACCAGGCACCGCATACCTTCATCCGCAACATACGTCTGCAGCAGGCAGCGGCACTGCTCGCCACCTCCAGCCATAACATCTCGGAGGTGATGTATGCCTGCGGCTTCTCCAACGCCACCTCCTTCTCCACCACCTTCAAGAATTTCTACGGCATGTCGCCACGCGAATATATGAAGCAGAAACAGCAGAAGGGGGCCGGTGCCGACAGCGGAGAAGACACGCGGGGCAAGGGCTGACAGCCTAAGACCCTTGCTCACCCACACCCCCTTATCACGGCCATGCCGGTGCCCACAGCACGTCTGGGGCTCCGGCATGGCCGTTTGTCGGCTTGCCATAGATGTCTGCACACAAGCCTTTTGGGCAACTCTCACACCGCCGAAGGGCAGGTATGGCTATGCGGCCAGATACACGACGTTGCATGTTTCGACTGGAAACAGATGCTACTTCGACTTGATGCAGCGTCTGCTTCGAGTCGAACCAGCGCCTGCTTCGAGCCGAAACACAACGCCATAGCCATGCCATGCCATGGGCCAAGCTATGGGATGCGCATGCGAGAAGGCATCAGAGGGGAGGACTATGAGGCGTTAACATCCAACTATATCATGGCCGGGATATAAAAAATAGGCTCAACAGGAAGCCGTATCAGATAAATTGGCTACATTTGCAACGTTGGTGAGGGCGACGGCTCTGCAACACTCCCCGCGCAATGGTGCCCGCCGCTCTTCCAGCACACAGTAATGGCTTGAAAGTCAAAACTATCCACTACTCACATGATATATCCTCATAATGCTTCAAGAAGTGCGGTGAACAAGTATCTTGGTCACGTCTGGAACTCGCATGCCGATGCATTGATATGGGTGGCGGTCATCGCTGCCTTTGTGCCGGTGCTGCTGATGCGCGACTTCACACCCAACAACGAGGGTCGTTACCTCATCATCGCCGACGAGGCCCTGCACAACCGACACTTCTTCTCGTTCACCCTCCATGGTGAGCCCTACGCCGACAAGCCCCCTTTGTACCTATGGCTTGTCATGCTCTTCGGCCAACTGCTCGGACACCACAACATGGCGGCATTGGGACTGCTGTCGCTGTTGCCGGCTTGTGGGGTGGTGCAGCGCATGAATGTGCTCTGCCGCGACATCCTCAGTCCGTCGGTACGCCGCACGGCCACGCTGATGCTCATGACCACGGCCTACTTTGCCGGACCGGCCATGGTGGTGCGTATGGACATGCTGATGTGCCTCTTCATCGTCCTGGCCCTCGGCACCTTCTGGCAGATGTACCGGGCCGAAACGGTGAGCCACAGACACCAGTGGCTCATGGGTCTGTGGCTCTTCCTGGCCTTGTTTACCAAGGGTCCGCTGGGCCTGCTCATCCCTATCGTCACCATCGTGGTCTTTGCGGCCACGTATCGGTTGACCTGCAGGCTCGGACAATGGCTCAACTGGCGCATGTGGCTGGTATTGCTGGTGGGGTGTGCCATCTGGTTCACCATGGCCTACCATGAGGCTGGGGGCAGCTACCTCTACAACCTGCTGTTCCACCAGACGGTGGGCCGGGGCTTCAGGGCTTTCCATCATGCACGTCCGTTCTACTATTACCTCATCTCGCTGTGGTATGAGTGGCTGCCATGGTCGTTGCTCTGCGTGGCGGCGATGGTGTTTACCGCCACCCGGTATCGCAGGGTGGATGCCCTCCCCCGCTTTCTGTTCATCATGACGCTCACCACGCTGGTGCTGCTCTCGGCCATCAGCGGCAAACTGCAGGTGTATCTCCTGCCGGCCTTCCCCTTTGTGGTGTACCTCGCTGCCTGGGCCATGATGGGCGACATGCCGCGCCGGTGGACGCTGTGGAGCCTCGCCGTGCCCCAGGCTGTGCTGACGCTGGTCCTGCCTGCCCTGCTGCTGGCACCTACACTGGCACCTTTGCCCATGCTCATGCACCCGTGGCTGGTGGCCGGGGCAAGCGTGCTGAGCCTCAGTGCGGCAGCCGCCCTCTACCTGCTCATGGGCAAGGCCGACGCTGAGCGGTCGGTGCGTGTGCTGGCCTTCGGCATCTTGGCCACGCTGCTACTGGGCGGCATGGCCATGCCCACCCTGAACGCTATCATTCATTGACCGACACAGGCAATAGGACAGAATAGAATCTCGGAAGCATTTCATACAAAACCCGAAGGCCGTATTGCTTGGCCTCCGGGTTTTGTGGTTTTGATGGCTGTCTGCTTTGAGCGATGGCGTAAGATGATCAACGCCTCGGACAAAGCGGCGAGTCAGAGGTTGAAGCCTTCGACCGCGATGTGGGGAGTAACGCCACGACCGTCCTCGGTGCGGAAAGACACCTCGACGGTCTTTTGCTCGCCGGGCAGGAGGTGGAAATAGTTGTCAGAATAGACCACGGGCAGAATCTGCTCGCCGTCGGCACCTTTCAGGTTCAGACGCACCATGAGGGCCGGGGTGGCAGAGGTGTTGGTCAGGGTGAGGCGACAGACTTGTTCATCGCCTGCCACGGCAAAGCTGCCTTGCTGCTTCAACGTGGCCTGCTGCAGATGGGCCAAGGCCTTCCAGCCTTCGGGTGAGGCGCTCTCCACGTAGGTGTTCTCTGAGACGACGGCACCAGCCGTTTCAATACTGAGCCTGAGCAGGCAGGCCTCGGTGGCGGGCAGGTCGATGCTGAGTGGCGAGAGGGTCTGGTCGTCGTCGATGTCTGTCACCGCCGACCACTCGCGCAGCAGCTTGCCCCGCAGGCTGAATGCCCGGGCCCTCACCGTGAGCCGCTCGTGCCGACCGGTGGCCAGGTTGACCAACTCTACCGTCTTTCGCACGGGATCGTACTGCACGTGCAGCGGCTCGCAGGCTTTCTTCACCCCGAAATAGGCGGCCGTGGGCTCCAGATAGTAGTCGTAGGTCTGCCATACCATTGAGGGCCAGCAGGCGTGACTCATCCAGATGAGCAGTCCCATGCGGTGCTGCTGGGAGGCCTCGTACATGGCCCGGTAGCCGTCGTAGTTGAACCACTGGGCCCAAGAGGCAAACTGTCGCGCGTCGACAGGGGTGCCAAAACGGTTGGTCAGCGTCTCTACAAACGAGGCCCCACCCTGCGCGCCATGCTGCGTGAAGTCGTGCTGACCCCATGCCAGGCCGATGGGCCACAGGTCGCCTGGGGCGAGCATACGCCTCAGCGACTCGTAGGAAGGCACGTTGGGCATGCCCCGCTCAGAGTGTAGCTTGCCGCTCTGCTGGGTGAAGTAATAGTCGATGGGCATGAGTTGATAGGCACCGTGACCGCTCACGCCATTGTCGGCCGAGCTGGGGATATAGCCCAGCTGCGGGTGCAGCTCGCTGACCTGCCTGCGCAGGACGGTGTCGAGGGCTTCGGGCGGGAATCCCTCGTTGCGCCCCACATAGAGGGCCAGGCTGGGATGACGGCGGATGCGGAGGATGTAGTCGTGGCTGTTGGCCAGGAACATGGCATTGTCGTAGGGGTCGGGACCGTCCCAGGGGTTGGCCAGCCAGAAGTCTTGCCACACCATGATGCCATATTTGTCGCAGGCCTCGTAGAAGGCACGGTCGCCAATCTGCCCCACCCAGTTGCGTATCATGTTATAGTTCATCTCGCGATGGTAGCGCACGGCGGCGTCGTATTCGCGACTGCGGTAGTTGAGGTTAGTCTCTGAGAAGCCCCAGTTGCCGCCCAGTGGCGTGAAGCGCTTGCCGTTGACATAGAGCTTGGTCTCGCTGTCGAGGTCGCGATAGCTCATCTCACGGATGCCGGCCTTGTAGGTCAGCGACGACGAACGCTGTCCGGTGGCCACGTCGCGTACCTCGAACCCGGCATCGTAGAGGTAGGGCTCACCATAGCCGTTGGGCCACCACAGACGCATGGACCGGCGTTGCAGCTGCGGGAAATCGGCGGGCGAGAAGCTCACCTCCAGGGTAGACGACGGCTGCAGGTCGACCTGTTTGACAAAGACGATATCGCCTATCCAGCCTTTCACCTCCACCCTTCTGGTCTGTGCCTCTGCGTTGCGCACCATGACGGCGGGTGTCAGGGTAGCCAGGGTGTCGGGATGGCTGAGAACGGTGGTCACCACAGGGTCGTCGAGACTTATGCCTTGGTCGTGGCTGAGGTAGACATCGTTCCAGATGCCGACCTCGCGCCCCGGCGTGCTGGTGATCCAATCCCAGCCGATGGAGGCATGAAACGTGGGGTTGTCGGCACCCGATATGCCGCCGTTGAGGTCGGTGCTCTCGGCATTCTTCTCCTTCACGGCACCGAAATGGGCATTGCGTATGACCTTCACCTCGAGCAGGTTGTCACCCGCGTGCACCAGCTGCGTGATGTCGAACCGCCCACGAATGAAGGCACCGTCGATGTGCCCCACCGGCTGCCCGTTGAGATAGACCTCAGCCTTCCAGTTGATGCCGTCGAAATGGAGATAGGTGTGCTGTCCGACCTGGGCCTGCGGGGCCTGCAGATGGGCTCGGTACCAGAAGTCGGACATGAAGAAACTCTCTGAGATTTGCCGCATGTTGTTGGCATAGCGGTTGTCGGGCACGGCCCCGATGTTCATGTAGCTGGTGAGCACAGTGCCGGGCACGGTGGCCGGTATCCACCGGCTGTCGCCGTCGCGACGCAGTTGCCACAGGCTGATCTCTCCTTCGGCGGTCACCCGCGGCACCAGTCCACCCCGGCCCCACACCTCCAGCTCGCTGAGCACGAAGAGGCCGCTGGCATCGGGCTGGGACATGGTAAGCCGCACATACCGGGCCTTACCCCGACAGTCCACCACCTCGTCGGTGGACGTCCCACCGGGTAAGGTGCCGACGGTGCGCCATTGGCGGGCATCGTCAGAAAACTGTATCTCACCCCGGCGGGCCTTGTGTACCCAGTGCAGACGCACATGGTCGATGACCACCTCGGTGCCCAGGTCTACATAAATCCACGGAGTGGGGTCGGCAGTCGTGGGGGCCACGGCAAAGGCACTGGCGAAATGGGCCGACGGCATCCATCCCTCATTGAGCTCATAGAGGCGCCACCAGGCACCGCCTTTCATATTAAACTCCAGGCGCAGATGGCTGTAGCGTCCCGGCTTGCTCAGTGGTATGCTGGTCTTGACACGGCGCAGCGGCAGCCTCACTGTAGCCTCGCGTTTGTTGGGGTCGGAGCTCACCATCTGCTTCGTGGCCTCGCCGGGCAGGTCGCGGCCCGTCAGCGTGCCTACCTCCTGCCAGTGCTGCCCGTCGTCGGAGGCCAGCACGCGTATGGCATAGCCACCTGTGGCTGCATCGGCATGGTAGGCCACCTCGGCCAGCAGGTCGATGCGGTCGACCTGTACCTGCATACCAGTCCAGTCGAACCTGATGTACGACTGCTCGCCCATGAGGTAGTTGCTGCTGTGTACGTTGCCGTCGATGGTCTTCTCCTTGTCGCGCAACGACAGCACCCCGTCGGGCGTCGACACCGTGAGCCGGGCCGGCTCACCCGCGGTCACGATGCCGTCGGTGGCCAGCTGTGCCGTGAGGTTATAATCAAAAGAAGACGAGGCATACGCGGCCCTGTCTAAAGCGACATTGCGGTATGCATCGTCTTTTACCATCTCCGGCCCTTTGTAGTCAGCCGTGCGACCGGGATACTGTCCTATCCCACGCGTGTATTTACTATCTGCCATCATTGTGGTGCCAACCATCATGAACATGGCAAGGGTCGTCAAGACCCTCGCCACCATCATCCGCCTGCCTGCAGCCGGATGCCCATACATCGTTTTTTTCATGCGTGTGCTTATGATTGAGGTCATCATGCCTGGCCGCCATACGCTCGCGGCATCGGGCTACTATCGCACGGCACTCAGGGATGCACCAGGGTGCCAATCTCCTCGCCAGCCATCACCTTCTGCAGGTTGCCCACCACATCCATGTTGAACACATAAATGGGAAGGTTGTTGTCCTGGCACATGCAGATGGCAGTGAGGTCCATCACCTTTAGGCCACGGTCGAGCACCTCCTTGTACGAGATCTCTGTGAACTTAGTGGCCGTGGGGTCTTTCTCTGGATCGGCGGTGTAGACACCATCCACACGTGTGCCCTTGAGCATGACGTCGGCCTCGATCTCGATACCGCGCAGCGATGAGCCGGTATCGGTGGTGAAATATGGGTTACCTGTTCCCGCAGATAAGATGCACACCTGCCCTTGCTCCAGCAGTTCCACGGCCCTCCATTTGTTATAGTATTCGCCGATGGGTTCCATGCGGATGGCCGTCAGCACCTTGTTCTTCACGCCGATGGCACCCAGTGCCGAGCTCAGGGCCAGCGAGTTGATGACCGTGGCGCACATGCCCATCTGGTCGCCCTTCACGCGGTCGAAGCCTTTCTGACTGCCGCTCAGGCCACGGAAGATATTGCCTCCGCCGATGACGATACCTACCTGCACGCCCATGTCGTGCACTTCCTTGATCTGGCGGGCATAGTCGCTCAGACGCACGGGGTCGATGCCATAGCCTTGCTCGCCCATCAGGCTCTCGCCCGACAGCTTCAACAAAATACGCTTAAATCTTGCCATAATTGCTTAGTTGATAAGACCCAGGATGAAACGGCACCTTACGCATGGCATGCCCGACGACTGTCTTCATCGCCGGCTTGTTGCCTAGCCAGTGCCTTCTTCCCAGTTGTTATTGATGAGTTGATATAATAAATTCGACTTCTTTGAACGCATAACTCCTGATGCGTCCCTCACGGTCGCGCAGCACCAGATGGCCGTCATCCTCCACCTCTACAAGCGCAGCCTCGAAGGTCCCCCCGGCATCGCGATAGGTGTGGAAGCCGCGCAGCCTGTAGAGGTAGCTCATGTAACCGGCGGCGATGGTGGCGTAGTCGCCATTCTCGATGGCCCTGTAGTAATGGTCGAACCGCTCGACCACCTGCACGAGGAGCGGCTGCCGATCGGTGTCGTGACCGAGGATCTGGTACAACGACACCGGGTTGGGGGCATCGCTGTGGAAGACCCGCTGGTTGACATCCAGTCCGACACCGATGACGCAGTCTTTGATGCGTCCTTCGCCCAGCCTGTTCTCAATCAGGATACCGCCGATCTTGCGGTCGTTCCAATAGATATCGTTGGGCCATTTGATGGTGACGGGGTCGATGAGTGTGGACAGCACGTCGCGCAAGGCCAGGGCGATGGCCTCCGAGAGGATAAACTGCCCCGACACCGGCACCCATGTGGGGTGGCACAAAATC
Source organism: uncultured Prevotella sp. (assembly GCA_964493905.1). Taxonomy (GTDB): domain Bacteria; phylum Bacteroidota; class Bacteroidia; order Bacteroidales; family Bacteroidaceae; genus Prevotella. Next base: position 11,416 of record CAZBQA010000033.1, read on the forward strand.
GAGAACAGCAGGTTCTGTCCGCGCTCGCTTTCCCAAGTGTTGGCACCCTGCCCCCGTCCTGCCAACTGATATTCGGCCGACACCACGGTGAGCCTTGTAGCCGGCGGCTCGGCCGTCACGTCCAGTTGTTGGAGACAATAACGGTTGGTACTGCCGGTCTCTTCGATGGCGACGTACCAGATGCCGTTGTATTTCGTTTTTTTAAATAAGGAGCGGATTGAAAGCATCTTCTATATGGTTGATCTGAATATCGTCGTTGTTGGGTCGCCCGACGATAGCAATGACGTCAAACCTGAGTTCCTCGACAATGCCATACATCTTGACATACTCATCGGCCACGCGGCCCAGATGGCGTATCTTCCGCAGGTCAACGGCATCCTCCGGGTCGGCGAGTTCCTCCTCAGCCCGTGTCTTGACCTCCACGAAGACAATGGTGGTGCGGTCTTGTGTCTTGCACACAATGTCGAGGTCGCGTTTGCCACCGCCATAGTGCCAGTCGCGGTCCATGATGATATATCCCGCCTTCTGCAAGTAGTCGGCCGCGAGCTCCTCCCCCCATTTGCCCAGGTCATTATGTTTAGCCATTGTTTCAATCTGTCAGGTGTGTCACAACCGATCAGGTCAGCGACGATGACCGACCGGCTATTTCATGCAAAAGTAATGTTTTTCCTTCACACTTCAAAAAGAATATTGTATTTTTGCAGCAAAAGACCAATCATGGAAACAGCGTTACAACAACAGACTGACGAGCGTTTCATGCGCATGGCACTCAAGGAGGCCGAGGCTGCCGCCCGCGAGGGCGAGATTCCCGTTGGCGCAGTAGTGGTGAGCCAAGGCCGCATCATTGCCCGTGCGCACAACCAGACCGAGACCCTGAACGATGTCACGGCCCACGCCGAGATGCTGGCCATCACGGCAGCGGCCAACGCCCTGGGCGGCAAGTATCTTCCCCAGTGTACCCTGTATGTCACCGTGGAGCCTTGCCCCATGTGCGCAGGTGCGTTGGGCTGGGCGCAGGTAAGCCGGGTGGTGTATGGTGCCTCCGACGACAAGCGGGGCTACCAGCGCTATGCCCCCAAGGTGCTCCACCCCAAGGCCACAGTAACAGCAGGCGTATTGGAAGAGGAGTGCAAGGCTCTCATGGTAAACTTCTTTCAAAACAAGCGCTAACCAACAAACCAACCCACCAACCCACCAACAAACCAACCCACCAACAAACCAACTGAGGGTTACCCAAGCTCACATCGTTTGCTTAAGTAACCCTCAGATATTGCGTGTACCTCTTCCCAGGTAAAGGAACCATACCCCAACCCTCCGAACGGAGAATGAAACACATACCATACTGTCCCCCATCGCGCCAGCCTGTTGCCGCATGGCACTCCCCCCTCCTACCGTATATAGAAGTATGAATAGGTCGAAGAGGAAAAGCCCATCGCGCCAGCCCCTTGCCGCATGGCACTCCCCCTCCTACCGTATATAGAAGTATGAAGAGGTCGAAGAGGAAAAGCCTATCGCGCCAGCCCCTTGCCGCATGGCACTCCCCCTTCTACCGTATATAGAAGTATGAATAGGTCGAAGAGGAAAAGCCCATCGCGCCAGCCCCTTGCCGCATGGCACTCCCCCTCCTACCGTATATAGAAGTATGAAGAGGTCGAAGAGGAAAAGCCCATCGCGCCAGCCCCTTGCCGCATGGCACTCCCCTCCTACCGGAGGGGTTGGGGGAGGCTGTGGCGTTAGGCTTTACTTCACCAGCACCACCAGATACTTGCTGGTGCTCCAGAAGATCTGCGGATTGGTGATGCGCAGCACATACTGCTTATTGGCGTCGGGTGTCAGAGTATAGCTGCTCGACGGATGGGTCGTCAGCAACTTGGCCGACTTTGAGTATAGCTTAATCTCCTTGTCTACCCGGATGTCGATCTTGGTGAAGTAGTTCTTATTGAAGCTCGACTGCAGCACCTTACCATCGACCATGATGCGCTGTTCCTTGAGTTCCTTCTTTGTACCGAAGACATACCATGCCGTGTTAAGCTGCATATCCTGGTTGCTGATGGTCTGCGACTTCTGCGCACTCTCAGTCTTGAGGTCAGAGACATTGGTGTTGAGGTTGTTGATTGTCTCATCGAGCTCCGTGATGTGAATGTCTTTGGCATCGAGCTCTGCCCTCAGCTCCTGCAGCTGCTGGTCTTTCTCGTCCAATTGCTTGAGCATACCCTCGATGGTCTTCTTGAGCTGGTCGCCATTGAAGTTGCTCTCTTTGAGTTGCTTCTGCAGTTTCTGGATCAGGGCGCGGTTCTCCTTCATACGTCCAGAGATAAACTTGATGTTTTCTCTGATCTGCTGCGCTTTGTTGGCACCCTCTCCATCCTTGGCTATGCTTACTCTGTTTTCGGCTGCGCTGATTTCGCGAAATCCTTCCTGAATCTCGTTCATCGTTGCCATCATGTCATTGATCTCGTTATCCCTCTGGGCAATGATTTTTTGCAACGAGTCGTTCTGTTCGATGCCCGCTAGGTCCACTGGAGTATTTTTTTTCTCCTGACAGCCTGTAACCACGAGCAATGCGCAGGCCATGGACAATAACAATAGTTTTTTCATATCCCTAAATGATTTGGTTCATTGTTAGTATGTTTTTTCGTCTCCTTGGCTTTTCCTCCGAGCACGATAACTATCTCTCCTCTGGGCTCCGTCTCCTCAAAATGTGCCGCCACCTCGTCGAGCGTCCCACGCACATGTTCCTCATGCACCTTCGAAATCTCGCGTGCCACGCTCACCGGCCTGTCGCCACCCAATGTCTCTGCCAGCTGCCTGAGCGTCTTCACCAGCCGGTAGGGCGACTCATAGAACACCATGGTACGGGTCTCCTCCTTGAGTTGCTCCAGATAGGTCTGCCTGCCTTTCTTCTGTGGCAGGAAGCCCTCGAAGCAAAACCGGTCGCAAGGCAGTCCCGACGACACCAAGGCCGGGATGCAGGCCGTGGGTCCTGGCAGCGTCTGCACGCAGATGCCCGCCTTGGCGGCCTCTCTGACCAAGAAGAAACCAGGGTCGCTGATGCCCGGCGTGCCCGCGTCGCTCACGAGCGCAATGGTCTGCCCTGCCTTGAGGCGCTCCACCACACCGGCCGACGTGCCATGCTCATTGAACTTGTGATGTGACATCAAGCGATTCTTGATATCAAAATGTTTCAGAAGCATTCCCGATGTACGGGTGTCTTCGGCCAACACCAGGTCGGCCTCCCGCAAGATTCTCATGGCACGCAGTGTCATATCTTCCATGTTGCCCACCGGAGTGGGGACAATATATAGTATGCCCATAGTCTGGGCAAATATAGTCAAATAATCTACACCATCAAAGGTTTTCCCCATTTTCTTTACAATTTTTAAGCAACGGTCACCGCACTCCGGCATATCGACGGGGCAGCGCCGGGCGGTGGCAAAAAAAACTCCACCCAACTCCCCCTATTCTCTAATCTTTATATTACCTTTGCAACATCATGATGGAAAACTTAACAGGGGAGAACCACCGCCCAGGGAGAATAGAGGTGGTATGCGGCTCTATGTTCTCGGGCAAGACCGAGGAGCTCATCCGCCGCCTGAAGCGGGCTAAGTTTGCCAAGCAGCGCGTCGAGATCTTCAAGCCTGCCATGGACATCCGCTATTCTGAGGTCAACGTGGTCAGCCACGACCACAACACCATCCACTCTACGCCCGTCGACAACTCGGAGCGTATCCTGCAGCTGTCGGCAGGATATGACGTGGTGGGCATCGACGAGGCGCAGTTTCTCGACGAGCGGCTGGTGGATGTCTGCAACACCCTGGCCTACCGCGGTGTGCGTGTCATCGTGGCCGGTCTCGACATGGACTTCCGCGGTGTGCCCTTCGGGCCCATGCCCGCCCTGTGTGCCGTGGCCGACGAGGTGACCAAGGTGCATGCCATCTGCGTGAAATGCGGTGCCCTGGCCTATGGCAGCCACCGTCTGGTTCGCAACGACTCGCAGGTGATGCTGGGCGAGAAGACCGAATACGAACCCCTGTGCCGCGAATGCTACCAGAAGGCCATGGAGGAAGACCGCCGCAACGCCCAGTCGAAAGACCTCTTCGAGGATCTCCGTCCCTAGCACCAGCCTGCCCGGGGGCACGTCATCCAGACACATATCAATCTATATCTCCTATGCAAAAAGAAATCACTTTCGACCGGTTCATCCGGTGGGCCGGCATCGTCTCACTGACGGCCCTGGTCTTTTTCATGGTCAATTACCTGAGCAGCGTGCTGCTACCCTTCTTTGTGGCCTGGCTCTTTGCCTACCTGCTATACCCCATTGTCAAGTTTGTACAGAACAAGATGCGCGTGCGCATCCGTGCTCTGGCCATCATCCTCACCATGATCCTGGTGCTGGCCGTCCTGGCCCTCATCGTCTATCTTATCATCCCACCGATGATTGAGCAGTTCCAGAAACTGTATGTAATCCTCACCCACTGGGTACACGAGACCACCCATACCAACAGTATCTCGGAGTGGACCTCCAGGTGGATCCTCGAGAACCAGAAGCAGATCGAGGCCTTCTTCCGCAGTCCCGACTTCACCGATGCCATCAAGGCCACCGCCCCCAAGCTCTTCAGCTTAGTGGGACAGACAGCCAGCATTGTCATCAGCATCGTGGCCTCGCTCATCACCTTATTATATATGTTCTTCATCTTGCTCGACTATGAGTATCTCACCACCAACTGGGTGCGCATCTTCCCCAAGAAGAACCGCCCCTTCTGGACCGACCTGATGAAGGACGTGGAGCGCGAGCTCAACAACTACATCCGCGGCCAGGGCATGGTGGCCCTGTGCATGGGCATCATGTTCTGCATCGGCTTCACCATCATGGACTTCCCCATGGCCATCGGCCTGGGCATACTCATCGGCATCCTCGACCTGGTGCCTTACCTCCATACCTTTGCCCTCATCCCCACCGCCTTCCTGGCCATGCTCAAGGCCGCCAACACCGGACAAAACTTCTGGGTAATCTTCGCGCTGGCCGTGGGTCTGTTCATCGTGGTGCAGATCATCACCGACATGGTGGTCACCCCCAAGATCATGGGCAAGGCCATGGGGCTCAACCCCGCCATACTGCTGCTATCGCTCTCGGTATGGGGTGCCATCTTCGGGTTCATCGGCCTCATCATCGCCCTGCCGCTCACCACCCTCATCATCGCTTACTGGGAACGCTACGTGACCAAGGAGCAAAACGAGGACTCACACGAGCCACTACCCCCCGAAAGTCAGTCGGCCTGACCACGGTCTTACTGAGGCGTGCGGTGATGCACTGACGGCTGCCAAATGGTCGCCCTGCGTTAAATGTGTCAAAAAAAATATGGCATTTAACAGAATTGTGTTATCTTTGTCACCATCAATCCAATCATTACTTAACTTAACGATGAACAAACAGTATCTCTTAGGCTTTGACGTCGGCTCCAGCTCCGTGAAAGCCTCTCTCGTCGACATCGACAATGGCACGATGGCTGCCACCGCATTTTATCCGGAACACGAGGCTCCCATCAAAGCCGTGAAGGCAGGATGGGCGGAACAAGACCCACAGATGTGGTGGGACAATGCCAAGCTGGCCCTCAAGAAAATCATGACCGAGACCGGTGCCACCGGCGACGACATACAAGCCATAGGCATCTCGTACCAGATGCACGGACTGGTGTGCGTAGACAAAGACCTGCAAGTGCTGCGCGATGCCATCATCTGGTGCGACTCGCGGGCCGTGCCCTACGGCGAGCGCGCCTTCGAGGCCCTCACCCCCGACTTCTGCCTGAGCAACCTGCTCAACTCGCCGGGCAACTTCACCGCCGCCAAGCTGGCATGGGTGAAGGAGAACGAGCCCGAGGTCTACAACCGTATATATAAGGTGATGCTCCCCGGCGACTATATTGCCATGAAGCTCAGCGGTGAGGTCAACACCACCATCAGCGGACTGAGCGAGGGTATGTTCTGGGACTTCGTGAAGAAGGAGCCCGCACAGTTTCTGCTCGACTATTATGGCTTCTCGGCCAGTCTGCTGCCCGACATCGTCCCAACCTTTGCCGTGCAGTGCCGGGTGAGCCAGGCTGCTGCCCAGGAGCTGGGGCTCAAGGCGGGCACGCCCATCTCTTACCGCGCCGGCGACCAGCCCAACAACGCCCTGAGCCTCAACGTCTTCAACCCCGGAGAGATCGCCTCCACGGCCGGCACCTCGGGCGTGGTGTATGGCGTGCTGGGCGAGGTGGGCTACGACCCCAAGAGTCGCGTCAACACCTTTGCCCATGTCAACTACACGCGTGAGCTCGACCGCCTGGGGGTGCTGCTGTGCATCAACGGCACAGGCATCCTCAACGCCTGGGTACACCGCAACATCACGCCCGAGGTGGGCTACGGCGAGATGAACGACCTGGCCGCCACGGTACCCGTAGGCAGCGAAGGTGTGGCCATCGTGCCCTTCGGCAACGGTGCCGAGCGTGTGCTCGAGAACCGCGAGACGGGATGCAGCATCCACGGCCTGAACTTCAACAAGCACACCCGGGCACATGTGGTGCGCGCCGCACAGGAGGGCATCGTCTTCTCGTTCTGCTACGGCATGGAGGTCATGCGGCAGATGGGCATGGACATCCATAAGATACACGCCGGCAAGGCCAACATGTTCCTCAGTCCGCTCTTCCGCGACACACTGGCAGGCGTGAGCGGGGCCACCATCGAGCTCTATGAGACCGACGGCAGCATGGGTGCCGCCAAGGGAGCCGGCATAGGCTGCGGCATCTACAAAGACCACGACGAGGCCTTCGCCTCGCTGAAGAAGCTCGCCGTGATCGAGCCCGATGCCACCAAGCGGGCCGCCTACCTGGAGGCCTACGCCCACTGGAAGGATGTGCTGAAGAGCGTCTGCCGAGGCTGAGCGATAAACTACTGAATACTGAATAACAACACCCCAGACAGGAGGGCAAGCCACCGTGCATGTCCTCCTGTTGCCGTTTTCTACCACCAACAAACCAACTAACCAACAAACCATATTGAACAACGGAAAAGCGGATATTACGGAATAGCGTTGGAGTATTGGCGATGATACGGATGCCGCTGCGCAGCAGCGCCACATCCGCGTTTTCCATTGTTCAAGAAAACAGCTCAACTCAATGCCATACGATGAAGGCACCAGTATATTGCGAAAAGCCCCCCGAGCTCCTTCCTCAGTCCCGGCAAAAGAGCAACAAAAGATGTTGCGCCACTTGACACCCAACAATTTTGAAACACAAAGAATGTAAAATATTGATAAACGCCTGTGTATTTCTCTAAAAATTAGTAACTTTGCACATCTTAACATAAACGTTTGCGATAATATGGCTGAAACAAAACAACTGAAGACTGCGCTCATCTCTGTGTTCCACAAGGATGGCCTGGAAGAACTCCTGGCCAAGCTCAACGGCGAGGGCGTGAAGTTTTTGAGCACCGGCGGCACCCAGGAGTTCATCGAGAGTCTGGGCTACGCTTGTCAGAAAGTAGAAGAAGTGACGACCTACCCCTCCATCCTCGGCGGTCGCGTGAAGACACTTCACCCCAAGATATTCGGAGGCATTCTCGCCCGTCGTGCCAACGAGGGCGACCAGCAGCAGATGCAGGAATACGACATTCCGGCCATCGACCTGGTGGTGGTAGACCTCTACCCCTTTGAGCAGACGGTGGCCAGCGGGGCCTCAGAGCAAGACATCATCGAGAAGATTGACATCGGCGGCATCTCGCTCATCCGTGCTGCGGCCAAAAACTTCAAAGACGTTGTGATCGTGCCCAGCAAGGCCGAATATGGCGTGCTGCTCGACATCCTCAACCAGAAGGGTGCCGCCACCGACCTCGAAGACCGCAAGATGCTGGCCGAGCGTGCCTTCGGCGTGAGCAGCCACTACGACACGGCCATACACAACTGGTTTGCAAGCAACAAGTAAACAACGGCCTCGCGCATGGCGCAGGCATAACATATAAGAATAGTAATGGGATTTTTTTCTTTTATTCAGGAAATCGCAATGGACTTGGGTACGGCCAACACCATCATCATCAGCGATGACAAGATTGTGGTGGACGAACCTTCGGTCGTGGCCCTCGACCGTCGCACGGACAAGATGATTGCCGTGGGCGAGAAGGCCAAGATGATGTACGAGAAGACTCACGACAACATACGCACCATCCGTCCGCTGCGCGACGGCGTGATTGCCGACTTCACCGCCTGTGAGCAGATGATGCGCGGTCTCATCAAGATGGTACACAAGGGCTCGCACCTCATCTCGCCGTCGCTGCGCATGGTCATCGGCGTGCCCTCGGGCTCTACCGAGGTGGAGCTGCGCGCCGTGCGCGACTCGGCCGAGCACGCCGACGGCCGCGATGTGTACCTGATCTTTGAGCCCATGGCCGCAGCCATCGGCATCGGCATCGACGTGGAGGCCCCTGAAGGCAACATGATTGTCGACATCGGCGGCGGCTCGACAGAGATTGCCGTGATTTCGCTCGGAGGCATCGTGAGCAACAACTCCATACGCATCGCCGGCGACGACCTGACCACCGACATCCAGGAGTATATGAGCCGCCAGCACAACGTGAAGGTGTCGGAGCGCATGGCCGAACGCATCAAGATACACGTGGGTTCGGCACTCACCGACCTGGGCGACGAGGCCCCCGAAGACTATGTGGTACACGGCCCCAACCGCATCACGGCGCTGCCCATGGAGGTGCCCGTATGCTATCAGGAGATAGCCCACTGTCTCGACAAGACCGTGGCCAAGATCGAGAACGCCGTGCTCTCGGCGCTGGAGTCGACACCGCCCGAGCTCTATGCCGACATCGTGAAGAACGGCATCTACCTCACCGGTGGCGGCGCGCTGCTCCGCGGGCTCGACAAGCGTCTGCAGGACAAGATCAACATACCGTTCCACATTGCCGAAGACCCCTTGCACAGCGTGGCCAAGGGTGCCGGCATCGCACTGAAGAACGTCAACCGCTTCTCATTCCTCATGAGATAACACGCCCTCGGCGTGAGAGCGAGGAGCATTGGGCTTTGCACATCCGACAGAGAGACCGGCGGCCATGCCCCAGGCCACGAACGATGTCTGGTGTCCAAGGTCCAATGTTCTGCGCTATATATAATGTACATCGTAAGCCATGCGCAACCTTCTTGAGTTTCTCGCAAAATACAATCACTGGTTTGTCTTTCTGGTCCTTGAAGTGATCGGACTGGTGTTGCTGTTCCAATACAACAGCTACCAGGGCAGCGTATGGTTCTCCTCGGCCAATGCCGTGTCGGGGAAGCTGCTTGGCTGGGAGGCTGAGATCGAGTCGTTCTTCTCGATGTCGAAGGTCAACCAAGAGCTCACCCAGCGCAACCTCTACCTCGAGCAGCAGGTCAAGGCCCTGTCTAACCGCCTCACCGAGGTGACCAAAGACTCCACATGGATGCAGCGCAACCAGCTGGAGGTGCTCAAGGGCTACAAGCTCATTCCTGCCAAGGTGGTGAGCAACACCATCGACCGCCACAACAACCTCATCACCATCGACAAGGGCACCGCCGACGGCGTGCGCCAAGACATGGGCGTGGCCTGCGGCAACGGCGTGGTGGGTGTGGTCTACATGGCTGGCTCCCACTACTCGGTGGTCATCCCCGTGCTCAGCGTGGCCTCGAGCATCAGCTGCCAGATCCGTGGCAGGGGCTACTTCGGCTACCTGCACTGGGACGGCGGCAACGCCAAGATGGCCTACATGGACGATGTGCCTCGCCATGCCCACTTCAAGCTTTACGAGTGGGTGGAGACCAGCGGCTACTCGTCGATCTTCCCCCCGGGCATCACCGTGGGTAAGATTATCCACGTGTACAACTCGCCCGACGGCGTGTCGTACCGGTTACAGGTGGCCCTGTCTACCGACTTTGGCAAGCTGCGTGACGTCTGCGTCATCGACAACAAGCCCATGCTCGAACAACTGGAGGTGCTCAGAGCCGCAAAAGACTCGCTCAAAACCAAAGACGCCAAATAGGAACAGTTATGAATATCGACTTGCTGAGACGGCTGTTGCTCTTTATCATATTGCTGCTGGCACAAGCCTTGGTGTTGAACCACATACACCTCTTCGATTGTGCCACGCCCCTGCTGTATATTTATTTTGTGAGCAGCTTCAAGCGCAACTACCCCAAATGGGCCATCCTGCTGTGGAGCTTCATCATGGGCCTGAGTGTTGACATCTTCTCCAACACTCCCGGCGTGGCCGCCACCTCCATGACCCTGCTGGGGCTGCTGCAGCCCTATGTGCTGGAACTGTTCATGCAGCGCGAGAGCGACGACGACCTGCAGCCGGCCATCTTCACCTTTGGTCTGGCACGCTATGTCTACTACACGCTCCTGCTCACGTTTGTCTATTGTCTGGTATTCTTCACCATCGAGACCTTCACCTTTTTCAACTGGATGCAGTGGCTGCTCAGCATCGGAGGCAGCACCCTGCTCTCGGCCATCATGATCGTGGTGGTGGAGAACCTGCGGAAAAACTGACAGCACCCACATACCGGCGGGTGAAGGCGTAGTGAACACAAATGAAAGATAAGGATTTTTTTGATGAAGGACTTTGATTTGGAAAACAGGAAAATGGTGATTGGCGGCGTCGCCACGTTCATCGTGGTGCTCTATATCATCCGCCTCTTCTCCCTTCAGGTGGTAAGCGACGACTACCGGAAGAGCGCCGACTCGAACGCCTTCCTCAAGAAGATAGACTATCCCTCGCGGGGCGTCATACGCGACCGCAACGGCAAACTGCTGGTCTACAACCAACCCTCATACGATATCATGGTGGTGATAAACGAAGCCAAGGGACACCTCGACACGCTCGATTTCTGTCGCACGCTGGGCATCACGAAGGAGTATTTCGTCAAGCGCATGGACGAGGTGAAAGACCGCAACAAAAACCCCGGTTACTCGCGTTTCACCCAGCAGCTGTTTATGACCCAGGTCGACGACAAAGACTTCAGCGTTTTTCAGGAGAAGATCTTCAGGTACCCCGGCTTCTACGTGCAGAAACGCAGCATCAGACAATACCAATATCCCTACGGCGCCCATATCCTGGGCGACGTCGCAGAGGTGTCGCAGAGCGACATCGACGAGGACGACTACTACCAGCCGGGCGACTACATCGGCAAGTTGGGCGTGGAGCGGAGCTACGAGAAGGAGCTGCGCGGTGAGAAAGGTGTCAAGATCTTGCTGCGCGATGCCCACGGACGCATACAGGGTAGGTATCAGAATGGCAAGTTCGACCATCGGCCGCGACCTGGCAAAGACCTCACGCTGGGCATCGACATCAACCTGCAAGCCCTCGGCGAGCGTATGCTCGAAGGCAAGATTGGGGCCATCGTGGCCCTCGACCCACAAACGGGACAGGTACTGAGCATGGTGTCGTCGCCCTCTTACGACCCCCGCCTGCTCGAGGGGCGCAACCGCAGCAAGTACCACCGCGAGCTGTCGAAGAACGTCTGGAAGCCACTGCTCAACCGCGCCATCATGGGACAGTATCCGCCGGGCTCTACCTTCAAGACCTCGCAGGGCCTCACCTTTCTCACCGAGGGTATCATCAACAGCCATACGCAATATCCCTGTCACCATGGTTTCTACTACCGTGGCCTGCATGTAGGCTGCCACGGCCATGCCTCACCCGTGTCGATCGTGCCCGCCATCAGCACCTCGTGCAACAGCTTCTTCTGCTGGGGACTGTACCACATGATGGGCAACCGCAAAAAATATAAGAATGTGCAGGATGCCATGAACACCTGGCGCGACTACATGGTGAGCATGGGATTCGGCTACCGGCTGGGTGTCGACCTGCCGGGCGAGAAGCGAGGACTGATACCCAACGCTGGCTTCTACGACAAAGCCTACAGGGGGTCGTGGAACGGACTGACCGTCATCAGTATCTCTATCGGCCAGGGTGAGGTGAACCTCACGCCGCTGCAGATTGCCAACCTGGGTGCCACCATCGCCAACCGCGGCTACTACTACATACCCCACGTGGTGAAAGACATTAAGGGCGGCGAACTCGACACGACATTCTACAGGCGCCACTACACCAGGGCCAGCCGCAGGGCCTACGACTATATCGTGGCCGGCATGCGCTCGTCGGTGCTCGGCGGCACCTGCAAGCACCTGGCCAGCCTGCCCTTCGCCGTATGTGGCAAGACAGGTACCGCACAGAACCGCGGACAAGACCACTCCGTCTTCATGGGCTTTGCCCCGATGGACAACCCCAAGATTGCCATCGCCGTATATGTGGAAAACGGCGGCTTCGGTGCCGACTTCGCCGTGCCCATCGCCGGCGTGCTCTTCGAACAGTATCTCACCGGCAAACTCTCCCCGGCCCGCGCCAAGGAGGCAGAGTCATTGCAGAAACGACGCATAGCTTATGGTTCAAGAAACAGGTAAACAACCCAGTGTGCTCCGTAGTCTCGACTGGTGGACGATAGGCATCTACCTGGCCCTGCTGGCCTTCGGCTGGATCAGCGTCTGCGGTGCCAGCTACACCTACGGCGAGACCGACATCTTCAGCCTCGACACGCGTTCGGGCATGCAGATCATCTGGATTGGCACATCGCTGGTGCTGGGCTTCGTGCTGCTGATGCTCGACGACCGGTTCTACGACACCTTCGCCTATGTCATCTATGCCCTGCTACTGCTGTTGCTCTTTGTCACCATCTTCAATCCCCACGAGATCAAGGGCTCGCGGTCGTGGCTGGTGCTGGGCCCGCTACGCCTGCAACCGGCCGAGTTTGCCAAGTTTGCCACGGCGCTGGCCGTGGCCAAGCTCATGAGCACCTACGGGTTCACCATGAGCAAGTGGAAGCATTTTGCCGCTGCGGCGGCGGTGGTGCTGCTGCCCATGCTCTTCATCGTAGGACAGCGCGAGACGGGCTCGGCGCTGGTCTACCTCTCGTTCTTCCTGATGTTCTACCGCGAGGGTATGCCCGGCGGTATCCTCTTCACGGGGGTGGCCATGGTAATCTATTTCGTGGTGGGCATCAAATACGAACAGGTGTTTCTCTGGGCCACACCCACCTCAGTGGGCAAGTTCATCGTCCTGTTGCTGGTACAGCTGTTTGCCTCGGGCATGGTCTACGTCTATTGCCTCGACAAGCGTAAGGCCCTGCAGATGGCCGGGCTCAGCATCGGCCTCACCCTGCTGGCCCTGCTGTTCTCAAAGTTTGTCATCCCCTTCGACATCGTCTGGGTGCAGCTCATCGTCTGCGCCGCCCTCATCGGCTACCTGGTCTTCCAGGGCATGTCTACCCGACTGGTCAACTATCTGCTCATCGGCCTGTTCTCGGTGGGCTCCATCGTCTTCTTCTATAGTGCCGACTATGTGCTCAACGATGTGCTGGAGCCTCACCAGCGCGTGAGGATCAACGTGCTGCTGGGGCTGGACGAAGACCTGGCCGGTGCCGGCTACAACGTGCATCAGAGCGAGATTGCCATTGGGTCGGGTGGCCTGCGGGGCAAGGGATTCCTCAACGGCACGCAGACCAAACTCAAGTTTGTGCCCGAGCAAGACACCGACTTCATCTTCTGCACCGTGGGAGAAGAGGAGGGCTTCATCGGGTCGGCTGGCGTGCTGCTGCTCTTCCTGGCCTTGGTCATCAGACTCATCCACATCGCCGAGCGACAACCGTTCAAGTTTGGACGTGTCTACGGCTACTGTGTGCTGAGCATCTTCCTCTTCCATGTCTTCATCAACGTGGGCATGGTGCTGGGCCTCACGCCCGTCATCGGCATCCCCCTACCCTTCTTCAGCTACGGCGGCTCCTCGCTCTGGGGCTTCACCATCCTCCTCTTCATCTTCCTCCGCATCGATGCCGGAAGAAACCTGGTGAGGAGCTGACCACTCAAGGAGTTTTACAGACAGAGTAACAGAATAAACAGCCATGCGGGATGAGTGTTGACAGAGTAACAGAATAACAGGCATGCGGGGTGAGTGTTTGACAGAGTAACATAATAACAGCTATGCGGGGTTGGGGGACTACCAATCCCCAGAGAGGGGGGCTGGGCGTTAAACAAAATTAACCACCTTGCCCGCAGGCTTTCGGGTCAGAATTAATAACTTTGTCTGTCATGAACGAAATGACGAATATGCAGGACCACGCCGCAGACGCGTTCGGTGGGCTGCGTCACGCCCAGCTGCTGGCTTTTGACGCCGATGACACCCTGTGGGACAACCAAAGCTATTTTGAATCGGTGGAACGCGCTTATTGCGACCTGCTGGCCCCATGGGGCACTGCCGACGAAGTGTCGGAGGCGCTGTTTGGCATCGAGACGGCCAACATGCCTCTGCTGGGGTATGGTGGAAAGGCCTTCACCATCTCGCTGGTAGAGAATGCCCTGGACATGAGTGGAGGACGCATAGGTGCCACCGAGGTGCAGAAGATTGTGGCACTGGGCAAGTCGTTGCTCTCGTTGCCTGCCCTGCCACTGCCCGGAGTGGCCGCGACGTTGCGTGCCCTGCGCGCCAAGCAACGCTACAAACTGGTGGTGTTTACCAAGGGTGAGACGCTCGACCAGCAGAATAAGCTGAAACGGTCGGGACTGGCACCATGGTTTGACGACATCGTGGTGGTGGCCGACAAGACGCAGCGCGAATATCAGCGGTTATGCAGCCTGTTCGACACCGACATCAGTAGGATGGTGATGGTGGGCAACTCGTTCAAGTCGGACATAGAACCGGTGTTGCAGTTGGGCGGCTATGCCGTACACATTCCCTTCCATGTGACCTGGAAGCTGGAGCAGACCGAGGAATACGACCACGGACACCTATGCCGCGTAGCCCGGTTTGGCGACCTGCTGCCACTATTCTGACCCACCCGGAGGGGCGGCTGCCAAAATGGGCGGCAGGGTGATGTGAAACGCAATAACCAAATAAGGTGGGGGTATTAATTACCACCGAAGCCAAGTAATGAAATCATGGGTTACGTTTTGTTATCTGTCGGATACTCTTCGGCTCAACATCCGACAAATCTAATTGATAGAACCCATCTAAAACAAACGAAATGGATAAGACCGTACTTCAGGCACTGACCAAATGTCCGCTATTCGCGGGCATGAGCGAGACCGAGATCGAGATTGCGATGGCCGGTGT
The DNA here is from genome assembly GCA_964493905.1 of uncultured Prevotella sp. Classification (GTDB taxonomy): domain Bacteria; phylum Bacteroidota; class Bacteroidia; order Bacteroidales; family Bacteroidaceae; genus Prevotella. Next base: position 26,572 of record CAZBQA010000033.1, read on the forward strand.
GAGCTATAAGCTGGTGAACTATGACAAGCACGACATCTATTCGCTGACGGGCATGCCACTGAAGAATGCCGACATCGTGATACGTGGCGTGCTGGTATGCCGCATGTCGTCGCTGTCGGGCAAACAGGTGGAGATGAGCCGCCTGCGCCCGGGCAACATCGTGGCCCCGGCGTTTATCTTCGGCAAAGACTCGTCGATGCCTGTAAGCGTGGAAACCGACACCGAGGTGATGGTGCTCAGGATGCAGAAGCTGGTGTTCAGGGCCCTGCTCAGCGCCAACGAGACCATCTTGAGCAACTTCATCCTGGTGTTGTCGAACATCGACATCTTTCTTACCGAGCGCATGAAGGTGCTCAGCCTCTATACCATCCGCGAGAAGGTGGCCTACCTGCTCATGGAACGGGCTGGCGAACAGGGCTCGAACACCATCCATCTGCACCGCTCACGCCAAGAGATTGCCGACTCGTTTGGCATTCAGAAATTCTCATTGCTGCGCGTGCTGGCCGACTTTGCCAAGCAGGGGGCCATCAAAGTAAACGGCCGAAAAATCACGATTCTCGACCGCAGCAAGATGAAATAGTAGGAGAAAATCCTTTAGGTGGCGATTGCTTTTTGCAGCACCTGCTGCAGCACTGCGGCGTTGTTGTGCTGCTCGTCTTTGGCAGCATAGAGCAGTGTGACGGTGGACTGCTGGCACAAGTCCTGGAGCAAAGCGTCGAAAGCAGGGTTGGTGCGCAACTCAGATTCATAGCGCCGGCTGAACTCGGCGAAGCGCTCAGGCCTGTGCCCGAACCACTGCCTCAGCGTTGTCGACGGGGCCAGTGTCTTCTCCCAGCGGTCAATGTGCGCCTGGGTCTTGTTCATCCCCCGGGGCCAGAGGCGGTCGATGAGTATGCGGTATCCATCGCTCTCTTCGGCTGGGAGGTAAACCCGTTTGATCTTTAGAGTTGGCTGTGTCATGTGCGATGTATGTCATCGTGCAACGTTGGTGGCTTCGAGCTGTAGTGCCCTGGGGAACACAATCTCGTTTTCCATCCAGATGTGCTCCAGCAACTCGTCGCGGAAATGACGCAGGCCAGCCAGCGCCTTCTGATAGTCTTCGTCGGCACCCTCGGGCGCAGTATAGTCGTTGGTGAGCTCGGCAATGCGCGCATGACGGCTCATCTCATCGTCGTGGTCCATCATCATGGCCTGGATGGGGCTCTGCACGGTACCGCAGTGGAAGGGCTGGATGGTCTGCGCGCGTTCGGAGGCCTGGAAGAGCTCCACGACGTAAGGGTAGAGCACATTGTCCTCTTTGATACAATGGGTGTCGAGGTCTTGCAGACTGTTGCGGAAATGGTCGGTCACGCTGTTGAGCTCAGGGTGGCTGGCGGCAACCTTAAGCAGCAGGTGATAGAGCTCGACGCCGTTGCGGCGGATGTTGCGGTGATGATACTTCTGGATATAGTCTACCAGGAGGTCGAGATCCCAGGTCTCGAACGGTGTGTGGAATGTTGCGGGTCTGTTCATATTTGCTATTGTTTGTTGTTTATGGCTGCAAAGGTACGATGCCTGGAGGCGACCTTCGGGTCACAATTGTGACCCTCGAGCGTTAAAGTTTCATAAAGCCTTAGGCTCCATGCTGCTGAGCAAATGTGATTTAAAACCCTTGTTTCTTGCGAGAATGAGTTTTTTTTTTGTTAACTTTGTAGCCAATTATCCCTCAGCAGAAGGTACAACACATGAATATCAGCGAATTATTAGATAGCAACCCGCAAAACCGAAATTTCTCGATCGAAGTGCTGCCACCCCTGAAGGGCAACGGCACGGGAGCCTTGTTTCGCAATATCGACAAGATCAAGGAGTTTGCACCCCTCTATATCAACATCACCACGCACCACAGCGAGTATGTGTACCGCGAGCTCGAGAACGGGCAGTATGAGCGTCAGCGCATTCGCCGCCGACCGGGCACCATTGCCATCGCTGCCGCCATACAGCAGCATTACAACATTCCGGTGATACCACATGTCATCTGTGGGGGAGCCACGCGGGAGGACATAGAATATGAGCTCATCGACCTTCAGTTTCTGGGCATCTCGAACCTATTGCTGCTGCGAGGCGACAAGGCACGCGACGACAAGATGTTCACCCCCACCCTCGGCGGCCATACACACACCACGGAACTGATAGGACAGGTCAACAGGTTCAACGAGGGATTCTTCGATGACGGCTCGCCCATCAAACATCCGGGTGAGACATTCCACTACGGCGTGGCGGCCTATCCAGAGAAGCATGAGGAGGCACCCAACATAGAGATGGATATGCAGTATCTCAAGATGAAGCAAGACCTGGGAGCCGAATATGCGGTGACACAGCTGTTCTACGACAACAAGGCTTATTTCGACTTTGTGGAAAAGGCCCGTGCCATGGGCATCACCATACCCATCATTCCCGGCATCAAACCCTTTGCCAAGCTCTCACAGATCACGCAGGTGCCCAAGACCTTCCACTGCGACATGCCACAGCCACTGGCCGAGGCTGCCGTGAGATGTCAGACCGACGAGGATGCCAAGGCACTGGGCATTGAGTGGACCACACGGCAATGTGAGGAGCTCTATGCCGCCGGCGTGCGCAACATTCACTTCTACACCGTGTCGGCTGTAGACAGCGTGGTAGAGATTGTAAGAAACCTCGGATTCTGATATGCAGTTCAGTGAAGTGATAGGACAAGAAGAGGCGCAGGAACGGCTCATGCAGCTGGCCCGTGAGGCCCGCGTGCCTCATGCACTGTTGTTCACGGGTCCGGTGGGCAGCGGCAAGATGGCGCTGGCACTGGCCTTTGCGTCGTATCTGCTGGGAGAGCGGGTGAACGGACAGTCGTTGTTGCAAAGCGAGGCTATGGTGCTCAATGCCGAGGCCATGCTGCGCAAGTGGCAGCATCCCGACCTGCACTTTACCTACCCGGTCATCAAGCCCAAGGGAACATCGAGCGACCACAAGATGGTGAGCGACGACTTCGCGAAAGCGTGGCATGACCTGCTCGGGAAAGGCCCCTACTTCACCATGGACCAATGGATGGAAGCCATGAATGCCGAGAACCAGCAGGCGGTGATCTACGAGGCCGAGAGCGACGTGCTGGCACACAAGCTGAACATGAAGTCGAGCCAGGGTGGATATAAAGTGAGCCTGGTGTGGCTGCCCGAGCGTATGAACCTCACCTGTGCCAACAAACTGCTGAAGCTGCTGGAAGAGCCACCCCAGCAAACGGTGTTCCTGCTGGTGTCGGAAGAGCCGGAACTCTTGTTGGAGACCATACGCAGCAGGGTGCAGCGCTTCGACGTGCATCGTATAGGGGAGGACGACCTCGCCCAGGCACTCATCACCCGCAGGGGCATTGGCGAAGTCGACGCACACCGCATCGCCAGAGCATCGGCGGGCAACTGGCTCAAGGCCACCGAGGAGCTCGATGCGGGCAACGAGAACCGCCAGTTTTTCGACCTCTTTGTGTTGCTCATGAGGCAGGCCTATATGAGAGATGTCAAGGGGTTGAGGCAGTGGAGCGAGTCGGTGTCGACATTCGGACGGGAGAAGCAACGCCGTATGCTGAGCTACTTTTTGAAGATGGTGCGTGAGAACTTCATGTTCAACTTCCGTCAACCTGAGCTCACTTACATGACCCGTGAGGAAGAGACCTTTGCCACCAACTTCGCGCGGTTTATCAACGAAGCCAATGTGGTGGAGATTGCCGAGATGATGCAACGCACCCGACGGGATATCGGACAGAACGCCAATGCAAAGATTCAGTTCTTTAATCTGGCCTTGGATATGATTATTTTTTTAAGACGATAATATGGGAAATTGTAATATATGTAATGGTTGCGGAAGAGGGCTCAGCAGTGAGGCTGTCGGAAGGCAAGACCATCAACTGAACACCTACGACTGGCTGGCCGACGTACCGGGCAATGCCGAGTCGACCGACCTGGTGGAGGTGCAGTTTAAAAATACACGCAAGGGATATTACCACAATGTCAACAACCTAGACCTCAAGAAAGGCGACATCGTGGCCGTGGAGGCCAACCCCGGGCACGACATCGGGGTGGTGACGCTGACCGGCAGACTGGTGAAGTTGCAAATCAAGAAGGCTAACCTGAAGTCGGAAGCCGACATCAGACGCATCTACCGCATTGCCAAGCCCGTCGATATGGACAAATACAAGGAGGCGAAGAGCCGTGAGGATGCCACGATGATACAGAGCCGACAGATTGCCAAAGACCTCTCGCTGCAAATGAAGATTGGCGACGTGGAGTATCAGGGCGACGGCAACAAGGCCATCTTCTATTATATCGCTGATGAGCGTGTCGACTTTAGACAACTCATCAAGGTGCTGGCCGACACATTCCATGTGCGCATCGAGATGAAACAGATCGGTGCCCGGCAGGAGGCCGGACGTATTGGCGGCACGGGGCCCTGTGGACGTGAGTTGTGCTGTGCCACGTGGATGAAGAATTTTTCGAGTGTGTCGACGAATGCTGCACGCATACAAGACATTTCGCCAAACCCACAGAAGCTGGCCGGCATGTGTGCCAAACTGAAGTGTTGTCTCAACTATGAGGTGGACCAGTATGTGGAAGCCGGGCGACAGATGCCGCCTAAGGATGCCATCCTGCAAGCTCAGGACAGCGATTACTATCTCTTCAAGACCGATATCTTGGCTGGTCTCTGCACCTACTCCACCGACAAGAACCTGGCCGTGAACCTGGAGACTATCACTGCCAGCAGAGCCAAAGAGATCATCATCATGAATCGTAAGGGCGCTAAGCCCGTGTCGCTGCTCGACGACCAGAACGCCAAGGAGGGAAAGAAGCCGGTTGACTTGCTGGCCGATGCCGACGTAAGCCGATTTGACAAGGCGAAGAAAAAGAAGAAAGGTAACAGCCAGCAGGACAAGCAACGGCAGAACAAGAAAAACGGCAACAGGAAGTCTGGCGACAAACAACCTGTAGCCGAGGCCGGTCGAGCCAACGGACAGAACGGCAGCGCCGGCAACGGTCAGGGTAAGGGGCAGCCTAACCGGCAACCTGCAGCTCAGCAGAACAACGGGCAGACGGGCAGGCAGAACGACAAGCCTGGCTACGGCCGAAACCATGCGCAGGGCGGCGCACAGGGCGAGGCTACACAAGAGCCGAAGACCAGTCTGCCCAAACAAGAAGTTCCCACTGCACAGGCATGAGACACCTCGCGATGATCGTGGTCGCCGTGGCCCTGCTGTGTGGGGCCTGTACGGACGAGCGGGTGTACGACCATTACAACCATACACCCATAACGGGTTGGGACAAGGTCGACACCCTGATCTTCGATGTCCCTCCGATGCGCGCGGGTGGTCGATACGGCACCAATATGGGATTGCGTATCAACAAAAGTTATCCGTTCATGAGTCTTACACTCATCGTTGAACAGACCGTCTTCCCCAGCAAGAAGACTTATACCGATACATTGGTATGTAAGTTGATAGGCGATGACGGCAGCGTCAGGGGTCAAGGCATCAGTTCGTACCAATACCGGTACCATGTCTCTGAACTGACACTTCATGCCCAAGACTCTCTGCACATCACCGTTCGCCATAACATGATGCGCGAGATTCTACCCGGCATCTCAGACATTGGCATCAGTCTGGAAAAGAAATGATGGTGACAGCATCAAGACTCTTTGGCAAACGAGTCCTATATTCATGCTGAACCTATGCTCGTTCCACCGCATCCTGCCTCAAAAGGCATGATACGGTGGAACTTCTTTTGAATAACCGGTTAATCACAAAAGCACATCACATCAATATCATCTCTTGCCTCCAGAGCATTGTGATGGCATGAAGGCATTGCCGTCGGGCTGTCATGCTTCGGGTCGAACCACGGTCTGCTTCGGGTCGAACCACAGTCTGCTTCGAGTCGAACCACAGTCTGCTTCGAATCGAACCACAGTCTGCTTCGAGTCGAACCACACTTTGGGATGTAATATACTGGATTTAGTTGACAGCTTCAAATGCTACAAACCGAATAGGTTGTCACCTTTATTGACTACGTGCAGTATAGTTTTACATGCCTCCCTGTTAAGGTGGGTTCTATTAATTAGCATTGTCAGATTTCGAGACTATCTTCGAGATCAAATTGCAAGTGAACGAAGGAGTTATGCGGGCATAACGACTGAGCGAATGTTCGTGCCAGCGAGTGTCATCGAGCTTGCTCGTTTGACCGAGCGCAGCCGAACTTCAGCCGCAGGATAACTTGCAATTTGAGCCGAAGAGAGTCTGAAAGATGGCAAAACGCAACCCATGATTTAATGATTTGGTTTCGGTGGTAATTAATAGAACCCACCTTTAATCATTACTAAAAGCAAGAAGGACTATCCAAGCTACATGCGGCTCGCTGCCTATGAGGACTTCACCAATGAAACAGTCCATCGCTTTCTTACGAACATTTTCAATTTCGAGGCATTGACAATCGCTGAACTCTATTAGGAAAGATGGAATGTCGAGTTATTTTTCAAATGGGGTTAAGCAGCATTTGCATATCAAGTCGTTTTACGGTACATCAGAAAATGCCGTGTATGCCCAAATTTGGATATCTGGAGGATGTTTCTTTTGGATTTTTGTAGCGTTCTTGCCAGATTTCCAAGGCGAGATCATAGATTGATTGTTACCGCTGAATAGTTACTCATTCACATGGTGGTGTTAGATTATGTTTCTTTTCTATTCTGGAACGTGCTGTGCGAATAGCTCCCTGACTTACTCCCATGATTAATGCAATACGTTCACATGGTAGTTTCATAGATTCAAGGATTAATAACGTCTTGTTCTTGTCAGTTAGGCTATCGTAATCTTCTTCTAAATGATGCATGAAATCTATGTCAATCAGTTTATAGTACTCAACAAAGGCGGTAAAGTCCTGTTTTTCCCACGTAATAGTAGTCTTCTCTCCTTGTACATCCATATAGCGCAGGCGACCGATGGTAAGAAGGCCACTATGTCTCTCTTCTATTTTTGTTATTTGGTGTTGAAGTTTTTTTATCTTTTTTTCTTTCTCCTCTTGATTCTCCTTATCAGTATCTTGTGCCAACTGAGTCAATTTAACTTGTTGGTTTAGTTTTGCAATTTGTCTACGATCTTGATCCAAGAGTTTATGCAAATGGAGCGTTCGATATTTATAATTATTGCTGTCCGATAAAACTGGGAAAATCCTATTTTCCGTCTGTAACTTGCT
>CAZBQA010000034.1:0-32247 GCA_964493905.1 uncultured Prevotella sp.
CTTCGTGCTCATGGGCTCGGTTTGTCACCTCATTGCCGTGTGGGACATCCTCATGGTTTATCTCTAAAGACATAGCGCGCAAACGACCATCGCCGTTTGCGCGCTACTTTTGTATCATGTCCAGCATTCACCCAAGCAGTGCCTTGAAGGCCTCATAATCGTTGGCAATCTCCAGGCTCTGCTTCGTGCCTCGCATGAAGGCCTGCAACCTTTCGGGAATAGCGATGTCGCTGCCGATGATCGCGTCCACCTTCTCTTTGAACTTCGCCGGATGGGCCGTCTCTAAGAACACGCCTACCTGCCCGTCTGTCAACTGCTCCTTCAGGGCCTGATAGCCGCAGGCCCCATGCGGGTCGAGCACATAGCCTGTCGACTGATAGCACACCTGCATGGTCGAGCGGATGCGGTCGTCGGAATAGGTAGCCCCACTGATGTCTTGCCTGATGGCCTCCCAACTGTTGTCGTAGAGTGCCAGTATGCGGGCAAAGTTGCTCGGATCGCCCACATCCATGGCATTGGCCAACGTCTGCTTGCTGGGCAGGGGATGATATTCGCCCGTGAGCAGATAGTTGTAGAAGATGTCGTTGGCGTTGTTAGCCGCGATGAAGTGCCCCACGGGCAGTCCCATGCGCACGGCAAAGAGTCCGGCGGTGATGTTGCCGAAATTGCCGCTCGGCACACAAACCACCAGGTTCGACTTTCCATCGGCGTCTATCCTCAGTTTACCGGCTTTCTTCATCTGCGCATAAGCATTGAAATAATAGAACGCCTGTGGCAGGAACCTTGCCACATTGATAGAGTTGGCCGAGGTCAGCGTCAGGCGGGCGTTGAGTTCCTTGTCCATGAACGCGTTTTTCACCAGTGCCTGGCAGTCGTCGAACACACCGTCCACCTCAATGGCCGTGATGTTCTTGCCCAGCGTGGTGAACTGGCTCTCCTGAATCTGGCTCACCTTTCCCTTGGGATAGACCACATACACATGGATGCCGTCCACACCCAAGAACCCATTGGCCACTGCCGACCCAGTGTCGCCCGATGTGGCCACCAGCACATTGACCTCACCTGTTGGTTGCTCACCGGCAGCGGCAGCCCGGTCGCGGTCTTTCTTGATGAAATATTGCAGCAGGCGGGCCATGAACCTCGCCCCCACGTCTTTGAAGGCCAGCGTGGGTCCATGGAAGAGTTCCAGACTGTAGATATTGTCGTCTACCCGTACCACGGGGGTCTCAAAAGCCAGTGTGTCGTACACGATCTGCTTGAGTGAGGGTTCGTCTACATCGTCGCCAAAGAAGGCCTTGGCCACTTCGAACGACATCTCCTGAAACGACAACTGGTCGATATGTTCAAAGAACGACGCCGGCAACTGTCTGATCATCTGCGGCATATACAGTCCTCTGTCGGGTGCCAGCCCGCGCTCCACAGCCTCGCGCAGCGTGGCCTCAGGTGCCTGATGGTTGGTGGAATAGTATTTCATATCAGTCTATTTTCATAAAGGTTTCCATAAATTCGTTGAGGTGGAGCAGACCGTAGGCACCGCTCACGCACGACACCTCGTCGTAGACCTGCACCTCGTCGGGTTCGATGCCCGGGTGCCATATCAGGAACGGCACGGGCTCCTTGACGTGCGTGCGCACCTCCACCGGCGTGGGATGGTCGGGCAGCACGGCGATGCACACCGGCTCATCCCAGGTCTTCACCTCGTTGTACACCGGCTCCACGATGCGGTGGTCCAGGTATTCGATGGTGCGCAGCTTCAGCTCCAGGTCGCCGTCGTGTCCGGCCTCGTCGCTGGCCTCCAGGTGGAGGAATACGAAGTCTTGATGGCGCAGGGCTTCGATGGCTGCCTCGGCCTTGCCCTCATAGTTAGTGTCGGCCAGTCCGGTGGCACCAGGCACCTTCACCACGTCTAGACCGGCGTATCGCCCGATGCCGCGGATGAGGTCAACGGCCGAGATACACGAGCCCGCCTTCACCTGCGGATAGAGCTGCTGCAAAGTCTTCATCGACGGCCTATAGCCTCCGCCCCAAGGCCAGATGCTGTTGGCCTGGTGTGCGCGACCCTTGTTGAAGGGATGCGCCGACAGCAATTCCTGACTCCTCACGATGAGGTCGTTGAGCAGGTCGGCCGTCTCCTGCCCGGTCATCCGGTCACCGTCCTTACGGTCGGCCCAGCCCTCCTCGGGCTTCACGAGCAAGCCCTTCCAGGGCTCGTTGGGATAGTCGTGGGGCGGTGCGCACACAATGTGCTTGTTGCCTCCCTTGACGATGAGCAGGTGTCGGTATTGTATGCCGGTGACAAACTTCACCCTGCTGTCGCCGAGCTGTTCGTCGAGATATCTCATCAGTGCATCGCCCTCCTCGGTCTTCAGATGCCCACCGTGGTGATTCACGATGCGCCCGTCTTCCAACTCGATGATGTTGCAGCGCAGGGCCAGGTCGTCAGGTGCCATGTCATAGCCTATGCTGGCGGCCTCGAGCGGACCGCGCCCCTCGTACACCTTGTTGAGGTCGTAGCCAAGAATGGCCGTATTGGCCACCTCCGACCCCGGCAGAAAGCCGTCGGGGATGGTCATCAGCCGTCCTGTCTTTCCCTTGCGGGCCAACATGTCCATATAGGGCGTGTCGGCATATTGCAGCAATGTCTTTCCGCCCAGTCGTTCTACGGCATGGTCGGCCATGCCGTCTCCTAGAATAATAATATGCTTCATCTCTCTGCTGTTGTTTAGCTGTATGTGTGGGGGACATGTGTCCCGCCACTAAATGTTGGCAATACTCATGATGTTGGCAAACACGCCTGCCGCTGTAACGCTGGCACCGGCACCGTAGCCCTGGATCAGCATCGGATACTCCTTGTATCGCTCGGTGGTGAGCAGAATGATATTGTTGCTGCCCTCAAGCCCGTAGAACGGGTGGTTGCTGCCCACGGCCTGCAAGGCCACACTCGTCTTGCCACCGTCCATCGTAGCCACGAAGCGCCAGCGCTTGCCCTCGGCATCCAGTGCCTTGCGGCGAGCCTCGAAGTCGGCATCCAGCTGCGGCAGCTTCGCCCAGAAGTCATCGGTAGAGCCTTTGAAATAGTCGTCGGGCACAAACAGGTGTTTCTCCACATCCTCCTGCTCCACCTGGTATCCGGCCTCGCGGGTCAGGATCACCAACTTGCGTATGACATCGGTGCCGCTCAGGTCGATGCGGGGGTCGGGCTCCGAGTAGCCCTGGGCCTTGGCGCGGCGCACGGTCTCAGAGAAAGGCACGTCGGCGGCAATCTCGTTGAAGATGAAGTTGAGCGTGCCACTCAGCACGGCCTCGATCTTCAGGATGCGGTCGCCCGAGTTGCGCAGGTCGTTGATGGTGCCGATGATGGGCAGTCCGGCACCCACGTTGGTCTCGAAGAGGAATTTCACGCCACGCTTCAGGGCGGTGTCCTTCAGTTTGAGATAGTCGTCGTATTTCGAGCTGGCCGCAATCTTGTTGGCCGCCACCACGCTTATGTTGTGGCTCAAGAAGGTCTGGTAGAGGGCCGACACCTCTTTCGATGCCGTGCAGTCGACAAACACCGAGTTGAAGATGTTCATGCCCAGCACATTGTCGCGCAGCTTCTCGGGCGAACTGGGCTCCGAGTTTTTCAGCAGCTCACGATAGTTGTCGAGGTCGATGCCATCGCGCGAGAAGATGGCGTTCTTCGAACTGGCGATGCCCACGACGTTGAGCTTGAGCCGCGAGTGCTGCTTCAGTTGCTCATACTGCGAGCGTATCTGCTCGATGAGTTTGCCACCCACCGTGCCGATGCCGCAGATAAAGAGGTTGAGCACATTGTATTCGGACAGGAAGAACGAGTCGTGGAGCACGTTCAGCGACTTGCGCAGGTCTTTGGAGTCGACCACAAACGAGATGTTGGTCTCTGAGGCTCCCTGGGCACAGGCAATGACCGATATACCGCTGCGGCCCAGTGTGCCGAAGAGTTTTCCGGCAATGCCCGGCGTGTGCTTCATGTTCTCGCCCACGATGGCGATGGTGGCCAGGTCGCTCTCGGCGTGCATGGGGAACATGGCGCCGTCTTCAATCTCGGCCTCAAACTCTTTGTTGAGCACCTGTACGGCCTCCTGGGCATCCTCGTTGCGCACACCGATGGAGGTGGAGTTTTCCGACGAGGCCTGCGACACGAGGAACACGCTGATGCCATTGTCGGCCAAGGCCGTGAAGATACGGCGGTTGACACCGATGACACCCACCATCGAGAGACCCGACACGGTGATAAGCGTGGTGCCCTTGATGCTCGATATGCCTTTGATGGGCTTGCTGTCGCTGTGGGTCTTGTCGCGTATGATGGTTCCGGCACTCTCGGGGTTGAAGGTGTTCTTCACCCTGATGGGGATATTCTTGATGCAGACGGGATAGATGGTAGGCGGATAGATAACCTTGGCTCCGAAGTTGCAGAGCTCCATGGCTTCGATGTAGCTCAGCTCGTCGATGGTATAGGCCGTCTTGATGACCTTGGGGTCGGCCGTCATGAACCCGTTGACATCGGTCCAGATCTCCAACACCTCAGCGTCGAGGGCGGCGGCAATGATGGCAGCCGTATAGTCGGATCCACCACGGCCCAGGTTGGTAATCTCGCCTGTCAAGCTGTCGGTAGAGATAAAGCCCGGCACCAGCGACACACGGGGCAGATCGGCAAAGGCCTGCTTCACCAGGCTGTTGGTCAGGTCGCTGTCGAGGGTGTTCTTGCCATTCACGGGCACGGTCTTGATAAACTGTCGCGAGTCCATCCACTGCGAGCCACGCACGAGCGTGGCCACGATATTGCTGCTCAGGCGCTCGCCATAGCTGACGATGGCATCCTGGGTCTTCTTGCTCAGGTCGCGGATGAGGAACACACCGAAATAGATGGAGCGCAGTTGCTCGAACAAGGCGTCTACCTTATTAAAGAGTTGCTCACGGTCGTGTGGGTCGGTAATAATGGTGTCGATGATTTTGTGATGGCGGTCTACCATCTCCTCGTAACTTTCTTTCCAGCTCTCATCTCCCTGCAAGGCCAACTGTGAGGTGGCAATAAGTTGATCGGTAATTCCACCGAGGGCACTGACGACAACAACAATGGGCTGACGACGCGCCTCACTCTCAACGATACGTTTTAAACTAAGAATACTCTTCACGGAACCTACCGATGTTCCGCCAAACTTTAATACTTTCATTTCTCAGATATTTTAATCATGTAATGCCACCCCCGAGACAAACGGGGCTATGACAAAACTTGGCTGCAAAAATAATAAGAATTATTCTTTCTGCCAACGATTTTGCTTATAAATTGGAGAATTTTCAATCGCACAGGCACAAAACAATAAGGCGCCCCACCCTATCACCCCATGGGCCAAGGGGTAAATGAAGGGCAGTTGCCAAGGGCTATAAAGGCCTTGCGCTACCTCCTCATCACAGTTATGGTGTGACCTGACGGCGCCCGGCGACACCTCATTCGACTCGAAACACGGTCTGATTCGACTCGAAGTAGACGCTGTTTCTACTCGAAGCACAGCCTGTTTCTACTCGAAGCACAGCCTCTATTGCCCTGGGGCATCTTACCCGTGTTGCTCCCAGGCCCTGCGACAGACCTGCTGTCGACATGCCCAAAAAGTGTTATAAATGCGTGGGCAGGCAGTGTTATTTCTGGCAAATTCGTTATATTTGCACATCAACCAAATTGTAACAGAAGACATGACGAACGAATATCAGCTGCGCCTGCTGCCCCAGACGGCAGCCTCAGAGCAGGCTGTCAAGGCCTATGTGGCCCGAGAGAAAGGGCTCGACGAGCGCACCATCACCCATGTGCGCGTGCTCAAGCGAAGCATTGACGCCCGCCAGCGCACCATATATGTCAACCTCACCGTGAGGGTCTATATCAACGAGATGCCACAAGACGACGCATACACACACACCCACTACCCCGACGTGAGCGACAAGCCTGCTGTGGTGGTGGTGGGCGCAGGACCGGGTGGACTCTTTGCCGCGCTGCGACTCATCGAGGAAGGACTGCGACCCATTGTGCTCGAACGTGGCAAAGACGTACACGAACGCAAGAAAGACCTGGCCCTCATCACCCGCACGCAGAAGGTGGACACCGAGAGCAACTACTGTTTCGGAGAAGGTGGGGCTGGGACCTATAGCGACGGCAAGCTCTATACCCGTAGCAAGAAGCGAGGCAGCGTGGACAAAATACTCAACGTCTTCTGCCAGCACGGGGCTTCAACCTCCATCCTGGCCGACGCCCATCCGCACATTGGTACCGACAAGTTGCCACGTGTCATCGAGAACATGCGACTGCAAATTATCAAGAGCGGTGGCGAGGTACACTTCCAAACCAAGATGATATCGTTGCTGCTCGAGGGCGACCGCGTGGCCGGCGTGCAGGCCATAAACCTGACAACGGGTGCGGAGCTCACCTTCCGGGGCCCCGTCATCTTGGCCACTGGCCACAGCGCGCGCGACGTGTACCGCTACCTGGCAGCCTCTCATGTTGAGATGGAGGCCAAGGGCATTGCCATGGGAGTGCGCCTGGAGCACCCCTCGACTCTCATCGACCGACTGCAATACCACAACGCTCAAGGGCGTGGGAAATATCTGCCAGCCGCCGAATACTCGTATGTCGCACAGGTGGAAGGACGGGGAGTTTACTCGTTCTGCATGTGTCCGGGCGGCTACATCATTCCGGCGGCCACCGGTCCGCAACAGATTGTGGTCAACGGCATGTCGCCTGCCAACCGCGGCACGCGATGGTCGAACAGCGGCATGGTGGTGGAGATACGCCCCGAAGACATTGCACAGATAGAAACCGGACAGCCGGCAGCCGACAGTGAGAAAGGCACCGACGAGACGCTGCGCACGATGCGACTGCAGGAGCAACTGGAGCTCACCTGCTGGCAGCAAGGCAACATGCAACAGACGGCACCCGCCCAGCGCATGGCCGACTTTGTGAACCGCCGACTGAGCTACGACCTCCCGGAGAGCAGCTATGCCCCGGGGCTCATCAGCAGTCCGCTGCACTTCTGGATGCCCTCGTTCATCACCTCGCGCCTGCAACAAGCGTTCACCGAGTTTGGTCGGCGCAGCCACGGCTTCCTCACCAACGAGGCTGTGCTCATTGCCGCCGAGACACGCACCTCGAGTCCGGTGCGCATACTGCGACAGGCCGACACCCTGCAGCATGTGCGGCTGGAAGGACTCTTCCCCTGCGGCGAGGGGGCGGGCTATGCAGGCGGCATCGTGTCGGCAGGCATCGACGGCGAGCGCTGTGCCGACATGGCGGCGCAATATGTACGTGGTGGCGGCAGGGCCTGAGTCTGCCCGCCCCCACCATCTATGCAGACAGCCATGCGGACTGGGATTGTCCGCATGGCTGTCTGTATGTTTTATCAATGCCTGCCATCGGCGACGGTTCGCACGCCGAATGGTTCAGACCGGGCGCAGGGGCGAGGCGTTCTCACGCCCCCACAAAAAATCATCCCCGTTCCGTCAGCGTTGCGCTGCCTCCTTGAAAGCATCCATGATCACTGTAGGCCGCTGGTCGATGAACGCCCCCAAGGGGTAAGGGCCCTCCAACTCTGGAGCCCAGTAGAACACACCATGGCAGTGGCCGTCGGTCTGGTTGCGCGCGGCATCGATGATTGCTTTCAGGATACGCTTGCCGGCCTCGGGCTTGCGGGCCTCTACGCCGGTCTCCACGACCATGGTCTCGGTGCCATATTTCTGCACCAGATGCTTGATGTTGGCCGTGAAACTGCGCACAGTGCCCTGCCAGTCTTTCTCGAGTCCGGCCTCCTGGTCCCAGTAGGGATAGACGCTAAGGCCTATCATGTCCCACTTGGTGCCAAATTTCCGCAGACCATCGAAGATGAAGTCGTAGCGTTTCTGGTCGGACCCGCCATCGAGGTGGACGATGACCTGTGCGTCGGGGTACACGGCCTTGACGGCATCATAGCCCACCTGCGTGAGTTCGGCATACTGTTGCATATTGTCTTCGGCCCTGCCCACCGGCCACAGAAAACCGTGTGTGGTCTCGTTGCCCACCTGCACCCAGCGCACGTCTATCTGGTTGTCCTTGAGCAGTTTGAGCACTTCTTTGGTATGCTCGCCCAACTGGTACTTGAGCTCATGGTAGTTGAGATACTGCCACTCGGCGGGAATGGTCTGCTTGTGTGGGTCGGCCCACCAGTCGCTATAGTGGAAGTCGACCATCACCGCCATGCCATAATAGCGTGCCCGCTTGGCCATCTCCAGCACATCGGCCTTGCCCGACCAGCCGCCTCGCGGGTTGACCCACACCCGCAGGCGCACGGCATTGAGTCCGTAGTCCTTCATCAGCGCGGTGTTTTCGCGAATCTCACCTTGCATGTTGTAAAGTCTGACACCGCGCGATTCCAGTTCGGTGGTGCCGCTGATGTCTGCACCCAGCCAGAAGGTCTTGCTTTCCTGCGCATGCAGGGTCATGGCAAAGAGGGCGGCACAGGCCAGCAGAATGTCTTTTTTTCTCATCATCGAATCTTTGTTTGGTTACTACTAATGGGAATTAATGGGTTGGCTCTCACCTCCTTTTCGGTCGCAGGCGGCCGCTGGCCATGGATTGGCAGGGCTAGAAGTCCAGACGGTCGACCACCATGTCGGCTCCGGCCTCCAGCAACTCTTCCTTGGTGCCATTGCCGTAAGTCACGCCATAGGCATGGCATCCGGCGCGCTTGCCCATGAGGATGTCGTAGGTCATGTCGCCAATGACAAGCGTGTCTTCGGGGCGTATGCCAAAATGGTCGAGGGTCTTGAGCACCGGGCAGGGGTCGGGCTTGGCGCGCTCCACGTCCTCACAGCCTAGGATGAGCGAGATATAGTTGTCGAGGTGCATCTCGTGTACGAAGTCTTGAAGCGACCGATGGCCCCTGCTGCTGGCAATGGTGATGGTAGCTCCCTGGTCATGCCACCGTTTGATGGCCTCGATCACTCCGGGGAATACAGGCACCGACGACTTGCGCTTGTTCTCCTCAAAGAGGCGATGATAGATGCCGGCACATGTCTCTGCCTGTTGTTGTGACATGGGCATGACGGCCTTGAAACACTCTACCAGGGGCAGGCCGATGGTCTTGCTGCAGGCCTCGGGAGTACACTCGGGCAGGCCAGCGGCGCGCAGGGTGGCCTGCATGGTATCGGTAATCACTTTGTTGGTGTCACCCACGGTGCCGTCGAAATCGAGGATAATGAGTTTGTATTTCATCATTTCTGTTTGTCTTTGTCAGTTGTTCTCAACTGTGCCAAGAGGGTGGCACAGCCGTCCTCGATGAGGTCGAGGGCCAGTTCAAAATCGCGGTCGCCGCCATAGTAGGGGTCGGGCACGCTCGTGGCGTGGGGATGATTGGCCAGAAACTGTGTCATTCTGACCACTTTCCTACGGTCGGCATCGCTGTCGGCCATACGTGTGATGGCCCGATAGTTGTCGTCGTCCATAGTGACAATATAGTCGAATGCATCGAAATCGACCGAGGCATCAAACTGCCGGGCATGGTGGCCGAAGTTGTAGCCCCG
The DNA here is from genome assembly GCA_964493905.1 of uncultured Prevotella sp. GTDB lineage: Bacteria > Bacteroidota > Bacteroidia > Bacteroidales > Bacteroidaceae > Prevotella. Next base: position 9,559 of record CAZBQA010000034.1, read on the forward strand.
CATCCGTCCATGCTTGCGCATGCGTGCATCGGGCAACTCGCCCACATGCCAGTGGCCGATACCCGCTGAGTCGATATAAAACTGATGTTGTAGTCCTTGGTCGGCAACCATTTTCTCCATAACCCCATTGGCGGCCGGAGACCTGCAGATGTTGCCCAGGCAGATAAAGAGTATCTTTGTCTTGTCCATATACTGATGTGTCGATACCGGAGGCTTGATGACAAGATGTGTAGCAAGATAGCTTAGCATGACCTGTAGCTGCACACACCTTATTATATATATAACGGGGCCTCCTGTGATTGATAATGCAAAAATAACAACATTTTGGCACAATCGGTCATAAAGAGAAGAGTTATTTTGCCTGCTAAGAAGAAAACGAGCATTTATCGCCCCCCATGACCAACCTACAAAATTAGGCTATCAAGAAGAGCACAGAAGGAGGGGCATTAGGAGCGCCGAAGGGCACCACTTTGGCATTATTGTACATGTTTCTCAAAGGGAGATGACTAATTTTATCTTTTTTCATATACTATCTTTGCAAATGCCCGTTATAATGTTAACAAAGATAAACAAACGAGCCCTCATTTCCTCGAATTGTCTATATTTGTAAAAGCAAAGGAACCTAACAAGACCTTATCACATCGGATTTTGAACGAACTGCTTAGAAGTTTTGTGACATAACCAATAAGTCAGCAAACCATTTAATTAAACCTAAATAATTATGAACGTTACATTTGGAAAGACATTGTTGCTTGCGGGCGCATGTACGGCATTGGGGGTAACTTATCCACCGGCAGTGTATGCATCCACCGACCACACGGCATTGCAGGCCGTACTGCAACAAAAACTAGTGAGTGGAACCATCCAGGATGCCGAAGGGCCTATCGTGGGTGCTACCGTCATGGAGAAAGGCACCAGCAACGGCACCATTACCGACCTCGACGGCAGGTTCTCGCTCAATGTCAAGCCAGGAGCCACCCTGGTGATCTCGTATGTGGGCTATGACACGCAGGAGATTGCCGTGGGCAACCAGTCGACCTTCCAGGTCAGCCTCGAGTCTGCCAACAAGTCGCTCGACGAGGTGGTGGTCATCGGTTACGGCGTGCAGAAGAAAAAACTAGTCACAGGCGCCACTACCCAACTGAAAGGCGAGGACGTGGCCAAACTCAATACCAACAACGCCTTACAGGCCATACAAGGCCAGACACCGGGCGTGAACATCATCTCAAACTCAGGACAGCCCGGTGACGGCATGAAGGTCATCATTCGTGGACAGGGCTCGAACATCAGCAATTCGCCGCTATATGTCGTGGATGGCGTGTCGGGCGTTGACATCAACAAGATCAACCCCAGCGACATCGAGAGCATCGATGTGCTGAAAGATGCCGCCTCGTCGGCTATCTACGGAGCTGCAGGTGCCAACGGCGTGGTGCTCGTCACCACCAAGAGTGGCAGGGAGGGTAAGGCTTCTGTCAACTTCGACGCCTATCTGGGATGGCAGAATGTAACCCGAAAGGTAGACATGCTCAATGCCAGCGAATATATGACTCTCATGGAGGAACAGAGCCGCAACTCGGGCAACGGGTCTATCGACTGGACGAAGTATGCCTCGATCTACGATGCCAAAGGCAATGTGTACGACACCAACTGGATGGACGAGATGTTCAAAGACAATGCCTTGCAGCAAAGCTATAACCTGGGCATCAACGGCGGCACCAAGGCCTCTACCTATGCCGTGTCGCTGGGCTACATGAACCAGGAGGGTATCGTGGGGGGCAAAGACGCCTCTTACTACGGGCGCTATAACCTACGCGGAAACTTCACCCAGAAACTCTTGGGCGACTTCCTGAAGGTGGGCGAGAACATCAGCTTTGCTTATGTTAACCAGCGAGGCATCGGCACGGGCAATATGTACAACAACGCCCTGCGACCAGCCTTTGGCACTACGCCACTGTTGCCGGTGTATCTGCAGCAAGATGGGCGTGCTGACAAAAACAACGGATACTCCTACTCCACAGCCACCGACTGGTATCAGTACGACTTCAACCCCGTGGCATCGCTTTACCGAAGCCAGAACAAGAGTCACTCACAAAACTGGGTGGCCAGTGTCTTTGCTGACCTACAGCCTCTAAAGAACCTGATATTCCATACTCAGTTGGCCTTCAAGCACAATTCCAGCGATTATCGTTCATACAGTCCTGCTTATGTGGCGACGACCAACAGCAGTCAGTCGGCGCCAACGGTGAGCCAAAGCGCATACAACGGGTGGAGCCTGCAATGGATCAACACCCTGACCTACGACTGGAAACTGGGCGAGCATAGTTTCACGGCAATGGTGGGTTCGGATGCCGGACGCAACCAAGGCGTGAACCTCAGCGGAAACGGGGTGCTCAACGAACTCTTCAACAGCTGGGCCACGGCATATCTCAACAACACCACTACGCAGAGCGGTGCTTACAGCGGCGCACCCGACAACGAATATAAGTCGATTTCATATTTCGGCCGTCTGTCATGGGACTGGAAGGAGACTTACATGGCCACGGTGTCGCTCCGTAACGACGGCGACTCGCGTTTTGCCAAAGGGCACCAGCATAAGACCTTCCCGGCTGCCAGCGCCGGATGGATTGTGACCAATGAGAACTGGATGCAAACCACACGCGCATGGCTGGACTACCTGAAGCTGAGGGCCAGCTGGGGACAAAATGGCAATGCCACCGCGCCGGCCTATACCTGGGCTGCTCAGGTCCTCTCCACGGGGGCGGGCTATAACTTCGGCACAGGAAAGGGCACCACAGCCAACTCCAACGGTGCCTACCCCTCCAACATCGCCAACCTCAACCTTCGCTGGGAGACCTCCGAGCAGATTGACCTAGGCTTCGACGCCAGCTTCCTGCACAACAGGTTGAACCTCAATTTCGACTACTATTGGAAGAACACCAAAGACTGGGTGGTACAGGCTCCCGTCATTGCCACAGCCGGTGCCGACGCTCCTTATATCAATGGGGGCGATGTGAAGAACCGCGGCTTTGAGGTTGCCCTCAACTGGAACGACCGCATCGGGCGCGACTTCCGTTACAACCTGGGTGGCAACCTGGCTTATAACCACAATGAAGTGGGCGAGCTGCAGACGGCCGACGGCATCATCCATGGCACGACAAATGTGATGTTCAACAACCAACGCGAGTTTTACCGCATATCCGAAGGTCATGCCATGGGCTACTTCTGGGGATATAAATTTGACGGTATCTTCCAGAATCAGCAGGAGATCAACGACTGGGTGGCTGCCGGCAACGGCATCAAGAGCGGCACAAAGCCGGGTGACGCACGCTTCGTAGACATCAACCACGACGGTGTCATTGGCGATGCCGACAAAGTTGACTTGGGCAACGGCATTCCCAAATGGAACTTTGGATTCAATATGGGCTTTAATTGGAAAGACCTCGACTTCAGCATGGTATGGACTGGGGCTGCCGGGTTCAAACTGGCCAACGGCGGCTACCGCAACTGGGGTAACTCCGACCAGGGTAACTACACCACCAAGTATCTCGGCCGTTGGACCGGAGAAGGTACGTCAAATACCATTCCTCGACTTGTCAATGGCGACATCAGCTGGACCGACTTCTCAGAACTCTATCTCGAAGACGGCGACTATCTCCGTCTGGCCAACATCACGCTCGGCTACGACTTTGCCCGACTCCTCCACAGCAAGTATGTGAGCCAGCTGCGTCTGTATGCCCAGGCCCAGAACCTCTTTACCTTGACCAACTACAGCGGCATGGATCCCGAAGTGGGATATGGCCCAGATGCCTGGATGAGTGGCATCGACACCGGTACCTACCCCAGGGCACGCGTATTTCTTGTGGGTGTAAACATCAAGTTCTAACTTAAACAGCAATTTATCATGAAATCAATTCATATCAAGATCACCGCAGCTTATATCCTTGCCTTGGGGATGGTCTCGTGCGGTGACAGCTACCTGGACACGAGTTCGAAGACGGCGCTGAACTCCAATACATTCTACAAGAATGAGCTCCAGGCCTCGTATGCCGTCATCGGATGTTACGACGGTTACCAGCGCACCGTGAGCAACGGCAGCTGGCCCACCTTATTCCTCGTTTCTGAGTTTGGTGGCGACGACGCACTGGGCGGAGGCGGCCCCGACGACCGCAGCTGCCGTGTCATGGACCGTATGGACATGAGTTACAACACTAGCGACGTGAGCTTTATGAGCGGACTGTGGGGCGACTACTACAAAGCCATCAACCGCTGCAACCAGCTTCTCCAGCAAATCGACGGGGTGGACTTCTCCTCCGACGATGCCAAGAATGCCGCCAAAGGTGAGGCCATGGCCTTGCGCGGACTGGAATACTTTGACCTGGTGAAACTTTTCGAGCATGTTCCGTTGATTACCTCTCCCACCAGCGAAATCGTGCCGCAGGCTTCCCCCGACAGTGTCTATGCCCAGGTAGTGAGCGACTTGAAGTGGGCGGCCGACAATATCCCAGCCAGCTATTACACCGACAAGAGCTCTTCGCTGGGGCGCATCACCTGCTATGCGGCCGGTGCCATGCTGGCCCGTGTGTATCTATTCTACGATGGCGTTTACAACAACAACCAACGGGGCACCATGCCTGGCGGACTGACGGCTGCCGAGGCCTTGGCCTATTGCGAGAAGGCCATCAGTTCAGGACAATACAAATTGGAGACCGACTTCAAAGACCTCTGGCCTGCCGCATCCACAACGCCTACGACCAAGGCTGATGGCTGGAAGACTACCTATAAGGAAGCCAGTGACGAAATTGTCTGGGTGGTGAAATTCAACAACGACCAGGACTGGAACAACACAAACATCAACGGCAACAGGTTTATCGTAGACCTGGGCATTCGCAACGTCTCTGACGGCTCTTGCGCACCCTACGGCAATGGCTGGGGACAGGCACCAATCACTCGCAAGGCCTACCAACTCTTCCAGACAGGAGACTCCCGTCGCGATGCCTCGATCATCGACCTGACCAAAAACGGTGCCTACGACACCCAGACCACCACAGATGCTATGGATGTGACAGGCTATGTGAACGAGAAATACTGTCCGCTGATCTATACCGATGGCTCTTCCATCCCCGTAGAGGCCGCCATCAACGAAATCTCTGGGGCCAATTTCCAGACGTCTCAAGACCAGGATTGGATCCTGATGCGCTATGCTGACGTGCTCCTCATGGCAGCAGAGCTGGGCAGTCAGAAGGCAATGACCTATTTCAATATGGTGCGTGAGCGTGCCTTTGGCGACAGCAGTCATAACCTCTCGGCCGCGCCCACGGCACAGCAGGTGTGGGATGAGCGCCGATTGGAATTTATGGGCGAGGGCATCCGCTACTGGGACTTGATGCGACAGGGACTTGATGCCTTTGTCAAAGCACAGCTCAGCCAGGGCCACACCGTCTACAACAACACCGTGTCAGAGGATATCTCCTCCACCTTTATAGATGCTAACTTCCGCATCAAGCGCGGCTTCTGGCAGATTCCCAACGACCAGATCACCCTTTCGGGCGGTGTCTACAAACAGAACCCAGGATGGTAAATGATGTGTAGAATCGTACTTACAGGTACAAATAAACCGCACCATCCACGCAGATATCAATCATAAATACTTACCATTATGAAATTCAAGAGATATAAATATACACTTCTGGCTGCCTGCGCCATGTGTTTCCTTGCAGGCTGTTCGCCAGACGACTATGAGCTGGGCAACCAAGACATTGTCTCTGCAGACCTGGCAGAAGGCATTGCCTATGAGGTCACCGTCAACCAAACCGACAACTCGGTGGAGCTCAAGAGTCTTATGCCATCCAACTATCAGGTTTGTTGGAACCATCCCCAGGGATATTCTCAGGATGCCGACCTCACCTTGCGCATCCCCTTCGCAGGGTCGTACAGTGTCACTTTTGGTGTGCAGACCCGCGGTGGCGTGGTCTATGGCGAGCCCTATTCCTTCACGCTCGACAACACCAATGGTGCCCTGCTCACCGACCCATTGTGGGAAAAGCTGAGCGGAGGCTCGGGCAAGTCGAAGACATGGGTGCTTGATGTGGATGCCCAGGGCAAGACAACCTATTTCGTAGGCCCACTCTTCTTCTATGGTACCGACGACACCTGGGAGCAGGTGACCGAGGGCAAAGCCAACTTCAGTGGTGCTGACTCGTGGAACTGGCAGGCCGACTGGGCCGGCAACGGCTCATGGCTCTTCGGCTCGACCGGTGCGATGGACTATGGCTCCATGACCTTCGACCTCATTGACGGTGCCCATTGTACAGTGGTCGACAACAATGCCGGGACCACTTCCAAAGGCACCTACGTCATGGACACCGAGCGTCACACCCTGTCGCTGGCCAATGTTGCTATGCTTCACGACCCCGGTCGCACAGACATCGTCTCCGATTGGCGCAACTTACGTATTCTTTCGCTGACCGACAAGACCATGCAACTCGCCGTGCTCCGCGACAAAGACCCCAACGCGGGGCCCTGTCTACTGGTCTATAACTTTGTGGAAAAGACAGCCCGCGAGAGCTACGACCCCAACGCCAACACCGGTGGAAATACCGATGTACAGATCACAGACCCCTATACCGACCCTGCCAACGACGACCTGACCACCACCACCACGACAACGAAGAACTGGACGATGAACGCCGACGCTCCCTACGACTGGTATTGGTGGAACGCTGCTGATGCCCAGTGGACCTCCAATGGCTTCAAGTCGGCATCCGATTACAACAAGTCGTGGACACCGGCACCGGGCGATGTCAGTTCGTTCAAGCTCACCATGACAAAGGGCAACGATACAGGCGGCATGTACGTGCTGACCGATGCAGATGGTAATACAACCAATGGCACCTACAGCGTGGATGGCGCTACGATCAAGTTCGACAAGACCATCAACTTCTATACCGTCTCCAACGACCTGACCACATTCAGCATCAACACCAACGAACTGCGCATCGTCAATAAGGAGTCGCTCGACAACGGCCTGTCAGAACTGTGGCTCGGTGTGCCCAACAAGCACAACACCGCGGGCAAGGTCACCGAGTATGCTGCCATCAAACTCGACGAGGTCAGCACTGGCGGAGCCGTACAAAACGGCACACAGCTCATGGTCGACCAGTCGAAGCTACATTGGGGAGACCTCGAGGGCAAGGGCAACCTACGCATCGAGATCTTCAATGCCTATGGCTCAGGCACCGCTGCCAATCCTCCCATCGATGTCTCCAAGCTGAAGTTCAACAAGAGTATGGCCATCACCTTTACCGTGACCGGTCTTGGAACCCTCGACACCCCTTGCACAGCATTCATCATGTGGAGTCCCTCGGGCGTGTATGATGCCTCCTACGAAGGATGCGTCACGGCATCTGTGACCGGAGATGGCACCTATACCGTGAAGGTCAACGGTAAATATGGCGTGCCCGATGCCAGCAGCCTGGTCTACCTCATCGAGATTCCTGATGCCGGCAAACACACCACAGCCGACCTCACACCCGGTGACGATGGCCGTAGTCAGAGCGTCCAAGTCAATATCAACTCCATCTGGCTTGATCACACGGAAGAATAACTTATAAAAGACAATGACAATGAAACATCACATATTCAGCAGTTTATTGTTAGTTGCCTTGGGTGTCCTCGCTTTCTCTTCTTGCAGCGATGACGAAGACAACTATACCATCAACACCGCTCCCATCATTTCGTCTGTCACCACCGGCAATGCAGAGGTCACCGCCACCTCTGCCGTGGCCAACGGTCAGGTGCTCGACCTGAGCAGCCAGGCCAGCACCGCCTACCAACTGGGCACCATCTATTCGAGCAATCAGGAGAGTGTCGCCGGAGGTGCGGGAACAAAGGTGGTCGGTGTCATTGGTGAGAATGGCACGTTCACAGCCACCCTCTCTGGTCTTGAGACCAACAAGACCTACTATTACGCCACATACGTCACCCTACAGGGCAAGCTGACGAGATACGGCGAGGTAAAGAGTTTCACCACCACATCGGCTCTCGTCAGCACCAAGAGTGCCACCGACGTGACCGGGGCCACGGCCACCTTCGGTGCCACCATCAGTGGCATCGACGGGGTGAATGCCAATGAGATGGCAGCCGGAGTGAAGCTGGCTGCCGTTGCCGACGTAGAGACCCTGAAAGCCGGTCTCGACGTGCCGGGCGTGCTGACCAATGGCGACCTCACCCAGGTAGCAGAAGGGTTGCTTCCCAACCACACCTATTATTATATGCCCTATCTGAAGGTTGGCAGTGGCTATGTGTATGGCGAACCCAAGAGTTTCACCACCACCGACTTCACACCCGAGTTTGTAGACCTGGGTCTGAGTGTGCAATGGTGCAAGACCAACGTGGGTGCCCTCTCTGAAGACCAGATGGGTGGCAAGTTCCAATACAGCGACATCACCGGCCTCAATGTATCTGAAAGCTCTGCTGACCTACAGCAGCGTGACATCTTTGGCAATGCCGCCTACGATGTGGCGGCGGCCAACAAGCTGGGTCGCATGCCCAGCACCGACGAGGTGCGCGAACTCATCAACGGCACCACCCAAGAAGTGACCACCGTCAACAGCGTGCAGGGCATGAAGTTTACGGCCAAGAACGGCAACGCCATCTTCATCCCCTTCGCCGGCAAGCGCGTAGGCACGACGGTGAGCGACGATGGCAAGGCGGGCTACTACTGGACCGGAAAGATCAACTCTGGCGATAACAAGCAATATGCCTCAGCCTTCGAGCTCAACGGCACAGACGCCGGACTCGATGTTCACGAGCTGCAGCAAGCATTGGCCATCCGTTCGGTTCAGAAGACGCAGCAGTCGCTCAACAAGAGCCTCATCAACACCACTTGGTATATCGACCTCGACAAAGACGGCAACTCGTGGATGTTCGACGGCCCGCTCTATTATTATGGCACCGCCGACTCATGGAACACCGTGACCAATGGCGACGTGGTCTCTGGCGACTCTTGGAACTGGTGCCCCGTCTACAAAGACAACACCTGGCTCACCACAGCCGCCGAATGGGGAGCCATGACCTTCAACGAGGATGGCACGTTCAGCGTGAGCCAACGCGTGGACGACACCCACACGCTGACCGTCCAAGGCACCTACACCATCGACGAAGCCAACAAGACCCTGAGCCTCCAAGGTGAGGGTGCGCGCATCCTGCACCTCTACAATTTTGATGGAGTGGCAACCAACTGGAGTACCGACATCAAGATACTCTCTCTCAGCGCCAACAAGCTGCAGCTCGGCGTGGTGCGCGACAACTCGCCGGAAGGACCGTGCCTGCTGGTACACAACTATATCTCACAAGATATCAAGACCCTGCACGAGAAGGTGGTCTACACCCCCACGCTGACACTCTATGATGGTGACAACAGCCACTGGGACGGATTCAGCACCCAGACCAACCTCGAAGCAGGCAAGACCTATACCATCGAGGCCACTGGTCAGCGTGCCGCCGCCCAGGTTTACATCTTTGAGATACCCCAATTGTCGAAGAACCACCCCTTCGCCATCATCCGCATCGACAAGATTGAGGCCGACGGCAAGGAGGTAGCCTTCGATGGCAACAAGCTGAAGTATGGCGACATCGAGGGTAAGGGCAATTACCGCATCGAACTGTTCAACATCTGGGGTTCGGGCACAGCCGGCGACTCACCCTTTGGCGGTGGCGCCAAGGGAAGCGAGCCCGCGTTGGCCTTCAACTCCTCGCTGAAGATCACCTACACCGTGGTGAGCCTCGATGGGTTCACTGCCGGCCTCACCCTCTGCGGTTCTGACTGGAACTCCGGCTGGCCCGACGCGTCGATGCCCATCGCCATCAACGGTGGTTTCCCGCAAGAATACACCATCACCTACAACGGCACCCGCGTGGATGGCATGATCGACCTGCTGGAGCTCCAGACCTTTGCAAAGACCTTCCCCAATGCACAACTCTCGCTCAAACGCGTCGTCGTCGATGGCAGCGAGCTGCCTTTCGATGCCACGAAGGTGCTCACGGGCGACCTCGAGGGTAAGGGCAATTATCGCATCGAGCTCTACAACACTTATGGAGCCACCAGGGGTAATGCCCCGTTTGCCGGCGAGACAGCCAACGGCACCATACCGGCCCTGGGCTGCTCGTCGGGCATTGCCGTAACCTTCACCTTAGACAAGTTATATTAAATCATCCACAACATCAGGCAGGCACGCCTCGCACAACGAGGCTGCCAGCCCGATGAAAATAACATAGCAAATGAACCAGTTTATCAAGCAATTGTTATTCTTCGTCCTGGTCATGTTGACCGGGGCCATGACAGCCTGTTCGGACGACAACACCGAAGGGGGCATGAGTCCATACAGTGGCGACCTCAAGCTGTCATCCACCGAGCAGATCATCTCGAAGACCGGTGCCACCACCAAGGTAAGTGTGCAGTCGGCCTCAGCGGTCACCGTGACCAGCAGCGATGCCACTTGGTGCCAGGTGCAAGCCGGGGAGCGCAGTGCGGTGATGGGCGTCACGCCCCTCACCATTACCGTCACCCCCAATGACGGTTACGACGACCGCACGGCCGTCATCACCGTGACCTGTGGCAGCCAGCAAGGCACAATCACCGTCAAACAGACAGGCAAGGACGGCCTGCTACTCGACCAGACCAACTATGAGGTGGGTGCCGAGGGAGGCACGGTGAGCGTCAGTCTGAAGGCCACTGGCCAGTTTGCCACCGTCATTGGCGAGGGCTGGGTCACCGAGGGGGGCACCCGTGCGCTGGCCTCCTACACCCGCAACTTCATCGTAGCACCCAACTCGGGCGTGGCCCGCTCCACGCAGGTGACCTTCAGTTTGAGCAACCTGTCGGAAGCCGTCACCATCCGGCAGGCCGCCGGAAAGGGCAAGAGCGCCGCTGAGCTGGCAGCCCTGATGTACCCTGGATGGAACCTGGGCAATACGCTGGAGGGCGGCGAATCGAAGAACAACTGGACCAATGTGGGCATCTCTACCGAGACATCATGGCAGGGCACCAAGACCACCAAGGAAGTCATCGACTATGTGGCCTCGCAGGGCTTCAGGTCTGTGCGTATCCCGGTGTCATGGGTGATGGGACATATCACCGATGCCAACAACTGCACAATCGACGCAGCGTGGATGAGCCGTGTGCAGGAGGTGGTGGACTACTGCATAGCCAACGGGCTGTATGTCATCATCAACGACCATTGGGACGGAGGATGGATCGAGGTCAGCGGTTTCAGCGAGTCGACATCCAGCTACCAAGCTGTGAGCGAAGCCACCATCACCGACAAGATTGCACGGCTGAAGAAAATCTGGACCCAGATTGCCGAGCACTTCAGCAACTATGACCAGCACCTCATCTTCGCCGGTCTCAACGAGCCATTCCAAGAATATAACCTCTTCAACAGTCGCCACAAAGACCTCACGCCCATCCTCGAACGTTACAACCAGGCCTTTGTCGATGCCGTGCGTGCCACGGGTGGCAACAACGCTTCGCGCGTGCTCGTCGTTCAGGGGCCGTCGACCAATATCAGCTCTACCAACAGCTACTTCTCGCTGCCCACCGACACGCAGAGCGGCCTGCTCATGGTAGAGGTGCATTTCTACGACCCATGGGACTTCACGGGCGGCAACAGCAAGCTCTACTGGGGCAAAGACAACCATGTGGACGGGTCGACAAAGAATGTGACCTGGGGAGAGGAAGACTATGTGCAGAGCCAGATGAGGCTCATGTACACCAAGTTTGCCTCCAAGGGCGTGCCCGTCATCCTGGGCGAGTATGGCGCCAACTGGCAAGACGGCACCGATGCCATGCACAAGGCCTCGATCACGGCGTGGTACACAACCGTGACCAGCGAGGCCATCAACAACGGCATCGTGCCCTTCGTATGGGACACCAACGCCCCCTCCTGGCCCAACATGACCATCATCAACCGGGCCACCAAGACCATCTGGAACACACCAGCCATGACCGGCATACAGCAAGGTGTCAAGGCTGCCACATGGCCCATGTAACTCATGCTCAGCATATTCATGATGAACCGTAATACCTCTCTCTTTCTTTTTACCCTTCTTGTACTTTGTATGATGACGTCATGCAAAGACAAGAAGGGTAAGCCGTGGTATTTCGACCAGCCTGAGTCGACGGGAGCCTACGACAGCCATCCCATAGCGGGCGACACCACCGTGGTGAACGACCATAGACCCGTGGCCGACTTTGAGGAAATAGAAATCAGCGATGCCGCGAATGTCAACATCCATATCGGCCCACCTTGCCGGGTGACGGTGAACGGCCAGAAGGCCTATGCCGACGCCCAGCACGTGAGGGTCAGCGACGGCGTGTTGTCGGCCAGATTTGATGATGACATGTCGCGCCACCACAAGACCTCGCTCTACATCTCTGCCCCCTCGCTCAAGGCAGTGCGCCTGCACAACGTGCAGCACGCGGTGCTCGACGGCCAAGACAACAGGGTGCCCGACTTCGAGGTGGCTTTCAAGCGCGTGGTGATGGCCCATTTCAATTCCCCCATCAAGGCCGAGCGCGTCACGGTGAATATCGAAGGCATGACCTACGGCAACTTCTACATCGATTGCAGCCAACTGAAATGGCACTCCAGCCATATCAGTCATGCCAAGGTCACGGGCAACATCGGCAAAGCCGACCTACATGAAGAGCCCAAAGGAAGTGTGGAACTCGTGAGGCCATAGCCTCTCTGCCCACAGCCTCCATACAACGCAACAATCCGTCAAGCCAAGGCATCGGCTGAATTGACGGATTGTTTTTTTTGAGTCAAAATGGCTCGATACCAGGCAAAAGCACCCCTTTGGCAGGGCAAAACGCCTGGTTTGCTTGGATCAAAGCATTGCTTTACCGGGGAAAAACGATAGTACTTCTCTACCGCATCTACTCGAAGCATCGTATGTTTCGAGTAGAAGCTGAACGTGCTTCTACTCGAAGTAGCTTCTGTGTCGACTCGAAGCAGAACTTGTATCGACTCGAAGCAGGCAGCCTGCGGCACACAGCAGTGGTGCCAAGAGTAGGCAACGGCAGCTTCGAAGCCATGTTATTAACGAGCCCCTCGACAGCTGTCAGCCCAGTAGCCCGGTGAAGGTAAAGCAGGTGGGGAAAGTCTCGGCCAGGTGCTCGGGTGCCTGCCTAAAGATGCCGTAGAGCGCACTTCCGCTGCCACTCATCTGCGCGTAGACGGCCCCCATGTCGTAAAGACGCTGCTTGATGGCGGGCAGCCCGGGATGTAGCGGAAAGACCGTTGCCTCGAAGTCGTTGGTGAGTTGGTGTCGCCAGGTGTCGATGGGCTGGCGCACGATGTCACGGCAGCTCTTCTCCGTCACGCGGCAAGTGATGTGGGCGAAGGCCTCGCGCGTAGACACCGCCACGGCGGGCTTGACAATGGCCACATGATAGCCTCCGAGATTGCCCTTGGGGCCGTCTACGGGCTGCAGTATTTCGCCTCGCCCCGTAGCAAAGGAGGGCTCGGCAGTGATGAAGAAGGCGCAGTCGGACCCCAACCGGGCGGCATAACGCTCCATCTCGGCAATGCCCAGATTGAGCCTGAACCGCTCGTCGAGCAGACGTATCATGAACGCCGCATCGGCCGACCCACCGCCCAGTCCGGCCTGTGAGGGTATGCGCTTGTGTAGGTGGGCATGTACGCGGGGCAGCTCATAGTCGGCTGCCAGCAACTCGTAGGCCTTGACCACGAGGTTGGAGGCCTCGTCGCACTCCACGGTGTTGCCCGTGACCTTGAGGTCGCAGGGTACGGACGAGGGGAATCCTTCGTCCATCGTTTTGATTTCCAGGGCATCGGTGAGAGGCACCGGGTAGAACACCGTCTCCAGGTCGTGAAAGCCGTCGGCACGACGGGCGGTGATATTCAGGCCGAGGTTGATTTTGGCACAAGGATAAGTAAGCATGACAATATTGATGATATAAAGATGTAAGGGGCACGCTCTCATCGGGCAAACGATGCCCGCAGAAGGGCCTATGCAAAAATACGGAAAAAAGAGAACTTACGAAATCTTTGGGCGTATTTTTTGTAGAATAAAAGCGGTTATTGCCTTATTTTTCGTAATTTTGCCGGACACTAAAGCACAAAGCAAACCAACATGCCAGAATCAAAGAACAAGAGCGGGCAGACGGGCAAGCAAGGCCGCGCCTCAGCCCCCATCGACCCCACATACGGACACCTACAGCCACAGGCCGTCGACGTGGAGAGAGTGGTGCTCGGCGCGCTGATGATCGACAAGGATGCCTTCTCGGTCATCTCTGAGAGCATACGCCCCGAGACCTTCTACGAGCCTCGTCACCAGAAGATCTACCAGGCCATCCAGACGCTCAACATGGAGCAGAACCCGGTGGACATCATGACCGTGACCAATGAGCTGCAGCGCGAGGGCACCCTCGACGATGTGGGTGGCCCCACCTATGTGGTCGACCTCACGGCCCACGTGGCCTCTTCGGCCCATATCGAATATCATGCCAAGATCTTACAGCAGAAGTTCATGGCCCGCCAGCTCATCTCGTTTGCCAGCGTGGTGGAGACCAAGGCTTTCGACACCACGGTCGACGTCGACGAGCTGATGCAGGAGGCCGAGGGCACGCTCTTCGAGCTCTCGCAGAAGAACATGCGGCAAGACTATACGCAGATCGACCCTGTGATACGTCAGGCCGTAGACATCTTGCAGAAGGCCTCGGCCAACTCGTCGGGCCTCACGGGCACACCTTCCGGATTTACCAAGCTCGACGACATGACCTCGGGCTGGCAGCCCAGTGACCTGGTGATCATCGCCGGCCGCCCTGCCATGGGTAAGACCTCGTTTGCCCTGTCTATCGCCAAGAACATTGCCGTGGACTACCAGACTCCCATCGCCTTCTTCTCGCTCGAGATGAACAATGTGCAGCTGGTGAACCGACTGATCTCTAACGTCTGCGAGATCGAGGGCAAGAAAATCATGAACGGTCAGCTGGCACGCGACGAGTGGGAGCGACTCGACAAGAACCTGGCCCGCCTGACGGGCTCACCACTCTTTGTGGACGACACGCCGGGCATGTCGATCTTTGAGTTGCGTACCAAGGCACGTCGCCTGGTGCGCGAGAAGGGCGTGAAAATCATCATGATCGACTATCTGCAGCTGATGAATGCCAACGGCATGCGCTTCGGCAACCGCCAGGAAGAGGTGTCGACCATCTCGCGCTCGCTCAAAGGCCTGGCCAAGGAACTCAACATCCCCATCCTCGCCCTCTCGCAGCTCAACCGAACCGTAGAGAACCGTGAAGGCCTCGACGGCAAGCGCCCCCAGCTCAGCGACCTGCGTGAGTCGGGAGCCATTGAGCAGGATGCCGACATGGTGCTCTTTGTTCACCGCCCTGAATATTACCATATCTTCGAGGACGACAAGGGCAACGACCTGCGCGGCAAGGCCCAGATCATCATAGCCAAGCACCGTAAGGGTGCCACGGGCGACGTGCTGCTCTCGTTCCAAGGCCAGTACACCCGTTTCATGAACCCCGAGGATGCCATGCTGGCCCCGCTGCCCGGCGACATGGGTGGCGGCGAGATCATCAGCTCGCGACTCAACGGAGGCGACGACAACGACCCCTTCGGTCTGCCCCCCATGGGTGCCGCGTTCTAGCCGCGCCCCTGTTGCTCCTTGGCCGCAAAAGGCAGGAGCAACCTGCTAAAAGAACAGGGATACGAGGGCCTGTGATGTTGATTTAAAACAAAAACTTATAAAAAAGTAACAGATTATTTGCTGGTATTGCACAAAATATATACCTTTGCAACGAAATCAATAAAACAGAGTTGAAATGACAATTAGCATGTACACCATTCTAAGCATTATTATTAACATTCGACTGCATCCAGTGGTCGGAAGTGAGAATGTGTGCGCGTGCGTCTAAATATTGACAACATGAGAGAGCCTTTCCACTTCCGCTGAGTGGGAAGGCTTTTTTCGTTTAGAAGATTTAACAACAATATTATATTTATGAACGACAGACTTTATATTTTCGACACAACGCTCCGCGACGGCGAGCAGGTGCCGGGATGTCAGCTTAACACGGTAGAAAAGATACAGGTTGCCAAGCAGCTGGAACTTCTGGGCGTGGATGTCATCGAGGCCGGATTTCCGGTATCTTCTCCGGGCGACTTCAACTCGGTGGTAGAAATCTCGAAGGCTGTGACCTGGCCCACCATCTGCGCCCTGACACGCGCCGTGGAGCGAGACATCGACGTTGCGGCAGAGTCGTTGCAGTATGCCAAGCACAAACGCATACACACAGGTATCGGAACGAGCGACTTCCACATTAAATATAAGTTCAACTCATCGCGCGAGGAAATCATCGAGCGTGCGGTACGGGCTGTGACCTACGCCAAGAAATATGTAGAGGACGTAGAGTTCTACGCCGAGGATGCCGGGCGCACCGACAACGAGTACCTGGCCCGCGTGGTGGAGGCCGTAATCAAGGCCGGTGCCACGGTGGTCAACATCCCCGACACCACAGGCTACTGTCTGCCCACAGAGTATGCCGCCAAGATCAAATATCTGGTAGACCACGTCGACGGCATCGACAAGGCCATCATCTCCACCCACTGCCACAACGACCTGGGCATGGCCACGGCCAACACGCTGAATGGTGTGCTGGCCGGCGCAAGGCAGGTAGAGGTCACCATCAACGGCATTGGCGAGCGAGCCGGCAACACCTCACTCGAAGAGATTGCCATGATATTGAAGTGCCACAAGCACATCGGCATCGACACCAATATCAACACCCGCAAGATCTACCCCATTTCGCGCATGGTATCATCATTGATGAACATGCCCGTACAGCCCAACAAAGCCATTGTGGGCCGCAACGCCTTTGCCCACTCCAGCGGCATTCACCAGGACGGCATCCTCAAGAATGTGCAGACCTATGAGATCATCGACCCCAAGGACATCGGTCTCGACAACAACGAGATTGTGTTGACGGCCAGGTCGGGACGCGCCGCCCTGAAGTACAGGTTGCAGGAGAACAACGTGAATGTGGACGACGAGGAGAAGCTCGACAAGATTTACCAGGAGTTTCTCAAGCTCGCCGACAAGAAGAAAGAAATCACCGACGACGACGTGGTGATGCTTGCCGGTGCCGACACCGCGGCCAACAACGCGGTGAAACTCGACTTCCTGCAGGTGACGGCCGGTAAAGGCGTGCGCAACGTGGCCAGCATCGGGCTCGACATCGCAGGCCAGAAATTTGAGGAGGCCTCATCGGGCAACGGCCCTGTAGACGCAGCCATCAAAGCCCTCAAGCGTGTCATACGCAAGCAGATGACCCTCAAGGAGTTTACCATCCAGGCCATCTCAAAGGGCTCGGACGATGTGGGTAAGGTACACATGCAGGTGGAATACGACGGAAACATGTATTACGGATTCGGCGCCAACACCGACATCGTAACGGCATCGGTGGAGGCTTACATCGACTGTGTGAATAAATTCAGAAACAAATAACGGCAAAAAAACACAACAGCAACAATGAATACATTATTTGATAAGATATGGGACAGCCACGTCGTGCAGGTGGTGAAAGACGGCCCTACCCAGCTTTATATCGACCGACTCTATTGTCATGAGGTGACCTCTCCGCAAGCCTTCGACGGCCTGCGCCAAAGGGGACTGAAGGTATTTCGCCCCGACCAGGTGTACTGTATGCCCGACCATAACATCCAGACCCACGACCAGGACAAACCCGTGGCCGACGCCATCGGTCGCAAGCAGATTGACACGCTCGACAAGAACTGTGAGGAGTTTGGCGTGACGGAGTTTAAGATGAACACGCCCGAGAACGGCATCATCCACGTAGTGGGGCCCGAGACAGGACTCTCGCTGCCCGGCATGACCATCGTCTGTGGCGACTCGCACACCTCCACACACGGTGCCATGGGTGCCGTGGCATTCGGTATCGGCACCTCGGAGGTGGAGATGGTGCTCGCCTCACAGTGCATCCTGCAGCAGAAACCCAAGTCGATGCGCATCAACATCAACGGCAAACTGAAGCCGGGCGTGGTGGCCAAAGACGTGGCCCTGTACCTCATGTCGAAGCTCACCACCTCGGGTGCCACAGGCTACTTTGTGGAGTATGCTGGCGACGTGGTTCGCGACATGTCGATGGAAGGACGACTCACGCTCTGCAACCTGTCGATCGAGATGGGTGCGCGCGGCGGATTCGTAGCCCCCGACGAGACGACCTTCGCCTATATCAAGGGCAGGAAGTACGCTCCCCAGGGTGCCGAATGGGACAAGGCC
The DNA here is from genome assembly GCA_964493905.1 of uncultured Prevotella sp. Taxonomy (GTDB): domain Bacteria; phylum Bacteroidota; class Bacteroidia; order Bacteroidales; family Bacteroidaceae; genus Prevotella. The sequence continues at coordinate 27,895 of CAZBQA010000034.1, forward strand.
GTGGCTCAGTGGAAGACGCTCCGCTCGGGCGACGATGCCGTCTTTGACAAAGAACTCACCTTCGATGCTGCCGACATTGAGCCACGCATCACCTACGGCACCAACCCCGGCATGGGCATCGGCATCAACGGCAGCGTGCCCACGCTCGACCAGGTAGACGAGACCGAGCGGGCCTCGTTCCTCAAAAGCCTGCAGTATATGGGCTTGGAGCCCGGCGAGAAACTGCTCGGCAAGAAGATCGACTACGTGTTCCTCGGTGCCTGCACCAACGGCCGCATAGAAGACTTCCGCGCCTTTGCCTCACTGGTGAAGGGTCATCGCAAGGCCGACCATGTGGTGGCATGGCTCGTGCCCGGCTCTTGGGCCGTGGCCAAGCAGGTGAAGGAAGAGGGTCTGGACAAGGTGCTCAAGGAGGCAGGCTTTGCCATCCGCCAGCCGGGTTGCTCGGCTTGCCTGGCCATGAACGACGACAAGGTTCCGGCCGGACTCTACAGCGTGTCGACCTCCAACCGTAACTTTGAGGGCCGTCAGGGCCCCGGCTCGCGCACCATCCTGGCCAGTCCGCTGGTAGCAGCCGCCGCCGCCATCACCGGCAAGGTGACCGACCCACGCGAGTTTTTAGCTTAAAGTGGGTTCTATTAATGAGCTTTGTCAGATTTAGAGACTATCTTCGAGAGCAATTTGCAAGTATACGAAGGAGTTATGCGGGCATAACGACTGAGCGCACTGGCAAATTGTGCAGAAGAGAGTCCGAAAGATGGCAAAACATAACCCATGATTTTATTATTTGGTTTCGGTGGTAATAAATAGAACCCACCTTAACACCAACCCAAAAAGTGCAACAAGAACATGAAACAGAAATTCGACGTCATCACATCAAGCTGTATCCCCCTCCCCCTGGAGAATGTGGATACCGACCAAATCATACCCGCCCGCTTCCTCAAGGCTACCGACAAGAAAGGCTTTGGTGACAACCTCTTCCGCGACTGGCGATACAACAAGGATGGAAGCCTGAAGGCCGACTTCGTACTCAACGACCCCAGCTACTCGGGTGTGATTCTCGTGGCGGGCAAGAACTTCGGCTCTGGCTCCAGCCGCGAGCACGCCGCATGGGCCATCGCAGGCTACGGCTTCAGGGTGGTGATCAGCTCGTTTTTTGCCGATATACACAAGAACAACGAGCTCAACAACTTCGTGCTGCCGGTGGTGGTCAGCGAGGAGTTCCTTCAGGAACTGTTCCAAAGCATCGACCGCGACCACAAGACCGAGGTAAAGGTAGACCTGCCCAACCAGACGGTGACCAACCTGGCCACCGGTCGGAGCGAGCACTTCGATATCAATGGATATAAGAAACATTGTTTGATGAACGGTCTTGATGACGTAGACTTCCTCGTTCAGAACCGTGAACAAGTGGAAGCCTACGAAAAGAAACACGTATAATGGAATCAGTCCAAACAGAAAAAAAGGCAGAGAAGGTGGAAATCATGGACTGCACACTCCGCGACGGAGAGCAGACCAATGGTGTCAGCTTTCTTCCGCACGAGAAGCTGATGATCGCCCGGTATCTGCTCAAGGATGTCAACGTTGACAGGGTGGAGGTGGCTTCGGCACGTGTGTCGGAAGGCGAGAAGGATGCCGTGGCAAAAATATGCCGGTATGCCGAACGCGAGGGATACCTCAACCGCATCGAGGTGCTGGGATTCGTAGACCACAACCAGTCGGTAGACTGGATAAGAGACTGTGGCGGCAAGGTCATCAACCTGCTGGCCAAAGGCTCGCTCAAACATTGCACTCAGCAGTTGCACAAGACACCACAACAGCATATCGACGATATTCTCGATGTGCTCGACTATGCCGACAGGCAAGGCATGACCGTAAACCTGTATCTGGAGGACTGGAGCTCGGGGATGAAAGACTCGCCCGACTATGTCTACCAGATGATGGAGGCCCTTCAGGGTACCAACATCAAGCGGTTCCTGCTGCCCGACACACTGGGCATCATGAACCCACTGCAATGCATGGACTACATGAAAAAGATGCTCGACTACTATCCTGACAAGCATTTCGACTTCCATGCCCACAACGACTACGACCTGGCGGTGTCGAACACGCTGGCTGCCGTGCTCTGTGGCTGCAAGGGCGTGCATGTCACCGTCAACGGTCTGGGTGAGCGTTGCGGCAACGCACCGCTCGCCAGCGTACAGGCCATACTGAACGATCAGCTGCACGTCAAGACAAATATTGATGAGAGTCAGCTCAATATGATCTCTCGCATGGTGGAGGGGTACAGCGGCATTGCAGTCTCGCCCAACCAACCTATCGTGGGCGAGAACGTCTTCACACAGGTAGCCGGCGTGCATGCCGACGGCGACAACAAAGACAACCTCTACTGCAACGACCTCCAGCCGGAGCGATTCGGACGCAAGCGCGAGTATGCCCTGGGCAAGAACTCAGGCAAGGCCAACATCGAGAAAAACCTTGAGGAGCTGGGGCTCGACCTCACGCCAGAGCAGACGCGTATGGTGACACAGCGCATCACCGAGCTGGGCGACCGCAAAGAGGTGGTGACGCAGGACGACCTGCCCTACATCGTATCGGACGTGCTCAAGCACAACACCCATGATGAAAAGGTGAAGCTGTTGAGCTATATGGTGTCGACATCGTATGGACTGAAGCCCATCGCCAGCATCAAGGTGGAGATCAACGGCGAAACCTATACGGCCGATGCCACCGGAGACGGTCAGTATGATGCCTTCGTGAAGGCGCTGCGCAAGATCTACAAGGAGAACCTGAACCGCACCTTCCCCCGCCTGGCCAACTATAGCGTGACCATCCCACCCGGAGGACGCACCGATGCCCTGGTGCAGACCATCATCACCTGGCACGAGGAGAACGGGCGTATCATCCGCACGCACGGACTCGATGCCGACCAGACCGAGGCTGCCATCAAGGCTACCTTCAAGATGCTCAACATCTTTGAGGAGGAAGGGAGAAACTGATCCACAGATTGTACATTACATAAAAATATTAAATAAGATTATGAAATTGAACATTGCCGTACTTCCTGGTGATGGCATCGGACCCGAGATCATGCCTCAGGCCATCAAGGTGCTGGATGCCGTAGCCAAGAAATTCAATCACGAGTTTGCCTATCACGAGGCCATCTGCGGAGCCCATGCCATCGACGAGGTGGGCGACCCCTTCCCCGAGGCTACCTTCAAGACCTGCATGGAGGCCGACGCCGTGCTCTTCGCCGCAGTGGGCGACCTGCGCTTCGACAACGACCCTACGCTGAAGGTGCGCCCTGAGACAGGACTGCTGGCCATGCGCAAGCAACTCGGACTGTTTGCCAATGTACGCCCCGTGGCCACCTTCGACTGCTTGCTCCACAACTCTCCGCTGAAGGAGGAACTCATCAAGGGAGCCGACTTCGTGGTGATTCGTGAACTGACAGGTGGCATGTACTTTGGTGAGAAATACCAAGACAACGACAAGGCCTACGACACCGATATCTACTATCGTCCCGAGATTGAGCGTATTCTAAAGGTGGGCTTTGAGTTTGCACAGAAGCGCAACAAGCATCTCACGGTGGTAGATAAAGCCAACGTGCTGGCCAGCTCGCGCCTCTGGCGCCAGATTGGCAAAGAGATGGAACCACAGTATCCTGACGTGACGGTCGACTATATGTTCATCGACAACTGTGCGATGCGCGTGCTCACCGAGCCTCGCTTCTTCGATGTCATCGTGACAGAGAACACCTTCGGCGACATCCTCACCGACGAGACCAGTGCCATCACGGGCTCTATGGGCCTCCAGCCCTCGGCCTCGCTGGGCGAGCACACTCCCCTCTTCGAGCCCGTACACGGCTCTTGGCCACAGGCTGCCGGCAAGAACATTGCCAATCCGCTGGCGCAGATTCTCTCTGCCGCCATGCTGCTCGAACACTTTGGCCTGAACGAGGAGGGCGCACTCATCCGCAAGGCGTGCGATGCCAGTCTGGAGCAGAATGTGCGTACACCTGAGATTCAGGTGGCAGGCGGCAAGACCTATGGCACCAAGGAGATTGGTGACTGGATTGCCAGCTACGTAGAGAACAACTGATTGAGCAGAGAGTACACCACTAGATTTGTACCACAAGAGCGACAGAGGGGATAGACACCTCTCTGCCGTTCTTGCGTATAAAGTCTATAGACCAGATATGCAGAAGACCAGAATTACCGCCTGCTTGAGGCGGTAATTCTGGTCTTATCATTTCGTATTGAAAAGGCGACAGCCCTTGCTACGCGTTAGAATGGCAAGTCGTCAGAACTGTCCTGGCTGTTGTTGGAAGCCATAGGGTCGGGTGAGCTGACT
>CAZBQA010000035.1:0-30698 GCA_964493905.1 uncultured Prevotella sp.
AGTTGAACATATACTTGATACCGATAGAGGCATACCAGCACTGGCCGAGCGAGTGGTAGGGCACGAAGGTCTTGGTGCTGCCGCTGATCGAAGCCGGCGTAGAGAAGGTGGCATAGCCCTCAGCGTCTACACCCTCATACTTCAGGATGCGCGGGTCGGTGCCGATCTCTGGATTGAGATACTTGGCCACACCCCAGCTCGAGTTGAAGAGGTTCATGAGGTTCTTCACGTCGAAGCTCAGCTGCAGGGCGTGCTTGGTGGCACCGATGTTGACCTTGAAGTCGTGCTTGTAGCTGAAGTCGATACGGTGAACCCAAGGAGAGTAGAGACTGTAAGCCTCAGCATACTCGCCCTGACGGCCTTTGAGGTAGTCGTTGTTGTGAACATAGTCCATGAAGCGGGTCTTGTCGTCTTCGGTCTTGAAGCGGAAGAGTCCGTCGGCCACCTGCTGGTCGGTAGGCACATAGATGGCATCGTAGTTGTAGCCGTCGCCGTTCATGTCGTTCACAGTCATGTACGAGTAGTTGTAACCGCCGCGCCAAGCCTCATAGATCAGGCTGTAGTGATTGCCGCTCTTGTCGTGTGTGGTGAGCGAAGCCACCAGACGGTCGGGCGTCACATACTGCGAGTTGTGCAGTTTGATGTTGTTCGGACCCTGCACGGTGGGCACATAGGTGAAGGCCGACTCAGCGTTCGAGCCCGGCATGCCGGTCACCTCCTTGTTCACCGTGTGCGTATAGGCTGCCATAAGGCTGAGCCACTCGGTGGGACGTGCGTTGAGCTCGATGCTCGTAGACCATCCGTAGCCACGGCTGGTGTTCTCGAGCACGAAGGCCTTGGTGTTGGTACGGAAGCCTGTGGGATAGATGGGACGGTTGTCCACACCGTTGAAGCGGGCGAAGCCACCCACCGAGGGGATACTCCAGTCGGAGATCGACACACCGTTGAGGGTCTTGTTGAAGATACCTTCCACCGTTACGGTGAAGGGGAACGACACGGGCAGGGCGTAGTCGACAGCCACCGAGGTCTTCCACACCTGCGGCATCTTGAAGTCGGGGTCTACGGCAGCAATGGCCGAGGGCACGGTGCCGTCTTCAGGCGAGATGGTGGTGGGATAGCCCATCGAGGCGAGCTTGTCGTACAGGGCAGCTATCGTAGCATGGCCGTTGGCATCGGTCACCAGACCGCCAGCAAACTGGTTCATGTCTACATAGGTCTTGCCGTTCGAACCGGTAACCGTAGCACCGGTATAGGTCTTGATGGGCGTAGAGGTGCCGTTGATCTGAGCCTGATACTGCACCATACCGCCGTTGGTAGGCATGTTGGTGAAGAACACCAGGGGCAGGTTGCCAGCGAAGAGGCCCGTACCACCGCGCACCTTGAGGGTCTTGTCGCCCAGCACATCCCAGGTGAAGCCCAGGCGCGGCGAGAAGATGAGGTTGGCCGAGGGCCACTTGCCGGTGTCGATGTGACGACCGTCGTAGTCGAGGTCGAGAATACCCTTATTGGTCATCAGGTCGCCGTTGTTGAAGAACAGGCCGTCGATGCGGATGCCATAGGTAAGCTTGAAGTTGGGGTTGATGGTCCACTCGTCCTGACCGTACACACCAATCTTGTTGGTGGTCACGCGGGCAGCGGGCGAGCCCTCACCGTTGTAGCCGTAGGTCAGGTTCACAATCTCAGGGGCGGCACCCGTGAGGAAGTCGTCGAGGCTGCGGTAACGGTAATAGCCCGTACCATTGCGCATATACTGGTTGTCGGCCATCTTGTGCTCGTAGGCCACACCGCCGATGATACGGTGGTTGCCCTTATACCAGGTAAGCTCATCCTTCACGTTCCATACCTTATTATGTACGGCATTGTTCCAAGTGAAGAGCTCGTAACCCAGAGACAGATAGGCCTGTCCATCTTTCAGGATGTCGATGAAGGGGAACTCGCTGGAGTCAGAGGCACGCAGGTCGTTGAGCACCGAGTAGGTGGCCAGAAACTGGTTGGAGAGGCTCTCGGTCAGACGGCTGTTGAGGTCGAAAGAGAACGAGTGTACGATGTTGTCCATGGCATACATCGAGTTGGCATACGACATGGAGTACTGCGACATACGCGCGCCGCTCATACGTGTGCCACCGTCCATCGACGAGGCGTTGGGCGAGTTCCAGGCGCGGTTCTTGGTGTAGTTGTATCGCAGAGCCAGACGGTGCATCGTGTTGATGTTCCAGTCGAGGCGGGCCAGAATCTTGTAGTTGTTCTCGTCAGCCGGGAAGCTGGTATATGAACCGGTATGGTAGCCGTACTTCTGCAACACATAGTCTGAAACCGTCTGCAGGTCGCTGAACGTGGTGCGAGAGAGATAGTTGGTCTCGTCGGCCACACCGTCTTCAGAGCCCCTCCAGCGGTTCACCACCGTGGGTTTCTTCTGCATCTCACCGTTGACAAAGAAGAAGAGCTTGTCTTTCAGGATCGGACCGCCGAGCGTGAAGCCGTATGTTGTGCTCTGGTCCTTGTCGCGGGCACCGGGAATCTGCACGCGCTCGATGGCGTCGCCACGCAGGTTCTCGTTCTGGTGATAGATGTAGGCACTACCCTTGTAGGTATTGGTACCCGACTTGGTGATGGCGTTCACGCCACCGCCGATGAAGTTGGTCTGACGCACGTCGTAAGGTGCAATCACCACCTGCAACTCTTCGATGGCATCTAAGGAGATGGGATTGCCGCCGCCGGGGAGCTTGTCGCTCAGACCGAAGTTGTTGTTGAAGTTGGCACCGTCGACCGTGAAGTTGGCTGTACGTCCGTCAACGCCCGCAAAGCTCATGCCGTTGCCGCCGTAGGGCGAGAGGCGCGTCACGTCTGTGATGCTGCGGCTCACCGTGGGCAGATTGACAATCTGCTGGTTGGAGATATTGGTCGAGGCACCCGTCTTCTCGGTGGTAAACTTGGTGGCCTTGGCGCTGACCACCACCTCGCCCAGCTGCTGGGCGTCCTCAGAGAGTGAGGTGTTGAGGTTATAGGTCTCGGCCAGTTGCAGGGTGATATCCTTCACTACCTTGGTCGCATAGCCGATGTAGGCAATCTTCACCTCGTAGGGGCCACCCACACGCATACCGTTGATGGCAAACATACCCTTGTCATTGGTCACTGCCACATAGCGGGTGCCGGAAGGTGTATGAATGGCCTCGACTGTCGCGCCGATGACATTCTCGCCTTCTGCAGTAACCTTACCACTAATACCAGAAGTTGTGATCTGAGCCATCAGCGTGGTGGTGAACACCAGCATGAGGGTCATCAGAAAATACAGTCTTTTCTGCATAAGATTAATAAAATTTAAATAAAACATTGGGGACAAACCCCTCTTACTACCTGTTGAGTGCAAAATTACTTAAATTATTCCAATACGATATGAAAAGAGATATTAAAAATGCGTTACGTTTGAAATATTTGTTACTTTGCCTTGACTGCACCCTAAATCTCTTGGGCAGAAGGGGTAGTTTTTAAAGACATAGTAACAGAATAACAAATAAGAAAGGCGAAAGGGAATGAAGACAACGTAGCAAAATAACAGCCATGCGGGCAGAATAACAAGACAAAATATCAGCATAACATATCATCAAGCAAAGCATGCGTTTGGCAGGGCCAGAGCTGCGTTGACGCAATGCCGTATGACGCAGCAGGATGGGTGAAACGGGTCGAAACAGGCTGTGGTTCGACTTGAAGTAGATTGTGGTTCGACTCGAAGCAGCATGTGGTTCGACTCGAAGCAGCATGTGGTTGGTGCCTATTCCTACTGTGGCAACTGCCGTATTGCTACACAAGGTCTCACATCTTGTGATGTGAATAGATTATAGTTGTTGTTTTTCTCATTGTAATTATACGCATCAGAAAATCTATATGATAATTTGGGTGACACTTCTTCATCATCTTCTGTGGCTCTCGTAGAAGAGAAATCTTGACTATTACAATAGAAGCTGTTGAGAGGAGCATTGTTTTTTATTTTATTCTTTACATCAGCCATATAATCTTCAATAATATAATATACCATGTCAGGAATACTATCATTAGTGAACTGACCGTTTTCATCTATTTTCAAATCTACATTATTAAAGCGAGCGTAGATAGATTCGGCTCTCTTGTCACCTCCGACAATAATGGTAGACCCATCAGATATTTTTACAGCATATAGTAACGGATCTGTATCTTCCTTTGAAGACCTCGTAGCGGCACTGGCAAACTTACCTATTGTATCAATGTGCAAAACATTATAGTCGCTCCCTCCAGATCTGGTTCCAAACAAACTAAAATAGTCAGCGATGACCATTTTTATGTCTTTTGCATCTACTTTGTAATTAGCAGCAGATACACTTTGTTGCAATTTACAATTGTCAACTTCATCCGAACTGCACGAAGCTAATGCAATCACGGATAATAAAAGAAAAAGTTTTTTCATTGTTACTGTTTTTGCATTTTATAAATAGATATTTTGTCGATGCAAAAGTACTTCTGTTATTACACTCCTACAAATTAAAATGACCGGGTTAGACATATAAACGTATAAAGTGGACAAAAGTAAGCTTCAAGTTTTCTATATGATTGTAAGCGTTAGCGCATAATTGGGGTGATGCGTCAGAAAGGCTTTGGCTGTAAGGCATTGATGCATACATTTTCGCAACTCTCTCCATGCTTAGCGAAAAAGAGCATCAAAAGACTTGTAGGTTCAGAGAAAAAAAGACCAAATTTGTAAAGATAAGCAAGGGCAAAACATTGACCTGACGTGAGTACTGCGTCAGTCAAAGTCATGTCACACCCTTCTGAAACCGAGCATGGGGAGGGCTTTTGCGCACCGCATGGCCCTCCCCTCCTACCGGAGGGGTCGGGGGAGGCTCCCTACGCCTGCTGGGCCTCGATGACCTCCACCTCCTGCATCCACAGGGCGGCAACGGCATCGGAAGGCATGCGCCAGTCGCCACGCGGACTGAGGCTCACCGAGCCCACCTTCGGACCGTCGGGCAGACAGCTGCGCTTGAACTGCTGGGCGAAGAAGCGAGAGCAGAAGGTCTTGAGCCAGCGCAGGATGGTGGCATCTGTATAGGTACCTGCACGACGCTCGTCCTGCCGGTTCTCGCCGAAGGCCTTCTGGGCCAGCATGTAGATCTTGAAGGGACGGAAGCCGTGGCGCAGGAAATAATAAAGGAAGAAGTCGTGCAGCTCGTAGGGTCCCACGAGGTCTTCGGTCTTCTGTGTGATGTTGCCCTGCCGGTCGGCGGGGATGAGCTCGGGCGAGATGGGCGTGTCAATGATGTCGAGCAGGGTGGCGGCCGACTGCTCGTCGACGGTCTGGGCCACAAAGCGCACGAGGTATTTGATGAGTGTCTTGGGCACCGAGGCATTGACGGCATACATCGACATGTGGTCGCCGTTGTAGGTGGCCCAGCCCAGGGCCAGCTCCGAGAGGTCGCCCGTGCCGATGACCAGCGCCCCCACCTGGTTGGCCAGGTCCATGAGGATCTGGGTGCGCTCGCGTGCCTGCGCATTCTCGTAGGTCACATCGTGTACACTGATGTCGTGGCCGATGTCCTCGAAATGCTGCGTCACGCTCTTGGCGATGCTGATCTCACGAATGGTCACGCCCAGGCTCTGCATGAGGTCTATGGCGTTGCGGTAGGTGCGGTCGGTGGTGCCGAAGCCCGGCATGGTGACGCCCACGATGCCCCGGCGGTCGAGCTTGAGCTTGTCGAAGGTCTTGACACACACCAGCAGGGCCAGCGTGGAGTCGAGGCCGCCACTCACGCCGATCACCACCTTGGTGCTGCGCGTGTGGGCCAGTCGCTTGGCCAGTCCCATGACCTGTATGCTGAATATCTCGTCGCACGACTGCTGCATGTCGTCGCTGGTGGGGATGAAAGGCAGCGGGTTGACCTCGCGCTCGAGCACGAAGTCGTGGGGCTGGGTGGTGATGGCATGCACCAGACGTATGACCTCGGTGGCCATGCGGCGCTGGGCATTGACAAAGGTGGTGTTGTTGCGTCGGTCGCTGCGCAGCCGCTCCACGTCGATCTGTGCTGTCTGCATCTGACTCTCGGTGGCGAAGCGCTGTCCCTCGGCCAGCAGTTTGCCGTCTTCGTAGATCAGGGCGTTGCCGCCATAGACCACATCCTGCGTGCTCTCGCCGTAGCCCGCGCTGCTGTAGATATATCCGGCAATGGTGCGGGCACTCTGCTGGGCCAGCAGGGCCTTGAGGTAGGCATGCTTGCCGATGAGCTCGTTGCTCGCCGAGAGGTTGCACACAATCTCGGCCCCGCCCAGCGTGAGGTGGTTGCTGGGTGGCGTGGGCGCCCATACGTCCTCACAGATCTCCACGCCGAAGGTCACGCCCTCGCAGGTGCGGAAGAGCTGCGGGTCGGGGGTGACGATGACGTTGTGGCCGGCAAAATGGATCTCGGTGGGCCGCAGGTCTTGTGCCGAGGCAAACCACCGTTTCTCGTAGAACTCATTGTAGTTGGGCAGGTAGGTCTTGGGCACGATGCCCAGGATAGATCCGCGCTGGATGACGGCCGCGCAGTTGAGCAGCTGTCCGCCCACCACCACGGGCAGTCCCACCACGGAGATGATGTCGAGCTGGCGGCTGAAGTCGAGCAGTTGCATCAGGCTGTGCTCTGCCGCATCGAGCAACAGCTGCTGGCGAAAAAGGTCCTGACAACTGTAACCGGTGATACACAGTTCGGGGAAGACGATGAGCTCCACGTTGCGGCCCTCGGCCTGTGCGATGAGCGACTCTATCTCCTTGATGTTTTGCAGGCAGTCGGCCACCTTCACAACGGGCACCGCACTCGCCACTTTTACAAATCCATATTCCATGATGTTATCTTCTTTTAGCTTGGATATTATGCTAATTACCTGCCAAAACCCAACTCCACCGTATGGTCTCCCCCTCCCTTGGGAGGGTCGGGGTGGGCCTCCCCCTACCTCACCACCACCTGCGTGGCCCCGTAGCCGTACTCTTGGAACGAGGCATCCTGGTAGGTGTATGACTTGTATTTGTAGTTGAGCTCGTTGATCAGCGCACGGCGCAGCACGCCCTCGCCCTTGCCGTGGATGAAGATGAGCTTCTGCCCCTTGTGGGCTGCATGTTCGGCCAGGGTGTCGCGGAAGATCTTGAGCTGGTATTCCAGAATCTCGCCCGCCGACATGCCGCGTGTGGTGTCGAGCACCTCCTCGGCATGCAGGTCTACGACGATGGCGTCGTCGAGTCCGCGGTGGCGAATGTAGGGCGAGTTGCGCTTGTTGCCCTTGCCCTGGTCGTCGCTGTAGCGGCCCACGAGCTGTTCGCGCTTGGAGGTAGAGCTGTCGGCCGACTGCGATGGGCTGCTGCCCTTGTACATCTCGCGTTTCAGGGCTTTGGCGTCGGCCACCAGCGGTCGCACAGGCCGGTCGTCCTCGACGATGGCGTAGAGCAAGACGGGCTGCTCGAAGAAGTCGGTGTCTTCGAAGGTGTGCTGCTTGTAGAACTTCATGGGGTCGATGCGCAGCTGCACGTCGACGGCAGGCTTGATGATGAACGGCTTGTCGCGCTTGTAGGCGATGAGCTGCACGGCCACGCGGTCGAGGTGGTTGATCTCCTCGCGTCCCACCTCTTCTATATATAACTTGGTGTTGGGCTCCACCTCCCCCTGTGCCTTGAGGCTCCAGCTGTTGCCCTCGGCCACGAGGTAGGCATACTGCATGTAGTAGTTGCTGTCGTTGACGAAGTAGACCTCAAACCTCGGGTTGGTGACGACCTTGAGGTCTATGGGCACGAAGGCCAGGTAGGCCGACAGCTGGTTTCCGCCCTTGCGCTCCTCGGCCTGCGGCCTGAAGGTCACCTCACGGGTGTCGTCGACCACATCCTCCACGGTCATGTCCACCGCCTCGTCTTGTCCGTCGCGCATCATGGCGCTCACCGACCTGCCACCGCGCTGCAGCGGGGTCTCCTCGGCCTTGCGCTCCTGAGCTTCAGCACGCCGGTTGATGATGGTGGCCGTGCTGTAGTCGTCGCTGTCTACCACCACCACTTCGGTGATGGGCATGGGTATCTGGAAACCGTCCTCGTCTTCCACCAGTACGATGTTCTTGCCCTGGAAGCCGGCCACCTTGCCGCCGCCGGTCTCGCGCAGGAAGTTTACTTTATCTCCTATCTTCATGTGTCTGTTGCTTTTGGGAGTTGTTGATGATGTGTTCAGGGTATGAGCAGACTGGAGTCGCCGTAGCTCAGAAACCTGAAATCGTGGGCCAGGGCATAGTCGTAGACCTTGCGCCAGTCGCCCTTGAGAAATGCACTCACCAGCAGCAGCAGGGTGCTCTGCGGCTGGTGGAAGTTGGTGATGAGCATCTTCACGATCTTATAGACATAGCCCGGCGCAATGATGATCTGCGTGCTCGAGTGGAGGGCCTCCAGGCCGTCGCGGTCGAGATAGTCGAGCAGGTGGCCGATGGCCTGCGTCACGGTGACGGGCTGTCCGTCGACGAGCACCAGTCCCTCGTCGTTGTGGGGCAGGTCGTAGGGCTCCCACTGGCTCACATGCAGGTCGTCTTCGGTGAGGGCGGGGTTCATGGCCAGCTTCACACCCATGTAGTAGAGGCTCTCGAGCGTGCGCACGCTGGTGGTGCCCACGGCCACTGCCCTGCCCTGGTGCTGCAGCAGCCGCTCGAAGGTATGGCGGTGAACGACGATATACTCGGTGTGCATGTGATGCCCCTCAATCTCGTCCGACTTCACGGGCTTGAAGGTGCCGGCACCCACGTGCAGCGTCACCTCGTCGCGCACGATGCCGTGGGCATCGAGGTCGTGCAGCACGTCATCGGTAAAGTGCAGGCCCGCCGTAGGTGCAGCCACGCTGCCCTTGACCTTGGAGTAGACAGTCTGGTAGGTCGTCTTGTCGCTCTCCTGCGTGTCGCGGTTGAGATAGGGGGGTATGGGCAGTTCGCCCACGGTCTCGAGTATCTCGGCGAAGTTCACCTGCGGGTTGTCCCAGTCGAAGTCGACCCAGTAGTTGGTGCCCCCACCCTTCTGTCCCGACAGGTCGCGGTCGAGGGTGGCCGTGAGCGTGAGACGCTGCCCCTTGATCTCGAAGTCGCGGCGCAGCGTGCCGTCTTTCCATTTCTTGAGGTTGCCGATCATGCACAGCCAGCTGCAGTGGCCGGTGGTCTGAAACATCTGTTCGTAGTCGGTAGGGGCGGCGGGCTCCATGAGGAACACCTCGATGAGTGCGCCCGTCTCCTTGCGGAAGTGCATGCGCGCCTGGATGACGCGGGTGTTGTTGAACACCATGAGACAGCCTTGGGGCAGATACTGCGACAGATGAAGGAAGATGTCCTCCGACACCTCGCCCTGCCGATAGAGCAGCAGCTTGCTGTGGTCGCGCTGTGCCAATGGGAACTTGGCGATGCGGGCATCGGGAAGGTCGTATTGATAATCGCTGATATGGATGTGCTTTGTGTTCATTGTAAGTAATGCTGTCGTATGATAGAGCCTATGCTCTTATGAATAAAGACCGATGGACAGCAAGCTGTTGATGACCGCTGCCGCCACCGTAAACACCATCACGGCCAGCACCACGTCGATGTCGATGACGCTGTAGCCCGTGCGGGTATATTGTGAAGAGACGTAGTTGAGCCTGGGGCTCACCTTGAAATAGAAATGATGGAATACCAGATAACTCAGTCCTCCCGAAACGCCGCCCCAGAGCAGGCCGCAAAGGATGTCGCCGGGATAGTGCAGGCCAAGGTACAGGCGTGTCCAGCAGTTGACCAGCGACCAGATGACCAGGGCACTGCTGAACAGCCGGTTGCGCACCAGCAGACCGAAGAAGACGGCCAGCGACATGGTGTTGGCGGCATGGGCCGAAAAGAAGCTGAACGACATGCCACGGTGGTTGTTCACCACGTCGACGGCATATTTGATGATGGGGTCGTTGGACGGTCGGGGGCGGGCCACCAGGGGCTTGACAATGCCGTCGGCCATACCGTCGGCCAAGAGAATGCAGAGCAGCGAGCAACCCACGATGATACCGATCTGCAGCATGGTCTCGTTGTTCTTCACCACTAGGTAGAAAAGGGCGATGTACAGAGGTATCCACGTGACGCCTGCGGTAAGCGACTCGGCCAGTCGGTCAACGAACAGCGAGTCGCTGCCGTTGAACCACATCAACAGTTCTTGGTCTAATGCGATAAGACGGTCCAACATCATGCTTTGTCCTTTGGTATTATATCTGTTCCAGCTGGTCGGCAGGCACCCAGCCCTCGCGGCCGTCGGCCACGCGGATGGCACACCAGCCCCTCATGCCCTTGTCGGTGATCTCCACGCGTGTGCCCTCGTGGAGCACGAAGTCGTCGGCGCTGTTCTTCACCGGCGTGTCTTTCACACTCACCGAGGGAGCCGTGACGATGGCCCCGGAGCGGTGCTCGAGCGATGTCTTTTGCTGCCAGGCGAAGAGCCAGGAGAAGACAAAGACGAGGACAAAGACGAGGCTGCCAAAGAAGCCCACCTTGCGGACAGCTATCTGCGGCGCAAAGAGATAGGCCAGCATCAGCAGCAGGGCCAGCACGATGGCACCAATGCCCACCTTGGCCCAGCGGTCTACGCTGGTGAAGTTGACCATACTCTTGTACCACGACACGAAGAACATCTCGCTCTGGGGCGTGATCTTGTCGATGGTCTTCGACCGGGCAAACTGGAGGTTGAAACGGATGTCCTCGTCGCCCGGCGAGAGCAGCGAGGCTCGCTCGTAGGCCAGGATGGCCTGCGTGAGGCTGTCGGTGCGGAAGTAGGCATTGCCGAGGTTATAATACAGGTCGGCCGACACGCCGCGCCTGAGCAGGTCGCGGTAGTCGGTAATGGCCTGCTGGTAGTTGCCCACCTTGTAGGCCTTGTCGGCATCTTGCTTGGTGATGGCCCGTGACTCCAGGGGCAGACCGGCGATGACACATGCCAATACCAGCAGGTTCAGCACGGCAGCCCAACGATGACGGATATGCAGTATCTTCATTGCTTCGACTTTTTCATTACATGTTCTATCTCCATGATGGCAGTCATGGCCGACTGGAAGGTCTTCTCCATGTTGCCCGACACGTCGCCGGGGGAATAACGCTCAAACTCGCACTCATCGAGGGCCGAGAGGAAGAGACGCACCGTGTTGTCG
This sequence comes from uncultured Prevotella sp., assembly GCA_964493905.1. GTDB lineage: Bacteria > Bacteroidota > Bacteroidia > Bacteroidales > Bacteroidaceae > Prevotella. Next base: position 11,166 of record CAZBQA010000035.1, read on the forward strand.
TCCACGCGGTGGGCGGTGAGCTTCTCAGAGATGTTCTCGCGCGAGAGCTGCTCCACAGGGATGTTGAGCTTATAGCTCACATAGCCCCACAAGGCACGCAGCACCTCATCGAAGAACTCGTCCGAGCGGCCTTTGAACATCAGCTGACTGGCTTTCTTCAGGCGCTTGCGGGCCATCTTGCTGGCGTGCTTGCCACGCATCTTCACCACGTCGGCATTGTCGATGGCCCGCTTGCGGAAGACGATGAGCAGCACGATGAACGCAAGCAGGGGAATGAGCAGGCTCACCCAATAGGTGGTGCTGCCGAAGAAGCCGTTGCTCGCCGCGCCCAGACTGCTCTGCCCCTCCTTGATGGTACGGATGTCGTTGTCCTTGGGCGCATCATAGGTGGCCGAGGTGTTCTTGCCGTCGCCGGGTGTCACGGTCAGTGCGAAAGGCTTGGTCTTGACGGTCTTATAGGTGTTTGCCTGGGTGTCGTAGTAGGTCAGCGACACCTCGGGGATGGTGAACTGGCCCTGGTTGCGGGGCACCACGAGGAAGTCGTAGACCATGTTTCCGCCCACACCGCTGGTGGTGAGCTTGGTCTTGTCGGTAATCTTGGGGTCGTATTTGTCGAAGTCTTTGGGGAAGTTGACCTCGGGCTGCTTGATGAGCTTGAGGTTGCCTGTGCCCGAGACGACGACACGCAGGGTGACGGGGTCGCCGGCCTTGACGGTGGTCTTGCTGATCTGCCCAGAGATGTTGAACCGCCCCACACCGCCCGAGAAGTCGGCCGGTTTCTGCGGCAGCGGGTCCACCTGGATGGTGAGGCCCGGCGCCACGATGTTGCGTTTGACCTCCACATAGCCCGAGCCGCCGTTGAAGAAGGCCTCGAAAGGATCCACGGCCCTGTTCTGCTGCACCACGATGCCCTTGAACGTCACGCTCGGTATCTCGAGCTTCCCTGTCATCTGCGGATAGAGCAGATACTGGCGCCACACCACGGCGCGGTAGGCCCTGCCGTTGACGTTCTCGATATGGAAGCTCTTCTGTTGCGGCAACTCAATCTCCTGGGTGTGGAACCCCACGAGGTCGGGCATCTTGACATCGAGCGAGGTGAGGTCTACCAGCGTAAAGACCTTGTAGGTGAGCAGCACAGCCTCCTGCTCGTGTACGCGTTGCTTGCTGGCCGACACCTTGATGAAGAGGTCGTTGCCCGAGATGGGCGAGCCCGCGGCACGCATCTGCTGCTCCGCACGGTCGTCGTCGTGCATCCTGGGCGCGCTGCCGTTGCCCGAGGCCTGCCCCGACACGGTGACCCTAGCCGCCCGCGACGCCACATGCTTGCCATTAACGCGGGCATGTGCCGCGGGAATGGTGTAGGTGCCGTTCTTGGCGGCATAGAGCGTATAGGTGAACGTGATGGACGACGAACTGCTGGTATGACCGTTCACCATCTGGTAACTCGACTGCTGCGAGGTATAAGGACCGGCAATGACCTCCAGGCCTTCGGGGATGTTGCCGGCCCTGAAGTCCTCCACGTCCTGGGTATTGATGGTGTAGGCCAGCCTGAAGTTCTCGCCCGCGGCGACGTGCGACGGCACCGAGACGCTGATCTGCCCCTGTGCGGCATTGATGCCGAACACCAGGCCCAACAACAGTAAAACGATATGTAAACTACGACATGTCATGTTATAAACCTTTACCAATTCTTTTGCAGTCGGCGACGCTGCGGTTGCTGTTGTGCCTGCTTGAGTCGCTGCTGTGTGGCCTTCTCAGCCTGCACGGCATAGTTGAGCAGCTGCTCGGCGTTCTCCTTGCTCATCTGGTCCTTGGGCTGCTTCTGCTGTTGCTCCTTGTCCTTCTGCTGCTTGTCACTATGCTGGTTGTCTTTATCCTTCTGCTGCTTGTCTTTGTTGTTCTTATCCTTGTCCTTGTCGCCACCGCCTCCATTCTGCTTCTGCTTTTTCTGCAGGCGTTTGCACAGGGCCAGGTTGTAACGCGTCTCGTTGTCGGCAGGATTGTTGCGCAGGCTCTCCTTGTAGGCCTCGATGGCCTCGCCGTACATCTGGTGCCCTTGGCAGATCACCCCAATGTTGTGGTAGACCATGGCCTTGCGCATCTTGGCCGTCTCGCTTTTGCCGGCGGCCTGCAGCTGCACCACGGCAGCCGAGTCTTTCTGCTGTTGCATGAGGGCACAGCCCAGGTTGTACATGGCCTGCGTGTTGCGCGGATTCTTGCTCAGCGCCTTGCGGTATTCGATCTCGGCCTTGGCATAGTTCTGCTGTCTGAACAGCTTGTTGCCATTGCGGATCAACTGCCGGTCGGTCTGCGCCTTGGCCTGCGGCGTACAGAGCAGACCGGCCACAACCAATATGATATATCCTAGTATCTTCATGCCTTGGGTTGTCTTTTCTTAAACAGTCTGACGTTCCTGAGACGAGGATTCTTCGACTCGAGGATGCAGATTTCGATGATCATGAGAAGGATGGCGATGAGTCCGAAAGCCTGGAACTGCTCGTCGTACTCGCTGTAGATCAGCGAACTGGTCTCGCCCTTCTGCAGTCGGGCCAGCTGGTCGTTGAGCTGTTCCTGCGCCTCAGAGGTGTTGTCCACATGGATATAGGTGCCACTGCCGGCCTTGGCAATGTCTTGACACATCTGCTCGTTGAGCTTCGACATCACGGTCTGGCCCGTGGCATCGGTCATATAACCGCCCTGCCCATCGGGGATGGGGGCACCCTTGGGGTCGCCCACACCCAAGATGAAGACATTAATGCCGCGCTTGCGGGCCTCCTGCGCCGCCTCCAGGGCACCGCCCTCATGGTCCTCGCCGTCGGTGATGACGATGATGGCGCGCCCCACCTTCTCCTGCTGGGTGAAGCTGTGCATGGCCACGCCGATGGCCCGTGCAATGTCGGTGCCCTGGGTGGCAATGAGCGAGGGGTCGATGTTCTGGAGGAACATCTTGGCCGACACATAGTCGCTGGTGATGGGCAGCTGCACAAAGGCATCGCCGGCAAAGACCACCAGTCCGATCTTGTCGTTGGTGAAGTGGTCGACCATGTTCTCTACGAGCATCTTGCTCTTGTCGAGACGACTGGGCACCACGTCCTCAGCCCGCATCGAGTTGGAGATGTCGAGACAGATGATGGCCTCGATGCCGTTGCGCTTCTCTTGCGATACCTTGGTACCCATCTGCGGACGGGCGACCATGAGGATGAGCACGGCCAGCACGGCCAGCAACAGCACAAACTTCACCGCGGGGCGATAGCGCGACACATCGGGCATGAGACCCTTGACGAGCGCATAGTCGCCAAACTTGCGCAGACGACGACGCTGCTGCCGTACCATGAGGAGCCTGAGCAGCAACAGCAGCGGTATGAGCAGCAACAGCCAGAGGTATATGGGATCTTCGAATCTAAGCATATTCATCAATCTTTGTCAGCGACACTCCCCTCAGGGCAGACGCCTCAAGAACGTATTACGCAGCAGCAACTCGAGCAGCAGGCACAGCACGGCGGCGATGGCAAAGGGCTGGTAGGCCTCGTAGCGCTTGGAGAACTTGGTGACGTTCATGCGCGTCTTCTCCAGCTTGTCGATGTCGCGGTAGATCTGCTTGAGCTCACGGTTGTTGGTGGCCCGGTAGAAGTTGCCCTGTGTGGTGGCGGCGATGTCGCTGAGCGTCTTGGTGTCGATCTCCACCGGGATGTTGACATATTGTATCGTTCCGGCCACGGGCATGGGATAGCGGGCCACCTTGTTGGTGCCCACGCCGATGGTGTAGACCCTGATGCCCAGCGAGCGGGCAATCTGTGCGGCGGTCATGGGCGATATGTCACCCATGTTGTTGCTGCCGTCGGTGAGCAGGATCACCACCTTGCTCTTGGCTTTCGAGTGGCGCAGGCGCGTCACGGCGTTGGCCAGGCCCATGCCCACGGCGGTGCCGTCCTGTATGAGTCCGCGGGCGGCAATGTCGGTGCGCACGTTCTGCAGCAGGTTGAGCAGCGAGGCATGGTCGGTGGTCATGGGGCACTGCGTGAAGGTCTCGCCGGCAAAGATGGTCAGGCCGATATTGTCGTTGGGACGGCCCGAGATAAACTCTGCCGCCACCTCCTTGGCCGCCTCCATGCGGTTGGGACGGAGGTCCTCGGCCAGCATCGACGTCGACACATCCATGGCCAGCATGATGTCGATACCCTCCACCGTCTTGTTGTCCCACGAGTTGCGGGTCTGCGGGCGCGCCAGCACCACCACCACAAGCACAAAGGTGAGGCAGCGCAGCAGCATGGGCAGGTTCATCAGCCGCATGCGCAGACTCTTGGGCGCATTGAGATAGGCGTGGGTGTCGCTCATGCGCATCGTGGGCTCGCTCTTCTTGCGATAGAGGAAGAACCACAGCACATAGGGGATGAGCAAGAGCAGTAGCAGGAAGTATTCTTTATTTGCAAACTCCATTTTCTCAGTTTATTTATAGGCATGCCCCGACACCAGGCTCACACCATGAGCAGATACACCTGGTAGAGGATGTAGGCCAGCAGGGCGGCGATGACCACGGCCAGCGTCCACAGCAGGCCCTTCATCACATAGCGGCTCTCCTGCTTGCGGCGGTCGCTCTCCGAGAGCTTGGGCACGATCTTCTCCTCCACGGCCTGTCCCTCCTGCTTGGTCTCGTCGATGAAGTGGATGGCGTTGACCAGGTTGAGGTCGTTCTCGTTGATCATCGTCGAGTATTTGGCAAACTTCACCAGGTCGGCCGTGGTGAAGAGTTCCTGCAGCTCGCTGAGCATCTTGGGGTCGCCCGACTGCTGCAGATGGGCGATGATCTCTGCAGAGGTCATCTCCATGGCGTTGAAGCCGAAGCGCTCCTCGATATACTTGCGCAGCGTGTCGGTGAGCTGGGTGTAGTAGGTCTTCTGGTCGTCGCTGGCCTGCAGGCGACCGGCCTTGATCTTCTCGATCTCGCCCAGGGCGCGCTGGTGGGCAGGCACATGGCGCACGATGCGTATCTTGGCGATGATGGGACGGTTCTCGTGCAGGCAAACGAGCAGGTAGAAGGCCACCAGGGCCAGCACCAGCACCAGCAGCGAGAGCCACACGTATGGACTCCACTCGGTCCAGAGGAAGGGGTTGTCTTGCACGTCTTTAGGAGGGTAGAACTGGTTGGGGTGCAGCGTGTCGACGTCCACGGTGATGACCTTCAGCGCCGCCGTGCCACCCTTGTAGCTCTTGCCGTCGACCTTCACCGGCAGGCCGGGGATGGAGTAGAGGCGCTCGTCGAACGAGGTGATGGTATATACCTTCTCTACCTTGAGCTGACTGCCCTCGCTGCCCACGGTGTCGGCCGCATGGGCCTCCACCACCTCCACGCCGGGCACCACATACTGTGCGGCCTTGAGCGCAGGCCACTGCAGGTGCGAGCCTTGGGGCAGGGTGACGGTCAGGCGCAGTTGCGTCTGCTGACCGATGAGGATGGCCACCGAGTCGACGGTCTGTTCCACCACCACCTGTGCGCGGCCATAAAGGCCGAGCAACAGCAGGGGGATGATCAATAGATATTTCAACTTATGTTCCAAAATACTCTAGTCTTATAGTTAGCATGGCCTCACCGCTCTGGCAAGGCTACAACCTAGCTGCGCATCTTGAAGAGCATCATCAGGGCCTTGGTGAAGTCTTCGTTGGTGGCCACCGACGTCCAGTCGACCTGGCTCTTGGCGAAGGTCTGCTGCAGGGCGGCCTCGCGGTCCATCCAGTAGCGCGTGTGTGCCAGGCGCAGCTTCTTGCTCGAGGTGTCGATAAACATCTCGTGACCCGTCTCGGCATCGCGCACCTTCATCAGTCCGACATCGGGCAGCATCTTGGCACGTGGGTCGTACACCTGTATGGCAATGACGTCGTGCTTGCGGTTGGCAATCTCCATCTCCTTGCCAAAGTCTTTGCGGTCGTAGAAGTCGCTGATGATGAACGACGTGCAGCGGCGCTTCATCACCTGGGTGAGGTAGGCCGTGGCCATGGCGATGTCGGTCTTGCGACTCTCGGCATGGAAGTCGAGCATCTCGCGGATGATATATAGGATGTGGCGGCGGCCCTTCTTGGGGGGGATGTACTTCTCTATGCGGTCGGAGAAGAAGATGACGCCAATCTTGTCGTTGTTCTGTATGGCCGAGAAGGCGATGGTGGCTGCTATCTCGGTGGCCATGTCGCACTTGAGCTGACGGCTCGTGCCGAAGTCGAGCGAGCCCGAGACATCGATGAGCAGCATGACGGTGAGCTCGCGCTCCTCCTCGAAAACCTTGACGTAGGGATGATGAAAACGGGCCGTGACGTTCCAGTCGATGTCACGCACATCGTCGCCGAACTGATACTCCCTGACCTCCGAGAAGGCCATGCCCCGGCCCTTAAAGGCCGAGTGGTATTGTCCGGCGAAGATATTCTGACTCAACCCTCGGGTCTTGATCTCGATCTTCCTTACTTTTTTCAGTATATCGCTCGTATCCATCGGTTGGTGGGTTGGTGGGCTGGTGGGTTGGTTTGTTGATGGGCTGGTTTGTTGGTGGGTAGGTGGCTAAGCTATCACCCTAATAAGCAAACAGCCAACACACCAACAAACCAGCCCACCAGCAAACCAACCCACCAACAATCCTCAAGGCACTTCTACCTTATTAATAATCTTGCTGACAATCTCTTCGCTGGTCACATTGCTGGCCTCGGCCTCGTAGCTCAGGCCGATGCGGTGGCGCAGCACGTCGTGGGCCACGGCACGCACATCCTCGGGCACCACATAGCCGCGGTGCTTGATGAAGGCATAGGTACGCGAGGCCTTGGCCAGACTGACGCTGGCACGCGGACTACCACCGAAGGTGATGAGGTCTTTGAGCTCGGGCAGACCGTAACGGTCGGGATAGCGCGAGGCAAACACAATGTCGGCAATATACTGCTCGATCTTCTCGTCGATATACACTTGGTTCACCACCTCGCGGGCCCTGATGATTTCCTGTGCCGTCGTCACGGGTGTCACCGTGGGCATGCTGCCCTGGATGTTCTCGCGGATGATGAGCTTCTCCTCCTCCAGCGTGGGATAGCCGATGACCACCTTCAGCATGAAACGGTCGACCTGGGCCTCGGGCAGCTGGTAGGTGCCCTCCTGCTCGATGGGGTTCTGCGTGGCCAGCACCAGGAAGGGGTCGGGCAGCTTGAAGGTGCTGTCGCCGATGGTCACCTGATGCTCCTGCATGGCCTCGAGCAAGGCACTCTGCACCTTGGCCGGGGCACGGTTGATCTCGTCGGCCAACACGAAGTTGGCAAAGACAGGACCCTTCTTTACCTGGAAGTTCTCGTCTTTCTGCGAATAGATCATCGTACCGATGACGTCAGCAGGAAGCAAGTCGGGTGTGAACTGTATGCGACTGAAGTCGGCATCCACCAGCTCAGCAAGGGTCTTGATGGCCAGGGTCTTGGCCAGGCCAGGTACACCCTCCAGGAGGATGTGGCCGTCGCTGAGCAGAGAGATGAGCAACGACTCCACAAGGTGCTTCTGCCCCACGATGACGCGGTTCATACCTGTCACGAGATTGGTCACAAAGGCACTCTGCTGCTCTATTCGGATATTCAGTTCCCTGATGTCTACTGATTCTGCCATAATGTCTTAATTCTTCATTTTTCAATTTGACAGCAAAAGTACAACATTATCCTAAGAGCAGCGAAACATAGACTCTAAATTATATTAAAAAGGTTTCACAATCCTATAATTTAAGAAACTTTACATGACCTTCGCCTCCCACCCTCCGGGCCCTGCCAATCGCTGCCACAGCATCTGTCAGCCGGCTGACAGATATGGCATAATCGTCGCCCGCCCCATGCCGCTGCCCGGCCTGGTCTCCACCTTGTCGGGCCGTCGCCGCCAGCGCCCGCCGCACCTCCCTGCCCTACCGTGCTATGGGTTTGCCGCCGTCCTCCCGCAGCGGCCCATCTGCCCTTTGGCACCGCCTCACGTCCCTCCACGCACCGCGTCACCACCCCTACCGGGATATGCGTCGAGTGGAAGGAGCACGTGCTTCGAGTGGAAACAGCATGTGCTTCGAGTGGAAGGAGCACGTGCTTCGAGTAGAAACACACGATGGGCACGTCTCATCCCCCCCAATGCAACGGCACTTTGGAACGATGGGACGATATGTTCTCTAGCTGACTATCCAGGGTTTCCGATGTGGCATGTCCAGGTTTCAGCCCAGCCAGACGTGCTTAGCCCTAAGGGACTGGTTTGTGCTCGGTCGAAAAAAAGGGCAGAGCATAGTCTATCACCCTAGTCTACAGAGCGTTAGTTGTCTACATGCGCCTCAGCCATCAAGGCCTTCATCTGCTTTACGATCTTCGGGTATTTGGATGCCACGTCATGCTGTTCAAGCGAATCGGTCTTCAAATCATACAACTCAAGTTTGTCGTTGCCGCTGTGTAGGTTTGAGACGATGCCCTTCCAGTCGCCCAGCCTCAAGGCCTTGCTTCCATGTTTAGGGTCTGGGTATTCCCAATAAAGATAAGGGTGCACCTGCTGTTTGTCGCATGCGCCGACGAGGGTGGGCAAGATGCTGATGCCGTCGGTTGGGGGGCAGTCTGTCTTCACCAGATCTGCCACAGTGGGCATGAAATCTTGAAACGCACAGATATGATTGCTGACGGTATGTGGTCTCACACTGTTTTTCCACACCACGATGGCTGGCACACGAATGCCGCCCTCATGCAAGAAATTCTTTGCCCAGCCATATTCAGACCTAAAGGGTCCGGCACTTTTGAACCACGGCGAATCGCTGCCTCCATTGAATGTCGGACCGTTGTCAGAGGTGATGACGATTAACGTATTGTCGAACAAGTTCATGGCCTTCAGCTTGCCCACCAACTGGCCCACCAGCGCATCGAAATAGCTCACCATGGCTGCGTAAGTGGCATGTGGATAGCGGCAGATGCCATATCCGGCATTGCCCAGGTAAGGCTTTTCGTCGCCAAATTTATGCACGTAATAATCTACCCACTCTTTGGGTGCTTGCAAAGACACATGCGGAATCGTGGTGGTCCACATCACCAGGAAAGGCTTATGCCGGTTCTCATCGATAAACCCCGTCATCTGGCGGTAGATGATGTCATCGGCATAGTCGGTCAGTCGCATCGATGCATAGCTCTGCCCGTCGAGCGGATCCTGGCCGTCGCCGAGACGCACGGTGTGGGTATTCACCAGCGGGTTGTTGGTATAAACCCGCTGATTGTCGGCATACAGGAAAGCCGGGTAGTGATTGTGTCCCAACCGCTGACAGATGTACCCATAGAAATGGTCGAACCCCTGCCGCAGGGGCTCTCCCGACGAGCCTGGAAACCCTAGTCCCCACTTGCCGAAAATACCTGTTGCGTAGCCGGCCTTCCTGGCCAGGGTGGCAATGGTCATGGTGCCTTCTCGCAAGGGCCGTTGCCCTTCGAGCTCGCGGTGCTCATACATGGAGTCGTAATTGTTTACCGGGCCCCTCTCGGCCATTTCGTCGTTGACCCTGATCTGCGAGTGGCCCGTATGTAGGCCCGTCGGGAGGACGCAGCGGGAGGGCCCCGAGACAGGGGCCCCGCTGTAACACCGGGTAAACAGCATTCCTTGCCGGGCCAGGCTGTCAATATGTGGTGTCTCGATTTTTTCTTGTCCGTAGCACCCCAAGTCGCCATATCCCAAATCGTCCATGACGATAAAAATGATATTCGGTCGGGAGACTTGAGACTGGGCAGACACGCAGCCTGCAGACAGCAGGCTGAGATATAAGGCTATATTTCTGTTTTTCATTGTTTTTGCCGATTGATGATTTGTTGGTTTGTAAGGTTGTCATTGTGTCTCGAAGTCGGGATAAGGCCAGCCATTGTCGCCAAACCATGACCGTAGGCCATGGACCTTCGCCAGAAATGAGTCGTAGTGGGGCAACGCCCCCACATGCCACATCTGCTCCGACAAGGCCAGGATTCTAGGCAGCAGACGTTCGGCAAACATTTCGGGCAACAGATTATAGTCTGTCCACAAAAAACACTCCATGCCCAGCATGCTTTCAGGATGCTCTACAAATGCCGCATAGGAAGGATTCTCGGTATAGGCTTGCCTCAGACCGAACGTGCGCTCTTTGGCATATCCTCTCCAAGGCGATAGTGGAAAGTTCAGATAATTGTAATAATTGGTGCCCCCTATTACTTTCAATCGCTCCCTGCGTGCGCCTTTAAACTCCAGATCGCCCTTTGACCGATAGCTCCACCATTCGATGATGGCATTTTGAGGCAGCTTGTAACCCTCTTGCATCACCACGTCGCCATAGAATATGGCTGTCTTTCCCCGTTCACCGACATACCGGGCCAGTTCGGCGGCCATCCACAGTTGCAGTGCGTGAGTGTCATGCAGCTGCAAAGCCGTCATCCTGTTCTGGCAATCAGGACAACGGTCCCAATGATCTTTTGGGGCCTCATCGCCACCCAGGTGAACATAGGGCGAAGGAAAAAGGTCGCATACTTCTGCCAGCACATTTTTCAAGAAAAGCATGGCACTGTCTTTTCCTGCACAGAAAATGGCAGGGGTGAATCCCACGTCAGGAATGCGTGGCGGGATGCCGAAGCAGCTGTATTGCGGATAGGCCGTCAATGCCGCCTCGCTATGCCCCGGCAAATCGATCTCGGGTATCACCGCTATGCCTAACCGCCGGGCATAGCCCACTATCTCTCTTACGTCATCATGGGTGTAAAAGCCCTGCTGCCCAGGATGTTGCCACACATACGCGCCAACGGAGGTCAGACGGGGGTAACGCTCAGAATACAGGCGCCACCCCAACCCCTCGGTCAGATGCCAGTGAAACCGATTCATTTTCAACATCGACATCAAGTCGAGACAATGCTTTATCTCGTCCAAGGTTTGATACTGCCTACCCGAATCGAGCATAAAACCGCGCCATGCCATCAAGGGCTGGTCGTGGATATTCACACAGGGAACCCCCACCGCACCATTCCTGGCGCGGCCAGTCAGCTGGCGGAGGGTCTGAAGGGCATATACAAACCCGGGATAGCTGGAGGCCTCGACCGTCACCTTGCGTGTGGTGACAGAGAGCCGATACCCCTCGGGAGCTACTGCCCTGTTGGTCTTAAACACGATTACTGCTTTCTTGCGGTCGAGAACCTTGGCAAACCGGTATCCGCGAAACAGCAGATGCCGTGCCGCCGCTATGACCGAATCGTTGTCGGCATACATCCCTACCACACGGTGGGGGTTGGGGGTGAATGTCCCCCGTTGCTTCTCCACCTGTTGTGGCGTGGGCAGCAAGGCCTGCCCCTTGACCGTCAAGCCAAGGAGCGACATTGCGAAAAGGGCGACTGAAAAAACACAAGCTGTCGGGTATGTTTTCCAATCATTGCAGCGCTTATGTATCATTTCCATCCCGGATTTTGTTCTATTTGTGGATTCAACACACATTCCTGTCGGGGAATAGGATAGAGATAATAGTGTTCTGGCCATAAGTCTTCAGCTTCGACAGAGACTGGTATCGAGCAAGAATACCTTACCTTTGGCAAAAATAGCAATAAAAAGTGATAAATACATCATGATGAAGATGATAAGTAGCATAAAAAAACTGGCAGTTGAAATATCCGCATTCGGCAATGCCAGACCGACAACACCAGTAGGCGGCCATCACCAAAAAGGCTGCGGGCGGCAAGATGAGTAATCATCCTGCCGCCCGCAGCCTGGGGATAGCGCCCCTACTAGCGGGACATGTCGAAGCCCAGACGGGCTCCGTCGTAGTTCTTGCTCACCTCACCGATGGTGCTGAGCGTGCTGTTGCCGCTGAGGGCCGCCATGGTCTGGAGCAGCGAGAGCAACTTCTTCGACTCGAAGAGCACGCTGATGCCCGAGCCATTGCGCGTGGCATAGCCATTGAGGCTGAGCAGCAGGCCCTTGAGGTTCAGGGCGCCGGTGCCGGCATCGTAGGTGTAGTTGCCGCTGAAGCTCTTGCCGCCGATCTTCGAGGCAAAGGTGCCGTCTTGGTTGAAGGTGATGTAAGTGTTCGACGAGCTGAAGCCGAGCTTGGCATACTGCTGCTCGAGCTTTTGCTCAATCTGCGTGGCGGCCACCTCACCACCGGCCTTGGCCAGCAGGTTGTCGGAGGTGAAGGCGCAGCCTGGACCGTTGTAACGCCATGTGCCGATGAGCTGACTCTGAGAGAGCTGGTTGAGACCGATGACGCTGCTGAGCACATTGCCGATGGCCTCGCCGTTCGACATGGCACCAATAACACTGCCCAGCACATTGCCCGTGCTTGAGCCCGTGGTTCCGTTAGACACTCCGGTGCCCAGGGTACCACAACTGGCTGCCAGCATGGAAGCCATGCCGACAACTGCTAAAATGTTTTTTTTCATCTTATCCTAAAAATATTAATCTTCTGTTTACCTTTTCTTCGCGGAACCTCACAACAAGTCCAGCCCGTGGGCCTTGAGCACCGAGCGCGCCATGCGTTCGTAGACCAGCCCCATGTCGGCAAAATGGTTGACGGCATTCATCGCGGCATGACGCACACCGGCCGTGGGCGACTGCAGGGCCGTGACGGCTTGGTCGAGAAACTCGTTGATGGCACGCTCGTTGGGCTCGTGCCCCTTCATAAAAAGCCGACTGATGATGTCGTAGGCACAAATCTGGTAGACATCGTGCGCGCTGGCCATCCACCTGAAGGCCAGGTCGGCGGCATAGGGCACGTGCTGATAGAGGTTGAAGGCCTGCATCTCGGCCATCTCCTGCGAGCGCGTCTGCTCCATCCATATCTCAGCCACCTCGACGGGCATGGCATGGGCGGGCATGAGGAGGGTGGCAAGGATCTTGCACTCGCGGATATCCTCTTTCCATAGCGCGATGGCCAGGTCATAGTCCTTCTCCAGCTCGGAGGCCATCTGCCTGAGCTGTACGAAGGGCACGCCCCAGTTGATTTTGTAGTCGAGCCCCTTCTCGCGCATCGACTGCGACGTGGGGCCGTTCATCATCAGACGAAACGACTGCTTGATGTGCTTGAGTTTTTCTCTTGTATCTTCTGTCACTGTTGTTGAATCTTTGAATGATAAAAAAAAGTAACGGCGGCATCATGCCGAGGTGCCGAAGGCATAGTCGCGCGAGTAGCGCAGCATCTGGTGTTCGTAGGTCTCGGTATAGTCGACCTCGATGTCGATGATCTCGCCCCGGGCATCGGTCACCGGCTTGAGCCAGGGATTAATGAATCCCTTGTAGGGCGCGATGTCGAGCCGCTGGTAACGCTCGAGCACCTCCTGGTGCAACACAGGGTCTACCTGCACGCCGTAGCGCTCCACCAGACTGCGGGCTGCCTCGTAATCGCCCTCGCTCTTGATGCGCTGCACCTCGGCGAGCAACCGCGCGAAGAGCTGCCGCAAGGCCTGGTAGTCGTTGATTTGGACGTAGGTCTTGCCATTTTGTTTAACGAGCTGCACCACATCTCCTCCGTTTTCGTAACACCAGCGTGCGATGAGGGCACGATTGCGCATGTGGGCCTCCTCGATCTGCTGGTTGGGCTTGATGCGCACGAGCTGGGTCATGAGACCGTTCATCATATACTGGTAGTAGTGGCTCTTGTAAGCTTCGCCATCGGGCACGAGGCCCAGCTCCACGAGCTTGGGGTCGGCCAGATAGTAGAGTCCGAAAAGGTCGGCACGCGCTTCCTCGTTGGTGCTGGCGTATGCCTTGAGGGCATCGGGGTCGACGCCGGACAGCAACTGTCCGCTGCCGTGGCCCAGACACTCGTGCAGGTCGGTGTGCAGGTTGTCGCACAGGTCGCCGTAGCGGTCGATGAGGGCGCGCATGGCAGGGTCGATGACAAACTCATCGTTGAAGCCGTTGCCGTGGGCGGCCTTGTTGTAGGCATCGGTGAGGTTGCCGATGGTGACGCTCTTGGAGCCGTAGCGCGCCCTGATCCAGTCGGCATTGGGTAGGTTGATGCCGATGGCCGAGGCCGGATACTCGTCGCCACCAAGCATGGCAGCACAGATGACATGGGCCGTGACCCCACGTACATGGGCCTTGCGGAATCGCGGGTCGACGGGCGAGTGGTCTTCGAACCACTGTGCCTGCTGCGAGATGGTCTGGGTGCGGCGCGTGGCCTCCAGGTCTTTGTATTCTACGATACCCTCCCATGAGCCCTTGAGGCCCAGGGGGTCGCCATAAACCTCGATGAACCCGTTGATAAAGTCGACCCTCCCCTCCTGTTCCTGCAGCCAGGCAATGGAGTATTCGTCGAAACGACGGAGGTCGCCCGTCTGGTAATAGTCGATGAGCAGGGTGATGACCTCACGCTGGCGTTCGTTCTCGGCCACCTCGCGGGCCTTGTTGAGCCAGTAGACAATCTGACGGATGGCTGCGCCATAGCGCCCATTGGCCTTATAGGTCTCCTCAAAGACCACGCCATCGCGCTTCACCAGCCTAGCGTTGAGCCCGTAGGAGGGCTGCTCGTCGCCTGCCTCGCGCGACTTGAGGGCGGCATAGAACGCCTCGGCCTCGGCCTGTGTGACGCCTTCGTAGAAATTGCACGCCGAGGTCGCCACGAGGTCATCGCCGTCGGCCTGGTTCACGCGCTTAGGCAGGATGGCAGGGTCGAAGATAACCGGACATAGGTCGTCGAGCATCTGGCCCACCGAGGCATAGGAGCCCAGCACAAGCTGCTGGGCATCGAGACGGCACACGGCATGGCGAAGCCACACCTCGCCGAAGCCGGGCACAAACTTCTCGCTGCCATAATGATGGTGGATGCCACTCGAGAACCACAGGCGCTTGAGATATACTGTCAAAGCCTTGAAGTCGGCAGTCGAACGGTCGGTGTCGGCATGCACATAGACAGCCTCGAGGAGCCTGCGGATGGATAGGTTGTACTTACCAAACTGGTCGGTAGTGATATCACGACCGACCAGTGTGGCTTCAGACAGATAGTATATATACTTTTTCTGTTGCAGCGTAAGGGTGTCGTATCCGTCGAGACGGTAGCGCAACATCTGGATGTCGGCAAACCGTTCGTCGGAATAGACGAATGATTCTTCTTTCATGTGATGGGTTGTCAAATCTCTTCGTGCTCGGCGGCCTTGTTCTTGGTGCCCGGACGACGTCCGCGTTTCTTGGGACGGTCGAGCAGCGAGGGATGCTGGGCAAGATGTTGTACTTTATAGTCGCGCGGCGTCACACCGTTGATCTTGAAGAACGAGGCATAGAACGACTGACGGTTGGAGAAACCCACCATGTCAGAGACATCCTCCATGTTCAGGTCCTGATAACGCTTGTCAACAAGCAGCGACATGGCCTCACGGATGCGATACTGGTTGACAAAAGAGGTATAGTTCATGTGGAAGCGCACGTTCACCACGGCGGAGATGTAACGCGTATTGGTTCCCAGCTCCTCTGCAAGACGCTTAGCTGAATAATCTTTATCCTTATACTTCTTCTGGACAATGATAATGTTATTGATTTTCTGCTCAAGTTCATCCATCAACTTGGGGCTAACAAGAGAACGATAAGCGGCTTCCTTCTCCTTTTTTTCTGTAATATTATATTTTGCCATAACGTAGTTGAATTGGTGCCTATGTATATTTGCAAAGTTAGGAAAAATATTGTTGTTTGCAAATATTTCAACAACTTTTTTTCAAGAAATTTACATTCATCTGGTTTTTAGCGTGTGATTCAAGATGCATGACACCCTAAACGACAATCTGCTGAACTCCACGCCGTTGGGACGAGGACATCAGTAGGCAATAATTGACTTATTGACGCAGCAATACAGAAGAATCAACACAAAAAAAAAAATGACAAGTTGAATGAATGGCAGGATGTATGAGTAGACGCAAAAAAGCAAGCAAAGTAGTTGATAAGCGTTCGTGTGATGAACTTTGAGACGATTTTACATACATTTGAACGATTTTACCCTTGGAGCATAACCAATTATTTGTATCTTTGCTAGCAATATGATAATTATCTATAAACTAAAAAACAAACTGTAACAATGGAAAGAACCTGGAGATGGTTTGGCAAGAACGATAAGATTACGCTTGCCATGCTCAGGCAGATTGGCGTGGAAGGCGTGGTGACGGCGCTGCACGACGTTCCGCTAGGTCAAGTGTGGACGAGAGAGAAGATTCATGACCTCAAGGCCTACATCGAACAAAACGGACTCAGATGGAGCGTGGTGGAGTCACTGCCCGTGACCGAAACCATCAAATACGGAGGCCCCGACCGCGATGAACAAATCGAAACCTACAAGCAAAGTATGCGCAACCTTGCGGCAGAGGGCATCCGCACCATCTGCTACAATTTCATGCCTGTGCTCGACTGGGCACGTACCGACCTGTTGCACGATAACCCCAACGGCTCGAGCAACCTCTATTTCAGCATCCCTGAGTTTGCCTATTTCGATATTTATATTCTCAAGCGCGAGGGGGCTCAGAAAGGCTGGGCCGACTTCAAGGCGCTAGGACCCGACGGCAAGCCCAACGGCCGTGACATCCTGAAGGAGGTGGAGGAAATCAGACAGCAGATGACACCCGAGAAAGACCATGCGCTGGTGGAGAACATCGTCATCAAGACGCAAGGCTTTGTGTCGGGCAACTTCAAGGAGGGCGACGAGCATCCTGTGGAACTCTTCAGAGAACTGCTCAAGCTCTATCAAGGCATCGACAGAACGCAACTCAGGGCTAACATGAAGTATTTTCTGGAAGCCATCATGCCGGTGTGCGAAGAGTGCGACATCTATATGTGTGTGCATCCCGACGACCCTCCCTTCCAAATCCTCGGCCTGCCGCGCATCGTGACGTCTGATGAGGATATCAACTGGTTCCTCAACGCGGTACCTAACAAGCACAATGGCCTGACTTTCTGTGCAGGCTCGCTGTCGGCAGGTGCACACAACGACGTGGTGGAGATGGCTCGTAAATATGCCGACCGCACATGGTTTGTTCATCTGCGCAGCTGTCATGTCTTCGACAATGGCGACTTCACAGAGGCCAGCCATCTGGGGGGAAGGGCTGATATCATCGACCTGGCTCGCACCTTTGAGAGGGTGAACCCATCGCTGCCCATGCGCGTGGACCACGGAATGACGATGCTAGGCGACGAAAAAATGGGATACAACGCCGGATACAGCTTCCTGGGACGTATGTTTGCCATGGGACAGGTGCAGGGCATACTGGCCACGGTAGACAACGAACTGGGTATCGAATACAAACAACCTGGATTTTTCGATTAAAACAAACGAAAGTATGAAAAACTTATTTGACATCAATGGCTACGTGGTAGTCATCACAGGCGGTACAGGTGTGCTGGGCCGCAGCATTGCAAAGTATCTGGCTGAGAATGGGGCAAAGATAGCAATCCTCGGACGCAAGGAGGACGTTGGCAACGCGCTCGTAGAGGAAATCAAGAACGAGGGCGGTGTGGCAAAATTCTATAAAACGGATGTCATGGACATCAATATTGTAAAACAAAATTGTGAAGATATCCTCAAAGACTTCGGACGTGTGGATACGCTGCTCAACGCAGCAGGTGGCAACATGAAAGGCGCCACCATCACGCCCGACCAGACTTTCTTTGACCTCGACACAGCGCAATTCCAGACCGTGCTCAATCTCAACCTCACGGGAACGGTGATTCCTACGCAGGTTTTTCTCAAGCCAATGGTGGAACAAGGCAAGGGATCGATCATCAACTTCAGTTCGATGGCTGCCTTCAGGCCCATGACACGTGTGTGCGGATATGCAGCCGCAAAGGCTGGAATATCCAATTTCACCGCATATATGGCTCACGAGACGGCTATGAAATTCGGAGAAAAAATTCGCGTCAACGCCATCGCCCCAGGCTTCTTCATCACCGAACAAAACAGAGCATTGCTCACCAACCCCGACGGCTCGTATACGCAGCGCGGACAGGATGTCATCCGACAGACACCATTTGGACGTATGGGTAAACCTGAAGAACTGTGTGGTACCATCCATTACCTCATAAGCGATGCCGCAGCATTCGTCACAGGCACGGTGGCTGTCGTCGACGGCGGATTCAATAGCTTTGCTATGTAGGATAATGGACTAAAATATGTAAATGATATTTACCAGTTGTTACCTCATGCAACCACTCACGAAATAAGATGAAGAAGTCATCTGACAAAAGTCATCAAGAACAATTAAAAAATCAAAAACCATCGTGACGATAAGATGTATAAACGCAGAGGGTTACGCGATGAGGAAGTAACAGACTGAAATAGACGAATAAACTAGAGCGAATAGCTGAAACTAACGAAATAATCCCGGAATCTTTGGTAAGATACCGGGATTATTTTAATTTTCCACGTACATTAACGCATGGCTTTCATCACTTTCTCAAAATAGCGCTGGGTCTGTCGAATACTGTAACGCATACCACCATTCCATGAACGAATAGCTTTCTCTACATTGTTCAAAGGGTTGTATCTCGACTGGATGAGAAGGAACATCTCCTTCGATTTCTGAATGCTCAAACGATCTGAAAGCTTGTAACGTTTCTTGCTTCTACGACTCCTGAGTATGGAGTTACATTCAGCTACCAAAATCGGGGTAATTTGCATCACGCCCACTGAATTGCCGCTTTGGGCATTAGGGTCTCCACTGCTTTCTACTTGAATGATCGCTTTGATGACAGGCTCCCAGTTAAAATTCGAAGTATAGTCAGTACCTTGAACCTCATTTCTTGTTGAATTCGAAGCAGCAACAGGGGAAAGCTCAAAATTTCCGATGGGCAAATCAGGGTTTGAAGCACTGATTGGACCAGCTACAATGAATAAAATAAATAAATAAAACGTTCTCAAATATTTAACCATAACACGTTATTTATGGAACCTGAAAAACAAAGAATGTGATTCGCGGTGAAGTCAAAATAACAGACACTTCAACCTGGGTCCCGTTAGATAAACATGAATAAATCCACCAAAACAAAAAGCAGCTTTATTCTTATCGGTTGCAAAGTTACAAAAAAAATATGAAAAAACAACCTGTTTTTCTTATTTTAAGTAATATAATAAAGAATGTAAAACGTTGTATAACAACACTTTATCTAAAATTAGGTTGGCAGACGAGAAAAAACAGATATCTGATAACGAAAGTAAATAATCATGCAAACGTTGCATGTTAATAAATCCCAAATTTGGACAAATCGACACAAAAATTACAAAATATGAAGATTATGAAACTTCACTTAATTTGTAAAATAACTAACCACACTTGGGCATGAAAGCTATAATTGCTGGCAGATTTCATGCTATTATACGATGACCTCCAGGACATAAATCAAAAACAACTATACTTTGTACCAAACAAACTAAAAAGAGAAATCACGTCTAATAAACCAAAGTACCAAAAGACTAACCAAGCATCACATCAAATACAAAATAAACGACGCCCCAACTAACAAACTAGCCAACAGACAGACAAAAAAAACAACTCATCAACAAACAAGCCACACCAACTAATCAACACATACTACCCCACCCACCACCAAAT
>CAZBQA010000036.1:0-30639 GCA_964493905.1 uncultured Prevotella sp.
GCTGCGTGTCATTCTGTGTCAGCACGATGGTGCGTGTGTTGTCGCTGTTGCTGCCCGTGCGGGCAGCAATCTTCACAATGCCAGCTGAGGGAACGGTGAGGGTGAGGAAACGGCTACTGCTCGACTTGCCGCCTGTCTTCAGCCTGCTGGTGTAGTTCGTAAACGACTCCGGTGTGCCGAATCTGGCGGAGTTGAGGTCTACTGAGGGCTTGCCATCATTGGTGAGTACCAGCTTCACATCGCCTGCCGTCCAGGCTTCAGGCAGTTCGGTGTTGGCTTGTGCCTTTTCACCAAACGTGATGACTTGGGCATTCAAACTAGTGGCAGCAAAGGCCACGGCAATCAGGGTAAATAATTTTTTCATATGTTTTTTGTTTTATAGATTATAGTTTAATATCACGTTTGTTATCTGAACAATATTCCTAGGTTGTCACGGTAGTCGGCCATGTGGGCAGGCAGCTATGGTGAACTTGTAAGGACGAGTGGCATCAGCGGTACTCCCACCACGAAGGCTTTAGATAAGACAAAGATAGAAAAAATAGTCAAACACCCTCTTTTTTTTTAAGATTTATTATTATTTAAGTGCGTTTGGATGCCAAATGATGGTAGCTATTGTTGGTTCTCAGAGCTTTATAATTGCCATGCGGTAGTAAAGACGCTCATCTCCCGACATCATGTTCAAAGCAACGCCCTGCCTCATGGTCGAGGCAGGGCGTTATGTTGGCTTGGCCTTTGGCTATGGCTTTGTGAGCCGGTATTATTTCTGAATGTATTTCTTTCCGTTGCAGACCACTACTCCCTTGTAGCTCTTGTCCACGCGCTGGCCGGCAAGGTTGTAGAGCGGGGTATGAAGGTCAATGCCCTGTGAGCCCACATTGCTAATGCCTGTTGAGGTGTCGACAGTCTCAAGAACCATGATGAATCCCACTTGTTCTCCTTTGTTGGTAAAGGTAAAAGTGTTTACGGGGGTGTCGAACGTAAACTCGCGCTTGTCGGGCTGGTCTAGTCCTACGAGTCCTTCAGACCCGGGGATTACTCCGGCATCGAAAACGCTCTGGTTGCAGCTCTTAAAGAGTCCGCCTTGGCTCTCGGACGTGTCGTAGGAGGTGCCGTTGACCTCCTTCCACCAGCTGTCGCGAACTTCTGTGGCGGTAGACTTGATGTTGATGTAGCTGTAGAAGGTCACCTTGTTGAACGTCGTGCCAGCGGGGGCTGTGAGGGTGTTTTGGGCACCATTAGACAGTTTGATGGTGGCATATTCTGTGCCATCGACAGTTATCGTACTGCCCTTGCCCCAGGTCTTGCTGGAGTTGCCCGTAATGGTCAGGGTGTAGTCATTCAGCACCACGCTGTTCGAGTTTTCTGTACCGTCTACCCAGGTAATGGTGGTCTGGGCATTCATACTCATAGCCACAAAGGCCATAGCAACAAGCGTAAAGATTTTCTTCATTGTCAGTTGTTTTAGATTAATGATTATTATGAACGAAAAGGTAGAGCCTCTTGGCTGAGGCCGATTGTTTGTTGCTGCAAATATAGGCAAATGGTATGAAAAGTGGTGATGCTGGCAGGCAGAAGTAATGAATAATACACCTATTCCGTCAAAAAAGTCACTCTTTGGGTAGCCAGGCCGTGTCGTTGGCAAACACTTTGGCGGGTGTGATGGCAGCAGCCTCCTTCTTGGTGAGTTGTCGGGCCCATGCCACACGCTGGCCGGTGGGTGCACCTGCGCCGTGGTTGTTGTATTCCAGGTAGCGGGCCGTCTTCTCGTTGTCGGGGTTGCTCCAGTTGAACCAACCCTCGGGGCGGATGAAGCCGCCCAGGTCGCAGTGCATGAAGAGGGTGTAGGCATAGGGGCGCCAGGGCCGTCCGAGATATTCCTTGTCGACACCCGCGGCGGCGGTGAGCGTGCAGCGGTTGAAGATGTAGCCGTAAGGCTGGTTGGCAGGCGTAGAGGCTGCGGTGATGTAGCTGTTGGTCTTGCAGAAGATGTGGCAATGCTCAAACCATGCCGTGCTCGGGCCAAAGATGAAGTCGGTGGTGCCCTCGATGTAGCAGTCCTTGAAGTAGAGGCGTGTGCCGCCTACGCCCGTGTAGACGGTGTCTTGGTTGCCCAGGAAGCGGCAGTTGACAAATACCAGCCGGTCGCCTTCGGTGTGCAGGGCCACGGCCTGTCCGAGCCGGGCGGCATTGTTCTCGATGGTGATGTTCCTGAGTGTGATGTCGCTGCCCTCGATCTTGAGGGTGTAGGTGCGGAAGGTGCCCATGGGCTTGCCGTTGTCGGTGCGCTTGATGTTGGCGTGGTCGTCGTAGGTGATGATGGTGTTGTCGCGGTCTTCGCCACAAATCTCGATGTGGGTGAGCCATGAGGGGATGATGAGCTTCTCTTTGTAGACGCCCTTCTTGACGAAAATCACCTTATGGTAGTCCATGAAGGCGCGGCACACCTCGATGGCATCATCGATGTTGCGAAACTCACAGGTGCCGTCACGCGATACGAACAGCGTGTCGGGGTTGTCATACTTGTTGGCTGCCTGCACGGGCAGCAGGGCCATGAGGCCGAGCAGAAGTAGTAGCGTTAGTTTTTTCATTTGTTTGTCTTGGGTTGGTGTAGGTCGTTGCCGTCCTATATGATTTGTTGCACTTCTTGCAGGTCTTCGATGTTCTTGAGGTTGATGATGATTTCCTTCACCTCTTCGCGGTCGTGTACGCGTATCTCGATGGTGCCCTCGAAGATGCCTTGGTCGGCCACGAAGCTCACCTTGTGGATGTTGGCGTTGAGCTTGTTGGAGATGACCTCCGACACGTCGTGGAGCATGCCCTTGCGGTCTATGCCCCGCATCTTGATGGTGGCATCGAAGTAGAGCAGTTTGTGCATGTCCCATTTGGCGTCGAGGATGCGGGGGCCGAAGCTCGTCTTGAGTTTGCTGGCCACGGGGCACGAACGCTTGTGGATCTCGATGCGGTTCTTGCCGTCGATGTAGCCCAGGATGTCGTCGCCGGGGATAGGGTGGCAGCAGGTGGGGAAGATATACATGCCGATGGAGTTCTCGGTGATGATGCACGGCCGCTTCTTGTCGAAGCCCTTGTCGACCACCAACAGCTCTTGTTGGCCTGCGCTGCCCTCGGTGTCCTTCTTGTCTTTCTTGCCCTTGCCCAGGAAGGGCACGTATTTGCGCCATCCCGCGGTGCTGGTGCTGCGGGTGTTCTTGCCCAACAGTTCGTCGAGGTCTTTGTCGCCCAGGATGATGATATGCTCGCCGAGCGACTGGAAGAACTTCTCGTGATTCTCGATGTCGTGGAAGGTGCAGAGCGTGTCGAGGATCGAGGTGGTGAGCTCGAGCTCGTTTTTCTGCAGCCAGGCGTTGAGGATCTCCTCACCCTTCTTCTGTATCTCGCGGTTCTCGCGGCGCAGTATGGCCTGGATTTTGCCCTTGGCCTTGGCCGTCGAGACGAAGTTGATCCACGAGGGCTCCACGTGCTGCGAGTTGGAGGTGAGCACCTCCACCTGGTCGCCGCCCTGCAGGCGGTGACTCAGCGGCACCAGTTTGTGGTTGACCTTGGCGCCGATGCAGTGGCTGCCCAGAAAGGTATGGATTTGGAAGGCAAAGTCGAGGACGGTGCAACCGGCCGGCATGGTCTTGACCTCGCCCTTGGGGGTGAAGACAAAGATTTCGGAGGCAAAGAGGTTGAGCTTGATGGAATCGAGGAAGTCCATGGCGTCGGGCTGTGGGTCATCGAGTATCTCCTTGATGGTGCTCAGCCAGTTGTTGAGCTCGTTATCGTTCTCTTCGGTCTCGCCTTCCTTATATATCCAGTGTGCGGCGAAGCCCTGCTCGGCCACCTCGTTCATGCGCTCGGAGCGTATCTGTACCTCTATCCACTGGCCGCTGCGCGACATCAGTGTGGCGTGCAGGGCCTGGTAGCCGTTGGCTTTCGGGTGGTTCACCCAGTCGCGCAGACGATCGGGATGACTCTTGTAGATTTGGTTGAGGGCGACGTAGATCTGGAAGCATTGGTTGATCTCGTCCTTGCGGTCCTTGGGGGTGAAGATGATGCGGACGGCAAGGATGTCGTAGATCTCGTCGAAGGTCACGTGCTTGTTCTGCATCTTACACCAAATGGAGTAAGGGCTCTTCACGCGGGCCTTGATGTGGTATTCGATGCCCATCTTGTCGAGAGCCTCGTGGATGGGTGCGGTAAAGTCGGAGAAAAGTTTGTTACGTTGTTCCTCAGAGAACGACAGCTTGTTGATGATGTCGGCATACTCCTCAGGATGCTCGTAGCGAAAGCTGAGGTCTTCGAGCTCGGTCTTGATTTTGTTGAGTCCCAGCCTGTTGGCCAGCGGGGCATAGATGTAGAGTGTCTCGCCCGCAATTTTATATTGCTTGTTGGCGGGCTGCGAGGCCAGTGTGCGCATATTGTGCAGACGGTCGCAGATCTTGATGAGGATGACGCGGATGTCGTCGCTCATGGTGAGCAGCAACTTCTTGAAATTCTCGGCCTGGGCCGAGGCATGGTCGCCGAAGATGCCACCGCTGATCTTGGTCAGCCCATCGACAATCTGTGCCACCTTGTCGCCGAAAATGTTTTCGATGTCCTCGGTGGTATAGTCGGTGTCTTCCACCACGTCGTGCAGCAGGGCGGCGCAGATGCTGGTAGACCCCAGCCCCATCTCCTCGCAGGCAATCTGTGCCACGGCGATGGGGTGGAGTATATATGGCTCGCCCGACAGGCGTCTCACACCCTTATGGGCCTGCTTGGCGAAGTTGAAGGCCTTGGTGATGATGTCCTCCTTTTTGCGATGGCGCGAGTTCATATAGGTCTCCAGCAGGTGGTTGAACGCCTCTGTGATGAGTTTCTCGTCGATGGCCTCACGCTCTTTGTTCTTCTGCTCTTGTTCGTCCATGGTGCATATATATAAAATAGGTGTGGGACTGCTGATGCTTACTTCACTCTGATTTTCTTTCCGGCGCGGATATTGCTGCCCGATATGCCGTTGAGCTTGCGCAGTTTCGCTACTGTGGTGCCGTTGCGGGCCGCAATCTCGCTGAGGGTGTCGCCTTCTCGCACCGATACGCTCTTGGTGCGCTCGCGACGGCTCTTGCGTTTGCTGCTCTTCTGCTTGCGGCTCGAGGTCTTGCTGCTGCGCTTGTAGCTGGTTGAGGCGCTTCGGGGCTCGTCGACTTCAGCATCGGCGTTCTCTACCATCGACACCTGGTTTCTGTTGACAATATAGGTGGCGTTGTCGCCGAGGTCTACCTCTGTGCGCTTGGCCGTGTAGTTCTTGGGGTTGAAGGCATATACCGAGTCTTCATTATCGATGAAGGTGGTAATCATGGGCTGGGGCAGGCGCAGGGCCGAGAGTGTGGTGTTGCCGTTGATGATGTCGCGACGGTACTGTGGGTTGAGTTCGCGCAGCAGGTCCATGCTCGCACCGGTGACGTGGGCTATCTGCTCAAAGTGAACGTTGCGGTCGAGCATCACGGTGTCAGACTTGGCGGGCAGTGTGGTGTTGAGCGGACAGATGTTGTGGTCGCAGTAATAGTTCATCACATAGTTGGCGGCGATGAAGGCCGGCACATAGCCCCGTGTCTCGCGCGGCAGCTTGGGGTAGATCTTCCAGTAGTCGGTCTCGCCTTTCGAGCGGTGGATGGCCTTGTTGATGACATCGGGGCCGCAGTTGTAGGCCGCGATGACGAGGGCCCAGTCGTTGTAGAGCTTGTACAGGTCGCTCAGGTAGTGGGCGGCGGCGTACGACGACTTGACGATGTCGCGACGGTCGTCGACCAGCGAGTTGACCTCCAGGCCATAGCGTTTGGCGGTCTTGAGCATAAACTGCCACAGACCGGTGGCCCCGGCCTTCGATACGGCCTTGGGGTTGAGGCCCGACTCGATGACGGGCAGGTATTTCAGTTCCAGGGGCAGGCCGTAGGCCTCCAGGGCCTCCTCGAAGATGGGCATGTAGAAGTTCTGGGCTCCCAGCATGTAGGCCACCGAATGGCGTATCTCACCGGTGTAGCGGTCGATGAAGCTCTGCACGATGGCGTTGTAGGGCAGTTCGATGACGGTGGGGAGCTGTGCCA
This sequence comes from uncultured Prevotella sp., assembly GCA_964493905.1. Classification (GTDB taxonomy): domain Bacteria; phylum Bacteroidota; class Bacteroidia; order Bacteroidales; family Bacteroidaceae; genus Prevotella. The sequence continues at coordinate 6,084 of CAZBQA010000036.1, forward strand.
GGCGGGTCATGATGGTCTGCTTGTCGTAAGTGGGGTTGATGTCGGGGAGGTTGCAGTCGGAGTCGGGGCGCAGGTAGAGCTTGGCATTATACAGTTCCATGAGGCTGTCAAGCTGCTGTGTCATCGATTCGGGCACATCAATCTGTTCTCGTTCTCCGTTCTCGCTTGACACCGTAATGGTATGGTCGTCGGTCTGCGCACAAACGGTGCTGGTACCTCCCATGATCATTGCGGCAATCCATAAAATATATTTCTTCATTTTCGATTCTGCTGTTCTGTCAAAAGGTTTGTGATTAAAAACTCAGGCTGCACTGCAGTCCGATGGCGGAGCTTTTGAAGGGATTGCGCTCCATGCTGTTGTTGAGGATGGTGGGGCTCACCCGCATACTCAGGTCGGGAGAGATGTCAAACTCTGACAGCGAGGCATCGACATACGCATCGATGACCGAGAAGGCATAGACACCCACCATGACAAAGAAACTCAGGTCGCGCCAGCGGCGGTAGCGGTCCTTGCGTTTCTGGAAGATAGACTGCCACTGTGCGAGGTTGTCGGAGGTCACCTGACTGCCCAGATGCAGGAATTGGTTATAGCTCTGGGTCAGGGGGTCGTCGTCCATGATGTCGAGGTAGGCCTGACTGTAGTCGTGGTACATCATGTTGTTCCAGCGCATGGCGTAGGCACAGCCCACGAATCCGCCGTAGATGATGGGCAGCTTCCAGTATTTGCGGTTGTAGATCTGCCCTGCTCCTGGCAGCACCAGTGCCAGCCATAAGGCGCGCTTGCTGTTGGGGCGCCAGGTAGCCCAGTCGCGTTTGTTTCCTCTCTCCTTGCCGTTGGGTTGCACCGTCATCATACTGTCGGCGCGCCCCAGGGCCTCACCCAAAGCCCGGGTGCTGTCGGCAGTCAGGGTGTCGGCCACGGTAACACCCTGTGGCAACTGCCGTTTCTGTTCTATGCGCGACTGGCCTTGCGCCGGCAGAGAGGCCAGGGTGGTGGCCGCTGTCAACAGGACTGTCGCGACGATTGTCTTGAGTTGCTTCACCTATTGCTCCTTCAGTTTGTCGAACACATTCATGATGCGCTCCAGGTCTTCCTCGCTGTTGAACGGGATGCTGATCTTGCCCTTGCCCTTGCTCGAGCACGACAGCGACACCTTGGCATTGAGGAATGACGACAGGCGGTCTTTCAGCATGCTGAACTCCTGCGGCATCTGTGTCTTGGCCTGGATCTTCTTCTTGCCGCTCTCGATGTCCTCACCGCTCTTGAGGTGCTGCACCATCTCTTCCACCTTGCGCACCGACCATCCGTTCTTGAGAATCTCTTTGAACACCTTGAGCTGCAGGGCCGGACTGTCGACGGCCAGCAGGGCACGGGCGTGCCCCATGTCGATTTCTTTCTTCTGCAGGGCCATCTGCACCTGGGCAGGCAGGCGTAGCAGTCGCAGGTAGTTGGTGATGGCCGTGCGGCTCTTGCCCACGCGCTCCGACACCTTCTCCTGTGTCATGCCCGAATGCTCGAGCAGGTGCTCGTAGGCCAGGGCTATTTCCACGGGGTTCAGGTCCTCGCGCTGGATGTTCTCCACCAGCGCCATCTCCATGACGTTCTCGTCGTTGATGGTGCGGATGTAGGCCGGTATGCTGGCCAGGCCTGCCATCTGAGATGCCCTCCAGCGACGCTCGCCGGCAATGATCTGAAAGCGGTTCTCGGCAATCTGTCGGAGGGTGATGGGCTGGATAATGCCAATCTCGCGGATGCTGTGGGCCAGCTCTTGCAGGGCCTCCTCGTTGAAGAGGCTGCGCGGTTGGTCGGCGTTGGGCTCAATCTCGTCGAGGGGCACCTCGCTGATGGTGCTGCTGCCTGATGTGCTGATGTTGTCGGTCGAGATCAGTGCATCGAGACCTCGGCCCAGTGCATTGGTCTTTCCGTTATGGTTGAATTTCTTTTTTACTGCCATTTTGTTGGTGGGTTGGTGGGTTGGTGGGCTGGTTTGTTGGTGGGTTGGTCTAAAACATAGCCAAACCATGTTCTGGTCTTCTGTCAGCATGATGGGAGTTGCTCTTAGCGGCTGATGCATTGGCCAGCCAGCCTACCAACAAACCAACCCACCAACTCACTGGTTCTTGTTGATAATCTCTTTGGCCAGGGCCAGATGGTTCTTGGCACCGGTAGAGTCGGCATCGTAGAGGATAACCGGCAGACCATGGCTGGGGCTCTCTGAGAGTTTGACGTTTCGCTGGATGACGGTCTTGAAGACCAACTCCTGGAAGTGGCGTTTCACCTCATCGTATATCTGGTTGGCCAGTCGCAGGCGCGAGTCGTACATCGTCAGCAGGAATCCCTCGATCTCCAGTTGGGGGTTGAGCTTGCTCTTGATAATCTTGATGGTGTTGAGCAACTTGCTGATTCCTTCGAGTGCGAAGTATTCGCACTGCACGGGTATGATGACGCTGTCGGCCGCCGTGAGCGAGTTGACGGTGATGAGACCGAGCGACGGCGAACAGTCGATGAAGATATAGTCGTACTCATTGCGCAACGGCTCCAGGATCTTCTTGATGACCTTCTCGCGGTTTTCCAGGTGCAGCATCTCTATCTCGGCACCCACCAGGTCGATGTGGCTGGGGATGATGTCCAGCCCGTCGATGTCGGTGGTGTAGACGGCGTCGCGCACATCGGCATGGTTGATGATGCACTCGTAAATCGAGCAGTCGATCTTGCTGATGTCTACGCCCAGACCGCTGGAGGCGTTGGCCTGAGGGTCGGCATCGACAACGAGTACCGACTTCTCAAGCGTGGCCAGCGATGCTGCCAGGTTGATGGTGGTCGTGGTCTTGCCTACACCACCTTTCTGATTAGCTAAAGCAATGATTTTTGCCATTGGTTATCGTTCTTTTTGCGGGCTCGGGAAAGGGCCGGGCGCACGCAAGTTTGATTGCAAAGATACATATTTTGTGGGAGATAGACGATAATTAAAGGTTTTTTATGTACTTTTGCAACAATATTAAATGTGCAAAAGATGGAAAAGAAACTACCCTTGATATTGATTTCCAACGACGACGGATACCATTCTCCCGGCATACGGTTGCTTGCCGATATAGCCTGTTCGGTGGGCGACGTGCTGGTGTGTGCCCCCGAGAGTGCACGTTCGGGTTACGCCTGTGCCTTTTCGGCCGCCGACTTCCTTCGCCTCAAGCATCGCCGCAACATCGGTGATGCCGAAGTGTGGTCGTGCAGCGGCACGCCGGTCGACTGTGTGAAGATTGCGCTCGACCAGCTCTGTGACGGTCGGCGCCCCGCCCTCATCCTCAGCGGCATCAACCACGGGGATAATTCGAGTGTGAATAATCATTACAGCGGGACGATGGGCGTGGTGCGTGAGGGATGTATGAAAGACATCCCCTCGGTGGCTTTCTCGAGTTGCTATTACGAGGAGGATGCCAACCTGCAGCCCCTACGGCCCTATATCCGCAAGATTATCGAGAAGGTGTTGGCCGAGGGCTTGCCCAAGGGCATCTGCCTGAATGTCAACTTCCCGGCGGCGCAGTCGTTCAAGGGCATCAAGGCTTGCCGCATGACCAAGGGCCGGTGGGTCAACGAGATTGTGAAGGAGCACCACCCACGCGGCTACGACTACTACTGGGTGGTGGGGGCCTATGCCAACGACGAACCGGGCGTAGAGGGCACCGACCAGTGGGCGCTCGAACAGGGCTATGTGGCCGTCACGCCCACCAACATCGATGTGACCCACTATGACTATATGGAGACATTGAACCGACAGCTTGAGGCCGGCGAGTTGCAGGTGGATGCCGCCGACTGAACCTCTCCTCCCACAGGAGCCTGCTGTCGGCTTGCGTCTTTTGCCGACGCCCCGCAGTGGGGCATCGCTTCTTTCCACTTCCAAATAACCATTTCCAATGAGATATTACCTGATCGTAGGCGAGGCCTCGGGCGACCTCCATGCCAGCCGGCTGATGCAGAGCCTCAAGCGCGAAGACACGCAGGCTGAGTTCCGCTTCTTCGGCGGCGACCTCATGGAGGCTGTGGGCGGCACACGTGTGAAGCACTACCGCGAACTGGCCTACATGGGCTTCGTGCCGGTGTTGCTCCACCTGCGCACCATCTTCCGCAATATGGCCCTGTGCAAGCGCGACATCGTGGAGTGGCAACCCGACGTGGTGATCCTGGTCGACTATCCGGGCTTCAACCTCGACATTGCCAAGTTCCTCCGCGCCCACACGAGCATTCCCGTCTATTATTATATCTCGCCCAAGATCTGGGCATGGAAGGAGTGGCGCATCAAGGCCATCCGGCGCGACATCAGCCAACTGTTCTCCATCCTGCCCTTCGAGGTGCCGTTCTTTGAAGATAAGCACCACTACAAGATCCATTATGTGGGCAATCCCACGGCTGAGGAGGTAGACACCTTCATGGCCGATTACCACGAGACCTTCGAGGCCTTCTGCCAGCGTCAGGGCCTCGACCCCGGCAAGCGCATCGTCGCCCTATTGGCAGGAAGCCGCAAGCAGGAGATCAAAGACAACCTGCCAGCCATGATTCAGGCCGCGCGACACTACTGCGGCAAGGAGTCAGGCTACCAGATGGTGGTGGCCGGTGCACCGGCAATTGATGATGAATATTATCAACAATTCTTAGGCCATGACGATGTGTCCAAGGTCGACAACGACACCTATTCTTTGCTCTCTCATGCCACGGCGGCCCTGGTCACCAGCGGCACGGCAACGCTTGAGACGGCCCTCTTCGGCGTGCCACAGGTGGTGTGCTACAAGACACCTGTACCCCATCTCATCCGTTTCGCCTTCAACCATATCATTCGGTGCAGATACATCAGTCTGGTCAACCTCATCGCCGACCGCGAGGTGGTGCAGGAGTTGCTGGCCGACCGCTTCAGCGTGGCCGCCATCAAGGGCGAACTGGACAAGATCATGCCCGGGGCCAGCGACCGCGGCCGCATGATGGCCGAGTACAACCTGGTGCGCGACCGTCTGGGCAGTCAGGTGGCTCCCGATACCGCCGCCCGCATCATGGTGCAGCTGCTCCAGAGCAACAACGGGACTTCTATATAATTAACGGTAGTGAATTTTACGGGGTGTACCGCAACAGCAGGTTTTTCACGATCATGCCGTATTTCTTGATGACATCATCGGGCCAGGGGCCGGTGGCCTTGGCGCGGGGCAGGAGCATGGAGCAGCTCTCGTCCTTGTCGCTGACCGACCAGCACACCCAACTGACCTTCAGCTCTTCCATGAGGTCGACCCACTTCTGCTCCGACTCCTCATCGATCTTGCCGTTGCCCGATGCCTCAGTGGCACCGCTCTCTGAGACGAAGACCGGGATGCCTTTCTTCACCGCGTCGGCCATGCGCTCACGCAGGTAGTCGCCGTGGGTGGCCGCATAGAAGTGGACGGTGTACATCAGGTTGCTGTAGCCCTGTATGGGCGACTCAGCCACAAGGTGGATGTCCTGGTCCCAGTGGGGGCAGCCCATGAGGATGATGTTGTCGGGGGCGTTCTTGCGGATGACATCCATCACCTGCACGGCATAGTCTTTCAGACTCTCCCAGCTGTCGTCCACAGGCTCGTTGTAGAGTTCGTAGATGACGTTCGGATATTTGCCGTATTTCTTGGATATATAGTCAAAGAACTTCTTGGCCTCGGCAGTGAGCATGTGGTGGGAGTGCCAGTCGACGATGACATAGATGTCCTCCTTGATGGCCGCCTGGATGACCGTCTCGATGCACTTGAGGGCAAACTGCGGGTTCTCCAGGTAGTTGTCTTCAATCTGTGTGCCCATGGCGGCCCGTACCACCGTGGCATGCCAGTCGTTCTTGAGCGTGCTGACGGCTTTCTTGTTGTAGAATCGTGGCCAGATGTTGTGCCATCCGAAGCTCACGCCGCGCAGCACGACGGCATTGCCCTGCCGGTCGCAGAGCTGGTTGCCCTTGACCTGCAGCTGTCCCCATTGCGTCACGGGGCCACTGGCATGGGCGCAGAGCAAGGCCATGGTGACGAATAATGTCGTTAAGAGTCTCTTCATAAATGAAATAAGAAATTATTAATAGGCTTGAAACATAGATTATCTTCTTGCAAATATAGTTGTTTTGGTTGATAACTCACCATCGGCAAGCACGCAAAATGAAAACAAAGGCAAGATAGTGGCATCATTGGAAAAAATAGGATAATACAAAACGGACCGGCACCCATTCAGGGCCGGTCCGTTTTGTATGATGATGCGGTTGGTGCTTGGTCAGAACATCGTCAGGGTATAGAGGTAGACCACGGCGGCCGGTATGGCCATGAGCGACGAGTCGAAGCGGTCCATCATGCCGCCGTGCCCGGGCAGGATGTTGCCGCTGTCCTTGATGCCCAGGGTGCGCTTGAAGAGGCTTTCCACCAGATCGCCCCAGGTGCCGAACAGCACCACCACGAGTCCGAGTCCCACCCATTGCAAGATGTTGAGGGTGTGGGCCTCTGCCCCACTGTTGGCCCAGTAGCCGATGGCGCCGGCCACAATCATCACCAGAATGCCTCCGCCGATGCTCCCCTCCCACGATTTTGCGGGGGAGATACGCGGAAAGAGCTTGTGCTTGCCAAAGAGCGAGCCCGAGCAGTAGGCACCGGTATCGTTGAGCCAGAGGAAGATAAAGATGCTCAGCGGGAGCAGCATGTCGTAACGCATGCCGCTGCCGTCGGGAGCCATCTCGAAGGCCAGGATGTTGATGAGTGAGAACGACATGGCGATATACACCTGCCCGAACATGGTGTAGGCCCAGTCGTTGACGGCATTCTTATTACCGGTGTAGAGTTCGCTCACCAGCAGATAGATGATGGAGAGTACATAGGGCACCATGACGATGAAGTTGCCCACGGTGCCTGTGCGCCATGCAGCCACGGCCAGAAACAGATACACCCCGGCCACCGTGGTGATGAGCCGGTTGACTTGCACATTCTCGGCATTGTCGTTGACTAGCCCACCATACTCCCAGAGGGTGAGTGCGGTGATGAGGGCGAAGAGGGCCACCATTGCCATGGGGTTGGTCAGTCCTACCACCATGATGGCCACGAACAATACACCCGTAATGAACCTGACGACTAGGTTTCGTTGTTTGTCAGTCATAGCTTACTCTTTATTCTCTTGCGCCGCCTCGTGCTCGGCCTGTGCCTGCTTTACGATGTCGGGCATGTCTTCCAGTTTGGGCTCTTCTTTCTTCTCACTTTCTTCGGCCAGAGCCTTGTTCTCTTCAAGAAGTTCCTCGCTGCGGCTCACCCAGGGTCGCTTGCCAAAGATCTGCTCCACGTCCTCGGCATAGATCACCTCCTTGGCAAAGAGCAGCTCGGCGAGCTGACGATGGCCGTCGCGGTGCTCGTCGAGGATGGCCTTGGCGCGGGCATACTCATCGTTGATGATCTTCAGCACCTCATCGTCCATGACCTTGGCCGTGGTCTCGCTGTAGGGGCGCTGGAACTGATACTCCTGGTTGTTGTAATAGCAGATGTTGGGCAGTTGGTCGCTCATGCCTGCGTATGCCACCATGCCATAGGCACTCTTGGTGGCGCGCTCCAGATCGTTCATGGCGCCGGTGGAGATACGGCCCACAAAGAGCTCTTCGGCTGCACGACCGCCGAGGATGGCACACATCTCGTCGAGCATCTCCTCCTTGGTGGTGATGACACGCTCCTCGGGCAGGTACCAGGCCGCGCCGAGTGCCTGTCCGCGGGGCACGATGGTGACCTTCACCAGCGGGTTGGCATGTTTGCAGAACCAGCTGATGGTGGCGTGCCCGGCCTCGTGGATGGCGATGGTGCGCTTCTCTTCGGCCGTCATCACCTTGGTCTTCTTCTCCAGTCCGCCGATGATACGGTCAACGGCATCGAGGAAGTCCTGCTTGGTCACGTCGGTCTTGTCGTGGCGGGCGGCGATGAGCGCCGCCTCGTTGCATACGTTGGCAATGTCGGCACCCGAGAATCCCGGGGTCTGGCGAGCCAGGTAGTCGATGTCGAGGCTGCTGTCGGTCTTCAGGGGCTTGAGGTGAACATTGAAGATCGCCTTGCGCTCGGCAAGGTCGGGGAGGTCGACATGGATCTGTCGGTCGAAGCGTCCGGCACGCAGCAAGGCCTTGTCGAGCATATCCACACGGTTGGTGGCGGCCAGCACGATGACACCCGAGTTGGTACCGAATCCGTCCATCTCTGTGAGCAGGGCGTTGAGGGTGTTCTCACGCTCGTCGTTACCGCCCATCGACGGGTTTTTGGAGCGTGCGCGGCCCACGGCATCGATCTCATCGATGAAGATGATACACGGTGCTTTCTGCTTGGCTTGGGCAAAGACGTCGCGCACACGGCTGGCGCCCACGCCCACGAACATCTCCACGAAGTCGGAACCCGACATCGAGAAGAACGGCACACCGGCCTCGCCAGCCACAGCCTTGGCCAGAAGGGTCTTACCCGTTCCCGGGGGACCGATGAGCAGGGCTCCCTTGGGAATCTTGCCGCCCAGGTCGGTAAACTTGGTGGGGTTTTTCAGAAATTCCACAATCTCCTGCACCTCCTGCTTGGCGCCTTCCTGTCCGGCCACGTCCTTGAAGGTGATGCCGAGCTCGTTGCCCTTCTCAAAGAGGCGGGCCTTGCTCTTGCCCACGCTGAACACGCCACCGCCACCGGCTCCGCCGCCCATGCGTCGGCCAAGGATCCAGAACAGGAAGACGATGAAGAACAGTGGCAGAAGGTTGATCAGTATGGTCCATATATCCGTGCTCTTGGCGTTGTCGTAGCTGAAGCCCGTCAGCTTCTTCTGCTTCTGCTGGGCATCGAGGTATTTCTCCAACTCGTCAACAGAGCCATATTGCGCAACGACATAGGGGTTGCTGCCTGCCTGCTGGGCCGTTTTCTTAAAAACGTTGGCAACATTCTTGGGTTTCACATACATGCGTATGCTCTTATCGTTGGTGTTGACCACCACGCGCTGGGCATAGCCTTTCTCTACATAGCTCTTAAATTCGGTATAGGTCACCTCCTGGCTTGCACCCGAACCTTTGGCGATCGACTCGCCACCTCCCGAGAAGAGCAGCACGGCCAGCACCACGGCTACGATGATGTAAATCCAGTTCATATTGAACTTGGGCATCTTCGGTTGGTTGTCGTTGTCTTGGAATTGTCTGTTATTGTCCATAATCGATTGAATGTCTGTTATTGAGTCCTGACTATCAAACGGTGTGCCAAAGAATTAGTCGAGGTTCTCAATTTTAGTTAATTTGGCATCTTCCCACAGGTCTTCCAGATTATAGAATGCACGCGGCTCAGGCAGGAAAATGTGTACCATGACGTCCACGAAGTCGATGGCCACCCATTGGTTGTTGCCCAATCCGTTCACGCCTACTGGCTTTTCCCGATGTTCCACCCGGCATTTGTCTCCTACCGATTCGGCGATGGCCTCCACCTGCGAAGGGGAGCTGCCCTGGCAGATGATAAAATATTTTGCGATGGCACCATCGATGTGACTCAGGTCTGCGATGACAATGTCCTTACCTTTCTTGTCTTGAATTCCTTCTGTGATCGTCTTTACGAGCGTCTTGATTTCAGTCATTAATAATTGATTATTGGATATAATGTGTTAAAATCCTTATGGATGAATTGATTACAAAGTTACCTTTTTTAATTGATACCGCAACTTTTTTATTCTTTTATTTGATGTTTTTTAGTAACTGCGTGCCCCTGGCTTGCGTCAGGGCAGGTGCCGGCGGCAGTTGTGGCCATGGTGAGGGTCATGGGCAAGCCTGTGCAGCGTGGGTTGAAGCAGTGCATACCCATCACCTTATTATATATTATAGAGTAGCCCCCCGATAGTGGGGTGAGGCAATACTGCGGTCATTGGTTCTTCGGGCTGGGAACAAAAAAATGCAGGAAGAATGAAAAAAATGCCCCAAAGTTTTGGGCATTCAGGAAAAAGCATTACCTTTGCACTCGCAATACAGAAATGAATTGCCAAGGACATTGGGATATGGTGTAATGGTAACACTACAGATTCTGGTCCTGTCATTCCAGGTTCGAGTCCTGGTATCCCAACTGTTAACAGGAAGCCCGCTACGGATAGCGGGCTTTTTCTATGCCCGTATGGCAAGGCGCCCAGCTTTTACAAGTCGTCAAAGCTGACCGCTTTCTCCACTGGTGTCACCTTCACCGTCTTGCTCGACCAGCGGCTGGCATGGAGGGCAGAGGTCTTGGAGAGTTTGCCGTTGATATACTGCTCGATGAGCAGCGAGGCGATGGGTGCAGCCAGGTCGGCGCCAAAACCACCATTCTCGATATAGACACTCACGGCGATACGTGGTTTTTCCATTGGTGCAAAACCCATGAAGATCGAGTGGTCTTTGCCGTGATTCTCTGCGGTACCCGTCTTTCCGCAAATCTTATAGTCTTTGGTGTTGATGCTGGCGCATGTGCCGTTGACCACGGCAGCGTGCATGCCGCGTATCACAATGTCGTAGGCCTCGGGTGTGCCCAGGCTCTTATGGCGTGTGGTGTATTTGGCATCCAATGGGTTGTGGGGCGTGCCGGCATGGATGTGCGGCGTGATGTAGTAGCCGCGGTTGGCAATCACGGCGGCGAGGTTGCAGAGCTGCAGGGGCGTGGTGGTCACCTCGCCCTGGCCCATACCCACCCACATGATCGAGGTGCCGTTCCAGTTGCCTTTGAAGTGGCTGCGTAGCGAGGCCGAGTCGGGCAGCACGCCCCCGGCCTCACCGGGGATGTCGACACCCAGGGACTGGCCAAGCCCCATGCTGCTCATATAGTCGTGCCAGCGCTGGATGGTGCGGTGGCGGGTGGGATAGAGCTTGTGGTTGTCGATAAACTCCTGGAAGGCCTTGCAGAAATACGAGTTGCACGACTGCGCGATGGCCTGTTCGAGGGCCAGCGGAGCCTTGTGGGGATGACAGCCTATGTGTATCTTGTCGTACCAGAACCCCTTGCGGCAGGGGTAGGTCTTCTCGGGCACCAGTGCTTTTTCTGAGAGCATAGTGATGGCCTGCGCCACCTTGAAGGTGGAACCGGGCGAATAGTCCATGGCGATGGCTCGGTTCACGCCGTCGTCTATGCGGTTCACATTCACCAAGGCCAGTATCTTGCCGGTGGAAGGCTCGATGGTCACAATGCTTCCCTGCTTGTTCTTCAGCAGCCGTTCACCCAACTCTTGCAACTGTTTGTTAATGGTCAGCGAGTCGCCGGCCTGGTTGAGCGATGTCGTGGTCTGTTGTGGCCTGTTGTTCAGAAATTGTCCGCGTGACAACTGGAGAGACACGAGCAGGAGCAAGAGAGTTCCTGCAATCTGTTTTATTCTCATTTTTTATAACTCTGTCAATAAATCCTATAAATCGTTGCAAAGATACGAAAACTTTTTGAAAAATTTATAAATTTGCGGTTGAAATGAGAACTATACTTATACTGACGGCCCTCTGGGCCAGTCTCTTGTCTGTCTCCGGACAGCACTCCCCCCTCACTCTGCAGGCCTTCAAGTCGTGGACGGCAGGCACCATTGTCACCGCCGAGGCCGTGGCTCAGTATGGCGAGAGCCGTTGTTTCGCATCCGAGCCGCTCTCCAATGCGGTGTTTGGCCGTATGCAGGGCAGGTCGTATCCCGCAGGCTGCCGGGTGCCGCGGGCCAGCCTGCGCCATGTCAGGCTGTTGCATTACGACCTCGACGGTAATACCCGTCTGGGCGAGCTGGTGTGTCATCGTGACATTGCCGACGACCTCGTGGCCATCTTCCGCGAGCTCTACCGCCACCGCTATCCTTTGCAGAGCGTGCGCCTCATCGACGACTTCGATGCCGACGACGAGCGCTCGATGCGTGCCAACAATACCAGCAGTTTCTGTTACAGGCAGATCAAGGGGCAGACACGCCTCTCGGCCCATGCGCAGGGCAAAGCCATCGACATCAATCCACTCTACAACCCCTGCTGGCGACGCTCGCGCAGTGGCAAGGTGACGGTGCAGCCGTCGAATGCCATGAAATATTGCGACCGCACGGCCGACTTTCCCTGCAAAATCGACCGCAACGACCTGGCCTACCGGCTCTTCATGCAGCATGGCTTCAAGTGGGGTGGGGCATGGCGGACGGTAAAAGACTACCAGCATTTCGAGAAGTGAGTTGGTGGGTTAGTTTGTCGGTACACTGGTTTGTTGGTGGGGTTGGTGGGCTGGTTTGTTGGGCAATTTGTTGGAAAGTTGTAGTCCAACGTGGCCATGTTGCTTTCAAAGTGTAAGTTTTGATGAGGTAGTTTTGATAATGTGTTAAATCTATGGCGTAAGATATAACTTTTTGATAAGTTTTGTTTGTATTTAAAGATAAAATGATTAATTTCGCGGTGCAAAACTATCATTCAGGTATTATAATTAAAACTTACAGGATTATTTTTATGAAATTAAAAAAGCGTTGGGCGTTCCTCATGGCCGCGATGGTATTGATCGCCATTGCCGGTCTTTTTGCCAAGGAGCCGTCTTTTGAGTGTGACTTTTCTAAGATCAGTGGTGCCGATGTGGCATGGATGATTACCGCCACGATCTTCGTGTTGATGATGACCCCCGGTCTGTCTTTTTTTTACGGAGGCATGGTGGGAGCCAAGAATGTCATCTCGACAATGCTACAAAGTTTCATCGCCATGGGTGTCATCACGGTGTTGTGGGTAGTCTTTGGCTTCAGCCTTTGCTTTGGTGAAGACATCGGGGGTGTCATTGGCGACCCCACTACCTTTCTGATGTTCCAGAATGTGGGTGCCGACCCGTTTGTCACTGCTACGGGCAAGCTGGTGGGTGGTGCCACCATCCCCCTGGCGCTCTTTGCCCTGTTCCAGATGAAGTTTGCCATCATCACACCGTCACTCATCACCGGGTCGTTTGCCGAGCGTGTGCGTTTCTCGGCCTATATGTTCTTCATGATGTGGTTCTTCGTTGTGATCTATTGTCCGTTGGCCCACATGACGTGGCATCCTGACGGTTTGTTTCTGAAATGGGGCGTTGTCGACTTTGCCGGTGGTATCGTGGTACATGCCTCCTCGGGTGTGGCTGCCTTGGCCGGTGCCCTCTTCCTGGGTCGTCGCACTTCGGCCACCAAGAATGCCGAACCGGCCAACATCCCCTTCGTGCTGCTGGGTGCCGCCATGCTCTGGCTGGGCTGGTTTGGGTTCAATGCCGGCAGTTCGCTGCATGCCGATGGTGTGGCCGTGAAGGCTTTTCTCAACACCACCACGGCATCGGCCACGGCCATGATGACCTGGATCTTCTTCGACTGTCTGCGCGGCCGCAAGCCCTCGGCCATGGGAGCCGCCGTGGGCTGCGTGGTGGGCCTGGTGGCCTGCACGCCGTCGGCAGGCTATGTCACCGTGGGCCAGACCATCTTCATCTCCTTCGTCATCACCATTATTTGCAACATTGCTGTCTACTGGCGTTCCCAGTCGCGCATCGACGATGCCCTCGACGTCTTCCCCACCCACGGCACGGGCGGTATCTTCGGTACCGTGATGACAGGTATCTTCATTCAGGAGGGTCTCATCTCAGGCACTTGGCAGGGTGTGGTGGTGTTCCTCTACCATCTGCTGGCCGTGGCCATCGTCATTGTCTATACCTTTGGCATGAGCTGGCTTGGCTATTGGCTCATCGACAGGCTGCTGCCCATGCGTGTGTCGATTGCCAGCGAAAGGGTGGGTCTCGACCTCAGCCAGCACGACGAGCACTATGGGCTGGCCCATATCGGCGAGCGCGAGCTGGCCGAATATGAGGAGCATATCCGCGAGAAGTACGCCACCGACAAATAGTGCCAAGTCCGCGTGCGGCGGTCGGGGCACGAGGGTCACTGCCCTAATGTCATACCGTCGCGGGCGGGGCACAGCGGTTTAATAAAAAAAATGATTCATGCGGCAGACCACTGTGGTCGTGCCGCATGAATCATTTTATAAGTATCGGGAGACAAGCGTGTCGTGCCTCCTGCCTGTTCTTAAACCTATGGCTGCCCTTCGGCGTTCAGGAAGGGTACTGCCGTATCGGGCACGTGGACCAGCATTTGCTGCAAGATGTCGGGCACTTCTACCTCGTCGCACTTGATGCGCTTCAGTGCCTCCACGCCTTCGGGCGTAAGCGAGAAATACATCTGGCGTTTGTCTTCTTTTCCCACCACACGCTTCACCAGTCCCTTCAGCTCCACCGAACGGATAACCTTCGACGTGTTGGAGGTGCGCAGCCCCAAGTGGTCGGCAATCTCTCCAGAGGAGAGCTGGCCCAGGTTGGAGAGCGTACACAGCAGCATGCCTTCATTGAGACCTACATGAAAAGCCTCTTCAAAACGGGTCTCAAAGGCGGTGACCGCCTTGTTCAGTTCCCGTATCTTGCAAAGTGTCTGTATCTTGTCTGTCATAATCATTAACTTTTAACGAGTGGCCCCAGTGTTTTATTATGCGATGCGACTAAAAAATATAGCCCTTACAGCAGTTGGGAGTGTTGGTCCACATCCATGACAAACGCATGGAGGGGAAAGGCCTGACCCGTGTCGAGATTGTGCTGGTCCACCGTGGCGATGAGGCGCGAGGCCTCCTCGTCAGTGGTGAAACAGAAGAACATGATGGAGTTGGTCTTCACGTTGGGTGCATTCTCACCAAACCAATTGGGCAGGTTGGCGTGCTTGTTCTTCTTGAAGCCCCTGATGCTGACCGTGCTGAACCGGCGCACACCGGCCTTGTCGAGCAGGGCGGCCACCTCGTCGTGGCTTTCCCTGATGCTGAGGATGACAGTTAATTTCATCGTTATACTATTTCACGTTTTTCTTCAATTGTTTGTAATAGAGCAGCGGCACCACGATGAGCGTCAGGAACGTCGAGGTGACGGTACCGCCGATGAGCGAGATGGCCAGTCCCTGGAAGATGGGGTCGAAGAGAATGACCATGGCTCCAATGACCACACCGCCTGCGGTGAGCAGGATGGGCGTAGTGCGCACGGCTCCCGACTCAATGATGGCCTGCTTGAGCGGCACGCCTTCCTTGAGGCGAAGGTCGATGAAGTCGATGAGCAGGATGGAGTTGCGCACCATGATGCCGGCCAGTGCGATAAACCCGATCATGGAAGGCGCGCTGAAGTAGGCCCCCATGACCCAGTGGCCGAGCACGATGCCGATGAGCGACAGCGGGATGACCGAGAGTTGCACCAGCGGCGTGACGAAGTTCTGGAACCAGGCCACGATGAGGATGTAGATGATGATGAGCACGAAGAGGAAGGCGATGCCCAGGTCGCGGAACACCTCGAGCGTGATCTGCCATTCACCGTCCCATTTCAGTGTCACCTCATCGTCGGCACCCAGCTGCGGCGTGTAACTCTCGTGCAGGGTGTAGCCCTCGGGCATCTTCACCTGCGACAGCCGGTTGGAGAGGTCGGACATGGCGTAGATCGGACTCTCAAGGCTGCCGGCCATGTCGGCTGTCACATAGACCACCCGGCGCTGGTCTTTGCGCGAGATGCTCTTGTCTCTCACCGTGGTCGACACGTTCACCAGGTCGCCCACGGGCACGGCCATGCCCTGGGGGTTGACCACCTTGAGGGCCATGAGGTCGTCGGTGCTGGTGCGCTCGCTCTCAGGCAGTTGCAGCACGATGCCTACGGGGCTGACGCTCGCAGGAAGGTGCATGATGCCCACCGGCATGCCCGACAGGGCACCTCTGATGTTCTGCACCACCTGAGCCTCGGGTATGCCCAGCTTCATGGCCTTGTCTTTGTCGACGGCAAACCGCTGTTCCGACTGGTCGGCCTCCATGCTCCAGTCCACATCCACCACGTCGGCGGTGTTGCCGAGCATCTGCATCACCTGTCTGCCCACCTGTTGCTGCACCTGGTAGTCGGGTCCGTAGATCTCGGCCACCACGGTAGACATCACCGGTGGCCCGGGCGGCACCTCCACCACCTTGACGTTGGCCCCGTGCCTGCGGCCGATGGCTTGCAGTGCGGGCCGTATGTCCTTGGCAATGTCGTGGCTCTGCAGGCTGCGCTCACCTTTGTCGACGAGGTTCACCTGAAGGTCGGCCACGTTGTCGTCCCTACGGTAGTCGTAGTGGCGTATCAGTCCGTTGAAGCTGATGGGGGCCGACGTGCCCACGTAGGTCTGGTAGCTCTTCACCAGCGGGTTGGCACCCACATAGATGCCCAGCTCCTTGGCCACGGCGGCCGTGCGCTCGAGCGTGGTGCCCTCGGGCATGTCGATGACCACCTGAAACTCATTCTTGTTGTCGAACGGCAGCATCTTCACTGGCACCGACTTGGTGAAGAACAGCACAAACGAGGCCAGCAGCACCACCGTGAGCGTGAGCATGAACGCCCAGCGGCGCCCCCGATGCTCGAGGAACGGTGTCATCAGGCGTGCATAGATGCGGTGCAGGGCGGTGGCTTCCTTGGTCTCCTGTGCAGCCACGTCCTGCTCCTGGCTGTGCCTCTCTTTGAAGCGCAGGAACTGGTAGCCGAAATAGGGCGTGATGGTCAGGGCCACGAGCAGCGAGAAGGTCATGGCGATGGCGGCGCCGATGGGCATCGGACTCATGTACGGGCCCATCATGCCCGACACGAAGGCCATGGGCAGCACGGCAGCGATGACGGTCAGCGTGGCCAGGATGGTGGGGTTGCCCACTTCGTTGATCGAGTAGATGGCGGCCTGCAGGGGCGGCAGCTGGCGCGCCTTGAAGTGGCGGTGCATGTTCTCGGCGATGACGATGGAGTCGTCGACCACGATACCCGTGACAAACACCAGTGCAAACAGCGTGATGCGGTTGAGCGTGTAGCCCAGGAAATAGTAGGCAAAGAGCGTCAGGGCAAAGGTGATGGGCACCGACAGGAACACCACCAGGCCGCCACGCCAACCCATGGCCAGCATCACGAACAGGGTGACGGCCACGATGGCGATGAGCAGGTGCAACAGCAGCTCCGACACCTTATGCGAGGCCGTCTCACCGTAGTTGCGGGTCACCTCGACGTGGATATCGTTGGTGACGACATTCTTCTTCAGGGTCTCCACCTTGTCGATGATGGTCTTGGAGAGTGCCATGGCATCGGCACCCCTGATCTTGGCCACTGATATGGTCACCGCGGCATAGTCGTCGGGGTGGGATGCGCGTGCCTTGTCGGCAGCGCCGTGGCTGAACGACACATACTGGCTGGGCTCTACGGCACCGTCCTCCACGTCAGCAATCTGGTAGAGATATACCGGTTGTCCGTTGTTGGTGCCCACGATGAGGTTCTTCACTTCGTCCTTGTCGGCAAAGAATCGGCCCGTCTGCACGGTCTGCACCTTGTCGCCGCTGACCAGCTGGCCCGCATCCATCTGCACGTTGTTGGCCTCTATGGCCTTGGCCACGGTGCCCATGTCCACATGGCTCCCGGCCATCTTGTCCTTGTCGAGCACCACCTTCACCTGTCGGCTCTGTCCGCCGATGATGTTCACCTGCGCCACGTCGGGTATCTTCTTGATCTCGTTGCCCACTACCTCCGACACCTGCCGCAGGGTGTAGGCCCCCTGGCTGTCGCTCCACAGCGTGAAGGCCAGCATGGGCACGTCGTCTATCGACCGCGACTTCACCAGCGGCATGGTCACGCCCTGTGGCATGCGGTCCATGTTCTTCATGATCTCGTTGTAGAGTTTCACCAGCGAGCGCTCGGAGTCTTCGCCCACGTAAAACTGCACCGTGATCATCCCCATGCCGTTCATGGCGTTGGCATAGATATGCTCCACACCCTTGATGTTCGACAGCAGCTTCTCCATGGGCTCTATCAGCTGCGACTCCACCTCCTGCGGAGAGGCACCGGGATAGCCCACCATGATGTCGGCCATGGGAACCTCGATCTGAGGCTCTTCCTCGCGTGGGATGGAGTAGATGCTGAACAGGCCCAGGATGAGGAAGGCCATCACCAGCAGGATGCTGAGCTTTGAGCGGATGAAGGCATTGGCCAGTCTTCCGGATATTCCATGTTCCATAATCGTATGCTTATTCGTTAATCATGATTTTCTGTCCGTTATAGAGTCGTGCCGAGGGGTTGGCAATGACGCGGTCGCTGGCTTTCAGGCCCGACCGCACGGCCACCTCGTCGCCCGACTCCTCGCCCAGTCTCACCCAGTGGAGCACGGCATGGTTGTCGTTGCCCACCACATACACGCCCGTGAGCTGGTCTCTGGTCACCAGCGACGACTTGCGCGCCCACACCTGCGGCTTGTCGGTGCCCGCGGCCTTGCCGGCCATGCGTATGCCGGCATACATGCCGGCGCGCAGCCTGGCACGGTCGGCACCGCTCACCGCCACCTTCATGGCATACTGCCCGCCGGTCATCGAGGCCGAGGGGCTGAGCTCGCTGACCACGCCCGGCAGGCGGGCACCGATCGATTTGGCCTCCACCGTCACCCTGTCGCCGGGCTTCACCTGGCTGACATAGCGCTCGGGCACCGCGGCCGTGATGTTGAGCTCGCCGGCCTGCTCCACCATGAGCAGTGGCATGCCGGGATTGGCGATGGTGCCCTCGTCGACCATCTTCTGGCTCACTATGCCGGCAAAGGGTGCCCGCACCTGGGCATACGACAGCATCGAACGCACCTCGTTGAGTCCTTGGCGGGCTATCTGCAGGCGGGCGCGGGCCGAGGTGCTGCGCAGGGCCATGTTCTCGAGTTCCTTGTCCGACACGCTCTTCTGGCTGTGCAGCGTGGCATAGCGCTGGTAGTCTTTCTGGGCATCGTTGGCGGCGGCCTGCGCCTCGGCAATCATGGCGGCAGCCTGTGCCTCCTTGGCCCTGAGGTCAGCGCTGTTGATGGTCATGAGCAGCTGCCCCTGTCTGACGGCGTCGCCCTGTCTGACATATATCTTCTCGATGGTGCCCATGAGGCGGGTGCTGACCATGGCCGTCTGCTTGGCCGACACCATGCCACTGACAAATATCTCACCCTGCCGGGTCGTCGTGGGGTAATAGGTCTTCACGCTCACGGCAGCGGGCTGGGTCTCCTGGGGTGTGGTCTTTTGGCACGAGGCCAGCACCATGACGGCTGCTGCGATGGTAATGTGCTGTAGTTTCATCATTGTGTATCTTTGTTTTGTGGTGTTATTACTCGGTTGTCAACAGTCTCAGATAGTATGTGGTGATGTTGTATTCCATGACAGCCTGTGCCAGGGCCATGCGCTGCTGCGAGAGCTGAGCCTGCGCCGTGAGCACGTCGGTGGTGTTGGCCAGTCCCTCATGGTAGCGGTTGTTGGTGATGCGCAGGGCTTCGGTGGCCTGCTGCACGCTGGCCTGCTGCTTGTCGATCTCGGTCTGTCGGTCGCTCAGGTCGCGGCGCGCCTTGGCAATCTCCAGCCGGCTGTTGTCGACAAGCTCGTCGAGCTGTTTCTGCACCTTGGCCGTGGCAATGCGTGCGGCCTTGAGCTTGGCCGTGTTGCGGTTGCCCGAGAAGATGTTCCACGACAGCGAGAGTCCGGCCATGTATGAGTCGTGTCCAAACCCCAGCATGCGGGTGTCGTTGAGCTGGTAGCTGCCGAAGGCGTTCACCTTGGGCATCATGGCCATGAAGGCCGACTTCTCCATGGTCTTCGAGGCGGTGATGGCTGTCTTCATGGCCATGAGGTCGGGGCGCGATGCCGGCAGCTCGCTGCCAGAGGGCATCGGGGGCACCTGGCTCAGTGAGTCGACCGTGAAGATGGTCTGTTGGCCGGTGCCCTGGCCCATGAGCATGGCCAGTGCCTCGGAGGCGTTGGCGATGTTGCTCTGGGCCTTGGCCAGTGCGCTCTCCACGGTGTTGACCTGCACCTGGGCGTTGAGCACGTCCGACTGCTGCACCAGTCCCTGGTCGCGGAAGTTGGATACCGAGCGGTGGATTTGCTTCACGTCGTCGAGCGTGGTGCTGAGGATGTGGCGCAGCGCATAGGCAAACTGCAGCTGGGTGTAGGCCTTGCGGGTGGCGAAGGCGATGTGCTGGCGCGTGTAGGCCAGCTGGTGGCCGCGCACCTCCTGCTGCAGGCGGGCACCCTTGCGGGCGTAGAGCAGGTCGAGGTTGAGCAGCGGCACGCGGGCCTCTACCGTGGTCCCGATGTTGTGGGCCGCGCCGGGACTGTTGAGGCGCGAAGGGTCGAACGCCTGCTGCGTCACGCCCTCCTGCTGCAGCAAGAATCCGAAGGCGTTGAGCGGGTTGTTGGTCACCACGGCCTGATAGCCCAGCTGCAGCTGTGGCAGCAGCACGGCGTCGGTCTGGCGGTAGTCGGCCGCGGCCAGCTGACGGTCGAGCTCGGCCAGCTGCACGGGGGTGCTGCTATTGGCTGCGCGGTCTGCGGCCTCATCGATGGTGAGGTGCGGGGCCTGCTGGGCTGAGAGCCAGCCGCCACTCCAGGGTTGCAGGGCAAAGGCCAGCAGCAGTGTTACTGTCTTTTTCAGAGGTGAGGTGAATGTATGGGTCATGGCTTGTGGGGTATGATGGGTGATACGTGTTTGGCTTGTCTCTTGGGCTTCTACGCTTTGGGGTCGTAGCGTTTGACATGTCGACTGAGCGGGGCGTCGCCCTGTCCGTTGCTCGCACACGACCCGCCACAGCAACAACTCATGTTGAGCAAGCCCTGCAGCAACAGCCAGATTCCTAATGTGATGAGGATGTTCTCGTGGGCTACGATGCCGAAGACCGTTGCTCCGAGTCCGAGCACCAGCCTGATGATGCGTGCGCGGCTCCATTTGCCTGCACTGACGTTCTTTTCGTTTTGGTTCATCTGATTTGCCATATTTTCTGTTGTTTGATGTTCTGTTCAATTTATGTTCCATTGGAAAACATTGCAAATGTAATATATTATTTCCATACGTTTTAGTTTCTAGTGGAAAATTAAAAGATAGTTAATCATTATTAACACTTCTCTTCAATTATTTACATTTCAGGCTTCTGGTTGGTGTCAGTCAGGGCGGTTGGAGGGGTAAGTGAGTGGGGTGGTAGGCTGGTCAGACGCCTTGTTGGTGGGTTGTTGTGTTGTTTTAATGGCTTGCCGGTATGTTGGCGGCGTGGCTTGTAGGCCGTTTGGTGCGAAAAAACAGGTTTGGAGGCAAGGCGATGACATTGGAATCAGGCAACCACATGGCATCTTACGCGGGGTCGCTGGGCACTGCACGTTTTCTGTTTCGACTCGAAGTACAGTCTGGTTCGACTCGAATCACTTTCTGTTTCGACTCGAATCACAGTCTGTTTCGACTCGAATCACAGTCTGTTTCGACTCGAATCACAGTCTGTCTCTGCCTGAAAGTGACGGCGGTTCATGCCTTTTAGTCTTGCCTGGGCGCATGAAAGGGCTTGCTTCAGAGGCTTGCTGGGAGTGGGATTGAGCCTCAATGGGCCGGGCCTCAAGCCGCGGGAGCTATGGCTGAGGTCGTAGGCTGCCCTTGCCCGAGGACAGGTGGGCTTCGCATGGGCGCAGGCCTGGTGACTGCTGAGCGGCGAAAACAAAACGTGGAGCCGCTTCAGCAGGCGGCTCCACGTGTGGATGGGGTGTGGGTGAAGGGCATACCAGCGGTAGCCTTACTTCACGGGAATCTCTTCGAGGGCCTGCACCAGCAGCTTCCAGAACGGCTCTGCCGTGGCAATCTCGAAACGCTCGGTAGCCGTGTGGGGGCTGCGGATGGTGGGGCCGAAGCTCACCACGTCGAGGTGAGGATACTTGCCAAGAATGATCGAGCACTCCAAGCCGGCATGGTCTACCTGCACCACGGCGTCTTTGCCCTGCTGATCTTTGTAAACCTTTTGCAGCAGTCGCAGCACCTCGCTGTCGGGGTTGGGGTCCCAGCCACTGTAGCTGCCGGCAAACTCCACCTTCATGCCAGCCATGTTGAAGCAGCTTTCGAGTTGAGTGCAGATATATTCTTTCATATCCTCCCGGCTCGAGCGTGCCAGCACCTTGAAGGCGGCCTTGCCCCCTTCGATGTCGATGATGGCGAGGTTAGACGATGTCTCTACCACGTCGGGATATACCGGTATCATGCGCACCACGCCGTTGTGGCAGGCGTAGATGGCATCCACGAGGTTGTCTTGTATCTCCAGCGGAAGAACCGTGGCAGGGGCCTCTACCTCCTCGACAAACATCTCGGCGTTCTTCTCGATGGTCTTAAACTCGTCGGCGATCAGCGCCAGGTGTTCGTCTGCCATCTGCTTGAGGGCTGCCACCTGGTCTTTGGCCAGAGCCAGCACCACCTCAGCCTTGAAGGGTATGGCGTTGCGCATGTTGCCGCCGTGCCACGACGCCAGTCGCACGCCGAGCTCGGCGATGGCCTTGCGCACGAAGCGCACCATCTCCTTGTTGGCATTGGCACGACCCTCGTGGATCTCGAGGCCCGAGTGTCCGCCGCGGAACCCCTTGAGCGTCACCTTGACAGCCGTCTCCTGGTCGTTCTCCACCTCCTGGAAGCCCAGTGTGGCGGTGACGTCGATGCCTCCGGCCGAGCCGATGACAAACTTGCCCCAGCTCTCAGAGTCGAGGTTCATGAGGATGTCGCCGTGCAAGTCGCCGGCCACCATCTCGTTGACGCCGAACATGCCCGTCTCTTCATCGCGGGTGATGAGGCCCTCGATGGGGCCGTGCTTCAGGTCTTTGGCCTCCATCACACCCATGATGGCTGCCACGCCTACGCCGTTGTCAGCGCCTAGGGTGGTGTTGTTGGCATATACCCATCCGTCTTTGATGTGTGTCTCGATGGGGTCGGTCTCGAAGTTGTGGTTGCTCTCGGGAGCCTTCTGGGGCACCATGTCCATGTGCGACTGCAGGATAACCGTCTTGCGGCTTTCGTATCCCGGCGTTGCGGGCTTGCGCATCACCACGTTGCCGGCAGAGTCGAGGAAGGCCTCGACGCCTGCTTTCTTGGCGAAGTCGAGCAGGAATTGCTGTACTTTCTCCACATGTCCTGACGGACGCGGGATTTGTGTCAGGTCGTCAAAGTTCTGCCAGATAGCGGCAGGTTTCAGATTACGAATTTCACTCATAGTGTTGCTATTTAAAGATTAAACAGTGATTTTGCGGGTAAACGACAAGGCCAGCCAGCCATAGATGCCCAGCAGCACCACCAGCAGCGTCTGCACGCTGTGGACGATGAGCACGAAGAACAGGGCGTCGTTGGTGGCCACGCCATAGAGGATGAGCATGGTCTTGACGGCGAAATGCCATGGGCCGGCACCGTTGGGGGTGGGCACGATGACGGCGATCGACCCCACGATGAAGGTCACGATGCCGCAGGCGAGTCCCAGGTCCGAGGTGGCCTCGAAGCAAAAGAACGTCAGATAATAGTGCAGGAAGTAGCACCCCCAGATGGCCAGGGTGAAGAAGATGAAGAGCGGCATGTTGCTGACACGCCTCACCGACATCACCCCTTGCCAGAGTCCCTGGAAGACATCCTTCACCTTATTATATATAGACATCTTGCGCAGGAGTACGTAGATCAGGATGAGGGCTGCCACGGCGCAGACGCCTGTCACCAGCCATCCGGTAGACGAGAAGCTCACGAGCAGCTCGTCGATGCGTGTACCGGTCTTCTGGAAGAAGGTGTCGAACACGCGGAACTGGGCCAGCAGGGTGAGCCCGATGATGACGAGCACGAGCAGCGAGTCGATGGCACGCTCGGTGACCACCGTTCCCAGGGCCTTGGGAAACGACACGCGGTCCCACCGCCGCAGCACACCACAGCGCGCAAACTCGCCGAAGCGTGGCACTAACAGACTCACGGCATACGACACGAAGATGGAGTTGACAGCTACCGAACGACGCACGCGTTCGTCTACGGGCTCAAGTGTCTGGCGCCATCGCCAGCCCCTGAAGGCCTGGGCCAGAATGCCGAAGGGGAACGAAAGGAGCATCCAGTTCCAGTTCATGCCATGCAGGAGCACCTCCCTGACGCGCTTGAAGTCGAAGTCGCGGTACATCCAATAGAGAATGGCGCTGCCCAACAGCAAGGACAGTGCTACCTTCAGCATATTGTTGATGTTTTTCTTCCATTCCATACAAGTTACAAAGATAGTGCAATTCGATTGAAAAGCAAAGAGAAAAGGAGCTTTTTTTAAAGGCTTTTTTGCTTGGCCAACCCTGCGCTCTGCGTCGTGCCTGTAATTGATATGAATCAAGAAATTGCGGCTTATCAGTCTGTTTAACTGGCATTGTTTGCCTGCACAACGCACAGTTTGTATCTTTGGAACATCTTCAGATAAGCCGATAGAACATTCACACCGCTGAGGCGGTAAACGTTATACGATTAATATTTAATAAAACAATGATGATTCTTTCAACCATTGCAGTGACAATTTTCGCTTTTGCAAGTGTTTCTGCTTATGGCATGACCATGGAACAGGTTGCTGCAAACCGAAAATAAGTTGACTGTCCGCCTATGGACAACGAGTAAATCTACCCCTTTGCGGAAAGAGGACTGGATGCGACGCAAGTCGGTTCCAGTCCTCTTTCCGTTTTTGTTGAGACAGTCGTCATACTTGACGTATCGACGGTCGGGGGGGGGGATGTATGCCTCCCCACGAAAC
>CAZBQA010000037.1:0-2277 GCA_964493905.1 uncultured Prevotella sp.
CTCATTTTTGTTGCCCTATTTTACCTCATTTTGAACTTGCGAAACTTGAATTATTTTATCTTCAATTTTGTAGTTTGGCCGCGGTTGGCCGTGGCCCGGCGCGCCAGGGTATGGGGCTTGCCAAGGCCTCGCGGCAGGCCTGTCGCTATGCCTAAGGGTCTATGAGGGGCAGTGGTGGGTATGAGGGCGTGGTGTGTTTCGAGTAGAGTTAGGGTGTATTTCGAGTCGAAACACACTCTGTTTCGATTTGAGTCACACCCTACATCTAGTCGAACCACGGCATGGTATATCATGAAGTATAGTGTGAGGTATAGCATCCGGCCTTGGCGTCGTTGTGTTTTTGCTGTATCTTTGCACCGTATTCAAACCATTTAAAACACATTTATCACATTATGGCTATTAAGTATTATCTCACAAAATGCAACATCAAGAGCAGTAGCAACTATGGTAAGTATTATGCCCGCACGCTGCGTGGCAACGAGGTGACGCTCGCCGACCTGGAGCGCGAGATCGAGCATGCCTGCTCGGCCACGCGTGGCGACGTGAAGTTGGTGCTTCAGACCTTCTGCGATGTCTGGAAACGCCATCTGCAACAAGGACACACGGTGAACCTCGATGCCATGGAGCTCGGGCGGCACTACATCTCGGTGAGGAGCCGCATGGTAGACCATCCCGAACAGTTCTCCACGCGCAACCATATCCTGGGCTTCTGTCTGCGGTCGCTGCCCACGGGCCATCGCATCAGCGGCAGCGGCCACCACATCCAGCGTGTGGTGACCAAGGGCTGCACGGCCGAACAGTGGAAATCGTGCGGCGGCGACCTTGGATAATAGGTGCATAAAGGGCGGTAGGGGGTGGATGACCATACATTAATTATAATAATGTGTGTGTTTTTTCTTTATTTTCTTTTTTCATTTCGAAATATTTTGTAATTTTGCGATTGGAGTTAACTAACGATGAAACGTTTAACAAAACATTTATTATGAAGGTACATGAATATCAGGCAAAGGCTTTTTTTGCAAGTTATGGCGTGCCGGTAGACCGCAGCATGGTGTGTCGCACAGCCGACGAGGCTGTTGAGGCCTACCGTCAGTTGGGCGTGACCAAGGCTGTGGTGAAGGCACAGGTACACACCGGTGGACGAGGCAAGGCCGGCGGCGTGAAGGTGGGTGGCAGCGAGAGCGAGATCCGCAGTCATGCCGAGGCTATCCTGGGTATGGACATCAAGGGCTTCACCGTCGACCGCGTACTGGTGGGCGAGGCCGTGGACATCGCCGCCGAATACTATGTGAGCATCCTGGTGGACCGCCGGTCGAAGTGCCCGCTGCTCATGCTCAGCCGTGCAGGAGGCATGGACATCGAGCAGGTGGCGCGCGAGACTCCTGAGAAAATCGAGAAGATCGTCATCGACCCCGTGGTGGGCATGACCGACTATCTGGCCCGTGAGGCTGCCTTCAAACTCTTCGACGACATGGCACAGGTGAAGCAGGCCGTGCCACTGCTGAAGAACCTCTACCGGCTGTTTGTCGAGAAAGACGCCTCGCTGGCCGAGATCAACCCGCTGGTGAAGCTCACCGACGGCACGCTCAAGGCCATCGACGCCAAGATGACCTTCGACGACAACGCCCTCTTTCGTCATCCCGACGTGGCCGAGCTCTTCGAGCCCACCGAGGAGGAGCGCAAGGAGCGCGAGGCCAAGGACAAGGGATTCAGCTATGTGAACCTCGGAGGAAGCATCGGGTGCATGGTCAACGGTGCCGGACTGGCCATGGCCACCATGGACATGATCAAGCTCTACGGTGGCGAGCCGGCCAACTTTCTCGACATCGGCGGCAGCTCGAACCCCGAGAAGATCGTGGAGGCCATGAAGCTGCTGCTCAGCGACAAGCATGTCAACACCGTGCTCATCAACATCTTCGGCGGCATCACCCGCTGCGACGACGTGGCACGCGGACTCATCGAGGCCTTCAAGGTCATCGATACCGATATTCCCATCGTCATCCGTCTCACCGGCACCAACGAGGCCGAGGGCCGCGCCCTGCTCCAAGGCACCCACTTCACCGTGGGCACGAGCATGTCCGATGCCGGGCATAAGGCCGTGGAACTGAGTTTAATTCACAATTCATAATTCACAATTCACAATTACTGCTCAAAGAGTATTTATCAAAGATACTTTAGTAGGTTCGTTGTGAACACAGGAATAAGGAATTGTGTACGGGAAATGAGGCAGTATCTCCAGATGCCATGCCTAATAATCAATTGTGAATTTTGAATTAG
>CAZBQA010000037.1:2377-28103 GCA_964493905.1 uncultured Prevotella sp.
ATTTTGAATTAGG
This sequence comes from uncultured Prevotella sp., assembly GCA_964493905.1. Classification (GTDB taxonomy): domain Bacteria; phylum Bacteroidota; class Bacteroidia; order Bacteroidales; family Bacteroidaceae; genus Prevotella. The sequence goes on from CAZBQA010000037.1 coordinate 2,391, forward strand.
AATTGTGTACGAGCAATGAATCACAATCATAGGCTGTTTATCTAGATGCCATGCCAAATAATCAATTGTGAATTTTGAATTAGGAATTGTGTACGAACAATGAATCACAATCATAGGCTGTTTATCCAGATGCCATGCCAAATAATCAATTGTGAATTTTGAATTTTGAATTTTGAATTTTGAATTAAAAAAGCTATGAGTATTCTGATCAACAAAGATACAAAACTGATTGTCCAGGGAATTACCGGACGTGACGGCAGCTTTCATGCTGCCAAGATGAAAGCGTATGGTACCAACGTGGTGGGTGGCACCTCGCCCGGCAAGGGCGGACAGCTGGTTGACGGCATACCGGTGTTCAACACCGTGAAGGATGCCGTGGCGGCTACCGGTGCCAATACCTCCATCATCTTTGTGCCCGCACCCTTTGCCAAGGACGCCATGCTCGAGGCCATCGACGGCGGCATCCGGCTCGTGGTGTGCATCACCGAGGGCGTGCCCACGCTCGACGCCGTGGCCGCCCAGCGCTATGCCCACATCAAGGGTGTGCAGGTCATAGGCCCCAACTGTCCGGGCCTGATCTCGCCCGACGAGAGCATGGTGGGCATCATGCCCACCAACATCTTCAAGAAAGGCCATACGGGGGTCATCAGCCGCAGCGGCACGCTGACCTACGAGGTGGTGGCCAGTCTCACGCAGGCCGGACTGGGACAGTCGACGGCCGTGGGCGTGGGTGGCGACCCTGTGGTGGGCCTCTACTTCGAAGACCTGCTGCAGATGTTCCAAGACGACCCCGATACCGACTCCATCGCCCTCATCGGCGAGATTGGCGGTGATGCTGAGGAGCGCGCGGCACAGTTCATCAAGGCGCATGTCACCAAGCCCGTGGCCGTGTTCATCTCTGGTCGCCAGGCGCCTCCGGGCAAGCAGATGGGCCATGCCGGCGCCATCATCTCGGGTGGCAGCGGCACCGCCGCCGGCAAGGTGGCTGCCTTCGAGGCCGTGGGTGTGCCCGTGGCCAACGAGACGAGCGAGCTCCCCATGCTGCTGAAGCAGAAGTTAGGCAAGTAGCCCTACGACATGACTGAGGAAATAGGCCCCCGACACCTATCGGTCGGGGCCTTCAACGGCAAGACGCCTGGCCCGCATGGGGCCAGGCGTCTTGCCGTTGGGTGATGAATGGTTGTGTGTGTGTGGCGACGCTTACCGATCCAGCAGCCGCATCTTGGCAAACTCCCAGATGACGATGCCGGCCGTCACACTGACGTTCAGCGAGTGTTTGGTGCCAAACTGTGGAATCTCCAGGCAGCCGTCGCACATATCCACCACGCTCTGCTTCACCCCCTTCACCTCATTGCCGAAGATGACGGCGGTGGGCTGGTGGGTTGGTGGGTTGGTGGGTTGGTTTGTTAGTGGGTTGGTTTGTTGGTTTGTTGGTGGGTTGGTTTGTTGGTTTGTTGGTGGGTTGGTGGGTTGGTTTGTTGGTGGGTTGGTTTGTTGGTTTGTTGGTGTGTTGGTTTGTTGGTTTGTTGGTGGGTTGATGGCCTGTTGGGCCGATGGTTTGATGTGTTGTGCGTCAGCCCATTTTGAATTTTGAATTTTGAATTTTGAATTAATAAGCTCCTGCAGCTTCGTCGACCCTTCCACCTGTTCGATGGCATAGACCAAGCAGCCGCGGCTGTGGAGCTCGCGCACCGCATCCTCTGTGTTTTCGAAGTAGCGCCAGTCTACCGACTCCTCGCCGCCCAGTGCCGTCTTATGGATCTCGGGGTGGGGTGGGGTGGCGGTGATGCCGCAGAGGTAGACGGCCTCCACGCGGAAGGCGTCGCCGGTGCGGAACACCGAGCCCACGTTATACAGGCTCCGCACGTCGTCAAGAACAACGATGAGCGGCAGCTTCTCGGCCTCCTTAAACTCCTCCAGGGTGAGCCGGTTCATCTCGATGGTCTTCAGTTTGCGCATGATGTGATGGTGTTATCGTGTGTCGTGGTTGCGTTTGTCGCCATGGTAGGGCGGCACCCCGTCCTTCACCCCCCTCCTTCACCCCTTCAGCGAGAAGGCCAGGGCGTAGGCCTTGATGCGCTTCACCATGGCCAGCAGGCCATTGCTGCGCGTGGGCGAGAGGTGCTCGCGCAGCCCTATGCGCTCGATGAAGTAGAGGTCGGCGTCGATGATCTCCTGCGGTGTGTGGCCGCTGATGACATGGATGAGCAGGGCGATGATGCCCTTGACGATGAGCGCGTCGCTGTCGGCCGTGAAGTAGAGCCTGCCATCCACGTGGTCGCACTGGATCCATACGCGGCTCTGGCAGCCGTCGATGAGGTTCTGTTCGTTCTTGTATTTCTCGTCGAGGGCAGCGAGGTCGTTGCCCAGGTCGATGAGCAACTGGTACTTGTCCATCCAGTCGTCGAAGTCGGCAAACTGCTCGATGACCTCGTCCTGGAGCTCGTTGATGGTGGCCGACTGTGGGGTATATTCTGTTGTCATTGTGGTATGATGATGATGTGTTTATAATGTCTGCGCTGAGGCGGCAGTCTCCTTCGGGGCGACGGCCTCCAGCTTAAAGAACTTATCGTTGGGGCGCACCTTGCCCGTGACGGGTATCGACACGCGCCAGCCTTGCTCGGCCCGTTCCACGGGTTGCAGGTCGTAGCGTATCTCTGTGGCGTCGAGATACATCACCCCGGTGGTGTTGCCGGTGATGAGCAGCTTGTCGCCGAGCTCGAAATGGGTGGCCTCGACGGCAATCTCGGCCACGCCGAGCTTCGAGAAATACTTCGTCACCTTGCCCACGAGCACCTTGCGCTCGGTGGCGTTGGAGCCGTAGCCCCGGTTCCACTCGCCCATGGTCTGCCCTTGGTAGTAGCCGTCCCAGAAGCCGCGGTTGAAGACGGTGGCCAGCCGCTGGTCCCATGCGTCCTTCTTCTCATCGGTGAAGGTGCCGTCGAGCACGGCCTGTATGGCCTCCTTGTAACAGCGCACCACGGTGTACACATATTCCGGGCCGCGGGCACGGCCCTCGATCTTGAACACCCGCACGCCGGCGTCCATCATACGGTCGATGAATCGCACCGTCTTCAGGTCCTTGGGACTCATGAGGTATTTGTTGTCGATCTCCAGCTGGTTGCCCGTCTCGTTGTCGGTGGCGGTGTACGACCGGCGGCAGATCTGCACGCACTCGCCGCGGTTGGCCGAGCGGTTCTGGGCATGCAGGCTCATGTAGCACTTGCCCGAGATGGCCATGCAGAGGGCACCGTGACAAAACATCTCGATGCGTACCTGCCTGCCCATGGGGCCGCAGATGTTCTGCCGCTCGATCTCGCGGTGGATATGTGCCACCTGGTCCATGTTGAGCTCGCGGGCCAGCACACTCACGTCGGCAAACTGGGCGTAGAACTTCAGCGCCTCGACGTTCGAGATGTTGAGCTGGGTGGAGAGGTGTACCTCTACGCCCACCTGCCGGCAATACACCATCACGGCCACGTCGGAGGCGATGACGGCCGTGATGCCCGCCACCTTGGCGGCATCGATGATCTGGCGCATGGCGTCGAGGTCGTCGTCGTAGATGATGGTGTTGACGGTGAGATAAGTCTTGATGCCGTGCCGGTCGCAGGTCTCTGCGATCTCGTGCAGGTCGTTGATATCGAAGTGGTTGGCACTGTGCGACCGCATGTTGAGCTGTCCGATGCCGAAGTATATCGAGTCGGCACCGGCCTGTATGGCGGCGGCCAGCGACTCGCGCGACCCCACAGGGGCCATGACCTCAAAGTCTTTTGCTTGTAATTTCATGGTGCAAAGTTACGAAAAAGAAAACGGGTAAAAGAGTAAAAAAGGTTAAAGGTGAGTGCCGCGCCGCTTGCCTGTCCTGCCGGCCGGTGGTAGGCACCGCGATTTTTAGTACCTTTGCACCACTGTCATATCATGCCGTCATGAAAAAGTCAACCCTACTCCTCGGTGCCCTCGTCATGCTCTTGGCCGCCTGTGGCCAAGGCGGGCGGAGGCCCGCGAACACGGAGGAGCCGCATTTTGTCAATGAGGTGGTGCTCAAGACCACACCGGTGAAAGACCAGGGGCGCAGCCCGCTCTGCTGGGCCTATGCCATGCTGGCCACCATCGAGACCGAGCATCTCATGGTGGGCGACTCGGTGAACCTCTCTCCCGACTATCCCGCGCGTATGTTCCTCCGCGAGCAGGCACAGCGCTACTTCCTCACCGGCGGCGCCCAGCGGGTGAGCCTGCGGGGCATGTCGTCGATGCTCCTCAGACTGACCGAGACTTACGGCACGCTGGCTTACGACGCCTACCACAACCTGCAGGGCGTCGACTACGACGTGCTGGCGCGCAAGGCGGAGATGACGGCGCGGGCCTCGGCATCGCTGGGGCAGATGAACGGGCGGCTGGACGACCTCCTCGACCGCGAGGTGGGCTTCATGCCGCGCTATGTGTTCATGCTGGGCGCAGAGTATACGCCGCTGGAGTTCGGCCACAGCGTGTGCCGGCCAGGCGAGTATCTGCAGCTCACCAGCTTCACCCATCACCCCTTCGGACGTGAGTTTGTGCTCGAGCTGCCCGACAACCAGCTTCGCGACCGTTTCCTCAACGTGCCCCTCGACACCCTCATGGGCATCATCGTGCGTGCCATACGCACGGGCCATCCCGTATGCTGGGAGGGCGACATCAGTGAGCCGGGCTTCGACTTCAAGCGAGGAGTGGCCCTGCTGAAGCACGAGGACAGGGTGTCCGACCAGCAGCGCCGCCAGCAGTCGTTCGAGTCGAGGCGCACCACCGACGACCACTGCATGATGCTCTGTGGCCTTGCCCGCGACCGCCAGGGAAGACGGTACTTCCTGGCCAAGAACTCATGGGGCACCGGCAACCGCTACGGCGGATTCATGTACCTCAGCGAGAACTATGTGCGCATGAAGACCATCGCTGCCTATGTGAGCAGCAACGCACCGGTGAAGGTGCCCGGTGTCTAGGGCCTGCAGCGGTAGAGGCCCCGGGCCGCAGCCACGGGCATGGCGTGATGGGGCGCACGTGGGGGCGTGCTTTTGCAACCCTGTAGCCTTACTTTTTGGGGCAACCCTTCACCCATTCCTCTTTTTTTTGCTACCTTTGCATACAAATAATACACTATCAATCATTTATGGGAAAGATAATTCTGACCGGTGACCGCCCTACGGGCAAGCTGCACCTGGGACACTATGTAGGAAGCCTGCGCCGCCGCGTGCAGCTTCAGAACGAAGGAGACTACGACCGCATGTTTGTATTTATGGCTGACGTGCAGGCACTTACCGATAACGCCGACAACCCCGAGAAGATCCGCCAGAACATGGTGGAGGTGGCACTCGACTACCTCTCTGCCGGTCTCGACCCGCAGAAGTGTACGCTCTATATCCAGAGTTGCATCCCCGAGCTGGCCGAGCTCACCACCTATCTCATGAACATCGTGAGCGTGAGCCGCGTGCAGCGCAACCCCACGGTGAAGACCGAGATCAAGATGCGCAACTTCGAGACCAACATCCCGCTGGGCTTCTTCTGCTACCCCGTGTCGCAGGCTGCCGACATTGCGGCCTTCAAGGCCACCACGGTGCCTGCCGGTGAGGACCAGGAGCCGATGATCGAGCTCACACGCGAGCTGGTGGGACGTTTCAACCAGTTGTATGCGCCGGTGCTCGTGGAGCCCAACATCATGCTGCCCGAGAATGCCACGGCACGCCGCTTGCCGGGTACCGATGGCAAGGAGAAGATGAGCAAGAGCCTGAACAACTGCATCTACCTCTCCGACAGCGCCGACGAGGTGTGGGCCAAGGTCAAGGGTATGTACACCGACCCCACACACCTCAACGTCTCTGACCCGGGACATGTGGAGGGCAACGCGGTGTTTACCTATCTCGATGCCTTCTCCACCGACCAAGACTTTGCCGACTTCTGGCCCGAGTTTGCCAACCTCGACGAGCTCAAGGCGGCCTACACGGCAGGCGGCATCGGCGATATGAAGTGCAAGAAGCTCCTCAACAACGTCATCAACCGTATGCTCGAGCCCATCCGCCAGCGCCGTCACGAGTATGAGCAGGACATCCCCGAGATCTTCAACATCCTGAAGAAAGGCTCTGACGATGCTCGCGAGGTGGCCGCGCAGACCATGGACGATGTGCGCCGCGCCATGCGCATCGACTATTTTGAAGATGCCGCGCTGATTCAGCAGCAAGCAGATAAATTCAAGAAATAATGATTTCCCCCGGCCGCTAGAACCCAGCTGCCGGGGGAAATCGTTTTTGTGCCATGCGGCATAAAGCCATCATAAGATGTAATAAACGGTATGCTGACGACAGCTGAGCTGTGGTAACCGAATAGCGGTAAGGCTAGGGCGGTGATGAGAAAAGCATAGATTTTTGTCAGTTTGTTTGCGACTTTGACAAAATAGCCTTATCTTTGCATGACCATACCACATGTTGCAGCCTTTGGCAGGGGCTATCTCCCCTTGCGGCACGGCATGGTCATGGCATGACAATGGGCTCTGATAGTTCAATGGATAGAACGGAGGTTTCCTAAACCTTTGATCCGGGTTCGATTCCCGGTCGGAGTACTTTGATGGATTTGGGGTATAGGATTTTACATTCAGGAGCGATTGCTCTATTCTATCCTGCTGATCGTCTTCGCTCTTGTGCCGCTGCGGCCATCCTGCCCTACCTGACTCTCTGAAACTTTATCACTTTAGATTATCTGTTACCTCACTCTACATTCTTCACCCTTAAACCTCAATTCTCATGCTTGGTGCCATCATTGGAGATATCATAGGCTCACGCTTCGAATTTGATGAGAAGCCTACCGACCAGTTCACTTTGTTTATGGAAAAGCCTCGGTGCGACTATACCGACGACACGGTGATGACCGTTGCCGTGGCCGATGCCATCCTTAACGGCCGCGAATACCGCGATGCGATGCGCGACTGGGGCCGCCGCTATCCCAACCCCAAGGGAGCTTATGGCGGGATGTTCAACGAGTGGCTGCAAAGAGACGACCCCGTGCCTCACAACTCGTTTGGCAACGGGGCCGCCATGCGCGTGTCGGCCGTGGGATGGCTCTTCGACGACTACGACACGGTGTTGCGCGAGGCGATGAACAGCGCGATATGCAGCCACATGCACCGCGAGGCCATCAGGGGTGCCCAGTGTGTGGCTACGCTCATCTACTGGCTGCGCACCTGCCGCATCACCAAGGAGGAGATAGAGGGTGCCGTGAAGTACAACTTCGGGTATGACATCCCACCCTTGCGCGATATCTACAAGATTGGGGCGGAGGGGCACTTCGACTTTACATGTCAGGAGACTGTGCCTTGGGCCATACGTTGTTTCCTCGAAAGCAACAGCTTTGAGGATGCCATCCGCAAGGCGGTCATGTCTCGTGGAGACACCGATACCAAGGCGGCTATCTGCGGTTCTATTGCCGAGGCGTTCTACGACGTTCCCGAGAACTTTTACGATAAGGCCTGCTCGTATCTGGAGACTGACATGCTGGATGTGGTGGGGCAGTTCTGCAACGAGGTGCAGAGTCGTCTGAACGACTAGCCGTCTCTCCCAAGGGGAGGCCATCCCCCCCACCGCCACTAGCAGCCGCTGCCGTCCAGGCGGCAGGCGGCTCCCTCGGCCGGCGTGGAGCTGAGGCCCACATCCTCGGGACTGAGCGTCACGGTGCCGTCTTCGAGCACGAAGCAGGGGATGCCGGCATAGCCGTGGCGGCGGGCATCGTCGAACACGGGCAGCTGGTCGCGCAACCGCAGGAAGGCCTTGAGGTGGCGCACGTGGTCGCCGATGTCGATGACCTGGAAACGGTCGTCGTCTTTCACTTGGGCCTCGACCCATTGACAGTCGGGGCATGTCTTCATTCCATAAATCTTAATCATCTGTTTGTATTTTAAGGGGGTTGTGGCAAAGACTATTCTTTGCCTGTGGCCGACAGGCGGAGTGCGGGCCGCAGCCTGCTATGGTCACTTCGCCTTGTCGTAGGTATCTCTGATCTTCTTGAGTTGCTGCAGCATGTCTGTGTAGTGCAGGGCGTTGATGTCGCCGTCGGCGATGTGCTGCAACTGCTGCTTGCAGTGGTTCTCGATGGTGGTGAGGTGGTGCAGGGCATAGAGCACGGCATCCGACTGCTGCACGCCATCGTTCATCACCGTGCGTTGCTTCTCGGTGGGATTGATGAGGCTGTTGAGCAGTTGCAGGTAGGTGCGCTCTTGCTCGCGACGGTAGGTGTTGCGCCTGCTGTCGGCCGACAGGGGTTTCCACACAGCCTTGAACACATCGTCGAGGTATTGGTCTGCGGGATAGGGACTGGAGGCTGTGAGCGCGCTTTTGCCAAGGCCGTAGAGGGTGTTGGGCGAGAGCATATAGGTAAGCACGGCCGTGCTGCGCGTCCTCAGCTCATCTTCAGCATCGATGCCCAACTTGCTCACCAGGGCATCGGGGAAGAGCCACAGTGGGGCCTCAAAGACGTTGCGGGCCATCCAGTCGATACTCTCTTGCTGCAGGGCCTTGGGCACCGCGGCATGCTGCACGTCGTCGGGGGTGTTGTTGGTGTATTGTCCGTTGAGGTAGCGCTGCACGTGGTTGACATAGCGCGTGTATTGCGACTTGACGCTCTTGTGCAGGTCCATGAGGTTGTCGGTCTGTCCGTCGGGCTGGGCCGTCCACTGTTCCATGTGCTGCATGACGCGTTGGAGGTTCTTGATGCCATAGTCGCTGGCCTTCATGGCGTTGTCGCCCAGGTCCTCGGTCTGTGAGCGCGGGTCGCGGCCCTTGCCCTCATCGCCGCAATAGCGCAGTCTGGGGTTGTCTCTGAGGGTACGCGTCACCTCGGCCCGCAGTGCCTTCTGCTCGGTGGCAGCCGACTTGAACTCTGGTCTGTACTGGTATCCCCACTTGATGGCCCACCTGTCGTAGTCGTTGATGCGGGGGAAGAGGCCCTTGGGTGAGATGCGGTCCTCGGGCTGTGCCACGTAGTTGAAACGGGCGTAGTCCATGATGCTTGCGGTATGTCCGTATTTCTCTACCCATGCCTTGTCGCGGAGCTTCTCGACGGGTGTGGCCGACGAGGCGATCATGTTGTGGCGCAGGCCTAGGGAGTGTCCTACCTCGTGCGAGGAGACAAAGCGGATGAGCTGTCCCATGAGCTCATCGTCGATGTCCCATTTCTGTGCCCGCTTGTCGAGCGGACCACATTGGGTGATGTACCATTTACGGATGAGGTTCATCACGTTGTGGTACCAGCAGATATGACTCTCGATGATTTCGCCGCTGCGGGGATCTACGATGCGCGGTCCGTAGGCGTTCTCGGTCTCCGACGGCAGGTAGCGTATCATGCTGAACCGTGCGTCATCGACGCTCATGGTGGGGTCGTTGGGCCACTCTTTGCCCACGATGGCGTTCTTGAAGCCGGCAGCCTCGAAGGCCTCGTTCCAGTCGTTGATGCCCTGGATGAGAAAGGGAACCCATTTCTTGGGTGTGGCAGGGTCGATGTAGTACACGATCTGTCTCTCGGGCTCCACCAGCTTGCCGGCGGCGTAGGCTTTCTTGTCTTTCGGCACGAGGCGGTAGCGGGAGACGATGGCTTCGCGCTTGGAGGGCTCGTCGTCCGAGAACTCGGTGATCCTGTCGTTGAAATAGCCCACACGGTTGTCGGCCAGGCGTGGCTGCATGGGTGTCTTGGGCAGCTGCACGATGCTGGTGTTGAGCGAGAGGGTGGAGAAGCCGGTGGAAGCGGCCGGTGTGGTGCCGTTGGTGACGGTGTAGGTGCGCAGGGTCGACACCTCGATGTTGATGGGATAGACCCGCATGGTGTCGATGAAGGTCAGGTCCGACTTGATAGAGCCCAGCTTGGCGATGTTGCGGTCAGTGGTGGTGAATCCGCCAATCTTGTTGTCGGTGGCGAAGAGCGAGGTCACCTTGATGAGCATGTCCTTGGTCTTGGGGTTCTGTCCGATGATGTCAAACTTCTCGATGATGGGGTCCATGGCAGCCTTGTCAACCAGTTGTGCGATGTCGTTGCCCTCCTTGGCATACACTGAGCGCACGTAGGCCCGCAGCAAGAGGGTCTTGCTGTCACGCTTCTCGAAGTAGATGGTGTTGCGTTGCACCTCTTCGCCGGTGAGTTTGGTGAAGCCCTGCGGCACGCTGCCAAATCGGGTCACAGCTAGCATCAGGCGGCCAAGGGCATCCTCGGGCACCTCGAAGTACCAGTCTTTCTCGATATGCCGCACACCGAACAGGCCCTGCTGGAAGCTGCCGCCTTTCTTGATCAGCGTCTCATATTCGTTTTCCTTCTCTTTCTTGGCGTCTTTGTCTTTCTTGGCTTCCTTCTCTTTCTTTTGCCTGGTGGTATCTGTAGCTACGGTGTCGTTGGCATTTTCGATGGCGGAGAACATGCGTCGTGGACTGGCCGTGGCCTGTATCGTTGCTGTGAAGAGTACTAGGTATAATGCGATGGCTCTCAGATTTGTCATAGCTATAAATAATATAATAATGTGAATACACCTGCCAATCGATCGGGTTGGCCAGATGGATGTGTCTGTTTACTTATAGAAGTGTTCTGTGGGCTCATGGGTACATGGTGCCCCACAGGCTGCTGGTGTGAACCCAAAAGCCATCTCTTGCAAAATGGGTTTGCAGGAGATGGCTTTCCGGTTATGGACGTCCTCGTGAGGAGGAATAGTGTCTACAAAAGATGTCCGGGCTTATGCAGTTGCTATTTCTTCTTGGAGGGCCTGATGCTCCTTGATCTTCTTACCCATCACGAGGTAGGCAATGGGCGAAGCGATGAAGATGGAGCTGAGCGTACCGATGATCACACCCAGTGTCATGGCGAAGGCGAAGCTACGGATGCTGTCTCCACCGAGGAAGAGGATGCAGAGCAACACGATCAGCGTAGATGCCGAGGTGTTGATGGTACGGGCCAGGGTCTGGTTGATCGAATCGTTGAAGAGCTTCTGCACATCCTGCTTGGGATGCAGTCTGAGGTTCTCACGAATACGGTCGAATACCACCACCGAGTCGTTGATATCGTAACCAATCACCGTCAGGATGGCGCCAATGAAGGTTTGGTCAACCTCCAGCGAGAAGCCAATCCATCCATAGCACAGCGAGAAGGCGCCGATGACAACGGTGGTGTCGAAGATCAGGGCAGCGATGGCACCTACCGAGAAACCGAGGTTGCGGAAACGCAGCAGGATATACAAGAAGATGAAGATTAGGGCCAGAGCCACGCTCTTGATGGCGCCAGTGGTGATATCCTTGGCCACCGATGGTCCCACCTTCGAACTGCTGATGATGCTTCCGCCCTGGCGGATGTCAGGATTCTTGAAGTCATCTACGCTGGTCTGTGTCACAAATCCACCGGCTCTGAGCTTCTGGAAGATCAGGTTCTCCACGTGATCGTCCTCAGCAGGGTCGTTGGAGTCGATGTTGTAGTTGGTAGAGATACGGATGGTCTTACCGTCGGTGCCGATAGCGATGGCCGATGTGGTGGCAGGCTTGCCGGCGTTGGGGCCTACGGTGTTGATGAAGGCATTGTCGATGACCTTACGCACCTGCTCCACCTGTACGGGCTTGCTCAGTGTCACCACATAGTTGCGACCGCCGGTGAAGTCGATGCTCTGGCTCACACCCCGGATGGCGAAGCTCACGATACATACCAGTATGGCGATGCCCCAGATGGTGAAGGTCTTGCGATACATGGTCATGAACTTATATTGTGTGCCCTGCATCAGGTTCTTGGAGATGCCGGTCCAGAACTTCAGGTTCAGCCACTTGCCCTTCTTGACCTGATGCTCGTAGACGAGGCGTGTCAGATAAACGGCGGTGAAGAAGTTACAGAGAATACCGATGATCCATGTGGTGGCAAAGCCCTGGATAGGTCCGGTACCAAAGATGTAGAGGATGACACCGGTGATGAGTGAGGTCAGGTTGGAGTCGAAGATGGCCGAGAAGGCGTTGCTGAAACCTGAGTCGATGGCTTGTTTCATGCCCTTGCCCGTGCGTAGCTCTTCCTTGATACGTTCGTAGATCAGCACGTTGGCATCTACACCTGTACCCAGCGAGAGCACCATACCGGCGATACCCGACATGGTCAGTGCGGCCTGGAAGGAGGTGAGAATACCCAAGGTGAAGAACACGTTGAGCAGCAGAGCGCCAATGGCTACGAAACCCGGAATGAAATTGTACATCACAACCATGAAGACAATCAGCAACACGAAGGCGATGGCGAACGATACGATACCCTGCTCGATAGACTGGGCACCGAGTGTAGGACCTACCACCTCTTCCTGCACGATGTGGGCAGGAGCGGGCATACGACCCGACTTCAGGGTGTTGGCCAGGTCTTTGGTATCTTCGATGGTGAAGTTACCGCTGATGGACGACGAACCGCCGTCGATCTCGCTGTTCACACGGGGAGCAGAATATACCACGCCGTCGAGTACGATGGCAATGGCCTTGCCGATGTTGGCCTTGGTGAGCTCGGCCCAGCGGCGGGCACCCTCAGAGTTCATCTTCATGTTCACCTCGGGCTGGCCGGTGAGGTGGTTGAACTCATCGGAGGCATCGACCACCACATCGCCCTGCAACGGAGCCTGTCCGTTAGACTGCGTAATCTTCAGGGCATGGAGCTCGTAGATATTCTTGGCCGACACGTCGGCAGGCTTGGCACCCCACAGCAATTTGAGGTCGGTGGGCAGCACCTGCTTGGCCATGGCGCTATAGATGATCTTGTTGATGGCGGCAGTGTCGCGAACGCTGGCGTAACCCACAGTGCTCAGGCTCTGAGGACCGGTTACCTGCAACATGGCGAGCAGCGGATGGAGCTTCTTGGCAGCCTCCAGCTGACTGTCGGGCGTGGTCTTCACGTCTACCTTCTTGTCGGCGTCTTTCTTCAGTTTGAACTTCGGCTCGGCTGTCTTGGCCACGGCCTTGGTGTCTTCAACCTTGGTGGCTGTGGTGTCTTTCACCGTGGTGGTGTCGTTGTCACCGCTGGCCATGCGCTGGTCGAGCTGCTGGAGGTAGGGTATGATCTCCGATGCGTTATAGGTCTCCCAGAACTCCAGGTTGGCGCTACCCTGCAGCAGCTTACGCATACGCTCAGGCTCTCTGATGCCCGGCATCTCCACCATGATGCGGCCCTCGGCACCCTGCACCTTCTGGATGTTGGGCTGTACCACACCAAACTGGTCGATACGTGTGCGCACCACGTTGAACGAGTTGTCGATGGCCGCACTCACCTTAGCGCGGATCACTTTCTCCACTTCGGCATCAGTGCTGGTGGGAGAGACCTTACCCTGCAGCTGCTGGGTGGCAAACACCTCGGCCAGGCTGTGGCCCGGTGCGTTCTTGTGATATGCTTCGATAAAGAGAGAAATGAAATCGCCCTGCGACGTTTGCTGTTCCTTGCGTGCCTCACTCATCGACTTGGTGAAGGCGACGTCTGTCTTGTGGTCGGCCAGGGTCTCGACAACGTCGGGTACCGACACTTCCAAGATGACGTTCATACCGCCCTTCAGGTCCAGACCGAGACCGATCTGTGTTTCGAGGCATTTCTGATAGCTGTAGATTCCCAGGTATTTTACAGAATCTTTGTAATCCTGCTGGGCAATAGGATCTTTCAATTTGGCAGCCTGTCCGTCATAGTAACGCGTGGCGAACGAGAAAGACAAATAGAAGATGCATGCAAGGGTCAGTAAGACTGCCGTTACAATTACAATTCCTTTGTTTTGCATTTTGTTAGTTATTTGTTATTATATATAATCACAATAAGATATGCAAAGATACTAAAATTTTTACGCTATGAAAAATTTATGGCTCTTTTCTTGCTTATTTTTTGGGGTTTACGCGTTTTTTCAACCAGCAGTAAATGGGATAGTGGTCAGAGGTTTTGATTTTACTGTCGACCTTGCAGCCGTATGGTGTAAACTCGTCGGTACACAGGATATTGTCGATGCGCACAAAGAAGCCACTGTGATGGTAGCTGATGCCCGGGCCGTTGGCAGTGGCGATGTAACAGTCGGTCAGGCCGTTGGCAATGGTGCGGTGGGCGTATGAGATGGGGCCATCGTTGAAGTCGCCGCATACAATCATCGGTGTGCCGCTATGGTAGGCAATGTAGCGTGCCACGGCCTCTGCCTGGGGCGCACGCCGTTTGGTGCTGGCACCCAGTTTCTTGACCAGCAGTTTTGAGGCCTCCTTGGCGGTGTCGCCACTGAGGTCGCCCTTGATGAGGTTTTTGAACTGTCCCTTCTCTTCCATGGTCAACCCTGTGGTTTCCAGGTGATTGTTGATGACGATCACCACTTCGCCGTCTATGAGCAGTTTGAAGGCGGTGCTCAGGTTGCCCCTCGACGAATAGTCGATGTGCTCTTTCTCCAGGATGGGGTATTTGCTGTATATGCTCATACAGTCGCTGCCACCTCTTCTGGCCGTGTCGCGGTAAGCGTAGATGGGGTTGAGAATCGAGTCCACCTTCTGCTGCCCCACCTCGTTGGTGGCCGATTCTTGCAGGCATACGATGTCGGCAGCTTGCTGCTTGATATACTCCAGGATGGGGTTTGAGGGGTTGTCGCCGTCTTCCCACCCTGCAAACAGCCATACGTTGTACGACAGTACTTTGATGGCATCCTTCGGGGCGTCGCGGCTGATGTTCAATGGGCTGTATTTTCTGATGGGCACATAGCACAGTACGAAGCCGGCAATGGCAATGACCATGCCTTTGGGTTTGAAGCAAATCCAGAAGATGAGAAATCCGAGATTGATGAGCAAAAACACTGGAAAAACGAGACCTGCATTGCTCAGTATGGGATGCGACGAAGGGTTTAGCCTGTCAGAATATCCCACAAGCCACATGATGACGATGGTAGCGATGTTCGCCCCACCTATCATCTGCAATGTCACAGTCTTGAGCTTCTTCAGCATACGTGCGTTATCCTCCTTCCTTTCTTTTTCAAAACGTTGTCATCCCGTGCCTAGTGTCGGTGTCTGGCGTGCGCGTTGCCTATTTCTTGCTTTGGTCGAAGAGAGTCTGTTTCTCGTCCTTGGTCAGACTGTCGTAACCGCTTTTGCGAATCTTGTCGAGTATACGGTCTACCTCCTCCTGGCTGGCCTTCTGCTTGGCGTTGTAGTCCCAGTCGGGGTTCGACAAGGGTTTGTCTGTGGTGTGCTGCCTGTTGGCGGGCTTATGCGTGTGTTGTTCCCACTTCGACTTCATTCGGCTGAAGAACTGCGAGCCCCCGTGTGCGTTGTAGTTGAGCCCCTCCTGTCGTCGCCAGTAACGTATGAGGAAGAAACCGAAGAGCATGCCACCCAGGTGCGCCAGGTGTGCCACCTGGTCGCCGGGTGCGGCCAGTGCCGAGAAGAGCTCCACGGCAATAGAGCCGATGATCATCCATTTGGCCTTGATGGGGATGGGAATGGGGATAATGAACATACGCTCGTTGGGGAACATCATACCGAAGGCCAGCAACAGGGCATAGATGGCACCCGAGGCACCCACCGTGGTGAGGCCGTTGAGCTGTGCCGAGAGTTCGTTCATCACGCTGAAGGCCTCGCCGATACCGAGTGCCTGCTGGCCGTAGAGCATATAGTAGACCCAGAAAAACTGGGCAATCTCTTGCATGATACCTGCTCCTATACCACAGACGATGTAATAAAAAAAGAATCGCTTGCTGCCCCATGTCTGTTCCACCACCATGCCAAACATCCAAAGCATGAACATGTTGAGAATGATGTGCTCCCATCCGCCGTGCATGAACATGTAGGTGAAAAGCTGGTAGATATGGAAGTCTGAGGCCATGAAGAAGTGAAGACCCAGCAGGTCGTTCAGGTCGATACCCATTACCTGCTTGAACACCAGCATGGCCACGAAGGCCAGAACGTTGATGATCAACAGATTCTTTGTTATCGTTGGAATTTTGGGCATGTTGTCAGTATTATCGTCTAAAATATGAAAATCGTTGCAAATTTACGAAAAAAACTCCGTCACCACGCTATAAAAGAACATAATTGCAGTTTTTTTTTCAGGGCAGCAATCATTTTTTCTTGTTTTTTGTTTGGATTGTAAAAGGAATATCCTATATTTGCTGACAAAATACTAATTGTAGGGCGATTATATTCACTTAACAAATAAAAATTATGAACAAGACAGAATTAGTAAAGAAGATTGCTGATGCTGCGGGCTTGACAGCTGCAGACGCAAAGAAGGCTCTGGACGCTACAACAGATGCTATCAAGGAGGCTTTGGTTGCTGGTGAGAAGGTACAGCTCGTTGGTTTTGGCACGTTTGCCACAAAGGTTCGTCCTGCCCGTCAGGGTGTCAATCCTTCCAACGGCACAAAGATCCAGATCCCCGAGAGAACGGTTGTGAAGTTCAATCCGGGTGCCGAGTTTGAAGAGGCTGTAAACAAATAATGTAAGGATAAATACATATAAAAAGGGGCTTGTGCATTCCACAAGCCCCTTTTTTATATTGGGGCAGTTTTTTCGCCGTTGTTATTTCGGCTGTTTTCCGATGTATGCCAAGATGCCGCCGTCTACATAGAGCACGTGGCCGTTCACGGCATCAGAGGCATGCGAGGCCAGGAACACTGCGGGGCCACCCAGCTCAGAGGGTTCGAGCCAGCGTCCGGCCGGTGTCTTGGCCACGATGAAGCTGTCGAACGGATGGCGGCTGCCGTCGGGCTGACGCTCGCGCAGGGGTGCTGTCTGCGGAGTGGCGATGTAGCCCGGGCCAATGCCGTTGCACTGGATATTGTACTCGCCATACTCTGAGCAGATATTGCGGGTGAGCATCTTCAGGCCACCCTTGGCGGCGGCGTAGGCCGACACCGTCTCGCGGCCCAGCTCGCTCATCATCGAGCAGATATTGATGATCTTGCCCTCGCGGCGCTCCATCATCTCGGGCAGCACGGCCGACGACACGATGAACGGGCCCACCAGGTCAATGTCGATCACCTGCTGGAACTCGGCGCGCTTCATCTCGTGCATCGGTATGCGCTTGATGATGCCGGCGTTGTTCACCAGGATGTCGATGTTGCCCACTTCCTGGTGTATGCGCTCCACGAGAGCTTTCACGTCGTCCTCCTTGGTCACGTCGCACACATAGCCCTTCACATTCTCGATGCCGGCCTCCTTGTAGGCGGCCAGGCCGCGGTCTACCAGTTCCTGGTTGATGTCGTTGAAGATGATGTTGTCGATGCCGGCGGCAGCGAAGGCCGAGGCAATGTTGAATCCGATACCGTAAGAAGCGCCGGTCACCCAGGCGTTCTTACCTGCCAATGAAAAAATGTTCAAGTTGTCCATCTTGTTGTTATTATAAGGTTTGAATGGTTATTTCAAGTCGGTGATACGGTAGAAATCCTGGTCGCCGTAGTCGAGGTTCTCGCCGCCCATGCCCCAGATGAAGGTGTAGTTGTGTGTGGCGGCAGCGCTGTGGATGCTCCACTCGGGCGAGAGCACGGCCTCGTTGGCCTTCATCCAGATGTGGCGCGTCTCTTGCGGCTCGCCCATGAAGTGACACACGGCCTGGTCGTCGGGCAGTTCAAAATAGAAGTAAGCCTCCATCCTCCGGCTGTGGGTGTGTGCAGGCATGGTGTTCCACACGCTGCCGTTGGCCAGCTCGGTCATTCCCATCTGTAGCTGGCAGGTGGGCAGCACCTGGTTGACCAGCATCTTGTTGATGGTGCGCTCGTTGCTGGTCACCAGCGCACCCATGTGCATGCTGATGGCATCGCCCTTGGCCACCTTTCGGCAGGGGTAGGCCCGGTGGGCCGTGGTGCTGTTGAAGTAGAGCAGGGCCGGCATCGTACCATCCTTGCTCGCCATCCACAGCTCGCGGTCGCCGCTGCCGATATACAGCGCCTCCTTGTAGCCCAGCTCAAAGGTCTCGTCGCCCACCTCCACGATAGCCGCTCCCAGTCCCACGTTGTAGATACCCACCTCGCGGCGCGTGGTGAAGAAAGGGGCCTTCAGCGGGTCGATGGCCTCGAGCCTGAGGCGTTCGTCCACAGGCTTGGCACCACCCACCACCATGCGGTCGTACATCGAGTACACCATGTTCACCTCGTTGTCGGCAAAGAGGTTGTCGATCAAAAACTCTTGTCGCAGCCGTGCCGTGTCGTAGTGTTTCGCATCGGCGGGATGGGCGGCGTATCTCAGTTGATAGTTCGTCTTCATAGTTGCTTCTGATTTGTTCTTCTGGCAAGACAATATCTCCGAAGGCATTGGGTATGGATTCCCCCTGTTTGCCGTTGGTAGTCTGTTTCTTGCAAAAGTACAGATTTATTTTCAAACTCCATCACTTATTATACGTTTCTTTATATAAGATTTCTTAATTACAAGTGTGTTTTTTCATGTTTTGCTGCAGAATGCCGCCTGTGGGCCGTACAGTCGTTCGTGCCCGGACACAAACAGTTGCTTTCTTCCCTTTCCTCCTGCTCTTGACTGCTCTTTTGGGCATAAACACCCTCTTTAGGGCCATTTAATCACAATAAGTTCCTCTTTTTTAATGATAATAACGCCTGTTATTGGCCAATAACCCATATATTTGCACTATCCCATCCCTGCCAGTGCTCCCCGGGAGTCATAACGGGGCCACAAACCGACGACAATCATCAAGTCACTATAATAATGAGAAAAAACCTCCTTGTCATCCTTTCGCTGCTGCTGCCTTGGTATGCCCAGGCTGCCGGCAAGAAGTCGCAACCCACCGACCGTGAGTATTGGTCGGCCCTGGCCTACAAGATGGCCCGCCCTGTGTTGGAAAATATGGCCAAGGGCGAGCTGCAGAAGAACATGCAACTCGAACTGTCGCCCACCTGGGACGGCCGCTCGCCTAAGGTGGCCTACATGGAATGTTTCGGTCGGCTCATGGCCGGCATCGCCCCGTGGCTGGCCCTGCCCGACGACGACAGTGCCGAGGGGCGCCAGCGCCGCCAGCTGCGCCAGTGGGCGTTGGCCAGCTACCGTAATGCCGTCGACCCGCAGAGTCCCGACTGCCTGGCCTGGGAGGGGCATGGCCAGACCCTCGTCGATGCCGCCTACGTGGCCGAGAGCTTCCTCCGTGCTTACGATGCCCTGTGGCTCTCGCTCGACACCCTGACGCGGCAGCGTTACATCCAGGCCTTCACCCAGCTGCGCCGCATCGACCCGCCCTATACCAACTGGCTGCTCTTCTCGAGCACCATCGAGAGCTTTCTGGCCAAGGCCGACGCACCCTGCGACGAGTACCGGGTCAACTCGGCCTGCCGCAAGGTGGAAGAGTGGTATGTGGGCGATGGCTGGTATGCCGACGGCCCCGACTTCGCCTTCGACTACTATAGCAGCTATGTCTTCCATGCCATGTATCTCGAGACCCTCCAGGCCATGGTCGATGCCAAGGTCAACACCCGCCTCGACTATGCGCAGTATCGTAAGCGCGAGCTGCGACGCGCCCAGAAGTTTGCCATCGTGCTCGAGCGTATGATTTCGCCCGAGGGCACCTATCCCGTCATCGGGCGCTCCACGCCCTACCGTCTGGCTGCCCTGCAGCCCCTGGCCCTGCTGGCCTGGTACCAGCAGCTGCCCCAGGACCTCAGCAACGGACAGGTGCGCGCGGCCCTCACCAAGGTCATGCACCGCATGTTCGACACCCACAACAACTTCAACGCCGGTGGCTTCCTCACCATAGGCTTCTGCGGCAGCCAGCCCAATATTGCCGACTGGTACACCAACAACGGCTCGCTCTACATGACCTCGCTCTGCTTCATGCCCCTTGGCCTGCCTGCCTCGGCACCCTTCTGGACCGATGCGCCGCAGCCCTGGACACAGTGCAAGGCCTGGGGCGGACAGCCCTTCCCAAAAGACCATCGCTGGGCCGACGACATCCGCACCAAGGACAAATGGTAATAGGGAGCGAGCATATACCAATCCACCAACAAACCAACCCACCAACCCACCAGCCCACCAGCCCACCAGCCCACCAATGAGAAAAGCATTACTGGCCCTCCTCGTGCTCTGCAGCATGCAGACGACATGGGCACGCAAATGGACGGTGGCCGAAGTGAAGGCCACCATCGAGAAAGTGAACAACTACTGGCAGTCGCACAACCCCGCCGAGGTGCGCGCCTTCTGGGACCCCGCCGCCTACCACACCGGCAACATCGAGGCCTACAGGCTCACCGGCAACGAGCGGTGGCTCGACTACAGCAAGCGCTGGGCCGAGCATAACAAGTGGATGGGTGCCACGGAGCGAGATCCCGCCAAGTGGCTCTACAAGAAATATGGGGAGAGCCAGCAGCATGTGCTCTTCGGCGACTGGCAGATCTGCTTCCAGACCTATATCGACATCTACAACATCGAGAAGGCCAGGGGCACCGCCGCCAGCCTTGAATATATGACCGCGCGGGCCCGCGAGGTGATGGGCTACATGGCCGACAGCCGTGCCACCGACTACTGGTGGTGGGCCGATGCCCTCTACATGGTGATGCCCGTCATGACCAAGATGTACCGCCTCACCGGAGAGCAGAAATACCTCGACAAGCTCTATGCCAACCTGTGCTATGCCGACAGCATCATGCTCGACGGCGAGACGGGACTCTACTTCCGCGACGGCAAGTATGTCTTCCCCGCCCACAAGACCGCCCGTGGCAAGAAAGACTTCTGGGCGCGCGGCGACGGATGGGTGCTGGCCGGGCTGGCCAAGGTGCTGGCCGACCTGCCCGTCGACCATCCTCGCCGCAGCTTCTTCGTCAGCAAGTACCGGCGCTTGGCGGCTGCCGTGGCACCCCTGCAACGTAAGGGCGGCTACTGGTCGCGCTCGATGATGGACGAGCAGCAGGCGCCGGGACCCGAGACCAGCGGCACGGCCTTCTTCACCTACGGCCTGCTATGGGGCGTCAACCACGGCTACCTGCCTGTCCGCAAATACCGCAAGACCATCGACCGCGCCTGGTGCTATCTCAGCTCGACAGCGCTGCAGCCGGACGGCAAGGTGGGCTATGTGCAGCCCATCGGCGAGAAGGCCATCCCCGGACAGGTGGTCGACCAGAACAGCGAGGCCAACTTCGGCGTGGGCGCGTTCCTGCTGGCCGCCTGCGAGTATGCCCGCTACCTGGAGGGCAGGGGCACCCGCTGAGCATGGCCGTCGCTCTGGGATCCGTGGGCGCGCAGTGCTCATGGCTCGGGCACGATGAGCTTGTAGCCCACGCCCCTCACGTTGACAATCCTCACCTGCTCGTCGTGCGACAGCTTATGGCGCAGCTTGGTGATAAACACATGCAGGCTGCGCACGTTGAAGAAGGTGTCGTCGCCCCAGAGCCTGAGCAGAATGTCGCGCGTCTCCACCACGGCATTGCCGTGGGTGGCCAGCATGCGCAGGATCTCGGTCTCGCGGTACGACAGCTCCATCAAGTGGTCGGCCAGCCGCAGGGTCTGCTTCACCGTGTCGAGGCGGTAGCGTCCCACGGGCAGCAGGGTGTCGCCTGCCGTCAGCGGGGCTGCCCGGTAGGTGGCGGCCCGTCCTGCCAGGGCGCGTATGCGCACCATGAGTTCCTGCATGCCGAAGGGTTTCTTCAGGTAGTCGTTGGCGCCCAGCTCAAAGCCTGCCACCACATCGTCGACGGCCGACCGCGCCGTGAGAAAGAGCACTGGCGTCAGCCGGTCGGTGCGGCGTATGCGGCGCACCATCTCAAAGCCGTCTATGCGCGGCATCATCACGTCGGCCACCAGCACGTCGGGGCGGTGGGCCGAGAAGGCTGCCAGACCCTCCACACCGTCGCGGGCCGTGCTTATGTCGAAGCCCTGCGGCTCGAGGGTGTCTTTGATGATCATGGCGAGTGTCGTCTCGTCTTCCACCAGCAGTACCTTTATTTTATCCATAGAATGTCAGTTTGAAGGTGGTGCCTTGTCCCGGTCGGCTGTCCAGCGCTACCTCACCACCCATTTTCTCCATCATGCTCTTCACGTAGTATAGTCCCAGTCCGTAGCCCTTCACCTCGTGCAGGTTGCCGTGGGGCACGCGGTAGAACCGGTCGAACACATAGCGTTGCTTGTCGGGCGGTATGCCCATGCCGTGGTCGGTCACGCTGACCACCACGGCGCCCTGTGGCGTGCGCGCGGCGGCGATGCGCACCTCGGCCCGCCCAGGCGAGTATTTCACGGCATTGTCCACGAGGTTGCTCACCATGTTGGCCAGGTGGGTGCGGTCGGCCCTGACGGTCAGCCCTTCGGGCACGTCGACGGTGATGTCGACGGGCTTGTCGGCCTTGAGGTGGTGCTCCTCAGCCACGGCCTCGGCCAGAGGCCTGAGCGGCACGTCCTCCAGGCTGAGGCGCATGGCCTTGCGCTGTTCCATGCTCATCGAGAGTATCTGCTCCACCAGTCCCGCCAGTCGTTGCAGCTGTTGCCGGCTGATGTCGAGGTAGCGGTGGCGGCGTTCGGGGTCGTCGGCAGCGTCGAAGTTGAGCAGGGCATCGTTGGCGGCATAGGCCACGGCGATGGGCGTCTTCAGCTCATGGGTCATGTTGTTGGTGAAGTCGGTCTTCATCTCGTCGAGCGTGCGCATCTTTTCGAGGGTGCGGATGAGATACCCGAACGCAGCGGCGAGCACCACGAGCGTCAGCAACGAGGCCACGAGTATGCCCGTCATTTGCCGCAGGATGGTGTGGGTGTAAGAGGGCAGCAGCACCTCGTAGGCCGTCGAACTGGACAGGCTCAGCTCCAGCCGTACGGTGTCGGCAAAGGCTGCCTGCTTTGCGCCGAGGTCGGCCACGGTGTCGGTGAAGTTTTGTGGCTTGTCTTTTAATACGGTATAATGGTGCAGAAAGAGCGTGCGATGGGTGGCGTCGAGGCCTAATGAGTCGAGGCGGCGGGTGAGCAGGCTGTCGAAATAGGTCGGCGAGACTTCCTGCATGTCGTCCAGTGCCGAGTGGATGCCCTGCTGCATGTAGAGGCCAAACTGCGCCATGTTCTTCGAGTCGCGCAGCATGGTGGTGAGGTTTTGGTCGGATATGTTGGTCTGCAAGGCCGCCTGTTGTGTCTGTTCGGTCTGCGCCTGCGTAGAGACTTGGGCCTTGTGTGTATGCGTGTCTATATCAACCGTGACATCCATCCGCCCATGCTGCACGTCATCCCGCTGGCGAAGCAGCTTGATACGGTGCATCATCTCTTCGTAGTCTGACAAGCGCACGGCCTCCTGCACGTCCGACCTGATTTTCTCTTCGAGCGTGCCATAGAGCCCCATGAGCCAGTAAGTCTGGTAGGCGAAGATGGCACCGAGGGCCGCCATCACGAGCATCACTATGGGTTTCATCGGAAGTTTCATCGTTGCAAAGATAGGATTTTTAGGCGTCGGTAGCGAGAAATGATAAGACTAAATAACACTTCTGTTAAGCATAGATAAGTCACGATTGGGTCTTCATTGGGAAAAATTGGGTAATTTTGCGATGTCAATCTATAAACGAAAGATGAATACAATGAAACATTTCTTACTCCTTGGTTTGATATTGGGCATCAGTTCCTGTGTCATGGCGCAGCAGTCCGACTCGCTGCGCATGGACAGCATCATCCATGCCCTGCCCGAAGTGATGGTCAAGGGCGAGCGCCCGGTGGTCAAGGTCGAAGGCAGCGCACTGGTCTACGACCTTCCGCGACTGGTCGAAAACAAGGGCATCGACAATGTCTACGATGCCCTGCAACAGCTGCCGGGCGTCATCAAGAACGGCGAGACGCTGCAGCTGGGTGCCCTCCCGGTGACGGTGATCCTCGACGGCAAGGTCACCACGATGACCACCGAGCAGCTCACCACGGTATTGCAAAGCCTGCCGCCCTCGCGGGTGCAGCGCGTGGAGGTGATGTACAACGCACCGGCGAGGATGCAGGTGCGCGGCGCGGTGATCAATGTGGTGCTGCGCCACGACAATGCCGACGGCTCGCCGCTGCAGGGCGAGGTCAACCTGGGCTACCGGCAAGACCACGAAGCCGCCTTTGGCGAGCGCGCCTCGCTGCTCTATCACCGCGGCAGGTGGTCGGTAGACGCGATGTATAAACACAGCAACGGCAAATCGTTCTCGTGGCTCGACGACCGCTCGCACCATCGCCTCGACGACGGCACGGTACACGACGTGAACACCCACGAGGTGGACCGCGCGCGCAGCCATGGCGACGATTACCGTGTGGGTATCGACTACGACATTGCCGACAACCACCGCTTGAGCCTTGTCTACACCGGCAGCTACGGCAAGTCGACGACCCAGCAGCTCATCTCGGGCAACGTCACGGGCACCACCGACATCGACGGCCACTCGTGGCTGCACAACGTGCGCATCGACTATGCCGCGCCCATCGGCCTGAAGGCGGGCCTGGAGACGACGTGGTATCACGCCCCTGAGACGCAGCTCCTGGCCAGCACGCTGCCCACCGGCACGCTCAACTATGCCGTCGACAACGCCCAGCGGGTGAACCGCTGGAAGGCCTTCCTCGCCCAGGAGCATACGCTCGGCCACGGATGGGGCATCAACTATGGCGCCATCTACACCACAAGCATCAACCACAGCCGCCAGCTCTATACCTCGGTGGCGCAGACCACGGGCACAGTGCCCGAGTCGTCGACCACACGTCAGCGCGAGGATGTGGTGAATGTCTATGGCGGGTTCAGCAAGGCGTTCTCGCCGAAGCTGTCGGTCGAGGCCTCTCTCGCCGCCGAATACTACCACCGGCCGGCGTTGCACCGCTGGCGCCTGTACCCCACCTTCAACCTCACGTGGCAGCCCGCCGAGGGCCATTACCTGCAGTTCGGACTGAGCAGCGACCGCCTCTATCCCGACTATTGGGCCATGACCAACTTCATCACCTACAGCAACGGTGGCTATAATGAGGTGACGGGTAACCCTGACCTGCGGCCCTTGACGGTGTATAAGGCTCAGCTGGTGTATGTGCTCAAAGGCAAATACCAGTTTGTGGGCTGGTTTCAGCATACCGACGACTATTTCGTGCAGACACCCTACCAGCGCCACGACCGCCTGACGGTGAGCTACAAGGTGCTCAACTTCGACTTCCAGCAGCAGGCCGGGCTCATGGCTGCCGTGCCCGTGAAGGTGGGGCAGTGGCTCGACACCCGGCTGTCGCTCATCGGCGTGTGGATGCGCGACAAGAACTCGCAGTTCTATGACATCCCCTTTGACCGCAACATCGTGATGACGATGGCCCGCATGAACAACACCGTAACACTCTCGGCGAAGCCCGACATCACGCTCTCTGTAGACGGCATGATACGCACCCGCGCCATACAGGCCATCTACGACCTGCCCGCATCGGGCAACCTCGACCTCAGCGCCCGCTGGCTGTTCTGGCACAAAAGGGCCACGCTGCGCGTGTTCTGCAACGATATTTTCGAGACATCCAACATCAACCCGCGCATCGACTACCGTGGGCAAGACCTCCGCATGTACTTCTCGTGCTACCGACAGGTGGGCGTGTCGTTCACCTATCGCTTTGGCGGCTATAAGGAGAAGCAGCGCGAGGAGGTCGACCGTTCACGATTCAAGTAGCGATACTGTTGAACAACGGACGACGTGGATTGTACAGAAGCCGAGACCGGCACATGCGGAAGACCGTTGAACTCCGATAGAGTTCATCCATCTGGCGCGCACATAGACACGGTAGGCACTTCATGTCTCCCTTCGGTCGACATTTGTGCCAACCGTGC
>CAZBQA010000038.1:0-26001 GCA_964493905.1 uncultured Prevotella sp.
TCCATGCGTGCCTTATAGTCTTCGTAGGTAAACTCGCGCAGCACCTCGAGCTCGCCGTCGAGATGGACGATGGCCAGGGCGGGATGCGAGATGCCGTTGAACATGGTGGTCTTGACGGTGGTATAATGTATCATGTCTTCCAGGATGATGTTCTCGCCCACCTGCAGCGCATGGTCGAAGCGCCAGAAGCCCATGAAGTCGCCACTCAGGCACGAGTTGGCGCCCAGGCGGTAGACATACGGCCCGTGGTCGCCGCTGAGGTAGCCGTCGGCATCGGCCTCGATGGTCTCTGCGCCGCGCACCGCCGGGTGGTAGGGCATCTCCAGGCAGTCGGGCATGTGGCACGAGAAGCTCACGTTGAGCACGGCCGTGCTCACGCCCCGGTCTTCCACCACGTCTTGCACCTGCGCCACCAGCGGCCCCGTCTGCCAGGCAAAGGCACTGCCCGGCTCGAGGATGACGTGCAGGTGGGGATGGCGGCGGTGGAAGGCCTGCATCATTCCAACGAGCCGCGGCACGTCGTAGTCGCGACGCGTCATGAGGTGCCCCCCCCCGAAGTTGATCCATTTGAGCTGCGGGAACCACCGGGCAAACTTCTCCTCGATGTGTGCCAGGGTGCGCTCGAAGGCGTCGGCACCACTCTCGCAGTGGCAGTGGCAGTGGAAGCCCTCGACGCCCTCGGGCAGCCGTTCGGGCAGCTTGTCGGCCGTGATGCCGAAGCGCGTGCCGGGCGCACAGGGGTTGTAAATGGCGGTCTCCACCTCGCTGTACTCGGGGTTGACGCGCAGGCCGAGGCTCACGGCGGGGTTGACGGCCTTCACCCGGTGGACCAGCCGCTGCCACTGCGTGAGCGAGTTGAACGTCAGGTGACTGGAGCAGCGGGCTATGCCGTCGATCTCGTAGTCGGTGTAGCCCGGCGAGAACGTGTGTACCCCGCTGCCAAACTCCTCGTAGCCCAGCCGTGCCTCGTAGAGCGAGCTGGCCGTGGTGGCCCCGATATACGCTCTGAAGATGGGAAAGGTCTTCCACAGGGCGAAGGCCTTGAAGGCCAGGATGATCTCTACGTCGGCCTCGCGCGCCACACGGGCGATGAGCTCCAGGTTACGGCGCAGGCGCCACTCTTCCAGCACGTATGCCGGACGGTGCAGTTCTTCGAATGTATCTAGATTGATTTTCATTGCCTTACGTGATATGATGCTATGTTTGTATGGGCAAAATTAGACAAAAATCCCGAGTTATCGGTTGTTTTTCCTGAAAAAACCACACCATCGTGCCCTCTGCCCTCCATTGTGGCCCACGCCCTGCGGCACGCGTAGCGGCCATGCGGCGCGGGGCCCGTGCCACGAAATAATTCGAGCCAGATGGCCGCATGATGAGATTTTTTTCGTATCTTTGCGTTACCTGTCTCGGCATGGCAGGTCTTTTACCTTACTACCATGACCCCAAGATAACGGTGGGCCCGGCATGACGCATGACCTTTGCGCCACTTGCAGATGGCAAGGCGATGGATGTAGCACAACGCAATAAAGGAAGCTGACTATGAGAAAAACAATATTGACACTGACCATTCTATGCACGATGGCCGTTCCTGTTGGAGCATGGGCGCAGGCTGGCGACTCGTGCAGCGTGGAGGGCGCCCGTGGCGACACCATACCCCCACCCGCTGTCGTCCAAGCCCCCGCCTCGTTGCCCAAGGCACTGTCGCCCTACGCCTTTCCCTACTCTTTCAAGGGCAACAGCTACGACTGGCATCGACTGAACATCAACACCCTCATGCTTTCCAGTGCCTTTGTGGGCACGCTGCTGGTGCTCGAATGCCTGCCCGAAGACGCCACGTCGTGGAACAGGGCCGAGCTGCAAGACGTGCCCCTGGGCAAAAGGTGGCACGACCACGTCATCAGGCAAGGCCCCGAATGGGACCACGACAAGTTTTATTTCAATTACCTCTTGCACCCTTACGCCGGGGCGGCCTACTTCATGGCGGCACGGTCGTGTGGCTTCAACTTCTGGAAGTCGGCATTCTACTGCTCGCTCATCTCGAATGTGGGGTGGGAATATGGCATCGAGGCCTTCATGGAGCGGCCATCCATACAAGACATGCTCATGACGCCCATCGTGGGCAGCTGTCTGGGCGAGGGCTTCTACCGACTCAAGCGCAAGCTGGTGGACAACGGCTACGAGCTGTTCCACTCTACGTTCTGGGGCAGCGTGGCGGCCTTCTTCCTCGACCCCGTGAACGAGTTCACCGGACTCTTCCTGGGCAACCCGGCCAGGACGCTGGCACGCCAGCGGGCCACGACGCGCCCCACCCCCACCCTCGTTCCTGTCATCAGACACCATTACCGCGGGCTCGCGCTCATCAATAGTTTCTAGTACGTGCGTACATTCACCATCATCATCTTGCTGCTGGCCCTTCCACGGGCAGGGCGGGCCGACAGCGGGCAGCCCGACACCATCGTGTCGAGACCGCGCGGACCGGTGGCGCGCCTCGTCGACTACCTCTCGACCACCAACCGCCCCGACACCACCCGGCGGTTCGACCTGAGCCTCATTGGCGGCCCCTACTATTCATCAGAAAACAAGCTGGGCATGGGCCTCGTGGCGGCAGGCCTCTACCACGGCCATCCGCACGACACGCTGACGAGCCAGGTCAACCTCTATGTCGATGTCTCGGTAACGGGCTACTATAAGCTGGGGGTCGACGGCATACACTATGTGGGGGCGGCAGGGCACCGACTCGTTTACGAGGCGAGTTTTGAGTCGATGCCCGACAGATACTGGGGCATGGGCTATGCCGCCGGCAGCAACGACGACAACGAGACCAAGTATAAGAAATGGCACGCGCAGCTCGACGGCGCGCTGCTGCTGCGCCTGCCCGTGGCCCACCTGTATGTGGGGCCGCACGTCATGGCCGACTATCTGGCTGCCCGCCACATCGCCAACGCCACCCTGTGGGGCGGCCAGCGTCTGCACACCTTCACGGCCTCGGTGGGCATGAAGGCCGAATACGACACGCGCGACTCGCGCTACAATGCCCACCGGGGCCTGTATACCGCCCTCGACCAGCTGTTTGCCCCACGCTTTCTGGGCAACCACTACGCCTTCGCCTCTACCGAGCTCAGGTGCAACGGCTATGTCGGCGTGTGGAAGGGTGGCACCCTGGCCGGCAGCCTGCACACCCGCCTCACCTACGGCGACACGCCCTGGGGACTGATGGCCAAGGTGGGGGGCAGCTACACGCTGCGGGGCTACTGGGAAGGCCGGTACAACGACAAATGTGCGGCCGATGCCACCGTGGAGCTGCGACAGCGCGTCTATGGCCGTCATGGCGCGGTGGCGTGGGCAGGCGTGGGCGAAGTGTTTGCCCATCCCCGCAACCTCTTTGCCGGACATGCCCTGCCCAACGCAGGACTGGGCTACCGGTGGGAGTTTAAGAAAGACGTGAACATCAGGCTCGACTGTGGGTTCGGCCGCCACGGATACGGCATCATATTCAATCTCAATGAAGCATTCTGAACATCTTACCCTTGCCAACCTGCTGGCCTGGCTCGTGCCGGTGGCCCTGACCTTGCCCAACGTTTACATCTGCATGCTCGGCAGCATGAAGGGCGCCGAGTGTGCCGCCCTGCTGCTACCCCTGGGAGGCTATATGCTACTGGCGACGGCCAGCACCAACACCCCCCGAACGACGGTGATGCTGTTCCCCGTGATGTTCATCGGGGCATTCCAGATCGTGGTGTCGTATCTCTATCACGATGGCTCGCCCATCGGCGTGGACATGTTTCTCAACGTATGGACCACCAACCTGACCGAGGTCGACGAGCTGCTCTCGAGCCTCGTGCTGCCCGTGGCCCTGGTGGTGGTGCTATACCTGCCGCTGACCGTGGCTGCCGCCGTGGCGTGGCGCAGGCACCGGCGGGCAGCCCCTGACGTGGTGCGCCTATGGCGCCGGGTGGGCCTTGTCGCGGGTGGCGCGGGGGTGGCGGCCTGCGCGTGGTGCCTCGTGGCCCTACCCACCTATAGGGTCAGCACCCGACTCTTTCCGGTCAACGCTTTGTACAACCTCAAGGAGGCCGTAGAACGACAATACCGCATGACCCACTACAGCAGCCTGTCGGCCCACTCCAGCTACCACGCCAGGGACACCCACGACAAGGGCAGGGAGCTATACATTGCCGTCGTCGGCGAGACCTCGAGGGCCGACAACTGGCAGCTCATGGGCTATGGCCGACGCACCAATCCCCTGCTGACGGATTATGGCGACAGCATCGTGGCCTTCGGCAGGGCGTTCTCGGAGAGCAACACCACCCACAAATCGGTGCCGATGCTGCTCAACACGCTCGCGTCTGAACATTACGACGAGGGCCTCTATAGCCACAAGAGCATCATCACGGCCTTCAGAGAGGCAGGCTTCCACACCACGTTCCTTTCGGTGCAACGCCCCAACCGCTCGATGATCGAATGGTACGCGCACGAGGCACAGACGGTGAGGTATGTGGAGGGAAGACTCGGCATGCCTGCCCTGGACGGGAGCATCGTGCCACTGGTAGATGCCGCAATGGCCGACCGACGGCACGACAAGCAGCTCATCGTGGTGCATCTCTATGGGTCGCACTACGACTATGCCGACCGCTATCCGGCCCAATATGCCGTGTTCAGGCCCGACCACCACCGGCAGGCCAACGCCGAGAGCCGACCCGCACTGCTCAATGCCTACGACAACACCATTGTATATACCGACCATGTGCTGGCCGAGCTCATCGGCCGACTGCGGGCGGTGGACTACAATGCGGCCCTGATCTATTCCTCCGACCACGGCGAGGACATCTTCGACGATGCCCGCAACAAGTTTCTGCACGCCTCGCCCGTGCCCACCTACTGGCAGCTCCACGTGCCGTTGCTGGTCTATATGAACCCGGCCTACGCCGCGGCCTACCCCGCGCTGCGCGCCAACGCCTTGCGCAACCGGCCGAAAAGGGTGAGCACGAGCAAGAGCTACGCCCCAACGCTGCTGCACCTGGCCGGCATCGACACACGCTATACCAACGACACGCTGTCGCTACTCAGCCCCCTGCTGCGCACACAGACAAAGCTGAAGTATCTCACCGACCTCGACGAGTCGGTAGACCTGGATGAATGGGGGTTCAGCGACTACGACAAACATCAACTTAAAATCATGAATGGTTATGAGCAACAAGAGACACACCATTATCCTCGCACTGGTATGCCTGGTCGGGGCCATACTCCCCGCTCAGGCCGAAACCATTGAGCCACTGCCCTTTGGCAGCATGGACTCGTGGGTCACACGCATCATCAAAGAGTCGGCCGTGCTGGGCGGCCACAAGCAGACCGTCTATGCCATAGGCCCCGAGAGGACCATCGAGGGCTACCATCCCTACGTGCCCGACAAGGGCAACCCCTGGGCCTCGTCCAACGTGCTGGCCAATGTCTACGGCATCGTGAAGACCAGCAACGCCGTGTCGCCGGCACAGCGCAACGGCAAGAACTATTGTGCCGTGCTGTCGACGAAGATCGAGCACTGCAAGGCCATCGGACTGGTGAACATCGATGTGCTGGTGAGCGGGTCTATCTTCCTGGGCAGGATGTTCGAGCCCATCAGGTCGACGAGCAACCCCTACGCCAAGATGGAGATGGACATCGCCTGCAACAAACGGCCCGCCTACCTGCAGTTCGACTATCAACTGTATCATCCCAACACGGGAGTCATCACCAAGGCCACAGGTACCAAGACCACACACTATGCCGGAACCGACAAGGCCGAGGTGTTTATCCTGCTGCAATACCGGTGGGAAGACAGCAAGGGCAACCTCTATGCCAAGCGCGTGGGCACCGGCCGCGAGCAATATATGAAGAGCACCAGGGGCTGGGTAAACGGCCACCGCATCAAGGTGATGTATGGCGACATCACCCATTGGGAAGGCTACCAGCCGTTCATGGGGGTCATTCCTGCCAAGAAGAGCTACTATGCCCGCAACTCCAAGGGCAAGATGGTGCCGGTGCACGAGGTGGGGTGGGCCGACGCCGCTACCATACCCACCCACATGCTGGTGATGGCCTCGTCGGGATGTGGCACCGCCTACACAGGTACCGAGGGCATGAAATTCTACATCGACAACCTGGCACTGGTGTTCTGAAACGTAGGTAGGGTGAGGTCGCCCCGGCGTAGATACTGATGAAAAAATACGACTGATTACATCAATTAACAGGCGTTTGTTAGCGTAGGTCAGCCGAAATCAGTAACTTTGCAATATGATTAGCAAGGCTAAAATCAAGTTGATACGCTCGCTCGAAAACAAGAAGGCGCGCCGCCAGGAGGGGCTCTTCGTGGCCGAAGGGCCGAAGGTGGTGGGCGAACTGATGGCCGTGCGCACGCCGCGGATGATTGTCGCCACCGAGGCGTGGGCCGACGCCCCGGGCGTGCTGGCATCGCTGCCGGCCGACACCGAACTGGTGCGCGTGACCGACGACGAGCTTCGCAAGGCCTCGTTCCTGCAACACCCGCAGCAGGTGCTGGGCCTCTTCCCCCTGCCGCAGTGTGACGCCCACACGGCCGTCGCCGTGCCCGCAGGCCGTCTCTGCCTGGCCCTCGACGGCGTGCAAGACCCCGGCAACGTGGGCACCATCATCCGCATTGCCGACTGGTATGGCATCGACGACATCTTCTGCTCCGACGACACGGCCGACGTCTACAACCCCAAGGTGGTGCAGGCCACGATGGGCAGCCTGGCGAGGGTCAACGTAGTCTACACCGACCTCAACCAACTGGCCGACACGCTACCTCCCCACTACCCCGTCTACGGCACCCTGCTCGAGGGACAGAACATCTACGGCCAGGAGCTTACCGACGAGGGACTGATCATCATGGGCAACGAGGGCAACGGCATCTCTACCGCGCTGCGCCAACGTGTGAACCGCCAACTGCTCATCCCCCACTATCCCGAAGGGCGCGCGACGGCCGAGAGCCTCAACGTGGCCATTGCCACGGCCATCACCTGTGCCGAATTCAGAAGGAGAACATCATGGAAATAGAACTGTATAAAATGCGTGGCCCGGGCGGCTGCATCAAGGCTGCCTACGACCTCTTCACCAACAACCTGAAGACCATCGTCCGCAAGACGTGGCTACAGGCCCTCGTTTTTGCCATTATCAATGCCTGCGCGGTGTTCATCAAGCTGCCGGCCGACGCGCCCGCCGTGGTCACCCCTGACGTGCAACTGCAATACGCCAAGGTCTTGGCCGCCCTGCTGGGCCTCGCAGTCCTCATCACGGTGGCCTACACCTGGCTCAACACCTCGGTGGTGAGCCTGCTCAACGGACAGAGTGTGGCACGCAACATGCCACGCGTCATCCGACAGATGCTGCTCCTCGTGGGCATCGTCGTGCTCTGGCTGCTGGTCATGGCCGTGGGGGGCTCTCTCACGTTGCTGGCCGACGCGGGCAAGGCCGGACCCTCGCCCTCGACCCTGGCCATAGCGTGTGGCGTGGCAGCCATCATAGGTTTGGCAGGCCTCATGGCCCTGCCTCCCCTCGGTTTCTCTACCATGAAGTATTTCATGGAGCCACAACAGAAGGTGAGAAGCATCGTCGGCAAGCCCTACGCACAGGGATGGCGGCGATGGGGATTCCTCTTCTTGGTCTTCTTTCTCACGGCCATCATCGCCGGTATCATCTATGGGGTGGTGACGGCACCCACCATGCTGCTCTCGCTGAGCCAGCTCACCAACGACGCCGGCATACGCCTGGGCGACGCCCCAGGACTGCCCGCCTACTTCACAGCCCTGTCGTTTGTTGTCGCCCTGGCCTGCAGCTTCGTATGGACCTACGTGCTGATATGGTCGGAGATGGTGGTCTACTATGCCTACGGCTCCATCGAGGCCAGGTTCAGACAACTGCAACAAAACAAATAAACAGAACACATGAAACCACAGAAAATACTATTCATCGACCGTGACGGCACGCTGATCGAAGAGCCCGCCGACGAACAGATCGACAGCTTCGAGAAACTCAAGTTCACACGCGGCATGTTCCGCAACCTCTCCTTCATCAGGCAGCACCTCGACTTCAGGTTTGTCATGGTGAGCAACCAGGACGGTCTGGGCACCGAGGCCTTTCCCGAAGACACCTTCTGGCCGGTACACAACTTCATCCTCCAGAGCCTCGAAGGCGAGGGGGTGACCTTCGACGACATGCTCATCGACCGCCACTTTCCGCACGACAACTCACCCATGCGCAAGCCCGGGACGGGCATGCTGGGCGAATATATCGGCAACGAGGCCTACGACCTCGCCGGGAGCTATGTCATCGGCGACCGCGACACCGACGCCGAGCTGGCCCGCAACCTGGGATGCCAGGCGCTCATCCTCGGGCGCAACGGCATGACGTGGGACAAGATTGCCGAGATTCTCTTCGCCGGGGAGCGCACGGCCGAGGTGCGGCGCACCACCAAGGAGACCGACATCATGGTGAGCATCAACCTCGACGGGTCGGGCAAGACCGACATCGCCACCGGACTGGGATTCTTCGACCACATGCTCGAACAGATCGGCAAGCACGGCATGATGGACCTCACCATCCGCACCAAGGGCGACCTGTGGGTAGACGAGCACCACACCATCGAGGATACGGCCATCGCCCTGGGCGAGTGTCTGCTCAAGGCCCTGGGCGACAAGCGTGGCATCGAGCGCTACGGATACTGCCTGCCCATGGACGACTGTCTGTGCAGCGTGGCCCTCGACTTCGGCGGGCGGCCCTGGCTCGTATGGGATGCTGAGTTCCATCGTGAGAAGATCGGCGAGATGCCCACAGAGATGTTCCTGCATTTCTTCAAGAGCCTGAGCGACGCCGCACGCATGAACCTCAACATCAAGGCTGAGGGCGACAACGAGCACCACAAGATCGAGGGCATCTTCAAGGCCTTGGCCCGCAGCCTCAAGATGGCTGTGCGACGCGACATCTACCACTACGAACTGCCCTCGACCAAGGGCACGCTGTAATCGAGCCACGCTGTAGCGGGACGACCCAGGACACACTATGATAGGCTAAGTGGGACGACCCAGGGGGCACGTTGTAGTAGGGCGAAGTAGAACAACTGAGCCCACCCACCCTACCACAGACACGGTATAATGCTACTTTATTTGCAAATAGCAGGCAAAACATTTGGCCGAATCAAAATAATTGTTTACTTTTGCAACCGCTTAACGCAAAGGACAGGGTGCGTTGTCCGAACGGTTAGGTACCGGTCTGCAAAACCGCTCAAGGCGGTTCGACTCCGCCACGCACCTCATCACAAATCCACAACAAGCTGCTCGCAGCGCGTTGTGGATTTTTTTGGAGCCCTATCCCAACCCTTCCCCGTGGGAGTGTGGCCGGCGTGTGGCCCCATTCATGCCTCAGTTTTATTTTTTAAACACGGAACATACGGATGTCACAGAACACCATCCGGCACATTTCGATAAAACAGATACCGCGTCGCGGCAACTGATGACACGGAACCTGCGCACCCTCACCACTAGTCTCTGCGAGCTCTCCACCGCGCGAGCCTCCCCCTCCCCTTGGGGATGGTTGGGGAGGGGCTTCCCCACCTCGCCAGCCTCTCCCTCCAGCTTGAGGTTGATGGTGAAAAGGGTAGAAGAGGTCAAAAACACCGCCACGGGCACGCGACGGAAAAAGCCTGAACTCGGGTCTAATTTCTCCCCCCGTCAATTCGGGGCTCACCAGATAGCGTGTACGTGGGCAGTGCTGCCGCGGCATGAGACACATGGAATGGGCTTGCCAGAAGAGCGTATTGCCTAAAGGGGCGTTCGATGAAATGGCATTGTCGAGATGGTCGACCCGGCAATGCCACTACATGAGATAACGACTGAGGCGCACGCCACAAGGCTATTTCCGCACCATGGCCACGCGCTTGCCATCGGCCTGCACGGCCTGAAGGGTGGCACCGTCGAGGGCGATGGCGGACGGGATGTTGGCCGTGAAAGTGTTAAAGAAATAGACCACCCTACCCTCTCTCACCACCTCGAAGGCTACGGCATCTTGACCGTTCTGCACCCTGACCGTCGTGCCCGACAGGGTATAGGTCGGGGTGCCCTTGACCTGTGCATTGGCCTGGAACTGCGTATAGTGTCCCACGTCGCCCGGGTCGACGTCCAGACCCACGTCGCCGTACTTGCGGTCTTCGAGATAATAGAAGGCATGCTTGGGCTTGTCGAACCGCCGCATGTAGCTCTTGGCCTCGTCGATCTGTTGCTGGGTGACGGTGTAGGGATATTGGCCATACTGGTTGAGCACGAAGTTGTCTACCGGCTCGAAGAATCCCCAGCGCTCGAAGAAATCAGAGAGGTCGAGGTTGGCCGCCTTGCTCGCCATCTTGGCATAGCGCAGCTGTGCCTCGCCGGTGCTGACGGTGCTCAGCCGCGTCTGACGGAGCAATGCGAAGAGCGTGGGGAAGAAGTCGGGCTTGAAGCCCAACCGATGGAAATAGTTCCACAGCTGCCAGTTCATGCGCATGTGCAGCTCGGGATTCTCGCCCTGATAGGTGGCACCGCCCATGCGCACCCAGCTCTCGTGGTTGACACACCTGGCCACGGCCAGGTCGTGGATGGTGCCCCCGCGCGAGCAATACTTGCCGAGTTTGTAGAGGGTATAATTGGAGAAGAGGTTGTTGGACGACTCGGTGGTGCCGGGCCAGTTGATGGCCATCTGGTTGACATGCCCGATCTCGTGTGCCGGTCCCCAGGCGTTGTCTTTCTGCGCCATCACATTGTCGCGCAGCAACACATTATTAAGATAGGTGTACACAAAGCCGATGTAGTTGTCGGTGGCCCACATATAGCTACCCTCGGGCGAAATGGCAAACATGTGGTTGTTGAACTGGTTGTTGCGCAAGGCCTCTATGCCCATGAGCTCATGCTGGTAGCCCACAATGTCGTCCCACAGGTGGATGGCCGACAGGATGTCATTGGGCACGGCCTGCATCATCTTGTCGCGATGGAAGAAGAAGATGATGTTGTTGCCCTTCACAGGAAAATACTTATAGTCGGCCTGCTGAATGAGCCGGGCGTACTGCTCGTTGGTCTTGTCGGTGTTCAGGTCCCAGTAGCCACTCACGGTGCCGCTTCTCAGCGGTATGTGTACCTTGATCGGCCTGGCGTTGGGCGATGTGAGGTCGGTGGTGTAGATGATGAAGAGCATGCCGGTCTTGCGGGCCTTGATCTTGTTGATGCCTTCGTGCAGCAGATACGAGTCGCCGATGGGCTCGGTCTGCAAATAAAAGCCCGTGCCGGACATCATTGCCTGCTCACCCACATTGTTCACCGAGATCGGGTTGCCATGGGTGTCGCCTACGAGCAGCACCACCTCGTCGCCCTCATGCACATAGATGCCGGTGGGGTTGTCGAGCAGGGTATAACGCCTTGTGATGAGGCGCTCGGCCCACACGCTGGGATTGCTGTAGGGCTGATACTCCTGCACGCGGAATTTCATCTCGTGGTCGGTGTAGGTGCCCTCGTGCAGGTGCGCTGCGATATGGGCAAAGTAGGGCGGCAACTGGTTTACCCGGCCGGCAGAGGCATCGGGGCGCAGGGCACTGCAGGTGAGGTCGGTAAACACTTCGAGCAGCTGTTTCTCGAGCCGGGTGTCGCGGCGTCGCTTGCAGAACTGCACCTCCGCACCACTCACGTAGCCGCCTGTGCCACTATAGACCACCAGCCGTACCTTCACCACGTCCTTGATGGTCGAGGCAAAGGGTGCCATGCCCGGTATCGACGACTCATGGAAGTCGAACGTCCCGGCCTTGATGGGTGCAGTGGGCTGTGAGGCCACATAATAATAGAGGTCGAACTTGCCCACGTTGCCATTCACGCCTTCGGTGCGAGGATAGTAGACCATATAGTCGATGTCTGAGGCCTTGGCCATGGTGAAGTCGAGCGTCACGGGCAACACCGTGCCATTGCCCCACCGCGAGTGGTAGAGGTTGTTGTCGACTTTGCCGTCGATGAGATGCTGCGGCTCTCCGCCAGGCTGATACTCACCATTGGCCGCCTCGACCCTGGCCACACCGAGCAGGCTGTCGGTAGTGACCTGCAGGGCCGCCGGGTCGGTCGTCACAGATGAGAATTGCGTGGTCGTGGGCCAACCGGCCCACGTATTGTCGACGGCGGCCTGGCTGTCGCCGCAACTGACGGTCAGAAGAAGCAGGAGTGAGAGATGGAAATACATTATTCTGCTGATCATAGCATGCAACAGGTCTGAAGGTTTAAGGTGGGTTCTATTAATTAGCTTTGTCAGATTTCGAGACTATCTTCGAGGTCAAATTGCAAGTGAACGAAGAAGTTATGCGGGCATAACGACTGAGTGAATGTTCGTGCCAGCGAGTGTCATCGAGCTTGCTCGTTTGACCGAGCGCAGCCGAACTTCAGCCGCAGGATAACTGGCAATTTGAGCCGAAGAGAGTCCGAAAGATGGCAAAACGTAACCCATGATTTAATATTTTTGTTTCGGTGGTAATTAATAGAACCCACCTTAACAATGGAGTAACCGGGCAGAGAATGGCACACCACCACCCACGTGTGGGCTATGATGTGCCATTTGATGATAGGATAAGGGTCACATGGGGCGATGCGGCCTTGAGGTGGGTGATGAAGACCCCCCACCGCTAGAGGGCATAGAGCGAAAACTCACTCCATACGAAGAACACGTCGTTGGTCTTGTTGCGGTGACATACAAACCTCAGGTACTTCACAGCGCTCGACGGACGGTGCTCGGTAGACGAGAACACCCCTCGGCCATCGAGTGGCAGGTCGTCGCCGGCATCGACATCGTAGGTGCGCAGGGTGGTATAGTTCACGCCGTCGGCACTTCCCTGCACCTCAAACTTGTACAAGGCAGCGTTGCCGTTGGCCGCACGGTTGGTGTAGGTGAAGGCAAAGCTAGTGACAGCATTGTTGAGCGCAACCTGCACATAGTGGTCTTGCCCAATCCATACGCTCCATGCCGAGTGGAAGAAGGTGTTGACATCGCCGTCGAGCAAGTTGGCTATCGAGCCCTCAGAGGGCTCCAGGGCGTTGGTGCTCAGCATCGAGGTGGTGAGCGGGTACTTGGGAACGTGTGCGTTGAGCTTGAGCGTCTGGCTGTCGAAGTCGAAGCTGCGCCCCTCTATGCCGGCAATCTTGAGTGCCAGGGTGCCCACGGCATGTGTCATGGGGTTGAATTTCACCTTCAGCACCCCATTGCTGCCTTGGGCGAAGTGCACCTTGCCACCGTCTGCGAGCTCATAGTCGGAAGCCGACAGGGTGGTGTTGGCCGCATCTACGGTGACGTTGACGTCGAAGTCCCAGATGTTGTCAATCTGCAGCTGCAACGGTATATCCACCTCGCCACCGGCGAGAGCCACCTCCTTGGTGATGGTGTAGTCGCTGATCTCATCGCTGAAGCTCACGCGCGGCGTGACCACCTCGTTGGTGGTGAGCACCAGCAGATTGGCGTTGGAGGATACAGAGTCGGTGCTGCTCTTGGTGGTGATGGGCAGCGCATAGGTGGGATTGTCAAGTCCTTGGGCCTGATAGCTGGCATTGGTCTGTTTCATAAAGGCCTCCACCTTCACGGGGTCGATGCTCAGCGTGGCAACCTTATACATATCGTCGGATGCAAACTGCATCTCATTGTCCTTCAGGGTGAAGCAGCTTTGTGGAATACGCACGTAGCTGCGGGCGTTGGCTTCCAGCCAGTTGCTGTATTCCTCGTCGGTCATCACATCCACCGTGGCCGTGGCCTTGGCCTTGTTGTCGTAGCCTCCCTTCATCACGGTGATGGTGTAGTTGTTGTTCTCGCCGGTGGCATAGAGGCTCAGCTGCTGCTCACCACTGACCTGCATCGACAAAATCTTGTTGTACTGGGCCGGCACGATATTGTCGAAGTTTTCGCAGAAGGCCAACCCCAGTGCAACGGCCAGTGACATGATTAAATATTTCTTCTTCATTTTGAATTCTTTTTTATCTGTAAAACGGATGCCGTCGGCAGGCACAGGGTGTCGTTTCGCCGACATCCGTCTTGATTATTCATCATTCATAACCCGGTGCCTGTACCAGCTGTGGGTTCTTGTAAACCTCGTTGTAGAACACGGCATTGAGGTACATGCGGTTGTTCCACTTCACCGGAATCTTGGCTGTCTTCACCGTGTTGAAGGTGTTGAAGTCGGGTCCCACTACTTCGGCGTTGAGCCCCTGCACATGGTCGCGGCCCAAGAGCGTGGGGCCTTCGGCCCAACGGCGAATGTCGAAGAAGCGCTGTCCTTCCTGGTAAAGCTCCACAAAGCGCTCGTTGTGTACCCACTCGGTCAGCGTCATGCTCGACTTGTCGATCATGGTCGTGGTGAGGGCGGGCACACCGGCGCGCTGGCGTATCACGTTGAGATACTGCAGGGCCTTGTCGGTCTGTCCCAGGGCTGCATAGCACTCTGCCACATTGAGGTAGAGCTCGGCCAGCCGGAAGAGGATGGTGGGTGCAGAGGTGCCCCAGTTGTAGTTACCGTTGCTGCTCACTTCGAGACGCGGGTCGAGGAACTTCTGCGACAGGTATCCCGTCACGCTGTGGTCGCGGTTGAAAAGCGAGGGGTTGTAGCCGTGCAGGTCTTTGTTGCGCATCTGAAGCTTCAGGGGCGAGCCTGCATTGAGTCTCGAGCCAAAGTCGCCGCCATCGAATCCCATCCAGGCATAGAAGCGCGGCTCACGGTTGGTGTTGAGGTTGATGATGTCGCCACGTCCGGGCAGACCTGCCGACTGCATCCACTGCGACTGGTCTGTAAACTGCTCGTCGTCGGCAGGCAGCTTGCCGTCCTTGGTATAGAAGTGTTCGACGGCATACAGGGTGGGCGATACGCCACTCCAACCGCTGATCCAGTTGCCGTTGGAGGCCTTCAGTATGCGGTGGGGCAGCTGGGCCTCGAGAGAGGGCTGGGCAGAGATGCCCCAGATGATTTCTTTGTTGCCTTCGTTCTCACGTGTGGTGACGAGGTAGCGCAGCATCATGACCTTCTTGAGAAACTTCTGCTGCTCCTCAGGCTGCGAGCTATAGTCGCCGTCGCTGATACCCGGAGCATAGGGCAGGTTGATCTGCTGCATCTGGT
This sequence comes from uncultured Prevotella sp., assembly GCA_964493905.1. Lineage (GTDB taxonomy): Bacteria > Bacteroidota > Bacteroidia > Bacteroidales > Bacteroidaceae > Prevotella. The sequence continues at coordinate 15,143 of CAZBQA010000038.1, forward strand.
AGTAGGTCTCGTCATCGTAGAGCTGGCGGTCGCCGTCTGTCAAGGCATAGTTCAGGGCGTCGAGGTTGGCATCGAGAGCCTTCTGCCACTTGCTGGCGTCGTAGGTCTTGCTCACCAGTTCCTTGCCGTAGCCCGGTGTCTCAAAGTTCTTGTTCTGCCAGGTAGGATAAGGAAACTTGCCATTCCACAGCGGGCTGGCGGCATAGAGCAGCAGACGTGCCTTCACGGCCTTGCAGATGGTAGAGGTGGCACGGCTCCACTCGTTCGACGAGCGTGTGGCGGGCAGGTCTTTGGCAGCCTCATCAAGCATGTCAGAGATCCACTTCACACAGTAGTCGAAGTGGAACCGGCCGTTGTAGGCACTGGTCGGCGTGTCTTGCGGCACATAGGTGTCGGTCAATGGGATGGGGCCGTAGCGGCGCAGCAGGGTGAAATGGTAGTAGGCAATGAGAAATTTCGACTCGGCCAGCCATTGTGTGCGCTCGGCATCGGACACGTAGTTGGCCGTAAGCTTATTGAGCTCCTGCTGGAAGAGCAGGCACTGTCCGATAAACTGGTAGGCCGTACCCCACACCCAGTTCTGGTTGATGGGGGTCACGTTGTCGGTGGCATAGTCGTCCCAATAGCTGTCGCCCGACCACTCGTAGGGCAGCGTCGACTCGTCGGTCGAGGCGTTGATCTCGTTGAGATAAGCCACTGGCAGGTCGATCTCGTTCACGCCCTTATAGCACGAATAGAGGAATCCCAAGGTGCGGTCGTGGCTCGATGTGGCATCCGAGAGTCCGGGCTGCTCGGGCGGCACCACATCCAGATAATTGCAGGAGGTAGTGAGCAATGCCATGGAGAGCATGCCCAGGGTGAGTATCTTGATCTTTGTTTTCATTGTGATGTCTCGTTTAATGAATTAAATGTGAAGCTGGATACCGATGTTGACCACTTTCTGGATTGGGTACGAATACCAACCTTCCAACTCGGGGTCCCACTCTTTAAACTTACTGAAGGTCAGAAGGTTGGCACCGCTGGCATAGATGCGTCCATACTTGAAGCTCCAGCCCAGTTCGATGTTCTTCAGACGCATGAAGCTGCCGTCGCGCAGCCAGTAGGTGCTGGCCACTGTGTTGTTGGCGATGTCGGTGGGCAGCAGTCCCAGACGGGGATAGGCTGCGTCGAAGTTCTGCTTCTCTACCGAGAAATAGTCGTCGGCAATAAACTGGAAGATGTTGCGGTTGCCGATGCCGATGCCCTCCTGGAAGGGGTCGATGCCGTTGATCATGATCGACCGCTTGGCCGAGCCGGTGAAGAACACACCGAAGTCCCACTGCTTCCAAGTGACGGTGGCACCGAAGCCATACTGTATGCGGGGTGTGCCGTTGTATTCAGAAATCATCATCTGGTCGTTGGTGTCGATGACGCCATTGCCGTCGATGTCGCGATACTTGATGTCGCCCACCACCGGGGTAGACCCTAGGTTCTGGCGGGGCGAGTGGTCGATCTCTTCCTGACTCTTGAACAGACCGTCGGCCACATAGCCGAAGATGGCGCCGTAGGGTTTGTTGAGCTGCATCTTCCAAACGGTGAGATAGAGCGGCTCGTCATAGTTGGTCACCTTGTTCTGGTTGTAGGTGAAGTTGCCCTGTACCGAGACAGACAGGCTACGGTTGAAGCGGTAGTTATAGTTCAGGCTGAACTCGAAACCGCTGTTGCGCATCCTGCCCACCGAGCTCCATGGCTTGGCGTTGTGGTAGGCCAGCGACTGGGGCCATGCCTCGCGGTGCATGAAGATGTCGTAACGCCTGTCGAGGAAGTAGTCGAAGGTAAGGGCCAACTCATCCCAAAGGGTGAGGTCGATACCCAGGTCGAGCTTCTTCACCTTCTCCCAGCCCAGTCCACGCTGGGCATAGTAGGCCAGCTCCGGGCCGCCAAGGGTGTAGTTCATGTCTTCGCCCGAGGTCCACTGGTAGTAGTTCAGGTCGTTGTTGGTGATCTTGTCGATATAGAGGAAGTAGCTGCCTGCGGCCTTGGCCAGGTCGTCACTTCCCACGAGTCCGTATGACCCACGGAGCTTCAGGTTGGTGATGGTCTTGGCCAGCGGTGCAAAGAATTTCTCGCTGCTCACCACCCATCCCAACGACATGGCGGGGAAGAAACCGAAGCGGTCGGCCTTGGCCAGACGCTCGGTACCGTTGTAACCGAAGTTGAACTCGGCCAGGTAACGGTGGTCGTAGTCGTAGGTGAAACGTCCCGACAGGCCTTGGTTGCGGTTGGGCAACACGTCCACGCGGTATTCGCGCATCTTGTAGAGCAGCATGCCACCCACGGTGTGCAGTCCGAAGCGGCGCTCATAGTTCAACGCGGTCTGCCACTCGAAGGTCTGGTCGCTTGCCTTGGGATTGAATGTCTCGGAGATGAATTTCGAGCCATCAGTATTCAGCAGCTCCAGGTCGAACGTGGTATTGGGGTCGTTGGGGTCATAAGAGCCAGGGGTGGCACGGTAGAAATAAGGAGTTACCGAACGAAAATAAGAGCTCTGCGACCAGTTCTTGAAGTTCACCCAGGTAAAGAACTTCAGTCCCTTGGTGATGAAGTCGAGGTCTTGGTCCAACCTGATGACCGTGTTCAGGGTGTTCTGGTTGCTCTCCTGGAACGAGGTCTGCATCTCGGCGTAGGGATTGGGATAGGTCACTGTGCCGGTGATGTAGTTGTTACCATACAGGGTGTGGTCGTATTCCTCACCCTCGCGTGCCGGGTAGGTCACAGGGAACTGGATTGGCGTGGTGGTGAGAATGCGCTTGAACAGATTGTCGGACGTCATGTTTGGCCCGCGGTTCTGACGGATCTGCGCATTCATGTTCATCTTGATGGTCGTCGAAGAAGTGAGCTTGTAGGCGATGTTGTTCTGGAACGTGTAGTTCATGATGTTGATGTTGTTGTTCCAGCTATACATCTTCTTGGTGTTCAGCAGTCCGTTGTCGTGGTTTACCTGCAACGACATGTAGTATTTCACGCGGTTACCACCACCAGTCACACTGATGTTGGCTTTTTGGCGCATCGACATATCCTTGAATATCACGTCTTTCCAGTTCACGTTGGGATAGAGGTACGGATTGTATCCCGATGCCGTGCGCTCGATGTCCCCATCGCTGTAGCGGAGGCCTCGCCCACGCGATACGGCCGCCTCGTTGTACATGCGCATGTAGGTGGCGCCATCGGCAAACTTGGGGAACTTGTCCAGATAGTTGAATGAGTTTTCCACTGTCACGTCGACACGCGTCTTGGCGTTGTAGTCGCCCGACTTGGTGGTAACGATCATCACACCGTTGGCACCACGAGCGCCATAGATGGCTGTGGCCGAAGCATCTTTCAGGATAGAGAAGCTCTGGATGTTCTCGGCAGGCACATAGTTGAGGTCGGCGGCAGAAATCTCTACCTCGTCCAAGAGGATCAGCGGTGTCTGGCGGCCTCCGAAGGTTCCGATGCCACGGATATAGAACTCGGCACCACTGCCGGGTTCGCCACTGCTCTGGCGGGCCACCACACCGGCGATACGACCGGCAAAGGCGGTAGAAAGGTTGCTCGAGGGTACGAGCAGGTCGCTACCTTTGATCGAAGCAATGGCACCGGTGACGCTGACTTTCTTCTGCGTTCCCGAACCCACGACCACCACCTCATCCAGTGCGGCATCCGTGGGGTCAAGGCTCACCGTGATGTTTGTCTCGGTGGTCACATCCACTTCCTTGTTCTTCATGCCGATATACGAGATGACAAGCACGGGGCGTTTTCCACTCACGTTGATCGAGAAGTTACCATCAATATCGGTGATGGTCCTGACATCTCCGCCTTTCAACTGCACAGAGGCTCCTATGGCCGGTTCGTTGGTGTCAGAAGTGACTACACGACCAATAACGGTCTTGATGTTGCTCCCAGCCTGTGTCGTGCCCGTGATTTGTTCTGGAACGCTACCGGCCATAACCGGTGTCGCTAGTCCTGCCAACAAACCACAAAGACCCACAACCGCTGAGAGGCTCAAAGCTTTGCTATTCTTTATAAAAAAATCCCTTTTACTAAAAGTCTACAAGTGATACGAAGTCGTGATAAAATTTTTTAGGTTCTTACATTGAGAATAAGTTCTCTATGCGCAAAACTAATATATTTAAAAGAATTTTTTAAATAATTGGGTAATTTTTTGTTTTGATTTTACCATTTTTAAGATTTCAACTGCCAAAACAAGCCTTTTCCCCTTTTCTTACCAGCGCCTCACAGGGTTATTAACATAAGATTATAAATCTTTTTTAAAATCACCACAGATTTCATATTACTCCTTGGTTATATCCTCCCCATGCCCCAGGCACTCGTTGGAGTGCCCCGACACATCGCCGTCGCGCTATACCCCAGCCCCATGATGCCACACGACCATGTGGGGCGACGGCCGTCAGGTTGTTGTAAACGAAAGGATGTAGTGTCGGAGGTGATGAAGAGAAAACACGTGATTTTAAGAGCCACCCTTAGAGGCAAGCATCGAAGCAGAATATCGACCGAGGAGAGACAAGGCCCCCTATGCACCGTCACCGAATGGCTTGTTCCGATCAAGTTGCGGTTCAGCTATCGCCCAAAAGGTAATCTTTCAGTTCATCTGCTATCGCCAAAAGGTGGTTCGTGAGGTAATCTCACTGTTTCTCAGCTATCGCCCAAAAGGTGACAATGAAGGGCGTGAACTTGACAAAGGCATACCGTCACACCCCATGCCTCATCTCCATTTATTATGCCTTGCCCTCTCTTTTTCCCGGGACAACAGGCCGTTTTCTGAAAAAATGTTCTTAAATTTGCAACTTGGATTCAAGTATCAAAACAAATATAAAGACAAAGACAATGAAAGCATTTGTATTCCCCGGACAGGGCTCGCAGTTTGTAGGCATGGGCAAAGACCTCTACGACACCAATGCGTTGGCCAAAGAACTGTTTGACAAGGCCGACGAGATTCTCGGTTTCAAGATCACCGACATCATGTTTGCCGGTACCGACGACCAGCTCAAGGAGACGAAGGTGACCCAGCCTGCCGTGTTCCTCCACAGCGTGATCTCAGCACTCTGCCTGGGCGACGATTTCAAGCCGGCCATGGCGGCAGGCCACTCCCTGGGCGAGTTCTCTGCCCTGGTGGCTGCCGGTGCCCTCACCTTTGAAGACGGCCTGCGCCTGGTGGCTGCCCGTGCCAATGCCATGCAGAAATGCTGCGAGGCCACGCCCGGCACCATGGCTGCCATCATCGGCCTGCCCGACGAGAAGATCGAGGAGGTGTGCGCCGCGGTGAGCAAGGACGGCAAGGTGGTGGTATGTGCCAACTACAACTGTCCCGGCCAGCTGGTCATCTCGGGCGACGATGCCGCCATCGAGGAGGCTTGCGAGCAACTCAAGGCTGCCGGCGCCAAGCGTGCCCTGCCGCTGAAGGTGGGCGGTGCCTTCCACTCGCCGCTGATGCAGGCCGCCAAAGACGAGCTGCAGGCTGCCATCGAGGCCACGACCTTCGCCGCACCCGTGTGCCCCGTGTACCAGAACGTCGACGGCAAGCCACATACCGATGCTGAGGAGATCAAGCAGAACCTCATCGCCCAGCTCACCAGCTCGGTGCGCTGGACCAGCAGCGTGCAGAACATGATTGCCGACGGTGCCGACGACTTCACCGAGTGCGGTCCGGGCAAGGCCCTGCAGGGTATGATCGCCCGCATCGACAAGAACGTCAGCGCACACAGCATCGCATAGTTTTTTTCCAACAACGAAGAGACTGTACCCACCTGCATACGGGTATAGTCTCTTCTTCGTCTTTTGAACAGTCTACTGACACCTTCGCCCCCCGACGGCAGCGCCTGCATACCTGCACGCCGGGAGATTTTGACATTGAATGAATAAGAAAATCCTCATTTACCAGGTCTTGCCCCGACTCTTCGGCAACCGCAACACCACCCGCAAGCCGCATGGCACATTACACGAGAACGGCTCGGGCAAACTCAAAGACTTCGACGCCAACCAGCTACACCGCATCCACGAGATGGGATTCACCCATGTGTGGTTCACGGGCGTCATACGCCATGCCACCGCCACCGACTATAGCGCGCACGGCATCCCACGCCAGCACCCCCAGGTGGTGAAGGGACAGGCGGGCTCGCCCTACGCCATCACCGACTACTATGACATCGACCCCGACCTGGCCGTCGATGTCGACCGCCGCATGGCAGAGTTTGAGGCGCTGGTCGACCGCACCCACAAGGCGGGGATGAAGGTCATCATCGACTTTGTGCCCAACCACGTGGCACGCGAGTACCGCTCGGTGCGACTGCCCGAGGGCGTGCGCGACCTCGGGGCCGACGACGACCAGGGCAAACACTTCTCACCCCAAAACAATTTCTACTATTTCCCTGGCGAGCCCTTCGTCAGTCCCGTGCCACCCCGGCAGGGCGAGGAGCCCTACCACGAGTTCCCGGCCAAGTGTACGGGCAACGACCGCTTCGACAACCGGCCGAGCCTGAACGACTGGTATGAGACCGTCAAGCTCAACTACGGCATCGACTACTGCGATGCCGGCGGGCGCAGCAACCACTTCGAGCCCGTGCCCGGCACGTGGGTCAAGATGAAAGACATCCTGCTCTTCTGGGCCGCCAAGGGCATCGACGGCTTCCGCTGCGACATGGCCGAGATGGTGCCGCCGGCCTTCTGGGCCTACGCCACACAGGCCGTGAAAGAGCGACACCCGGGCCTCGTGTTCATCGGCGAGGTCTACGACACCAACCAATACCGCACCTACGTGAAGTCGGGCTTCGACTACCTCTACGACAAGGTGGGCATGTACGACTGCCTGCGCGACGTCATCTGCCACCACCGCTCGGCGAGCAGCATCACCTACTATTGGCAGAACGTCGACGACATCAAGAGCCACATGCTCTACTTCCTCGAGAACCACGACGAGCAGCGCATCGCCAGCGACTTCTTCTGCGGCGACGGCAACCGCGCCATCCCTGCCGTCATCGTCTCGGCCCTCATGCAGCAAAACCCGTTCATGGTCTACAGCGGACAGGAGTTTGGCGAGCGCGGCATGGATGCTGAGGGATTCCACGGCCTCGACGGCCGCACCTCGATCTTCGACTACTGGTGCGTGGACAAGGTGCGCCGAGGATTCTTCGACCGCCGTCACCTCACCCAAGAGGAGCAACACCTACAGCTCAGGTACCACCAGATCCTACACATCGCCAACCGCGAGAAGGCCGTCAGCGAGGGCGACTTCTTGGACCTGATGTATGTCAACCCACAGACCTGGAAGTTCAACCCTCGCTATCAGTATGCCTTCATGCGCAAGTATGCCGACGAGGTGCTGCTCATCGTGGTCAACTTCTCGGCCGACCGCATCAACACCGGCGTGGTCATACCCGAGCACGCCTTCGACTTCCTGGGCCTGCCCGAGCGCACCGTGGAGTCGACAGACCTGCTCACCGGCGAGCAGATGGACCTCGACCTCCGCAAAGACGGCACGGTGAACATGGAACTGAAACCCTACAGCGGCAGAATATATAAATTCAGCATCAAGATGGAAGAGACACCTTATGTACTCAATGTACACAACAAAGATGAGTTTGCACCGGCACACACCCTGGAGCATATCCTCAACCAGGTCATGGGCCGCCTGTTCGGTTGCGAGCGCTCAACCAACGCCCATATCGAGCGCAAGAAGAGCAAAATCAACTTCACGCTCGACCACAAACCCTCGCGACAGGAGGAGAAGGCCATCGTCGACAAGGTAAACGAGGTCATCGACGCCGACCTCCCCGTGACCTTCGAGTTTGTGCAACGCGACGAGTTGCCCGAGGGCGTGAAGCTCGACCGCCTGCCCGAAGATGCCTCGGAGACCATACGCCTGGTGCGCATCGGCGACTTCGACGTGTGCCCGTGCATCGGCAAGCATGTGCGCTCCACAGGGCAGATCGGAAAGTTCGAACTACTGGGCACCAACTGGGACGAGATGACCCACAACTATCGCATCAGATTTAAGGTGATTCCTTAGTTTGTTGGTTTGTTGGTGGGCTGGTTTGTTGGTGGGCTGGTTTGTTAGTGGGCTAGTTTGTTGGTGGGCTGGTAGGCGGCCCGGCAGCATGCCAGGCCAGCACACCGCCGTACACCTCTCAACCTAGACTCTTTTTAATCGCACTGCCCACAAACACACCAACAAACCAGCCCTCCAACTGACCAACCCACGACTCAATAAAATAGGGTTTTCCGATATTGCATACATCATATAGCCATGTCTCGGAGGGTGCTTCCGCCCCACCAAGACATGACCTGTGAATGCAACCTGCAATATCTCCCCCACTATTATTCCGATGATTTCATACTTCATTTCCACTCGAAGCAGACTCTGATTCCACTCGAAGCAGACTCTGATTCCACTCGAAGTAGACTCTGATTCCACTCGAAGTAGACTCTGATTCCACTCGAAGCAGACTCTGGTTCTACTCGAAGCAGAACGTGTTTCCACTCGAAGCAGATTGCGAGAATATTCGACGCAGACGATGATACGAGCTTAGACACGGCATGGCAACAGGTGCCACCCGGTACGGAAAAACAAGAATAGCGCAAACGCACCGACGAGTCCTTCACATAACCTCTTGTCGCTGCTCGCAGCGTATGAGAGCTGGGCATTGGCCATCGTATCGCTGCTCGATATGCTCAGATAAGACCCGCCAGCGGGTCTGAAGAGATATGCTGCGATGAGCACACACCCAAAAATATTCTCAAGATATTCTATCATTCGCCGAAGGCGAGCGGAGGAAACAAAGTGAGCTGTTCTGCTTTCTGCCCGCTGCTAACAGCAGGAGACGGCGTACCGCTCCCACGTTCCTCACGCCGCATGGCTCGCCGTGCCTCACTATGGAGGGCCGGGATGGGGCCTGGAGCTTGAAACAGCACGCGTGCCCCCTACTCCCTCACAGCGAGGTGCAGAGGAGGGCTGGGGTGCGGAGGGTCATGCCGGCGTCTCGGCCGTAGGGTCGTCGACCATGAAATCGAAGGCCCCGCGGCGAAGGTTCACGCCATACTCCATCCATGCCTTGAGGCATGCCAGAAAATTGGCCCATCCCTCGGTGTTGCCCACCAGCCAGGCACGGCCCGCGGCATCGTCGGCCATGCCCATCTCGGTGACGCGCACCACCGTCGAGCCGTCGTGCCGGAGCGTGAGGGTGATGGTCACGGTGAGCTCCTCGCCCGTGCTGGCATCCCAGCAAAACCGCACCAGTCGTGGCGGCTCCACCGCCAGCACACGCACCGGCGAGTCGAAGGGAAACTCAGGAAACTGCCAGTAGACCGTTGTGCCGGCCTCCAGGCGCGCCGTGCCCTTGGAGATAAAGTAGTTTTTCATGATGTCGGGGTCGACGATGGCCTCGAACACCTGTCCGCTCGGCTTGCCAATCTGTATGGCCGCCTGTACTGTCATAGGTTCCATAGTTGTGCTATGCCGTAGGTTCTGCTTCGTAGTTGACCATCCACTCGATGCCAAACTGGTCGCACACCACGCCATAGAGCGGTGCCCAGAAGGTGGGCTCCAGCGGCATCCTGACCGTGCCGCCCTGGCCCAGGGCCTCGAAGAGACGACGCGACTCCTCCTCCGACTCGGTGTTGAGGCAGATGGCCACGTTGTTGCCCACTGCCAGGGGCTCGCCTGCGCAGGCCGCACTGAAGCTGTCGGAGCCATAGAGGCTCGTCGAGGCATTGACGGGCAGCCCCACGTGCATCACCTTCTCTTGGAGTTGCTCGGGGATGGCGAAACCGCTGTCGGGCATGTCCTTGTAACGCATGATGCCGTCGGAATCTTTTGTAATTCGGCTGGAATCATTTCCAATATTCTTGCATTTTGATATAATTGGATATATGACAATGTGTTAAACTGTTTTGCTAAACTTTCACTTTGCAGTTGTTTTTGTGGTGGTAACACACCAGTAACACATTGTGTATATGACCCAACAAGAATCATTAGCACATATTCTATTGAGGATGTTTTTAACTTGGTCAAAGAGCTACACAACCATATTTTATATCGAAGTGTTTGAGGGACAAGGTGCATCAAAAATTAAAAAACTTAGCATAACACCTACTCCATCTAAATAACGAAACAAAGATAGCTATTTTTCTTGAATATGACAACTAAACTCATAAAAGATTCAATCAAAGAATACAAAAATAATCATTGAATGACAATAAAGAGCATCAACAATTAAGGTAGGTTCTATTAATTCATATATTAACGTGGGGTTATCCCCACAATAATGCAGTTATGGGAGGTATCGGTCTCATAAGAGACCTTCATTTTTATAGAAATGGTTTTATTCCCATCCTTTCTTATGTATTTTTTGACATCAAGACACAATTATCCTTTGCAAGAGAGAAGTTGTGGCTGATATTTGTTGATTTGGCAATATCTAAAGATGTTGTAAACAAGACAGGTGAGCGCAAAACTCGCTTTTGCTCTGGCAATACCAATTGTTCTGACAAAGGAACCATGCATGGCTCCTTCAATGAAGCCGAAGACGTGTTCCATGCGGCATCTACGCTTTGATTTCTTGCGGTTACGTTTCTTCTGCTTCTTGGATAATGAATGATTGCGGTGTCCCTTCTCGCAGATGACGGGACGCATCGCATTGACCTTGACAACATCTTCCCTGCCCTCATATCCAGCATCAAGATAAAGGCGCTGGCCTTTGTCCTTGTCCGAGACCTCTGCAAAACCTCATATAGATAGCGAGATCATAAATATAACTCATTGATTATCAATAGTGGTGAAATCGGAGCAAGCCCACCCACTTGGAGACGGTGAAAACCATTCACTA
>CAZBQA010000039.1:0-25817 GCA_964493905.1 uncultured Prevotella sp.
AAACTCCTATTGCTTGGCTTGCACGACAAAACCAACGCAAATCGAGGATGAACCAGAAATATGCCCGGTCTCCACAAAAAGTGATGGCCTTTGGACGAGTGGTCCGACCTGCTGATGAACGAACAGCCACTGCCCGACATCTATAAGATGCACCCATTGAAAGGAAACTATAACGGGTGCATGGAGCGCCACATGGGGAACGACTATCACCTGATATGGACAGATGGTGACATCATCGACCTGCTCAGAATAGGATCGCACTCGGAACTCTTCGGAAAATAACAAGAATCGCATCGAATGGCATTCACCTCAAAGACGGGCAGACGTAAAGAGTGAGTGCCGTGGACAGGGCGACAGGACGAAAGAGACACTCATAAAAACAGCTGGCAAGCGCGGTTTCGATATCGCCTGAAAGGGTTATATACGCCTAAGAACGCAAACGTGAATGTGTTGGCTCATACTGAATAATTATCGGGCTATGGGCCTATATCCAATCTTTTTCGTATCTTTGCAAACTGGAATATAAACGTTTATCATAAAATATGGCTTTAAAATGTGGTATTGTAGGTTTGCCCAACGTAGGCAAGTCTACCCTTTTCAACTGTCTTTCGAGTGCAAAGGCACAGGCAGCCAACTTCCCGTTCTGCACCATCGAGCCCAACCTGGGCGTCATCACCGTGCCCGACGAGCGTCTGACGAAGCTCGCCGAGATTGTGCATCCCGGTCGCATCGTGCCCGCCACGTGCGAGATTGTGGACATTGCCGGACTGGTGAAGGGTGCGTCGAAGGGCGAGGGACTGGGCAACAAGTTCCTCGGTAACATCCGCGAGTGCGACGCCATCATCCATGTCATCCGCTGCTTCGACGACGACAACGTGGTGCGCGAGGGCGGCATGGCCATCGACCCGCTGGCCGACAAGGACATCATCGACACCGAGCTGCAGCTCAAAGACCTGGAGACCATCGAGGCCCAGCTGGCCAAGACCGAGAAGGTGGCCTCCACGGGCAACAAGGATGCCAAGGTGCTGCTGGAGGTACTCAAGAGCTACAAGGAGGTGCTCGACAAGGGTCAGAACGCCCGCAGCGTGACCTTCGAGAGCAAGGAGGAGCAGAAGGCTGCCCACGACCTCTTTCTGCTGACCACCAAGCCGGTGCTCTACGTGTGCAACGTAGACGAGGCGTCGGCCAAGACGGGCAACGCCTACAGCAAGCTCATCGAGGACATTGCCGCCCAGGAGGGTGCCGAGGCCATGGTCATCGCGGCCAAGACCGAGGAAGACATCGCCTCGCTCGACTCGTATGAGGACAAGCAGCTCTTCCTCGACGAGCTCGGACTGGAGGAGAGCGGCGTGAACCGACTCATCAAGAAAGCCTACCACCTGCTCAACCTGCAGACGTTTATCACCGCCGGTGAGATGGAGGTGAAGGCCTGGACGTTCCACAAGGGATGGAAGGCCCCGCAGTGTGCCGGTGTGATCCACACCGACTTCGAGAAGGGATTCATCCGCGCCGAGGTCATCAAGTATGCCGACTACATCCAGTATGGCTCTGAGGCCGCCGTACGCGAGGCCGGCAAGCTGGGCATCGAGGGCAAGGAATACGTGGTGGAGGATGGCGACATCATGCACTTCAGGTTCAATGTTTGATCAATTCAAAATTCATCATTCAAAATTCAAAATTGAGCCATGCTGATATGGGTGAACCATGCAGGTATGACCAAAGCATGAATTCTGAAAGATGTTAAACTTAATTTTGAATTATGAATTTTGAAAGGATGGTTAACTTAATTTTGAATTTTGAATTATGAATTTTGAATTGCTTTACATTCTCTGGAACCCCTCAGAGGTGATGTTCCACATTGGCAACTTCGGCGTCAGATGGTATTCCATGTGCTGGCTCACGGGTCTCTTCCTGGGCTACCTGCTCATGAAGCGGCTCTACAAGGAGCAGCAGATTCCCGACGAGAAGTTCGACCCGCTGTTTATCTACATCTTCGTGAGTGTGCTCGTGGGTGCAAGGTTGGGCCACTGCCTGTTCTACCAGCCCGAGTATTTCCTCTCGTCGTGGGACCATTTCATAGAGATGCTCGTGCCCCTCCACCACATGCCCGACGGCTCGTGGAAGTTCACGGGCTATGAGGGCCTGGCCTCGCACGGCGGTGTGATCGGCATGATCATCGCCATACTGCTCTATGCGCGCAACCTGAAGGTGCCCGTATGGGTGGTGCTCGACAACATGGGCATCTGCTCGGGCATCACGGCGACGTTCATCCGGCTGGGCAACCTCATGAACTCGGAGATCATCGGCAAGGTGACCGACGTGTCCTGGGCCTTCATCTTCGAGCGTGTGGACCAGTATCCGCGCCATCCGGGACAGCTCTACGAGGCCATCAGCTACGCCTGCTTCTTCCTCATCATCTATTATCTCTACCGCCGTCACCGCGAGAAGGTGGGCACGGGCTTTTTCTTCGGCCTCTGCCTGACGCTGATCTTCATCGCCCGCTTCCTCATCGAGTATACCAAGGACATCCAGGTAGACTTCGAGTCGGGCATGCTGCTCGACATGGGTCAGATTCTATCCATCCCCTTCATCATCATCGGCATCGCCACGATGGTGGGCGGCAAATGGATGAAGAAGCTGGGAGCCAAATAGCATACACCATCTTTTGATTACGACAATCACTATCCTTACACCTTTCGCTATGAGACAATATCTATTGACAGCCCTGCTGGCGCTCACGCTGACCGGCATGGTGCAGAACCGACAGGAAACAACACTCGGCACGTGGGACTTCTCGCGCGACGGACAGACGTGGCAGCAAGTGCGTGTGCCCCACGACTGGGCCATCGCCGGACCGTTCGACAAGAAGTGGGACATCCAGTACGTGGCCATCGCGCAAGACGGTCAGGACAAGGCCGTTGAACATACCGGACGGTCGGGCGCCCTGCCCTGGATTGGCGAGGGACACTATCGCACCACCTTCACCGTTCCTGCCACGGCCAAGCGCACCGAAATCTATTTCGACGGTGCCATGAGCGAGCCCGTGGTCTATGTCAACGGCCACGAGGCAGGACGCTGGGCCTACAGCTACAATGCCTTCAGGCTCGACATCACGCCCCTGCTGAAGAAAGGCACCAATGAGGTGCGCGTACACCTGAACAACCTCCAGGAGAGCAGCCGCTGGTATCCCGGCGCAGGCCTGTACCGACCCGTAAAACTGGTGTTCACCGGCGAAACCCGCATCGACCCCTGGGACACCTTCTTCCGCACTCTCTCCGTCGACGGCGGCAAGGCCGTGCTGCGTGTAGACACCCGTATGGCGGGCTATGACGCGCGGCAGAAGCTGCAGACGGCCGTGCTCTTGCAGGATGCCGACGGCAAGGTGGTGGCCTCGGCAAAGGTCACGCCCGACAGCCAGGGGGCCGCCACCATGCAGCTCACCGTGGAGCAGCCGCAGCTGTGGTCGCCCGAGTCGCCCTACCGCTATACCCTCGTCACCCGTGTGATGCGCGGCAAGAAGATCATCGACCAGACCTCGCAGAAGGTGGGCATACGCACCATCGCCGTCAGCCGTGAGCACGGATTCCAGCTCAACGGCGTCAGCCGCAAGTTCCAGGGCGTGTGTCTGCACCACGACCTCGGCCCTCTGGGTGCCGCCGTCGACCGCGATGCCATCATCCGACAGATACGCCTGATGAAGGACATGGGTGCCGATGCCATCCGCACCTCGCACAACATGCCGTCGCAGATGCAGATGGAGGTGTGCGACTCGATGGGCATGATGGTGATGGCCGAGAGTTTCGATGCCTGGAAAGACCCCAAGGTGGAGAACGGCTACAACCGTTTCTACGACGAGTGGTGGCGCAAGGACCTGAGCAACCTCATCCGCGGACACCGCAACCACCCCTCGATCGTGATGTGGAGCATCGGCAACGAGATTCCCGAGCAATGGAAGAAGGAGGGTGCCGAGCGTGCCCGCGCCATGACCGACTACTGCCACAGCCTCGACCCCACACGTCCCGTGACCTGTGGCGTGGACAATCCCAAGGGCGGCACAGAGAGCGGATTCTACGCCTCAACCGATGTGCCGGGATTCAACTACCGCACGTTCCTCTACGACGAGCTCATCAGCCGCATGCCGCAGGGCTTCATCCTGGGCTCAGAGACCACCTCGACGGTGAGCAGCCGCGGCGTCTACAAGTTCCCGGTAGAAGAGAAGAAGATGGCCACCTACGACGACGGACAATGCTCGTCGTATGATGTGGAATGCTGCAGCTGGAGCAATCTGCCCGACGTAGACCTCGAAGCACAGGACGACAAGCCCTACACCATTGGCCAGTTTATCTGGACGGGCATCGACTATCTGGGCGAGCCCACGCCTTACTACAGCTACTGGCCCTCACGCAGCAGCTACTTCGGTGCCGTAGACCTCGCCGGTCTGCCCAAAGACCGCTACTACCTGTACCGCGCGCAATGGAACAAACGCTCGCACACGCTGCACCTGCTGCCCCACTGGACATGGCCGGGGCGCGAGGGACAGGTCACGCCTGTGTATTGCTATACCGACTATCCCGAGGCCGAGCTCTTTGTCAACGGCAAGAGCCAGGGCCGTCGCAAGGCCGACAAGAACGGCCATCTCGACCGTTACCGCCTGCGCTGGAACGACGTGGTATATGAGCCTGGCGAACTGAAGGTGGTGGCCTACGATGCCGACGGCAAGGTGGCCGAGGAGCGGAAGGTGAACACCGCCGGAGAGCCCGCCAAGCTGGAGGTGGAACTGGAGGAGGAGGCCCTTGGTGAAAACACCCGACTCTACTACTACGTGGTGTCGATGAAAGACAAGGACGGCAACCTCTGCCCCGATGCCGACGACGAGATTACCTTCGATGTGACGGGCGGTGCCGTGTTCCGCGCGGTCTGCAATGGCGACGCCACATCGCTGGAGTCGTTCACCAAGCCCACGATGAAACTCTTTCATGGCCAGCTGGTGCTCACCGTAGAAGTGGTGAAGCCCATGGAAGGCTTCGAGGTGAAGGCCCACGCCGTGAAGCGCGGCATCACCGGCACAGGCTTTATCGACTATGTATCCGCGCCTATTTAATTTCTAAAAGGTTGGGCACCGCCGTAGTGCCAGCCCCAACAAGAAGATAATGCGCACGCTTGACCACCCCCTACCCCAAAGCCTCCGTTGGCACAGGACCAAAGCCCTGAACCAACGGAGGTTTTGTTGTGATTGAGCCATGTGAAAACTATTCCCATGCCGCTGACACGCTTGCCAATTCTTGCAAATTCTTCACGAATTTGCAAGAATCAGCATGTTTTTACATTCCGAAAACGTGCTCCACTCCATACAACGCGGACGGAAGGAATTGTGCAAATTGGCTGAGAGCGGACAGAATACATACCCGATGCACGACGCAAAATCAGGTTCGGTTAATATATCTGTGTGTCTAACAATTATCATCGGCTTGCCGGCCTGATGGTTGGTGGGCGGTGCTATGTTGTGCTGCTCCGCAGGCTATACGGTCTTCAGACAAGCCTATAAGATGTCTCTCATGCCACGGTGACGTCGCTGACGTACACGCGGCGCATGCCTCACAAGGTGTGGTTCGAGTAGAAGCAGAATCTGTTTCCAGTCGAAGCAGAATCTGTTTCTACTCGAAGCAGAACCTGTTTCCAGTCGAAGCAGAACCTGTATCGACTTGAAGTATGACAGCCCGACGGCAATTCCTTCATGGCATCTCTGCGCTGCGGAGGCAGGAGAACCATGGTGAGGATTCAGGAAAGCAGACGAACCATACGCCATGGATGCCCATCATCAGGAACGATACCCACCGAGAGGCTCAATGATGATATACGAATGATGTTAAAACCAAGAGAATGTTCGCTGAGCCGAAAATAAGCACAAAAGGCAGACTAAGGGGCTGACACGCCAACCTATAACCGCAATGTACTGAAGTGGATGAACGTCAATGCCGAGGGTAAAGTCTACTACCATGATGCCCATTCCGACGGCCGTGCGAACCTGCAACCCATGCACGGATGGGGCAAGCGACTCGGCACCACGCTCTCGTTCATGCTCAACAAGCAGCAGACGGCAGTGGCCGAGGTAGCCTACGAGCATACCTTCACCACCTATTACTCGATGAGGCGCATGTTACCCCAAGACCGGCTGAACCTCGCCCTGCGCAGCAGCTGGCTGCAAGACCGCCTCAAGCTGCGCCTGGCTGTGGGTGACCCATTCCGCTGGTTGAAAAGCCGTACAGAGGCACGATACACCGGGTTCAGCTCTACACAGACATTTGACTACCATGCTTCCTACGCCTCCATACGTGCCACGTGGAGCTTCGGCGGCAAACAGGTGAAGCAAGTGTACCACGACAACCGCGACACGGAATCGAAACGAGCAGGGAAATGATCGTCCGCTCATCGGCCTGCGAGGCACGCATATTCCATTTTTTGGCCATGGAACACAAATCCCAACATCAGTTTCTTGTGTCCCTATGGCTTATTGAACGACCAAGGGCCACTCCTGTCCGAACAGACGGGAGTGGCCCTTGGTATGTCAAATTTACGTGACTCTACGTATCAGAAAGTCAGAAGCTCGTATGGAAGCCACCAGACTAGCCAGAAGCATTGGCTTATGCGAAGAGCGAGACGACGAGGTAGATGATGGCGCCCAGCAACGCGCTCACGGGGATGGTGAGTACCCAAGCCACCATGAGGTCTTTGGTGATGCCCCATCTCACGGCCGAGAAGCGCTTGGTGGCACCCACGCCCATGATAGAGCCCGCGATGGTATGCGTGGTGCTCACGGGGATTTTCAGAAACTCGGTGAGGTAGAGGGTGATGGCACCTGCCGTCTCCGATACCACGCCTTCGAACGGCGTCACCTTGGTGATCTTCGTTCCCATGGTCTTCACGATGCGCCATCCACCCGACATGGTGCCGATGGAGATGGCGGCGAAGCAGGCGAAAGCCACCCAGTCGGGGATGTCGGCCACCGACTTGATGCCCATGCCGATGTTCAGGGGATGGGCGGCAATCATAGCGGCAGCGATAATACCCATCACCTTTTGCGAGTCGTTCATGCCATGGCCGATGCTGAAGAGGGCCGAGGAGAGCAGCTGCAGGTGCTTGAACCAATAGGTGGCCTTGGAGTTGGGCACATGCCTGAAGGCATACATCACCACGATGGAGAGCAGGAAGGCGATGATCATACCCACAATAGGAGCCAGAAAGATAAAGGCCGCTATCTTGAGGATGACGCCGCCCTGAATGGCTCCGAAGCCGTTGGCCATGATGGCCGAGCCCGCGAACCCGCCGATGAGCGTGTGTGAGGACGAAGAGGGGATGCCCTTCCACCAGGTCAGCAGGTTCCAGATGATGGCGCCGATGACGCCCGCCAAGATGATGGGCAGCGTGATATACTGCTCGTAGACCGTCTTCGAGACCGTGTTGGCGATGCCGAACTCACCGATGATATACTTCGAGATAAAGAACGCCACAAAGTTGAAGCAGGCTGCCCACAGCACAGCCCTGAACGGCGTGAGCACGCGCGTGGTGACGATGGTGGAGATGGAGTTGGCGGCATCGTGGAAGCCATTGATGAAGTCGAACACCAACCCCAATATAATGATAGATACGAGTAAGACCATACCAGCTTATGCGTATTTGACGACGATGGTCTTGAGCACCTTGCCAATGTGCTCTGAGGCATCGGTGATTTTCTCTAACTCAGAGAGGATCTCCTTGGTCTTGATCAGTTCCACGGCATCCTTTTCCTCCTCGAAGAGGTGTATGAGCCCATCCTCATAGATGTCGTCAGCCTGGTTTTCGAGGGTGTGGAGACGCTCGATGCAGACCTTCAGCGCGTCGGCCTTCTTGCGCATCACGGTGAGGGCATCCATGGCCTCAGACACGCAGCGGGCATCCTCTACCACCACCTTACCCAGTTCGAGGGCCACCTCGCTCAGCTGCTTGGGGTTGTAGATGGCCAGACGCTTGGCGCAGCTGTTCACCAGGTCGATGACATCGTCGAGGCTGTCGGCCAGGTCGTGGATATCCTCGCGGTCGAACGGGGTGATGAATGACGACTCGAGGGCATCAAAGATGTCGCGACCAATCTTATCGGCGGAACGTTCCTGCTCCTTCACCTGATGGAAATACGCACGGTGCTCGTCTACACCCTTGGCTTCGAGAGACTGTAACAACAAATCGGAAACAGACACATAGATGTCGGAAACTTGCTTCAGAAAATCGAAGAATTTAGGCTCCTTCGGGGTGAAGCGACTCAGTAGCGAATTATTCATAAATATTTAATTGCTTAAAACACGGTCGCAAAAGTACATGCAGGATGTTACAAAGCTGTGTCATTACATTGACATGTATGATACAGCCGTGAGAAATATGGGACCGCTGACTCCTTTGCCAACGTTCACAACATCAATAAGCGACGCACGGTCTATACTTTCGAAGACGGCCATCAGCGCACGGTCGACGACACCGGAATATCCTATTGGCCCATAAGCGATGCGAGCTTCATCATGAAGTATCTGGCCTCTCAACGCCTGCAATTAGGCGCGAAGTGTACCACGACAACCGCGACACAGAGTCGAAACGAGCAGGGAAATAATCATCCTTTCATTAGTAGGAAATACTAGACAATACGGTAATTTGGTAACGGAATACAAAAAACATATAATAATTTTGTATTTCGTTGCCATTTTCTTATATTTGCATCCTACAATTCAAGTCATACTCTCATGATAGAACGACAGCAACAAACACAGATTGAGGCCCTGTTGGGAGGGCAGAAAGCTATCATCATTCTGGGTGCCAGACAAGTGGGGAAGTCAACCCTGCTCAACCATCTCTTTGCCAACCGCGAAGGAGTGATGTGGCTGAATGGAGACGACTGGGATGTGGCACAATTGCTGAATGACATGACATCGACCCGATTACGTACGCTGATCGGCAACAACAAATGGGTGGTCATCGACGAGGCACAACGTATTCCCGACATCGAACTCAAGTTAAAACTCATCACCGACCAAGTGCCCACCGTGCAGGTAGTGGCTACCGGCAGTTCGTCCTTTCAGTTGGCTTCTCTCGTCAACGAATCGCTGACCGGTCGCAAGCGAGAGTTTACCATCTTCCCGATGACTTATCAGGAGATGGTGAACCATACCAACCTCATCGAAGAGCATCGCATGATACCTCATCGCATGGTCTACGGCTACTACCCCGAAGTGGTCACGTCTCCGGGTGACGAGCAGACCGTGTTGCGAGAGCTGACCAACAGCTATCTCTACAAAGACATTCTGACCTTGGACAACATCAGCAAACCCGATAAGTTGTCCATGCTCCTTCAGGCGCTGGCACGTCAAATCGGAGAGCAGGTGTCGTATAACGAAATCGGTCAGCTCATTGGCCTGAATCCCAAAACGGTAGAGAAATACGTCGATGTGTTGGAAAAGAGCTTCGTGATTTTCCGCTTAGGCAGCTTCTCGCGTAACCTGCGGAACGAATTGAAGATAAGCCGGAAAATCTATTTCTGGGATTTGGGCGTTCGCAATGCGGTCATTGCCAATTTCCTGCAAGTTGAAAACAGAATGGATGCGGGGGCTTTGTGGGAGAACTTTGTGATTGCCGAGCGTCTGAAAATGCTCAACGCGACGCGTCGCTTTGTCAATTCCTGGTTTTGGAGAACGCAACAACAGCAAGAAATAGACTACCTAGAAGAGGAGAATGGAGAGCTGCGGGCCACGGAGTTTAAATGGAATCCAAAGAAGGCGAACATCAAGCTGACACAGACATTTGCCTCGGCTTATCCGCAGGCATGCTTCTCGGTCATCACACCGGACAATATAGACGATTTCCTGCTGTAGCGTCCTCCGGCTACACCGTCATGGGGCACCCCTTCCAAACGGTCAGGGAGGAGACATTGATATTACAGCTCGCATCAGAAAGCCTGTAAGTCAATTACATTCCAAACGAATGCTTTTATGTGGCAATACATAGATAAACAAAAGGCGTTCAGCCGTTCACAATTGTCACGGCCAGTACACAAGGTGTACAGCAATTGAAAGAAGAACACAGCACGGATGCTCCGGGCGGCATGCCCGGCTATCCCGGGCAACGTGTCCGGATGTAATGTGCTAAGATGAGTAGGGTAATGCGCTGGAATGAGTTGACAGCTTTCGTTCTTGAATCGTTACTTGGCTGGCAATAGATATGCTCAAGGGCCACCTCGCCCAAACGGACAGAGGTGGCCCTTGTACAGGTCGGTGATGCCAGAAAGAAGAGGAGGAAAGGGGCTGTTAGCTCTTTCCAGTCACAATCTTCTTGATGTCGTTGAGCTTGTTGAGCGCCTCGACGGGCGTGAGATTGTTGATGTCGAGCCCCAGAATCTCGTCGCGCACCTGCGAGAGCACGGGGTCGTCGAGCTGGAAGATGCTGAGCTGCACGCCGTCGCGACTGTCGGCCAGACGGTCTACGCTGGCCTTGCCCACGGCGCCCACCTCGGCATTGTCGGCCTCGAGCTGCTTGAGCACGGCGTTGGCGCGCTTGACGATCGACCGCGGCATGCCGGCAATCTCTGCCACGTGAATACCGAAGGAGTGCTCTGAGCCGCCCGGCATGAGCTTGCGCAGGAAGATGACCTTGCCGTCGACCTCGCGCACCGAGACGTTGAAGTTCTTGATGCGGGCAAAGTGTTTCTCCATCTCGTTGAGCTCGTGGTAGTGGGTGGCGAAGAGCGTGCGCGCCCTGGCCCGCGGCTGCTCGTGCAGGTATTCGACGATGGCCCATGCGATGGAGATGCCGTCGTAGGTAGAGGTGCCGCGGCCCAGCTCGTCGAAGAGCACCAAGGAGCGTGGCGACACGTTATTGAGGATGTCTGAGGCCTCGGTCATCTCGACCATAAACGTCGATTCGCCAGTGGAAATGCTGTCGCTGGCACCCACTCGGGTGAATATCTTATCCACCACGCCTATTCTCGCGCGCTCTGCGGGCACGAAGCACCCCACCTGGGCCAGCAGCACGATGAGTGCCGTTTGGCGCAGCAGAGCCGATTTACCGGCCATATTCGGTCCGGTAATCATCATGACCTGTTGCTTGGCGGTGTCGAGGTACACGTCGTTGGGCACATAACGCTCACCTAAGGGCATCTGTGTCTCGATGACGGCATGGCGGCCCTGTCGGATGTCGAGGACGTCGCTGTCGTCGACCACCGGGCGCACGTAGACCCGCTCCTCAGACACCTTGGCGAAGGAGAGCAGGCAGTCGATGCGGGCCAGCACGTTGGCATTGACCTGGATGAGGGGAATAAACTGCTGCATGTCGTCCACGAGTTGGGCAAAGAGTCGAGTCTCGAGCATGAGTATGCGCTCATCAGCGCCGAGGATCTTCTCCTCATACTCCTTGAGTTCGGGGGTGATGTAACGCTCGGCCTGTGCCAGCGTCTGCTTGCGTATCCAGTCGGCGGGCACGCGGTCTTTGAAAATGTTGCGCACCTCAAGATAATAGCCGAAGACGTTGTTGTAGCCCACCTTGAGCGAACTGATGCCCGTGCGCTCGGTCTCGCGCTGCTGGATCTGCAGCAGGTAGTCTTTGCCGTTGCGCGAGATGTTGCGCAGCTCGTCGAGTTGCGCATCATACCCGTCGGCAATAACGTTGCCCTTGCTGGCCAGCAGGGGCGGGTCGGGTTGTATCTCCTTGGCGATGCGCTCGCGCAGCTGCTCGCAGAGGTCGAGCTGTGCGCCGAGGCGCTGCAGACTGGCATCCTGGGCATCGAGGCAGGCCGCCTTGATGGGGCGCAGGGCTGTCAGGGCATTCTTGAGCTGCACCACTTCGCGCGGCGACACCCTGCCCACGGCCACCCGCGAGACGATGCGCTCCAGGTCGCCGATGTGGTGCAGCTGCTCGTCGACCAGCTGCCTGAACTCCGGTTGCCTAAAGAAGCACTCCACGGTGTCTTGCCGTTCGGTCACCTGCCTGACGTCTTTGAGCGGAAACACCAACCACCGGCGGAGCATACGGCCGCCCATCGGCGTGACGGTGCGGTCGATAACGTCGAGCAGCGACAGGCCGTCTTCCTGCATGGGCTGCAGCAATTCGAGCGAGCGGATGGTGAACTTGTCGAGCCGCACATACTTCTCCTCCTCCAAGCGGGTGAGCGCCGTGATGTGGCTCACGTGGGTATGCTGCGTGAGTTCGAGATACTGCATGATGGCTCCGGCGGCGATGATGCCGGCCTTGAGGTGCTCCACGCCGAAGCCCTTGAGCGACTTGGTGCCAAAATGCTTGAGCAGTTTCTGGCGCGCCGACTGCTCGGTGAACACCCAGTCGTCGAGTTCGAAGACACAGTGGCGCGTGCCGAAATAGCGCTCGAAGTCGCTCTTGCGGTCGTGTTCATACAGCACCTCCTTGGGCGAGAAGTTACCCAAGAGCTTCTCCACATAGTCGTAGGTGCCCTGTCCGGTGAGAAACTCGCCGGTAGAGATGTCGAGCAGGCTGATGCCGCAGGCCGTCTTGTCGAAGTGTACGGCCGCCAGGAAGTTGTTCTCCTTGTAGCTGAGCACGTTGTCGCTCATGGCCACGCCCGGCGTGACGAGCTCGGTGATGCCCCGCTTCACCATCTTGTCCATCTCGGTGAGGCCTTTCTTGCCTTTGATGGCCTCGCGTTTCTTCTTGGGGTCTTCCAGCTGGTCGCAGATGGCCACGCGCCGCCCGGCCCTGATGAGCTTGGGCAGGTAGGTGTCGAGGGCATGGTGGGGGAACCCCGCCATCGCCGTCTCGCCGCTGTTGCCGCCGTTGTTGCGCTTGGTGAGGGTGATGCCCAGTATGCCGGCAGCCACCACGGCGTCGTCGCCGTAGGTCTCGTAGAAATCGCCGCAGCGGAAGAGCAGCAAGGCGTCGGGATGCTTGGCCTTCATCGAGAAGAACTGCCTCATCATGGGGGTCATGGCCTTATCTTGGGTTGACATGGTTGTATCCTTTCTTTTAAAATGGATGTTGAGAGAAGCCGCGGCAGCCATCAGGGTTTACTGCGACGGCCGTGCGGCAGACTATGCGTGAGGTCCGTCAGGCTCAGAGATAATCGACCTTGATGACCACCAAACGGATGTTCTGGTCGTCCTGGTCGGTCTTGACCTTGGCGATATGCCAGTCGCCGGGGAAGAAGATGAAGAAGTGGCCGGGGTCGCTGTCATAGAAGCGTGCCTTGTCAATGTCGTAACTATAATGTATGACATCGGGCTGATAGACCGTATTGGCCTTACCGGTATAATGGTCGATAATGCCAAACCGCTCGCTCCCCCTGACCACATACTGAAAGTCGATGTGGTGGTAGTGGCTCTCCGACCGTTGCTTCTCTAGGTCGCGGTTAGTGTCATCCTCCACGCTGGCAATCATCTTTGTACCGGGAATGGGGGTCTTGCCCTTGGGCAGGGCCAGCAGGTCAGTCTGGGCAACCCATCTGAAGAGGGCCTTCCACTGCTCCGGATTCTTCTGGTATTGTAGGTAGAAGTCTACGGCGTTGACCGTGGCATGGGGGTCGGCCTTGGTGAAACCGTTGCGCCAGTCGCCACGTTTGAGCCAAGCCTCGGCCTCGGCCCTGAGAGAATTGTCGGCATGATATTGCGTATAATAGCCCTGTGCCTGAAGACCGAAGGCCATCGTACAGGCGACGATGAGGATGAGTAATCGTTTCATATAGAGATGTTTCAGCATGTTGATCATTGTCAATGGGATTATTTCTTCACCAGATTGCCAAGTCCGGAGAGCAAGGCACGGGCCAGCGGGTTGTCGTCGAAGTTCTCTTCCTCGGTAGCGGGCTCCTCGGCAAAGTCGAGCTTCCGCGGGTCCTTGGGCACCACCTTGTAGGCCGAGCGGCCGTGGATGCGGCTGCGCGAGAAGCCTGCCTCCTGGAGGGCGAAGCCCACATCCTGGTTGACGTGCTCGCCCGGCGTCCAGTAGGGGTACTCTTGCATGAGCCTGTCGATGATGGCATCGACGTAGGTGGCCTTCACCTTCTTGCCCCGCGGCGCGGCGGCATAGAGCATCGTCACCATCTTCACCAGGTTGTCGGCCTCCTGGAAGGGCGAGTTCTGCACGGCCATGCCCTCGCGCTCGGCATCGGTGAGGCCGAAGTCGGCACCGTCGTCGAGCTCGGCCTTGAGCTGTGCGTAGAGCTGCTCGTAGGGCACAGGGCGCTCCAGGTTGATGCGGTGCCCAGCCTCCACACACACCAGGTGGGCCACGCCGGCGGCATCGGTCATGGGATGGAGGTTGCCCGTGTTGGCGATGAACGACGCCCACACGCGGCGCGGCTCCACCGTGATGCCGTAGTTGCGGCGGAACACCGGCGTGCTGCGCGAGAACAGATAGCGCACCAGGGGTTGCTGCTCGGTGTTCTCCTGGTAAAACTCGTCGATGCACACCAGCAGGTTGGTCGTCACCAGGTCGTGTACCTCGGCCGTCGACCGCAGGTGTACCTGGTCGGTGTAGTAACGTCGCAGCTCGGGCGGCAGGATGGTGTTGCAGAACGAGGTCTTGCCATAGCCATACTGTCCCACGATCACCGGGATGATGACATCGCGCTGGGGCACGTCGTAGCCCATCCACCGCGCCACCATCTGCAGCATCCACTTGTGGAAGCGGGCGGCCCAGTCGGGGTTCGAGGTGACGATGCGCTCCGAGAGTTCGGTCACGTAGTCGGTGCCGTCCCACGCCTCGAGGTCGTTGAGCCAGGCCTCGGCGGGGTTCCACTCATCGATGAGCGTCGATGCCGCAAAGCGCTTGACGGTGGCCTCAGTGAGCTCCACGCCGTCGCGGGCGGCCTCGAGCACCAGTGTGTTGAGGGCCTCGGGCGAGAGCGGCACGAACGCGTCGGAGCCTCGGCCGGCATAGCTTATTTCTCCGGTGAGCACGTTGCGGCGCAACTGACAGCGCTGTTCGAGATAGGTGAGGGCATCCATGGGCATCTGCGTTTTTTGCCTACAAAGATAGCGAAAACTCAAAAGGGAAAAAAGCAAAAGGGGCAAAAAAATAAGACGCCGGGGTGCAATATCGACATGATTGCACCCCGACGGAAAATCCTTAGTACCTGTGATAGTCGACTACTCCTCGGTGTAGATCACCTGTATGAGGGTCTGTCCCACGGCCTTGAGCGTGTTGGGGTCGATGTGTTCCATGTCGTCGGCCAAGGTGTGCCAGGTGGGTCCGAAGGAGCTCTGCTGGCAGTCGGGATAGTAGGGAATGATGTCGATGCAGGGAATCTTGGCCACTTGGTTCACGGGGATATGGTCGTCGGTGATCATGCCGCCGTCGCTCTTGGGGAAGAATGAGCCGTAGCCGGCCTGTCGGGCCGCACGCCACACCTTCTTCACGATCTCGGGCGCATACTGCATCGACATGCCTTCGCGGTAGAAGCGGGCACCTTGTCCACCCACCATGTCGAGCAGAATGCCGTAGCGGGGGGCATAGCCCTGGGGCAGGTTGGCCGAGAAATGCTGTGCGCCGAGGGCCCACGAGTCGGGGTCGTCGGGCTGGTTGGCCCACTGCGGGGTACCCCAGTCTTCGGCGTCGAAGCACACGAAGTCGATGCCCAGGTCGGGTCTCAGCCGATCAGTGTCACCCTTCTCGGCAGCCTGCAGCACCCGTGCCACCTCAAGCATCACCGCCACGCCGCTGGCGGCATCGTTGGCCGCGAGGATAGGCTTGCGCCAGTTGGTGCTGTCGGGGTCGTTGTCGGCCCAGGGACGCGTGTCCCAGTGGGCGCAGAGCATGATGCGCGTGGTGGCCTTGGGGTTGTAGCTGGCCATGATGTTGGTGGCCTTGAGCATGGTGCCGTCGTAGCCCTTGAGGTCGGCCTTCTGTGTGGTCACGGTGCATCCATACTGCTTGAACTTACCCACAATCCATTCGAGACAACGCTCGTGGCCCTCAGAGTTCATGTCACGGGGCCCGAAGTCGCATTGCGCCTTGGTGAAGGCATAGGCCGAGTCGGCACTGAAGGCGGGCCCTACGGGTGCCACCTTCTCCATCTCCTCGGCCTCCTCAGCCTCGTCGGTCTTGTGCGAGGCCAGCGGCCCCACGGTGAAGAGCAGCAGCGCTGCCGCACACAATATCGTTGTCACAACCAGTATCTTTGTCTTGTTTGCTATTTTCTTCATTGTTCATCTCATTACATTGTCCGCCCCTCGGGGCTGTGGCCGGTCAGCATTTCGATGCCTGCACCATCGACATCACGCGCAGCCAGTTGCCGCCCCAGATCTTCTCGATGTCGCGCTCGCTGTATTTCCGGCGCAGCAAATGGCGGGTGAAGTTGATGAGCTCTGAGGCATCGGCGCATCCGCGCACGGTGCCGTCGCCGTCGAAGTCGGTGCCCAGTCCCACATGGTCGATGCCCATGATGCTGATGGCATGCTCCAGATGGTCTATGGCATCCATGACGGTGGCCTCGCCGCCCTTGCGCAAGAAACCGTGGTAGAGCGTCACATGCGCCACGCCGCCCTTGCGGGCCAAGGCCCTGAGCTGGTCGTCGGTGAGGTTGCGCGCCACGTCGCATAGGGCCCTGCTGTTGCTGTGCGAGCATACGATAGGTACGCGACTGATGTCGAGAGCATCGTAGAACGACTTCTCAGCGCCGTGGCTGAGGTCTACCATGATGCCCTCGTCGTTCATCCGGCGGATGACCTTCTCGCCAAACTGCGACACGCCGTTGTGCATGTTGCTGCCGCGGGCGCTGTCGCAGATGTCGTTGTCGCCGTTGTGACACAGGGTGATATACACCACGCCGCGCTGCGCAAAGTGGCGTATGTTGCCCAGGTCGTGGTTCAGGGCCAGTCCGTTCTCGATGCCAAACATGATCGACTTGCGGCCCTTGCGCTTGTCCTCATAGAGGTCGGCAGGGGTGCGCGCAATGCTGATATACTGACTGTTCTGCTCGACGATACGCTCCAGCTTGTCGAAGATGAGGTCGGCATACTGCAACGGCGAGAGCTGTGGCGAGAGGCCCTGCAGGTCGGGGTTGTGGCTGATGATGCCCGCAATGTCGACCTTCTGCGAGAACTGCTCACCCATCTTGGGCTGTGGCAGGTAGGCCACCATGATCACGGCGTCCTGCCGGCCCTCGGTCATCTTGTGCAGGTCGTAGAGTATGCGGTTGTCGCGCTGCTCGAAACGCACGCCCTGCGGGAAGAACATCGGGGTGTCGCAATGGGTGTCGAGGGTGAGGATGCGCTCGTGCAACTTCTTGGCCACGTAGAAGTTGTGGGCCTGGTTCACCAGCCAGCGGAACAGGGGCTGTCCCTCCTGCCCCATCCATTCGGGGTGCCACTGCACACCCATGATGGGTTTGAACTCGGCACTCTCGATGGCCTCGACGATACCGTCGGCCGCCGTCGCCGTCACGCGGAAGCGCGGGCCCGGCTCCGACACCGCCTGATGGTGGAACGAGTTGACCAGCAGGGAAGCCTCCCCCCTGCCCCCTCCGGTGGGAGGGGGAGTGCTCACACCGTAGATATCGGCGAGATAAGAGTCGGGGACAATACGTATGGAATGGGTAGGTTCGCTCCTGTCGGCATCCTGCGCATGCTTCACCTGCATGACCTCGCGCTCATTCCCCTTCCCTACCGGGGAGGGGCCAGGGGAGAGGCTCCCGCCGGAGGGGCTTGGAGAAGAGCCAATATCCTGCGCCACCTTGCCGCCCAGGGCCACGGCCAGCGTCTGTATGCCGCGGCAGATACCCAGTATGGGAATCTGTCGGTTGTAGGCCAGACGGGTGATGAGCAGCTCGGGCAGGTCGCGCGTGGCATTGATGCCATGCAACTGGGGCGAGGGCTCCTCGCCCGCCCACAGCGGGTTGATGTCGCCACCACCGGTGAGCAACAGGCCGTCGAGCTGGTCGAGGGTGTTGACCAGCACAGCCTTGTCGGCCACCGGAGGGATGATCACCGGCACGCCACCCGCCTCCACCACCTGGGTGTAGTAGCGGTCGCGCAGGGTGGCATCGCCGTCCACATAATTGGCGGTGATGCCGATCATCGGTTTTCTCCTGGCCTCGGGAAACGTCGCATAGATGTCGTTGAGATGCGACTCGAGATCAAAATGATTCATTATTTATCAAAGGTAACCAAGATCTCACGCTTGATGCTCTGCTCCAGAGAGATGAGCGTCTCGGTGGATACCACACCGGGGATGGCTTGCAGACGGTTGTTGAGCAGGTCCATGAGCTGCTCATTGTCGCGTACATAGACCTTGATGAGCATGGTGTACGACCCCGTGGTGAAATGACATTCCACAATCTCGGGGATGTCCTCAAGCTGTTTCACCACGTCCTTGTACATCGAGCCGCGCTCCAGGTTGAGCCCTACATACGTGCAGGTGCTGTAGCCCAGGCTCTTAGGGTTGACGTCGAACCCACTGCCGGTGATGATACCGTTCTCCATGAGGCGCTGCACACGCTGGTGGATGGCTGCCCTCGACACGCCGCACTCTGCCGCTACATCCTTGAAAGGAATACGTGCATTCTTAGAGAGGATAGAAAGAATCTTCTTGTCTAGATTGTCTATTTTTTCCATTGAAAGTGTTTTTTCAATTCGTAAAATTCTTGTTAGCAAAAATAAAAAAACTAAATGACATTAGCAACAAAATGCACGGATATTTTATCATATCCGTGCATATTGTAAATGTTAACGTCTTAAAATAGGGTGATCTACGCACGTTCTGGCCCCTCGATGGGCATCAGCGGCGCGTCTTTCTCTTGGCCGGTGCCTTGGTGGCGGCAGGCTTCTTGGCGCCATCGGCGACCTTGGCGGCAGCCTCGTCGACCTTCGCGGCCTGTATGCCCACGAGCTCTACGGTGAAGATGAGCGTAGAGTAGGGCTTGATGTTGCCGGCCTGGCGCTCGCCGTAGGCCAGTTCCTGGGGGATGTAAATCTCCCACTTGCTGCCCACGGGCATCATGGTGAGGGCCTCGGTCCAGCCCTTGATGACCTGGTCGCAGCGGAAGCTGTCGAACTTGGCACCATTGTGGCGCGAGGTGGCATCGAAGACATTACCGTCGATGGTCTTGCCCTCATACACCACGTCTACGGTCTGTTCCTTGGTGGGGACGGCACCCGTGCCGCTCTTGAGCACCTTATACTGCAGCCCCGAAGGCAGCACCGTCACACCGCTCTTGGTGGCGTTGGTCTTGAGCCAGGCCACATTCTCGGCCTTGTAGGCGGCGTTCTGGGCGTCTTTCACCTCTTTGACGCGGCCCTCGAAGAGCTCGCGGGCCGAGGTCATATTATAGAATGTGGTGTCCTCGTTGATGCCGTCGATGAATCCCTGGTGGAACAGGGCAGCCGAGATGGAGTCGGGAGTGCCGGCCAGCTCGTTCTTCATATTGGGCAGAATCTGGCTGCTCACCTGCTCGGCAATGCTTCCACCGGCCTGGTAGGCCTTGAAGGCCTTGTCGCCGGCCTTGGCCATCGCCTCCTTGTAGCCGCGCTCAAAGTCGGCCATGAAGGCCGTGTCGACGTTGAGCCGCTGCTGCAGATAACTGAGCAGGCCGGCCGTAGCCGAGTAGCCTGCGGCGTAGCTCACCGAGTCGGAGGTTGTCTGCAGCGTCACGCGCTGCACGGGAGCCTCGGCTTTCTTCTTCTTGTCCTTGTTGTTCCCGGCCCAGCCTGTTGTGACTACCGAAGCGGCAACCACAGCCAGAGCACATAAAAATATTTTTCTCATGATCTAACAGTTGATGATAGGTTGATGTCTTCTCATTGTCAACCGCAAGCAAAACCCCTCCCTGAAGGACATGAGGGGGTCCACGAGGAGGGGGTTGATGCGGATAGGGCTATGGCTTACTTGCCTACCTTGATCAGCTCGATCTTAAAGATCAGGGCAGAGAAGGGCTTGATCTGACCGGCCTGACGCTCCTTGTAGGCCAGGTTCTGGGGGATATACACCTCCCATACCGAGCCGGCGGGCATGTGTGTCAGGGCCTCCGTCCAGCC
Source organism: uncultured Prevotella sp. (assembly GCA_964493905.1). Lineage (GTDB taxonomy): Bacteria > Bacteroidota > Bacteroidia > Bacteroidales > Bacteroidaceae > Prevotella. The sequence continues at coordinate 20,007 of CAZBQA010000039.1, forward strand.
GGGGATGAACTGCTTGGGCTGGATGGTCACAGGACCGTTGCCGTTGGTGTACGAGCTCTCGAACACCTTGCCGTCGATGGTGCGACCCTCGTAGTTGACGGTCACCGTGGTGGTATCGGTGGGGATGGCGCCCTTGCCCTCCTTGATGACCTTATACTGCAGGCCCGAGGAAAGCGTCACCACGCCCGGCTTCTTCTTGTTGGCGGCAAGGAACTTCTCACCAGCCTCCTTGTTGGGGCCATACTGCTTGAGCATGTTCTTGGCCTTGATGGCCTCCATCTTGGTCTGGGCTATCTGGTTGGCCACCTCAGTAGAGAAGAGGCCCTTGCTGCCCTTGGTGCCAGTGAGGAATCCGGCAAGGAGGTTCTTCAGCGAAATGGTCTTCGTCGAGTCTTCACCGAAGAGGTCGTGGTTCACGCCCTTCACCAGCTGTGTGGAGAGCTGCTGACCCACCTGCAGACCGGTGATGTAGGCGGCCTTCTTCTTGTCGTCGCCGGCGTTCACACCCTCGTTGATGCCTTTCACAAACTCGTCGATGTAGGCCGTGTCGATGACCTGACCCTGCTGGATGGCCTGGCGTACATACTGCGACTGTGACAGTCCGATGGCGTAACTCAGTGAGTCGACGTCTGTCTTCAAATCAGCCTTCGGGGTAGAATTGCCGCAAGCGCTGAATGTTCCTGCAGCAATGGCCATAGCGGCCAGAAGTTTTAGACTTTTCATTTGTGGATTATAAATTTTACTTTGAATGTTCTTTGTTCAGTAAGCCGTACCGTCATCACTTGACCTTCACCAGCTCTACGTCGAAGATAAGCGTGGCAAACGGTGGTATCGACTGCCCTGCGCCACGCTCGCCGTAGGCCAGCGTGTAGGGGATAAAGAAGCGATACTTGGCACCTTCCTGCATGAGCTGCAGACCCTCGGTCCATCCGGCTATCACCTGGTTGAGCCCAAAGGTGGCTGTCTCGCCACGGCGATAGCTGCTGTCGAACACCTGTCCGTTGATGAGCGTTCCCTCGTAGTGACACTCCACCTGGTCGGTGGCGGCAGGCTTCTTGCCGTTGCCCTCGCGCAGCACCTGGTACTGCAGACCCGAGGCCAGCGTCACCACACCTTCTTTCTTGGCGTTCTCGGCCAGGAAACTCTCTCCCTCGGCCTTGGCGCCGGCAGCCTGCTCTTCGGCCTTCTTCGAGAAGAATGCCTCCACGGCGGCCTGTGCCTCTGTATCTGTCATCGATGCCTTACCGGCAAAAACGTCCTTGATGGCCTGGGCGAAATCGTCTACGTTCACCTCGGCAGCATTCATCTGCTGCAGCTGGTGGCCGATGCTCATGCCCAGCGCGTAACTTACTTGATCCATTTTCTATACTTGCTTGTTTATAAATAATGTGCAAAGATACTATATTTAATTGTTCGGGAAACCTTTATTCCTAAAAAATTACTATTTTTGTACAATAATAACAATTTACGAGATGATGCCTATGAAAAAGAAAGTTGTTTTTCTGACCGGTGCCGGAATGTCGGTGGAGAGCGGGTTCAAGACCTTCCGCGGCAACGACGGCCTATGGGAGAACTATCCTGTGGAGCAGGTGGCCTCGCACCAGGGATGGGAGGCCGACCCCACACTCGTGACCCATTTCTACAACATGCTGCGCCGCAAGCTGTGGGACGCCGAGCCCAACCAGGGCCACAGACTCATCGCAGCCCTGGAGGCCGACTACGACGTGGCCGTGCTCACGCAGAATGTCGACAACCTGCACGAGAAGGCGGGCTCCACCCATGTGGTGCACCTGCACGGCGAACTCACCAAGGTGTGCTCGAGCGCCGACCCCTACGACCCCACCTATATTCAGCAACTCACCCCCGACAACAGCGATGTGGCACCGGGCACGCGGGCGGCCGACGGCTCGCTGCTGCGACCGTTCATCGTGTTCTTCGGCGAGAGCGTGCCCATGCTCAGCCCCGCCGCCGAAGAGGCGGCCTCGGCCGACGTGTTTGTCATCATCGGTACCTCGCTCAATGTCTATCCCGCGGCCTCACTGGTGCAGTACACCCCACCCCACTGCCCCATCTTCCTCATCGACCCCAACGCCGTGGCGGCACATACCTCGCGCCCCTACCACCAAATACTGAAAGGGGCCTCGGCCGGCATGGAGGAGCTCCTCACGCTGCTGCCAAAGCCCTAGCGGCCAGGACGCCACGCCCGCCCGCACCGTTGCCCCAACAGGCACGACAACAGCCGACGGCGGCCGCAGACATAGGGAAATGCCTACCGCCAAATAGGCGTTTCCCACCGCCACATGCCGACACAATGCCCTACTTTTGCAACAGAGAACCAAAAATTAGAGCGTTATGAAAAAAATGTTGCTTGTGGCCGTCGCCTTGCTGTCATCCCTGGCAGCGGCGGCCCAATACTATCCCGACGGGCGGCCCATACCGCCCAGCAAGCGAGGGGCCTATAGCCGCACACGCACCACCTACGGCCGACCGGCCAGCTACCCGCGCTACAACAACACTTACTACGGGTTCCGCATCGGCATGGCTGTGGGCACGGTCAACTCCGACGCCCCTACGCTCGATGCCAACAACGCCAAGACGGGCCTCGACGTGGGCTTTGTCATCGGCACGCAGATCGCACCCAGTGCTCCGCTCTTCTTCGAGAGTGGTCTCTCTTACACCGAAAAGGGCGGCAAGAGCAACTACGGCGGCAGCAAATTCACCTACAGTCTCAACTATCTTGAGCTGCCGCTCGTGCTCAAATATAAGTATTATCCCTCACCCGAGGTGAGCATCGAGCCCTTCGTGGGTGGTTACCTTGCCCTCGGCGTGGGTGGAAAGATCAAAGACTATGGCGACCGACAGGCCTACTCGAGCTTCGACGGCGACGAGGCCAGCAGCTTCAGACGCTTCGACGGCGGACTCAAGGTGGGCTGCGGCATGAGCTTCCAGATGGTATACCTCGGCGTGAGCTACGACATCGGTCTGGCCAACGTGGGCCACTACGACTTCGAGGACACCCGCACGGGAAGCCTGAACCTCAACCTGGGCTTCAACTTCTGAACACAAGAACGGACATATTCATACCATTAACGTTTTAGGTAGCAGTTTAAACATAGATGCTACCCTGCAAAATCAAGCCTCCGCCACGTGCGGGGGCTTTTTCGTTGTCTGAGGCGTGACAGAGGCAGGAGGCTCCTGCCACAGTCAAGCTACTCTCCCTTCGTCGGTGCATAGCCTATGCCCCACGACGGCCCACAGCACATGCCGCAGCAATGGGCAGGGCTTTCACATGTGCAAAATATGCCATAAGCCACTGCCATACAAGGTATTACATAACGCCAAAAGAGCTTTCACGCCGCGCCGCCAGGCTGCTGCTCATGCGTGGTTCGACTCGAAACAGACGCTGATTCGACTCGAAGTACATCCTGGTTCGAGTTGAAGCAGGGGCTACTTCGACTCGAAGCAGACGCTGCAAGCACCCTGCCCGGTAGCCGTGCAGCCACTGCGCGCCGCACCGGAGCACCCTGCCCGCCACATGGCCAACGGCATTTCGCAGCACCCAGAAGGTCTTATCGCGCCCAAGAGGCACATTTCTCCGCCCCCGATCGCAGCTTCCCGCCCATAGCTTGCGATAGCTAAGAAAATAGAAGAATTTAGTGAAAATAGCTTAAAAACAGCCCAAAAACGGCCAAAAATACCATATTTTGCAATCTCGACATTACACTTTTTTGTCGCCAAAACCTTGTTGGAGAAGAATAAAAAAGAGAAAAAAGAACGAGAAAACACACTACAGAACGGGAAAATACATATCTTTGCAACTATAAACCCTGAAGCAATGAAAAAGACTCTCATTACCGCTCTTGCCATGCTCGCCATCTGGCCCGCCATGGCCCAGAAACGTGCCTTCACCATCGAAGACATCTACCGTGTGCAGACTGCATCGAGCCCTACGGTGGCCAAAGACGGCCGACTGGCCTACACCGTGAGCCGATCGGACCTCAAGGCACAGAAATCGTACACCAACGTGGTGGTCGACGGACAGCCCGTGACCACCGACAACAAGAGCTTCGCGCCCATTTGGTCGCAGCTCGACCAAAGCCTCTACTACCTCTCGTATGCCGACGGCACCACGCAGGTGTATCGCTATGCCAACGGCAAGCATGAGAAGATCACCGACTATGCCCTGGGCGTGGAGGGTGCCACCCTCTCGCCCGACGGCAACCTCATTGCCTTTGCCGCAGAAGTGTTGCCCGAGATAGGCGGCGCCGACGGCCAAGCCAACAAAACGGCCTATGAGAGAAAAGCCCAAAACCCCATTCAGGCACACCTGACCGACAGTCTCTTCCTGCGCCATTGGACTGATTATGCCGACGGCAAATACTGGCACATCATCGTCTATAACATCAAGGAGAAGACCTACACCGACGTCACACCCGGCGCCTACTACAGTCCGGTGTTCTCACCCAGCGGCCCCGAGGGCTTCGTCTTCTCGCCCGACTCCAAGGAGCTGTGCTACCTCAGCAACCACGACGAGCATCCCGAGGCATCGACCAACTGCGACCTCTGGATCGTGCCCGTCACCGGCGGCGAGGCCCGCAACATCACCGGCGACAACAAAGCCTGGGACGGCAGCCCGCAGTACAGTCCCGACGGCCGTTACATCGCCTACCGCTTCCAGCGCGTGCCGGGCTACGAGAGCGACCGCTTCGTGCTCGCCCTCTACGACCGGCAGACGGGACAGAAGCGTGTGCTCACCGAGCAGTATGACAACTGGGTGGACGAATACAAGTGGAGCGCCGACTCCAAGAGCATCTATTTCCTCGGCGAGGAGCGCGGCTACCGGCCCCTCTACAAGCTCGACGTAAGGCGCGGCACCTACGAGAAACTCATTGGCAACCGTGCCATCAGCAGCTTTGACGTGGATGCCAAGGGCAACATCTACTACACCTACTCGCGCACCGGGAAGCCCACCGAACTCTATTGGGCCACCCCTAACAAACAGAAGAAGGCGGTAAAGGCTGCTGACGGCGAGGGGTTGCACAAAGGATGGTACGAAACACGCATCACCCAGCTCAACGATGCCCTCGCCGCCGAGGTAGACATTCGTCCTTCAGAGTCGATGTGGGTCATGGGCGCCAATGGCGACTCGGTGCAGGTGTTCATCGTCAAGCCACACGGCTTCGACCCGTCGAAGAAATATCCGTTGGTCATCAATGTGCATGGCGGTCCGCAGATGCAGTGGATGGACTCCTTCCGCGGCGACTGGCAGGTGTATCCCGGCGCAGGCTATGTGGTGGCCTACCCCAACCCCCACGGCTCCACCGGCTACGGACAGGCTTTCTGCCGTGCCATCAGCGGCGACTGGGGTGGCAGCCCCTACGAAGACGTGATGCGCGTCACCGACGCCCTGACCAACCTCGCCTATGTCGACTCCACGCGCATGGGCGCCATGGGATGGAGCTACGGCGGATACTTCATGAACTGGCTGCAGGGACAGACCAAGCGCTTCAAGTGCCTGGCCTCGATGATGGGGCTCTTCGACCTCCAGGCCATGTGGGGCACCACCGAGGAGCTGTGGTTCCCCAACTTCGAGCTTGAGGGCCAGCCCTGGAACTCGGCCCTTTATAAGAAGTGGAGCCCATCGGAGTATGTCAAGAATTTCGCCACGCCCACGCTCATCATCACCGGCGAGCGCGACTACCGCGTGTCTTACAACCAGAGCCTGCAGTATTTCACCACCCTGCAGACCCTCGGCATCCCCTCGCGCCTCATCGTCTTCGACAACGACGGCCACTGGCCGAGCAACCTCAA
>CAZBQA010000040.1:0-25432 GCA_964493905.1 uncultured Prevotella sp.
ACCTTGACGGCAAGGCCAATGCCGAAGGCTCGCTCATCATCAACGACTATCGCCGCGGACGTCTCACCGGCGGTGTCACGCTGAGTTTCCTGAAACCCTTTGCCAGCGACATCCGCATCAACTATGAAAAGTATTTCTATCGTGCCGGTGCCGTGCCCAAGGCTTCAGAGAAAGACAAGATTGTCATAGAGTTTATGACGAGGTTCTGAGGAAAATAACGCCCGGGGCCCACCCCGGACCAGCAGGAGCCCACCCCAGCCCTCCCGGTAGGGAGGGAGAACCATGCGGGGTGGGAGCTGTTGGTGATGGCATTTGTTGTTCATACAAGCCATTCACTTCATTTCTTATTTTATTTTCAATCGGGCTTAAGTATTTTGACGGCGTAAGGCGTATATATATCAAAAACCATTTGATCATGACCCTTATCCGTTATGCCCTCATGCTGGTCTTCGTCATGCTCACGCAGCGCGGTGTGGCAGCGCCCGATGCCTCGCTCCGCAAGAGCTACGACAAGGCCCGTCCCTATCTCCTGTTGGTGCAGCAGCAGCCCGACTGGCTTACCTCGCGCCTGCAGATGTATTGGTACTCGCATGCCACAGATGTGTTTATCGACGGCGAGAAACTCGACCATGCCGGAGGCCAGCGTGCCCCCGTGCCCACTGTGCGCCTCAATGGCTCACGCTCCAACGACGGCACCTACTCGCGCCCCCGTCTGGCCGACATCGTGCCCTACGATGACGACGAGTCCGGTCGCGTGACCTACCTCGATGCCCAGGGCCGCCCCGAGAAGGTGCATCCCTCGAAGACCGGCTGCGCCATTGCCAGCGTCAATCAGGAGATTCTCTCCATTGCCGCCGCCGCCGCCCATGTCTACCACGAGGATGGTGACACCGCCTACGCCCGTATGGCTGCTGCCGTGCTCGACACCTACCTCTCGGGCATCTACTATCGCAACGTGCCCATCGACCTCAACCGTGGACATCAGCAGACCCTCGTGGGCCTCACCACTTTCGAGGTCATCCACGAAGATGCCGTCACCCCCGTCACCCGCATTCTGCGCTGGTTGGGCAACTATGTGCCTGCCGACCGTGCCACGTTCTACCATGCCGCCCTCAAGCGTTGGGCCGACAATATCATTGCCAACGGTGTGCCCCACAACAACTGGAACCTCTTCCAAGCCAGCTTTGTCAAAGACATCGCCTTGGTGCTGCGTCCAGACAGTGCCTATGCCGACGGTCATGGCCGCGACTATTATCTCGACTGCATTCTCCATCGCTCGTCTGTGCGCCAGTGGAGTTTCGACCGCCTGCTCAACTTTGGTTTCGACTCTGCCACCGCCGTGTGGTATGAGTCTCCTGGCTATAGCATGGCTGTGCTCGACGAGCTCTGCGGCTTTGCCAACAGTCTGCACCGCGATGCCGGCATCGACGTGGTGAGCAGCCGTCCCATTCTGGCCCGTGCCCTGCACGCCGCGCCTCAGTATCTCTTCCCCAACCGTATGGTGGCAGGTTTCGGCGACACCCATCCCAACTATTTCTCCACCCGAGGCCTCGACAGTCTGCTGGCCTATGCCCGCCGCAGCGGTGCCGACAGTCTGGCCCGCCAGCTCACCCTGCTGCGCGAGGCCGTCCAGCCCCAGGCCCCTGCTGCGCTCATCGAGCGTTATGTCACCCCCACCTTCTATGCCCCCAACGTGTCGTGGCTGGTGCAGCGCACCGGCATGGACGCGCGTCACGACCTCATGGTCTCGCTCAACGGCAGTCTGGGCAACCACCAGCATGCCAATGGCATTTCCATGGAGCTTTATGGCAAGGGCTTTGTGCTCGGGCCCGATGCCGGCATCGGCCGCAACCTCTACAGCGGCAACGACTATCTGGAGTATTACTCCCAGTTTCCGGCCCACAACACTGTGTGTGTTGACGGCGTGTCGAGCTATCCCGTCATGATGTCGCAACACGCCTTCGAGGTCGAGGAGTGCCATCCCGCCCCGGGCAGTGGTAGCAGCTACGAGCCTGTGACGTGGAGTCAGGTGGCCTTCATCGAACCCGAGACACAGGCCCGACAGGTGCGCGTCAACGGCATCGTCAAGACCTCGGCCACAGGCGGCTATTATGTCGACATCTTCCGCAGTCGCCGTACCGACGGCCGCAACCGCACCCACGACTATTTCTATCACAACCTGGGGCAGGCCATGACCGTGACCCGCGCCGACGGTCGCCCTCTGGCCTTCAGTCCTGCCGACGAGCCCGCCTTTGCCGGTGGCCACCTCTATGCCTACTCGTACCTGCGCGACATGCAGCGTGCCGACGGCAGCGGCAATCTGCACGCCACCTTTGTCACCACGCTGCTCGACAGCTCGCACATCACCATGAGCCTCTGGATGCGGGGCGACAGCGGGCGTACCGTCACACAGGCCCTCTCGCCGCCCAACCTCGAGTATGAGCGCATGCCCGGCCAGCCATACGACATCGAGCACCAGCCCGTGCTCACGCTCATGGCACGGCAGCAGGGACAGGCCTGGACGCGTCCCTTCGTCTGTGTCTACGAGCCCGTGAGCGATGCCGAGCCCAGCGAGATTGCCGAGGTGAGCTATTTCACCCCGCGCAGCAGCGACCCCTCGGCCGTGGGTATCTGCGTGCGCCTGAAGAGTGGCCGCACCGATTACATCTTCTCCTCACCCCAAGGCAGCAAGATGAGTTATAAGGGTATGACCGTCAAGCAGCGCTATGCCGTCATCACCCATTAGTCCGAACGTAAAACCTGCCTGCCGCATGGCTCTCCCTCCCTTGGGAGGGCCGGGGTGGGCCCAACCCACCAACAACCCACCATGCCAAGACTCCTACTGCACCTCTTATCCCTCCTCATGGCGATGGGTGCCGCCGCCCAGACCCAACTGACATCACCCGATGGCAACTACTGCTTCACCTTCGACCAGCAAGCCGACCAACTGAGCTATAGCCTCACCTACCGCGGACAGACCGTGGTGGAGCACGGACAACTCGGCGTGCAGGTCGACAACCGCCTGGTGGAGCAGGCCATGGGCATCCCCACCGACCAACATGCCCTTTGGACGTCGGGCATGCGCCTCATCGGTGAGGAACGTCTCAGCCGCGACACCGTATGGACGCCCGTCTATGGAGAGAACAGTCGTGTGCGCGACCGCTACAACGAGCTTCGTCTCCACTTCAGCAAGGGTGGCGGCGGACAGGTCAGCGGGGGCTATAACAAGCAGCGCCAATACCTCTTCGACATCATCGTGCGGGTCTACGACGAGGGCGTAGCCCTGCGTTACCATTTCCCCGAGGCCACCAACGGTCTCTTCATGCACATCACCCGCGACCTTACCACGCTGCGCTTCGCTCCCGGCACACAGGCCTGGCATACCGCCTGGGCACAGGGCCACTACCATCAGGTGCCGCTGCTCACCAGCGATAGCGCTTGGGTAGCGCAGAGCGAACGCCCCCTGCTGCTCACCCTGCCCAATGGCTTGCACGTGGCTGTGGCCGAGGCTGCCCTCACCGACTTTGCGCGCGGCAAACTCAGCCTTACTGCCGACCATGAGTTGGGCTTCAGCCTGTACAACTCGGCCGATGTTATCACCCCCTACGACATGCCTTGGCGTGTCATCATGACGGGCGAGCGGGCCGTCGACCTCATCAACCACAAAGACCTGCTGCTCAACCTCAACGACCCGTGCCCACTCACCGACACCGCGTGGATACGTCCGGGCAAGGCTTTCCGTGTGACACAGCTCAACCAGCAGGCCGCCTTGGCGGCTGTCGACTTCGCCGTGGAGCGCGGCCTGCAGTACATCGAGCTCGATGCCGGCTGGTACGGACCCGAGATGAAGGTCAGCAGCAGCGCCTTGGCCGTTGGCCCCGAGCGCGACCTCGACATCGCTGCCCTCTGCAGCTATGCCCGCAGCAAGGGCATCGGTGTGTGGCTTTACGTCAACCAGCGGGCCCTGTCGCGGCAGCTCGACCAGCTGTTGCCGCTTTACAGGCAGTGGGGAGTGAGCGGCATCAAGTTCGGATTCGTGCAGGTGGGCTCGCAGTTGTGGACAGGCTGGCTGCACGAGCCCGTGCGCAAATGCGCCGAGCACCACATCATGGTCGACATCCACGACGAGTACCGCTCTACGGGCGTGAGCCGCACCTGGCCCAACCTGCTCACCCAGGAGGGCATAGCAGGCAACGAAGAGATGCCCGATGCCCACCACAACACCGTGCTGCCCTTCACCCGCTTCCTTTGCGGCCCGGCCGACTACACCCTCTGCTATTTCAACAGTAGGGTGAAGCCCACCAAGGCCCACCAGCTGGCCATGGCTGTGGTGTATTACAGTCCGCTCACCTTTATGTATTGGTACGACCGTCCCGATGCGTACCGCGGCGAGCGCGAGCTCGACTTCTGGAAACACTGTCCCACCGTGTGGGATGAGAGCCGTGCCCTCGACGGCGCGCCCGGCCAGTATATTGTGCAGGCCCGCCGCTCGGGCAACGACTGGTTTGTTGGCATCATGACAGGCATGGAAGGCCGCACCGTGGAGCTGCGCACGGCCGACTTCCTGCCGCGTGGCGGTCGCTATGAGGTAGAGATTTATCAGGATGACCCCACGCTCACCACCCGCACCCGTGTCAGCACTACCGTGCGCCGGGTGCGTGCCGGCGAGCGTCTCACGCTGCATCTGCAGCCCTCGGGTGGCGCGGCCCTGCGCTTCGTCAAGCGCTGACGGCGTGTAGTGCCCGTCTTATTACGGCCCCTTGTCTTCTCTTTGTGGGAGGACAGGGGGTCGTTGGTGTTTCTATGATTGATATAAAAATAGTGGACAATGTTTAAGTAGATGGCCCTTGGCATGCGTATATCATGTAAAACAATATCAAAAACAAATCGCACAATGAAAGCAAAACAGTTGGCCGGCATCTCTGCCGTGCTCTTCGCTTTCTTCATCCAGGGCTTCTGCGACATCGTCGGCATCTCGGCAGAGTATGCCCGCGAGGCCTTCGGGTGGAGCCACACCATGGCCGGTCTGTTGCCGTCGATGGTCTTCGTATGGTTCTTGGTGGTCAGCATCCCCGTGGGTATCAAGATGAACCGGTGGGGCCGCAAGACCACCGTGCTGCTGGGCATGGGTGTCACCGTGGCCGGTATGCTGGTGCCGTTGGTGGGCACCGGTGCAGCCTGTCTGGTGGGCTATGCCGCCTTAGGCATTGGCAATGCCATGTTGCAGGTGTCGCAAAACGCGTTGGTGCGCAACGTGTGTGGCGACGAGCGGCTGCTCACCAGCAGCATCACCGCCGGACAGGTGGTCAAGGCCGTGTCGTCGTTCTGTGGTCCGCTGCTCATGCTCTTTGCCGTCAATGTTCTGGGGGGCGGCAACGCCGGGCAGTGGTATCTGGTGTTCCCCGTGCTGGGGGCCATCACCCTGCTGTCGGCCCTGTGGCTGTGGCTCACGCCCATCCCGCGCGAGGACTCCGAGGCCAGCGATGTCACTGTTGTTGCCACTTTGTCGCTGCTCAGCCACCGTGCCGTGCTGCTCCTCTTTCTGGGTATCTTCTTCGTGGTGGGTATCGACGTCGGCACCAACTTCGTGAGTTCCAAGGTCATGATCGACCGTTTCGGCTGGGATGTCACCCAGGCCGGTCTGGCTCCGCAAGTCTATTTCGTCTGCCGCACGGTGGGTGCCCTGCTGGGCATGGTGCTGCTCACCCGCATCTCCAGTGCACGCTATTTCCGTGTCAGCATCAGCGCCTGCATTGCCGTTATCGTGCTGCTGGCCTTCTGCCGGTTCAGCGCCACGGTCACCCTGGGGCTTATCGGCGCCGTGGGTCTGCTGTGTTCGTGCATCTTCCCCATCATCTATGCCGAGGCCGTGCGCCGCGAGCCTGAGCGTGCCAACCTCGTCTCGGGACTGATGATCACCGCTGTGGCCGGTGGCGGTGCCGTCACCCCGTTCATTGGCTATGCCATCGACAGCCTCGGCGGCATAGCGGCCGGAGTGAGCGTACTGCTCGTGTGTGCCGCCTACCTGGCCTTTGCGAGTTACTCTTCTTTGTTCGCCCATTCCTGAAATAGTTTAATCTTTTGCCCATGCTTACTTCCATCTTACGTCGCACGGCCTTGGCCTTGGCCGCCCTGTGCGCACCTCTCTTCAACGTCTCGGCGCAGACCGTTTGCCAGCCGTTCCCCCTCAATGCCGTCCGCCTGCTGCCCTCGCGGTTCCAGCAGAACATGCAGCGCGACTCGGCCTGGATGATGTCTATCCCGGTAAATAGTCTGCTCCACAGCTTCCGCACTCAGGCCGGCGTGTTCAGCAGTCGCGAGGGCGGCTATATGACCATGGCCCGGTTGGGTGGCTGGGAGTCGCTCGACTGCGACCTGCGTGGTCACATCACCGGCCACCTGCTCTCGGCCTTGGCCACGCTATATGCGCAGACCGGCTCTGCCGCTGTGAAGGCCAAGGCCGACAGTCTGGTGGCCGGACTCAATGAGGTGCAGCAGGCGCGGGGCACCGGCTACCTCAGTGCCTTCGGCGAGGGACTCATCGACCGCAACCTGCAGGGCAAGAGTGTGTGGGCCCCATGGTACACCCTCCACAAACTGGCCCAAGGGCTGATCGACTAATACCGTCTCTGCGGCAGCGACACCGCGTTGGCCGTGGCCCGTCGCATGGGCCTTTGGGCCTACGGTCGGCTGCACGAGGTGAGCGAGGAGACGCGGCGACTGATGCTGCGCAACGAGTTTGGAGGATTCAATGATGCCATGTACCAGCTCTACGACATCACTCGCGACGACCGTATGTTGTGGCTCGCCCGGTTCTTCTATCACAACGACAAGATAGACCCCCTCAAGGCAGGCGATGCCCGTCTGGGCACTAACCATGCCAATACCTTTATTCCCAAGGTGCTGGGCGAGGCACGCAACTACGAACTCTTTGGCCAAGCCGATAGTCGTAGGGCCGCCCAGCTGCTGTTCGACACCCTTACCGGCAGCCATGCCTTCGTCACGGGTGAGGTGTCAGACAAGGAGCACCTCTTCGATCCCTCCACCATGAGCAAGCATATCTCGGGCTACGACGGCGAGAACTGCTGTACCTACAACCTGCTGAAACTGGCCGACCACCTCTTCTCGTGGACGGCCGATGCCCGTGTGGCCGACTATTACGAGCGCGCGCTCTACAACCACATCCTGGGCCAGCAAGACCCCGAGAGCGGCATGGTGTGCTACTTCACCCCGCTACTCACGGGCAGCCACCGGCTCTATTCCACCCGTGATAGCAGTTTCTGGTGCTGTGTGGGCAGTGGCTTCGAGAGCCATGTGAAGTATGCCTCGAGCATCTATTTTCATGCTCCCGGCCGCCTCTATGTCAACCTCTTCATCCCTTCACAAGTCAGCTGGGAGGGCACCACCGTGACCCAGACCACAGCGTTTCCTGCTGACGGCACCACGGTGCTCGCCTTCAGCGGTCCCAACCGTCGCATGGGCCTCATGCTTCGTCGTCCCTACTGGGCCACATCGATGACTGTGAAGGTCAATGGCCGCCGCGTCAGCGTGCCACGCTCCCCGGCCAACGGCTATGTGGAGGTGAACCGCCTGTGGCGCAGCGGCGATAGGGTAGAGGTGACCTACGGCATGGCCCTGCGCGAGGAGACCACCCCCGACTCGCCTCACCGTGTGGCCCTGTTCTATGGGCCGGTGGTGCTGGCCGGTCGTCTGTCTGAAGTGAGCCACCCCTTCAGCGACCCGAAAAAATACAACGACTATTACACTTACGACTACCATGTGCCTGCACAGTGGCGCAGCGGAGTGGGCTATGGTCGCCTCGCCGACCTGCAGCAGGTGTCGCCCCTGCACTACCGCACCAAGGACGGTATCGACATCGAGCCATTCTACGATGCCCACCACTGCCGTTATGTGGTCTACTGGAACCGTTGAGGCTGTGCCGAAACAGCTTTGAGCTAATGCCGATACACTGTTGAGACCTTGCCGGAACGCCGTTGTGGTGCTGCGCTGCGGGTCTGTGCGTGCTCTGCTTCGAGTCGAACCATGCTCTGTTTCGAGTCGAAGTACGTTCTGCTTCGAGTCGAAGTACGTTCTGTTTCGGCTCGAATCAGAATCTGCTTCTAACCGAACCACACTATTCCTAAGCCTCTCTGGCGGTCTGCCCGAGCCCTAAAGGCTCTGCCATCAAGGCTTAGGTAACGGACGTAAGCTAAGCGATGCGTGTGGCAGCACTGCTCTATTTTATTGCTGAGTCTGGGGTTGCTGTTGGGGCCGCCCCGCCCCTCCCAAGGGAGGGAGTACCATGCGGTGGGTTAGTTTGCTGGTGGGCTGGCCTGTTGGTGAGTTGGTTTGTTGGTGGATAGTTGGTTTTCGTCTAGTTATATGGGCGAGATACCTTGCTCTACCCCGAAGGGGTTAAATGCTTGATAGGGCAGGGTTGGAGCGGAGCGACTACCCTGTCTCGGTATCGTATTGGGTATATTCGAACTCTGTAGGAGTTCAACGCTCGACAAGACAGAAGGTACGCATGATTCGTGTTCTGTCTTTGACGTTTCAAAAGTTGAACTTCTACAGAGTTCATACAATACACCGCACACACAGACAGGGTAGGCTCGCTGCGCTCGCCAACCCTGCCCTATCAAGCCTTGAACTCCCATGGAGTTCCATACACATTCTCTCCACAACAATCGATAAACCCGCAAGCAGCCTTGAACTCCCATGGAGTTTCATACGCATATTTTCTCCATTAAACCTCTGCTTTCCCACTCTGATAGGTCAGAGCGGTGCTGTCACTGAAAAAAAGTGCCGCTAAAAGGTCTAAAATGTTGCTGATGTGGGCGGAAAATACTTTTTTTGTAAAATAAAAGACTTGACATGGGAAAGCTACTGACAACACTCTTATTGCTACTTGTAATGTTGGAAGGCATCTGCGATGTCTCGGCCGCCGTGCGAAGGGAAGACCAGGTGTGCGAGCTGACTATCGAGAACGGACTCGCCGGTGAGTCGGTCTCGCGCATCATCGTCGACCATCAGAAGCAGGTGTGGATAGCCACAAGCAATGGCATCAACCGTTACAATGGTCGCAAGTTGTTGACCTACAGGCTTCCCAAACGACAGTCTCCATCAGGTCCCAGTTATGTTTTCGACCTTTGCGAGGGTGATGACCATGCCATCTATGCCGCCACGGCCATGGGACTCTTCAGGCTGGGCCATGGCGAGTCGGCCTTTGTCTGCGTGGCATCGGCCGATGTGAGCAGCGAATGCGTGGCCGCAGGCAAGGGCTGCGTGTATTTCGGCAACAAAGACGGTCTCAATATCTACAAGGACGGAAAGGTGAAGACCGTGACACTGGGGCGGGGCGTCAACTACTCGGTGCGCGACATTGCCCTTGACAGTAGGGGTAAGGTATGGTTTCTGACCAAATATGAGCTCAACAGCTACGACCCGGGCTCGGGCCGCATTCGCAGTCTGCCTGTGGCAGCGGGCATGACCAAGGGAGCCGCCTTCGGCCAGTTGGCCATCATCGGTGGTAACTTTTACCTGGGTACCAAGAACAATGGCTTGTGGGCCTACACGCTGGGCGCACCACGTCCCATGTCGGTGCATGCTGTGGGCAATGTCATCACCAGTCTGCATGTGACGCGCGATGGCAAGCTCTGTGTGGGCAGTGATGGTGCAGGGGCATACCTGCTCGATGGGAAAACGGGTAAGGTGCTGGAGCAATATGCCACGGTGGGAGAGGGGCAGCATTGGCTGCCTACCGACGCCGTTTACTGCTATCAGCGCGATGACAACGGCGTAGACTGGATGGGTTTTTATCGGCAGGGACTGCAATATAGCTATCATTGCACACCCCTGTTCAAGCCCTATGCCTATGGCGACTTCACCACCGAGGGCGTGGATGTACGCAGCTTTCTGGCCCGTGGCCGAGAGATGCTCATCGGATCGCGCGACGGTTTGTGGTATGTAGACCCGGCTCGCAATGAGGTGAGCCATTTCACTCCTGAGCAGTTGGGTGGCTCGCATATCATCATGCAGATGGAGTGGTATGCCGGAAAATACTATATTGCCGCTTACGATGGTGGCCTTAGTGTGCTCGATCCGCAGACCTTGCGGGTCTCCAAGCTCGGTCTTGACCCCTTGCTCGATCTCACCTCGGTGACCTCACTGGCGGTGTCGCCCGACAACAAGCTATGGATGGGCACGGCCGAGGGACTCTTCATTCTCGACCGCAGCGGCAAGCTCGTTCGTTATACAGAGAACAATGCCAAGCTCTATGGTGGTGTCATCAGCGACGTTTTCTTCGACCGTCATGGGTACGGCTGGCTCTCGGGACCCAAAGGCTTGGCACTGTACAGTCCGCGAACGCGCCTGCTGAGCAATGCCGACTTCCCCCAGGGATTCTTTAATAAGGTGTCGTTGCGTAGTGGTGTGCGCGGGCATGGCGGCAAACTCTATTTTGTGGCCCGCAATGAGATTTACTATACCGACACCCGGATGAAGAATTTTGGCAGG
Organism: uncultured Prevotella sp.; assembly: GCA_964493905.1. GTDB lineage: Bacteria > Bacteroidota > Bacteroidia > Bacteroidales > Bacteroidaceae > Prevotella. Next base: position 10,516 of record CAZBQA010000040.1, read on the forward strand.
CTGCAACTGCCGATGGGGATGCTCGAGGAGAACAGCTACTGTTTCATCGACGATATGGCCGGGCACTACTGGTTGGGCACTGAGAATGGGCTCTTTTGCACACCTTATGACGGCTCTACCATGCTACACCTGAGCTATAGCGAGGGCTTGCCGGGCCGGGTGGTCTATGACCTTAGGCTCGACGGTCAGGGGCGCTTGTGGCTGGCCACGGCCGGAGGCCTGCTCGAAACAGACCCGCAGCAGGTGGCGCGGTGGCAGGCCGACACCCTGCACAAGGTGTCGCTCTATGATATCTACCATGGTGAAAACCCCGTGGCGAAAGGGCAGGAGAGCGTCATCAACGAGCGCCGCAGTCTCACGCTGCGCTGGAACCTCACCGCCGAGAAGCTGGCCCTGAAGCTCGTTGGCGACGACTATGCCCGTCCGCGGGGCAGGCTCTACGAGTATCGGGTGGATGGCAGTCACCGTTGGACCATGGTGCGCGACGGTGCCGAGGTCACCATACGTGGTCTGCAGCTGGGCACCCATGAGCTACGGGTGCGCAAGGCGGGCATGGCCGGCTCGGAGCGGCTCTACACCATCACCGTGGTGCCTTCGGGGTGGGCCATTACCGAATTGCTGCTGCTGGTTGGTGGCGTGGTGTTGCTGGTGATGTGGCGACGCTACAGGCAGCGCACACGTGCCCTGCTCGACGAGCGCAGTGAGATAGAGCAGGCACTTATTGAAGTGGAACGCCAGCAGCAGCTCAGCCTCGAGGAACAAGAACTGGCCGAAGCCACCGAGACGCGAAAATATGAGCGGGTACGCCTCGTTGAGGCCGAGTGTGAGGAAATAATGGCGCGAGTGCGCAAATATATGGAGGAGCACAAGCCCTACCTCGACTGCGACTATAAGATGAGCGCGCTGGCCGACACCCTCCATATCTCACCCAGCAAGCTCAGTCAGGTGTTCAATGTTTACCTCAATGAAAACTACTATGAGTTTATCAACCGCTATCGATTGGCTGAGTTCAAGCAGATGATAGCCAATGGCGACTACCAGCGCTATACCCTCACGGCCCTGAGCGAGCGATGCGGTTTCAGGCGTTCGAGTTTCTTCAGTACGTTTCGAAAGGTGGAGGGCATGACGCCCACCGAGTTTCTGAAGAAGCATGATATTAGTATTTAGGCGGGCCCACCCCAACCCACCCAAGGGAGGGAGTGCCATGCGGCGGGTTGGTGGGTTGGGGTGGTCTCACCAACAAATTAGTTTGTCTAAATTGGACGTACGATTTGTAACATGTTATAATACAACTACTTAAAACAATTGGACTACCCCCTAAACCAGTTGGCATAAGCCGAGCCATGAAAAGTTGCGAGTAGCGGGATGATGTTCTATCTTTGCAACCAGACAATCACAATAAACCGAATAGAACAATTCCTAAACGCCTGCCTGATATGGAAACAGCTAACGACTCTTGCAACCGGCACCTGGTGTCGACTCTTTATAAGAGGTATGGTGATGACCTGAAGCGCTACTTCGTGAGTTACACCCACGACATGATGGCTGCCGAGGACATGCTTCACGACCTTTTCGAGAAGCTCATGACCCTCGACATTATCAACGATTCCACTGCCCATAGTCTTATTTTTGTCATGGCCCGGCACATTGTCGTCAACGACATACGCCATAAGGCCTTTGTGCGGCAGAGCGAGCGCAACATGCGTGAGCATTTGTCATACTACGACGACTCGCTGGCTCGCCGTGTGGAGGCTCTTGAGCTGCTGGTCTTGGAGCGCAGCAGGCTTGAGGCCATGCCCGCGAAGCGTGCCGAGGTTTACAGGCTCTACCGTCACCAGGAGCTGCCGGCCGGTGAGATAGCGCAGCGGCTTAGTCTGAGCAAGCGCACCGTAGAGGCACATATCTATACCTCTACGCGCGAGATACGTAGTTACCTGCGCGGTATCGTGTGATGCCTGGAAAGTGAATAACTGAAAACAATTATAACAATCATATCAAAAAGAGTAAACCTATGAACATCAATCTAACCCAAGTGTTGTTGCTCGCGGCCCTCTCTATGCCTTGCCCCCTGGTAGCTGTGCAGGCACAGGGACAAACCGTAACCCAGCAACAGACGGTGAAAGGCAACGTGACCGACAAGCAGGGCGAGCCCCTCATCGGTGTGACGGTGCAGGTGGTGGGCCGCGCAGGCGGTGCAGTGACCGACATCGATGGCAACTTCAGCATCGAGGCCCCCAAGGGCGCGAAGCTCAAGTTCTCGTATGTGGGCTATGCCGAACTGGTGTTGCCAGCCACGCAGGCCCCCATGCAGGTGACCCTGAGTGAGAACAATCAAGAGTTGCAAGAGGTTGTGGTAGTGGGCTACGGCACACAGAAGAAAGAGTCGCTCACGGGTGCAGTGTCCGTGGTGACTGCCAAGGCCTTTGAATCGAAGGGAACGATCACCAGTCCGCTTCAGGCTTTGCAAGGTTCTGTTCCCGGTGTGATCATCACCCGCGGCAGCGGAGCTCCTGGTGATGAAAGCTGGGGCATGACCCTTCGCGGAGCTGTATCTACCAATTCGGCTGCACCATTGGTTATCGTCGACGGTGTGGAATACAGCGACGGTATCAATGGCCTGCGTAATCTTAACTCATCGGATATCGAAAGTATCAACTTTCTGAAAGATGCTTCGGCAGCAATCTACGGTTCAAAGGCAGCTGGCGGAGTAGTGCTTATCACTACCAAACGCGGTAAAGCCGGCAAGGTAACCGTCGACTATAGCGGTTCACTCACAGCCAAGGTTCCGGGGATGCAGCCAGAACTGATGAATATTGACCAGTGGTGCGATGCTGTGCAGACTGCTTTGATGAACGATGGCGGTACCAACACCAACTGGCTCGAATATGTAGATCTTGCACGCCGCTACAAAGGGCAATACATCGACCTGACGAACAGTCCCAATCCTTTCGGCGGTGCCGGATTCAAGGATGTTTACGACTTCGTCTACTCAGACAACGACTGGCAAAACACCCTGTGGGGAAACGCCTTTAGCACGCAGCACAACCTGAGCGTCTCGGGCGGCAACGAGAAGAACCTGTTCCGTATCTCGCTCGGATTCCTCTATGACGGCAGTCCGTTGCAGTGGGGCAATAACAATAACAAGAGGTACAACTTACGCGTCAACGACAAACTGGCTGTAACAGATAGGTTTACAATGACCACCGACATCGCTTACAACCGGCAGGACCAGGTGCGCCCGTCGCAGCTGCGCTCGGTACTCTCGGCTTCAACGCCCCAACCAGGACTTCCTGCCGCTACCATCGATGGCAAGCCATACGCCTGGGGCTCGTGGATGGCACCCAACTGGGTGGCCGAGTTGGGTGGAGACAACACCCTGCAGGTGTCGAGCATCAACTTCAGCGAGAACATGAATTGGGACATCACGAAGCATCTGACCGCCACGGCCACGCTCGGCTATAACAATTCGCATGCTACCCGCGACGTGATCAGCAAAGCCATAGAATGGTACAACTACGCAGGTACACAGGTGGTGCTCAAAAGCCCCACCCAGGTACAGAGCTCTTACGCCAATTCGTTCTCGCGTACCGATTACTACATGGGTTCTGCCTATCTCAACTACCACAACACTTTCAACAGTGTTCACAACATTGGATTCATGGTGGGTACCCAGTACAACTACATGCAGTACAAGTATACGAATGTTTCGATCAGCGATATCAACGACAAACTGGAAGTGCCTAACGGTCAGGGAACACAGACCTTGAATGCCAGCAAATACCACGAAGCCATGCTGTCGTACTTCGGTCGTTTGAACTACGACCACAAGGGCCGCTACCTTGTGGAAGGGCAGATGCGCTACGACGGCAGTTCGAAGTTCCAGCCTGAGAACCGTTGGGAGTTTTTCTGGGGGTCGTCTCTCGGATGGCGTATTACCGAAGAGGCCTTTATGAAACCGCTCCAGAAGGTGGTGAGCAACCTCAAGCTGCGTCTGAGCTATGGCGTGGTGGGCAACCAGAGCGGCATAGACCGTTACGACGGTACGCAGCTTTACAATCTGAAGACCTCTCAGGGTGCGCTTATCGGTAACGGCCGTGTGACCTATATCGATACCAACGGCACGTTGGCCTCGACCGACCGGACGTGGGAACGTATTCATAACTACAACCTCGGTATCGACTATGGATTCTTCGGCAACAGGCTGAACGGTGTATTCGAGGTGTTCTACAAGCGAAACAACAACATGTTGGTATCAGTTTCTTATCCGGGCATACTGGGTGACAATGCTCCGAAGGCCAACCAAGGCAAGTTTGAAGCCAAGGGATGGGAAACTACGATGAACTGGGAAGACCGTATAGGACAGGTGAAATATCACTTGGGCGGCACATTGACCTACGCCACCAACAAGGTGCTCGACGTAGGGGCTACATCGGTGATCTCTGCCGGCTTCAAGAGTGTGCAGGAGGGTTACCCGCTCAACTCTTTCTTCGGATATAAATATATCGGTAAGATACAAGATGCAGAGACACTGCAGAAATACACCGATTATTATTATGCCGGCAACGCGGTAGGATGGACGGGCAGTCTGCGGCTGGGTGACAATATGTTTGAAGACGTCAACCAGGATGGAAAGCTCGACGACAAGGATGTGGTCTATCTTGGCAGCGACGATCCCAAGTTTTCATATTCGTTCAACGTGGGGGCTGAGTGGAAAGGATTCGATGTCAACCTGATGTTTCAGGGTGTGAGTCGCCGTACCATCTTCCGTGACAGCAACGGTGGCCTGAATACATGGCGCGTGCCGATGCAGGCTATCTATCTGAACACCACTACGCAAAGCATTGGCAATACCTGGAGCTCCGAGCAGCCCAACGCCTACTATCCGACCTACTCCAACATCAAGTGGATCAATGCATACAACTACCAGATTTCTACATGGAGTGTGGAGAACGGAGCCTATCTCCGTCTGAAGAATCTCACCGTCGGCTATACCTTGCCTCAGTCGCTCATCAAGCATATCAGCCCCATCAACAAGCTGCGTGTCTATTTCACGGGTAATGATCTTTGGGAAACAAGCAAGAACAGAGACGGCTGGGATCCTGAACAGAAACGGCAGGCCTACAGTGACGCAGAGGAGAATGTGCTTTACAGATACCCCTTCTGCAGGTCCTATACCATAGGAATAGATGTGTCATTCTAATTGTTTAATCCTCACACATTAGCGTACCTTATTATGAAACTTAAGACTGTTAAATATACATTGTTTGCTGTCGTGACTGTGTTGTCCATGCAGTCGTGCCTCGACCTGGATCCTCAGGATCAGTTGGGTGGCGACAAGATGTGGACGAAGGCTGCTGAATTCAAGCAGTTTGCCAATAATTTCTATGGTTGGACCAGAGATTTCGGTAGCAACGACAACGGCCCCCACAGCGACAGCCGTTCTGACCTCGTGACCTTTGCCACACCTAATGAGTATAGCAAAGGCACCAACACCATCCCTACCAGCGATGGAAACTATACGAACAACTATGCGCATATCCGTCGCTGCAACCTGCTTCTCCAGGCTGCCGAGACATATAAGAACAAGGCAGAGATTGCCGAATATATTGGTGACGCCTATTTCTTCAGGGCTTACAGCTATTTCGACTTGCTGCAAATCTTTGGCGATGCCATCATCGTGACAGAGCCTATCGATGTCTCTTCGGAGAAACTCACTGCCTCGCGTGACAACCGTCTGGATGTGGCAAAGTTTATTATCGCCGACTTGGAGAAAGCCATCGAGTTGCTGCCCAACCATGCTGACATTCCAACCAGTGATGACGGACACGTCAGCAAGGAGGCTGCCCGTGCCTTCCTATCTCGCGTAGCCCTATACGAAGGCTCTTGGCAGAAATTCCATCTCAACAATACAGGGGTAGCATCCGAGTTGTTTACCAAAGCAGCCAACGCCGCCAAGGCTGTCATGGACGGCAAGCAGTTTTATCTCTACGGCACCAAAGACCAGAGCGTGGCTTTGGGAGACAGTGCACAGAAGTATATGTTTATCCTCGAGAACGAGAAGAGCAATCCAGCAGGGTTGCAGAAATCGTCGAACCATGAATATATCTTTCGTCGGCTGCACGATACAAACCTCAGTACTGTGGGCTTGAACATCACACACGGCTATGTGGACAATGTGATGTGGGTGACACGTAACTTCGTGAATCTGTACCTTTGCCAGGACGGCTTGCCCGTCAGCCAGTCGAAGGTGTTTGAAGGATATGCCAAGCGCAATTCAGAATTTCAAAGTCGAGATAACCGCATGAAATATTCGCTGCTCTGTCCTGGACAATATTTCTGGACGAACGACAATCCCCGTGTGACATGGGTCTACGCCACGGATATCAAGCCTGCCGGTGGAAACGGAACCATCTATATAGATGGCCATGGATCGGGTTACAACAACCAGAAATGGGGATCTGAGCGTGCCATGACCGATGCACTTGAGGGCTATGACTATCCTATCATTCGCTATGCCGAGGTACTGCTCAACTACGCGGAGGCCGTCTACGAGCGTGATGGACAGATCAGCGACAGTGATCTCGATATCTCACTAAATCTCGTACGCCAGCGTGCCAATCCTAATATGCCCAAACTGAGCAATGCATTTGTCAATAGCAATGGACTCAACATGCAAACAGAGATACGGCGGGAGCGCACCGTAGAGCTGTATCTGGAGGGTTTCCGCCTGGATGACCTGAAGCGCTGGGCCACGGCGGTCTCTGTCATGAACCAGCCCCTGTTAGGTGTGAAGTACAGCGGAACAGAGTTTCAGAGCAACTGGGGTAGTGCCAACCGACCTAACCAGGCTCTCGACAGTGAAGGCTGTCTGATCATGGACAATAGCAGGAAATGGACCGATAAGAATTATCTCTATCCTATTCCGTCAGATCAGATGCAGCTGAATCCGAATCTGAAACAGAATCCTGGATGGGAGTAAGCGAAAGTGACAGTAAACGATATGTAACAAGAAGAATTATGAAAATCAACAAAATAACAATAGCATTGGCATCCTTGTCTCTGATGCTTGCCACAGCCTGTAGCCAGGATCACGACTTAGGAAGTGCGATGAGCGAGGCACAGCTGATCAAGAGCGTAAGTCTGAGCACAGGCAATACTGTAAAGCTGGCTGTTGGGATGACCAAACAGGTGATAACCACCATCACGCCTGCTGATGCTGCTAATCCGAATCTGGTGTGGACCTCATATAACCCAGAGATTGCCACCGTCGAAAACAATGGCACTATACACGGCATCAGCCAAGGGCAGGCAACACTCACGGTGCGTCAAGAGGGCAATCTGGGTGCGCTCGAGACAGTCATTGTGACCGTTAAGCCCATGGTAGAGTCTCTTAGGCTAGACCCTGTCTCAATCTATGAAGGGACATCGGTTGTAGCTTCCGCCGTGCTGACACCAGCCAATGCCTACGACGTCTTTTTCTGGGAGATTCAGGATGCAAGCATTGCCACGATGAAAGGTGACACCATCGTCGGACTCAAGCCAGGTGAGACCACCATCAAGCTAACCACGACAGATGGCAGCAACCTCACAGCCGAAGCCAGGCTTACCGTCAAGAAGGTGGTGCCTGTAACCGGAATTGAACTCTATGCTCCAGGCTACGATCTGAATATCGGTGAGTCTGCAAAAATCGATTGCAGTCTGATTCCTGCCGATGCCACCGCAGACCTGTTGACATGGCAGAGCAGTGATGAGTCGATCCTGAAGGTCAACAATCAGGGTGTCGTGACTGGCGTGGGCTATGGCACAGCTACCGTAACGGCAGTGGCAAACAGTGGTGTGACACGAACCATTGATATCACCGTAGGCGAAGGCACGATTAATCAGGACTTCACGCAGGGACCTGGCAAATGGTATCTCGGACAGAGCGGCAGCCAGTACACTTACGATGAAAACGGATTGGTCATCACCATGCAAAGCGGTTCTAAGTGGCGTGGCGACTTCTGCTGGGGAAGCAGCACCAATCCCACCACGGTGAATGTAGGAACCTACCGATACCTTGCGTTCAAGATGACACGTCCGGGTGCTTATGCCATCAACTCAAATACCAACGGTACGATCGTCTTGGATACCTCCAAGGGTCGTTATCAGCAGAAGTCGGGTAATGGTAACAACAGATATTCCATTCTCGGTTACGAAGGGCATGAGGCCGACGCGGCTATGAACGACCCGCAGGTAATCTACTTCGATCTGCAGGAAGGATTTGGCAATACGCCCTATTATTTCTCCACGACTGCCACCGAGGGTTCATTGACCACATTCAAGCTTCTTGTGGCCGACATCCCCGCATCGTTCAGTCAGCAATACACCATGTACTGGGTACATACATTCAAAACGTTAGATGAATTGAAGGCCTATTCCGCTAAACATTAAAATGAATGACAAAAATGAGAAAAATGATTTCAATGATAGCTTTCTCCGCTACAGTCCTGCTCATGCAGGGCTGCAGCAGCGAGATTCCCGAGGGAGATGCGTCGCATTTCAATAGTCTTCCTACTTTCGACGAACAGATCGTGACAAAGTCTTATCTGCCGATGACTCATCCCTGTATGCTGCATACAACTCAGGACATCAATCGGGTGAAGGGTAACCTCACAGCCTCTCCTTGGCAAGAAGCCTGGCAACATCTGCAGCAGAGCGCATACGCCCAAAGCACCTATAAAGAGGGCACGGCAGCGTTGCTCGATGGTTATCTCAAGCGCATGGATGCCAACAACTGGAGCAAGACCTATCCCGACTATAACAACTACACCGCCTTGATGCGCGATGCAGCGGCCACCTATCAGCTTGCACTGCGCTATAAGCTCTCTGGTGATGCACAGTATGCCGATGCTGCCGTGAATGTGCTCAACGCTTGGAAGACCAACTGTAAGGGATTCTTGAAAGACGGCAAATACACTGACTCCATTCCCGACCCCAATGAGTTTCTGATGGAGATCCAAGCCCACCAGATGGCCAATGCAGCAGAACTGTTGCGCGACTATGCCGGATGGCAGCAGAACGATTTCAAGGAATTCCAGGCGTTGATGAAGAATACGTTCTATAGCGTGGCCATCCGTTACCTGAAGAATCATCAGGGCGGGCAGGGTACCCAGCATGCATGGCTCAACTGGGACCTCGCTTCTATGACCGCGGTGCTCTCGATTGGTATCCTGTGCGATGACAACTATGCCATCAACTTTGCGATCAACTATTACAAGAACGAGTTGAATTTGTTCAGCGAGAACGGGAATGTGCTCAATGCTGTGCCGTTCATACATCAGGATCCCGATTCGGAAGAAATGTTGGGACAATGTCAGGAGAGCGGACGCGACCAAGGGCATGCCACGTTATGTGTCGCCCTGCTGGGTGCCTTCTGCCAGATGGCCTACAATGTGGGTGAGGATCTTTTTGCCTATGACAACTATCGTGCGCTGGCCATGGCTGAATATGTGGGCAAATATAATCTCTATACGGACGAAAAATTCCCTCTGATGAGCAATACGCAGAACACTTCTGATGACTCCTATTTCCAATATCGTTCGGCAGAGATGCCTTATACAAGCTATTCCAATCCGTCTTGGACCAATACGGCCATCTCTGCTGATGGGCGTGGCACCAAGCGCCCGGCATGGGAGCTGTTCTACGGATATGCCAAAGCACACAATCGCTCGGCCATTTATTGTCAGAAATGGTCAGAACAGCAGCGACTGTTCAATGGCTATGGAGACGGTGGCGCCGGCGACTATGGTCCTAACTCAGGAGGTTTCGACCAGTTGGGATACGGCACATTGATGTTTGCACGATAAATACCTTCTCCGATGGCTATTGTGGAGCCTCATGGTGATATCTATTGTGTCAACCTGTCCACAATGTTCTCAAAGGTTTCTAACCCATGAATATCCTACGGCTGCGGATGCACATCCGCAAGCCGTAGGTGATTTAAATAGAATATGAAACAACTGCTTATACTGTTTATTTTGGCTTGTCAGATTGCATCTGCTCATGCCAAAGACTATCTGGTCACCGACTTTCGGTCTGGGGCCGATACCACACAACTGGCCTCAGTGGCGATCAACGCTGCCATTGATGCCTGCCACCAGGAGGGTGGGGGACGCGTAGTCGTGCCCAAGGGCAACTACCGCTGCGGTACCATCTTTCTAAAAAGTAATGTGGAGCTTCATCTTGAAGTGGGAGCATATATATACGCTACTTCGGGGTATGAGGCGTTTCCCATGCAGCCACGCAATCATTATCGTTCACAGAAAGACGCTGCGGGCTGGAATGCGTCATGACCTTTCCAACCAGCTGTTTGCTACCCGTTATTGGAAGACGCACCAAGAAGTGGACGAGGACGTGGAAGGTTATCCGCAGCCTACGGTTTGGGGAAATCTGCCGTCTTATGGACTGTTCGTTCGTCACGTCGATGGGGTGCGGCTTAACAATGTTGTCTTCCGAAGCACAGGTACCGAGCCACGTGTCCCGGTCGTTGCTGCCGACGTCACCCGGCTGACTACTTTCGCATGCGCCTTTTCGATTGAACGCCATTAATAGGTAAAGAGTCTCGTAATTGATAATGACCACCAACAGGCACTGTCGGTGGGCTGGTGCATTATGTATCTTTTTAATAATCAATGTGATATGAAGTTGATAACCAAAATCATCCTGTGCCTTGCCATGCTCCTATGGGCAGATGGCAGCATGGCAGTTAGCATCAGCCATCCTTGTATGCTCCATACCCAACAGGACTTGGAACGTGTGCGCCGCTCGCTGACGCTCTCGCCCTGGAAGGAGGCATACGACCATTTGCAGAAAAGTAGATTTTCGCAGCTGACATACAAGGAGAGCACCGCGGCGCTGGCCGATGGCTACCTGAAGCGGATGGACAAGACCAACTGGTCGGGTGTCTACAGCGACTATGCCAACTACACGGCAGCCATGCGTGATGCCGCTGCAGCCTATCAGCTGGCGCTACGTTATCAGCTGAGCGGCAACACACAGTATGCCGATGCGGCGGTGGCCATACTCAATGCCTGGGCTGACCACTGCAAGGGTATCTTGCGCCTCGATGGGTATGCCAACAACATACCCGATCCCAATGAGTACCTCATCAACATTCAGGCCTATCAGTTTGCCAACGCTGCCGAGCTGTTGCGCAACTATGCGGGATGGAGTGGTGTCGACTTCTCCGATTTTCAGGCCTGGATGAAAAGCACTTTCTATAGTGTGGCTGCCATGTTTCTGGAGAACCACCACGGTCATGCCGGTGATATGCACTACTGGCTCAACTGGGATCTGGCGAATCTCACGGCGGTGCTGTCGATTGGTATTCTCTGTGATGATGAGGCGATGGTCAACGACGCCATCACCTATTTCAAGACCAACACGGCCGAGGTGGGGTATATACGTAATGCCGTGCCTTATCTCCACACCGACCCTGACAGTGGTGAGTTCTTGGGACAATGCGAGGAGAGCGGGCGCGACCAGGGCCATGCCACGTTATGCGTAGCGTTGCTGGGTGTGTTCTGCCAGATGGCAGAGCATGTGGGCGAGGACCTGTTTGCCTACGACAACTACCGTGCGCTGAGCATGGCAGAATACGTGGCGAAATACAACCTGATGACACCCGACACATACGGCAGTGCCACCAAGACCTTTGTCTACGATGGCGACACCTTTCCGTTCACGGCTTACAGCAATCCTTCTTATTCCACGTCGGTCATCTCCGCCATCGGACGCGGCGAGACTCGCCCCATTTGGGAGCTGTTTCTGGGCTATGCCCAGCGCAAGGGGCTGAAGGCTTCGTACACCCAGCAGTGGGTGGAGATGATGCGGAGTAAGAGCGGCTTTGGCAGCGACGGTGGTTCCGGCGACTATGGCACAGGCAGCGGAGGTTTCGACCAGTTGGGCTACGGCACACTCATGTTCAGTCAGCCTGCCGACGCTGGTAGTTCCACCCAAGTGGCATTGCCGTGGGCTGCCCGTGCGGCTCAGCTGAATGAGCGATTAGCTAGTATCTCAGGGCAACGCATTGCCAACGGTGCCATCTTGCGCAGAGGAATCTATATCAGGGGCGGGAAGAAGGTCATGGTCAGATAATATTGTAGATTATCACGAAGGGTACATTTCCCGCAAAGATGAGGCATGAATATGTAGGGCTATATCATCTGTTGAAAATTTATGGTTGCCGACTAAGTATGTTGTCATACCCATTTGTACGTATGATATATCATTTACCTAAAACCGGAAATTTCTACAAGTATAATAATTAATAACCCTATAAAATATGAAAAGATCTACCTTTAGACAGTTCTTGTTCGTGAGCCTGATGCTCATGACAAAATCAGCACCATCGTGGGCACAGTCCACATCGACTTTTCTTCCTACTGCCGACACCTGGGTGAGTGAGAAGTACACTACTTCGTTTGGTAATAGCAACACATTAGAAGTCAGGACGTCGAGTTCAGAACCTGCTTATTACTATGGCTTGGTTTCATTCCAATTCACAAAGCCAAATGTAGGCTATCGCGTAAAATCAGCGACGCTTCGTTTGGTTACACGCTACAAGAAAGGCGATTCCTCTACTTCTCTCTATGCCTTCGGTGGAAATTTCACGGAAAGTTCTGTCTATTCTAACGTGGCCTCTGATGTTACTACAGCGTTAGAACAAGCGCCCATAGCTACGTTCAAGGCCAAAGGAGATAGAACATGGGCACCGACCGACGGAGGTATTACTTCGGCCTATACTACCGCCAGCGCCTGGCAAAACTTTATTGATGTGACTTCTTATGTGAGGTCTCTGTCATCCAATAGCTTTTCGTTGCTCGTAGCCAAGGACTATGACCAGGCAAATTCTACTCAGTTCTTTACCAAAGAAGTGACCGATCTGACCAACACTACTTATGGTGTCACCTTCGCACAAGCCGACCTTCAGCCTCAGCTGACCGTGTAATATGAGGCAGACCCTACTCAGGTGACCTCTACAGCCACCAGCACTGGCGACACCTACTTGCGCATGGGCAACACGGTGAAGCTAGGGGCTGAAACAACCATGGAGGTACTGACCGACCTGACCAATAGCAAGGACTTCGTGGGACTGCTGCGCTTCGCGCTACCCACCGAGGTGACGTCGGGCGAATACACCGTGCAGCAGGCCACGCTGCGACTGGTGACAGAGCGCTGCAAGGGCGTGACGAGCATGAGCCTCTATCCTTATGGCCACGATTTCTCCGAGGATGCTATCTATGCTGACGAGACCAGTTACGTGGATGCGGCACGTAAGGAGACACCTGTCACCTTCAACGTGGCCTTTGGTGTGCGCAGTAAGTCGCTTGTGCTTGATGATATCTCGGCCAACCCCGACCTGAGTGCCTGGACCAACAATATCGATGTGACCACCCTGGTGAAGTCGGCCACCACACCTGCAATCAACCTGATGCTGGCTTCTGCCGATGGCAACGCCAACAGCAATAAGTTCTTCACCAAGGAGATGGGCGATGTGACCAACGCCATCAATACCAGCTACACCTACGCCGCTGCCGACTTGGTGCCGCAGCTCACAGTAGTCTGCACCAAGGCTGGAACAGACAATACATACCTGCTGACCATCACCAGTGCTGGTGCCTCCACGCTCATCATCCCGTTCGATGCCGCCCTTCCCGCGGGTGTCAAGGCCTACACACTTGCCTACACTGATGGCAGCAGTAGTGTCACTGCCACCGAGGTGTCGTCGATTTCTGCCAACCAGCCCGTGCTGGTGAATGCCGCTGCGGGCGACTACACCTTCACGGCCACAGGCAATGTCAGCACCAAGACCACCAGTTCTTACGGAGCCCTGACGGGAGTCTACACATCTGTCACTGCGCCTATGGACAGCTATGTGTTGCAAGACCAGCCGGACGGCTTGGCCTTCTACAGGGTCGCTACCTTTGATATCGCCGTGGGGGCTTACCGTGCCTACCTCACTGCCTCGGCCTCGGCCGGAGCCAAGCTCAGTATCATTTACGGAGGTGATGCCACGGGCATAGACACTCTTTCGATGGACAATGGTGCCACCAACGTTGATGCGCCAATCTATAATCTGGCCGGACAGCGTGTGGGCAAGAGCTACAAGGGTGTGGTGATCATCAATGGTAAGAAATATATTAATCGGTAATAGGTATGATAAAGAAAATATATCAAAAGCCTGTGGTCAATGTGAAAAAGATTGAGGCATGTGCCTTGATGGCATTCAGCGGCGAGACTAATACCGGAATGAATGTAGACAACACGAGAATTGCTTCACCGAATTATACCGTGTTGGGCAAACAGTCATCCGTCTGGGATGACCCTTCTGCTGAGTCAGAGACTGGCTGGGATTAGCCATCACGGGCACATGACATATTGTGTGGTGAGTACCGGCTGTGGCGCTCCCACCGGGTGTCATGTACTTGAGTGAGCTGACAGTTTGGTTATAGTATTATATGGTATTGGTTGATAGTCCATTTCTAATATTGGAGATGGATTGTCAACCTTTTCTATGATATGCCATTGAGGTAGATAGCTTCTGATATTGTATCTGTAGCAGGATGTCCAAGCGCGTGTGTGTCATGACAGAGAGGAGGTGATGGTGAGACAAATGCGCTCGAAACGGCACTTATCAGACCTCGCCTTAAGTATTTTGCCGTGGCTGAGCGTATGTATTATAGGTGGGTTCTATTAATTACCACCGAAACCAAATCATTAAATCATGGGTTACGTTTTGCAATCTTTCAGACTCTCTTCGGCTCAAATTGCAAGTTCGCTCAGTCGTTATGCCCGCATAACTCCTTCGTTCACTTGCAATTTGATCTCGAAGATAGTCTCGAAATCTGACAAAGCTAATTAATAGAACCCACCTATA
>CAZBQA010000041.1:0-24921 GCA_964493905.1 uncultured Prevotella sp.
ATATAAATAATCTTTTCGGGATATCCTAATCGTTTATATATTTTTACCAATATCGGTCATCAATATTGCAACGGCTGGGCAGCAGACAGTAACTTGCGGTCTTGTGAAAAATGGTCGGGTGTCAGGCCTTGGTCGTTTGACACTATCCTAATGCATCATCCACCCATTTCCGTCGTTGCCATCTGTCGGAATGGGTGGATGATATATACATTGTCTTCGCCAGGTGGACAAGGGCCTACCGGGCAGCCTCGGTATTGCGAATGGGGTCGGCGTACATCTTCTGCAAGTCGAGTAATTGTTTCTTCAACTTGCGTGTCAGTTTTTCAGTTCCGGGCTTTCCATAAAGGTTGTGCATCGACTCGGGGTCCTTCTTGATGTCATAAAGTTCCCAGGTATTGATGTCATTGTAAAAATGTATCAACGAGTAGCGTTCGGTGCGTATGCCATAGTGACGACATACGGAGTGTTCAGCCGGATACTCGTAATAATGGTAGTATAGCGATTTGCGCCAGTTTTTGACATTCTTGCCTTGCAGCAGCGGTAGCAGCGACATCCCCTGGATGTCCTTGGGAACAGGCACGCCGGCCAGCTCGAGGAAGGTGGGGGCATAGTCGATGTTCTGCACCATCTCTTTCACATCGCCATGCTTACCACCGGGCAGATACATCAGCAGTGGGGTACGGAACGACTCTTCGTACATGAACCGCTTGTCGAACCATCCGTGCTCACCCATATAGAATCCTTGGTCGGAGGTATACACGATGAGCGTGTTGTCGAGCAGGTCGTGCTTGCGCAGGTAATCGATGACACGTCCTACGTTTCGGTCGACAGAAGCAACAACGCGCATATAATCGTGCATATAGCGTTGGTACTTCCATTCGGCCAGCGCCTTGCCTGTAAGTCCAGCTTGTTTAAACTTCTTGATAATGGGGTCGTAGTGTCGGTCCCATTGTTCACGCTGCGATGGTGTCATGCGGTTATAGTTTGCCCTTCCCCAGGCCTCCAAGTCTTTATTTGAATGGATTTCGTTCTCCTTGTCGGCCATCTTGTTGTCGTAGACGATGTCCATATCGCGCATGATATTCATCTTCTGCTTAGCTGCAGCTTTTCTTCCTGCATAGTCGTCATAGAAATTCTCGGGCAAGGGATATTCCACGTCGTTGTAGAGGTCAAGGTCACAAGTGTCTGGGCTCCATACGCGGTGGGGCGCCTTGTTGTGCATCAGCACACAGAAGGGCTTGTCCTTGTCACGCTTATTCTCCATCCAGTCGATGGTCAGGTCGGCAATGATATTGGTGACATATCCCTCACGGCGTATCTACTTTCCGTTGAGAATGAAGTCGGGGTTGTAGTAGTCGCCCTGGCCTGTCAGAATGTCCCAATAGTCGAATCCTGTAGGGTCTGACGTCAGGTGCCACTTGCCAATGATGGCGGTTTGGTACCCTGCCTTCTGCAGCAGTTTAGGATAGGTCTGCTGACTGCCGTCGAAGGTACGGGTGTGTCGGTAAACCCATTTTTGTGACTGTGCTTCCCCGTGAGCATGCAGGCACGTGAAGGGCCGCTAAGCGAGTTGGCCACAAAACTCTCTGTAAACCTCACGCCGTGATTAGCAATCCAGTCGATGTTGGGTGTGTGTACGAATCGGTTATCGTAGGCACTGATGGTTTGATACGAGTGGTCGTCACTCATGATGTAGAGAATGTTCATGGGCTTCTTTTGTTGCGCTAGTGCAGTCTGAGCTACACCGGCCGTAAGGGCTCCAATGACAAAAACACAGTTCCTTAAATTTTCCATTGTAGAGATTTTATTGGTGTTCGATTATGATGCAAAGCAAAACCACAGGTGAAATACCTGCCCCATGGATGTCATACCTTCCACTACTCAAAATAGTTCATTAGGTGTGTCATTTTCCTGAAGAGTAGTAATATGATGCAAAATTAAAGACAATTATCTAATCCTGCAACTTTATCCCTTATTAAATTGTGTTGTTGCCTTTGTCGTAACCAGGTGGTGCGAAATCGCTTCGGACATCTTCAACACCCGCCTGGTTTTGTTCAGGCAGCCCAAATTGCCTTTCATACCTCAAGGCATGCTATGAAAAGAGTGGGTTGATGGGTAGTTTTGTTGGTGGGTTGCTGGGCTTTTCCGGAATATTTAACCACTGACAGTCAAAAACTTTTAAAAATCTTGCATATCTCAAGAAAAATTGCGAATATTGCAAACCGAAAAGCATAACATGGGTCAAACCTATCTGTTTCTGGACGTAAAGAGTTTGGAAATCAGAGCAATATCATTGTTTCTAACAAGATACTATTAACTTTTTTAATACACCATACAATCGAATGATACCACATAGGTTACAAGAAACGGTATATGTTGCCGGCGTTGCCCTCTTCGCAGTGACTCCTGCTCTGGCAAAGAAATCAACAAAACCCAACATTCTATATATCATGTGCGATGACATGGGCTATGGAGACTTGGCATGCTATGGACAGCCCAACATCAACACACCCAACATCGACCGCATGGCCTCAGAGGGGATGCTCTTTACCCAGGCTTATGCCGGTGCCCCCGTAAGTGCGCCCTCGCGTGCCAGCATGATGACGGGGCAACATACAGGGCATACCGAAGTGAGAGGCAACAAGGAATACTGGCCCGATGCACCACATGTGCGCTACGGCATCAACGACGACTATGCCGTTGTGGGACAGCATCCTTATGATGCCAATCATGTCATCGTGCCCGAGATTATGAAAGATCATGGTTATCGCACAGGCATGTTCGGCAAGTGGGCCGGTGGCTACGAGGGGTCGGTTTCAACGCCCGACAAGCGCGGCATTGACGAGTTTTACGGTTACATCTGCCAGTTTCAGGCCCATCTCTACTTCCCCAACTTTCTCAACACATACAGTCGGCAGCGGGGCGACACGGCCGTTCAGCGCGTAGTGTTGACCGACAATATCAACTATCCCATGTTTGGCAAGGGTTATGCGCTTAGGTCCCAATATTCGGCCAAGCTGATTCATGAACATGCCCTGCAGTGGCTCGACCAGCAGGATACCGACCACCCCTTCTTCGGCATTTTCACCTACACGCTTCCACATGCCGAACTGGCTCAGCCCGACGACTCGCTGCTCGAGTACTATAAGAAGAAGTTTTTTGTCGATAAGACCTGGGGCGGCAATGCCCCCAGCCGCTACAATGCCGTGGAACACACCCATGCCCAGTTTGCAGCGATGATTACACGTCTCGACCAGTATGTGGGCCAGATCTTTGCCAAGCTACGTGAGAAAGGTCTCGATGATAACACCATCGTCATCTTCACCAGCGATAATGGCCCACACGAGGAGGGTGGTGCCGACCCAGAGTTTTTTGGCAGGGATGGCAAGTTGCGCGGCCTCAAGCGACAATGTTATGAGGGAGGCATCCGCATTCCGTTTATTGTGAGGTGGCCCGGACATGTGGCGGCCGGGGTCAAGAACGACCTGCCGATTGCTTTCTATGACCTCATGCCCACCTTTTGCGACCTGGCGGGCGTGAAGAACTATACCAAGCGTTATCGCAGCAAGAAACTAGCCAACGACTATTTCGATGGTATCTCTTTCGCACCCTCTCTCTTGGGTAAGGAAGGACAGGCAAAGCACCAGCATCTGTATTGGGAGTTTTCAGAGACCGACCAGATTGGTGTTCGTATGGGCGATTGGAAACTGGTGGTGGTAAAAGGTGTGCCAAGACTCTACAACCTGGCCACCGACCTGCACGAAGACTATGACCTGGCCACACTACATCCTGACATTGTGAAGCAGATGGTGGATATTATTTATCAGGAACATGTAGATAGCCAACTATTCCCCATTACCCTGCCCCAGCGGTAGTACCCCCTCCTCTGCGCATGCCGGGGCATATCGTCTTACCCCCCCTCATTCTTTCACCCTGCATACCAATAGGTGGTCATTTCATAGAATATGAACAATAGTTATCTAGCCCGCATCACTCCAGCCCATATTATCAGCCTTCGGCCTACCGAGGTCTTTGTCTTTGGCAGTAACCTTGCCGGCATGCATGGCAGTGGGGCTGCCCGTATGGCTCGGCTCCATTTTGGGGCTGTCGTGGGCCAGGGTGACGGGCCAAAGGGTCAGAGCTATGCCATCCCCACCATGCAAGGCGGATTGCAAACCATTGCTCCCTATGTCGATAAGTTTATCGCTTATGCCAAGGCACATCCCACGCTTACCTTCCTCGTCACCCCCATAGGCTGTGGCATTGCTGGATTCTTACCCATCGACATTGCGCCATTGTTTAAGGCTGCCGTGGCAGAAGAAAACATTCATTTGCCCCAGTGCTTCTGGGATGTCTTGCTTGCCTCCCCTCAACCTGCCGCGGCGGTTTCGTCATCACCTCGCGAGGTGAGGGTTGAAGCCGGAGACAAAGACGGGCGCGTGTGGGTCGTTGAGGGCGGTGAGCCAGTAGGCAAACTCCATTTTTCCGTGCGTGGGCAGGTGCTGTCCATCGACCATACCCACACTTACAAGGGGCATGAAGGAAAGGGCATCGCCAGCCTGTTGGTGCAGGCTGCAAACGATTATGCCGCTGACCGCGGCCTCAAGGTCCTTCCGGTCTGTTCTTATGCCTGGGTATGGTATCAGAGACATCCGCAGTACAGTCATCTGCTCGACGAACATGCCGGCGAAGGTGTTTCGTGCCGTATCAGATAACCAGTAGTTTTCCGGCTGTCCGTCTGCTGCCCATTGTCTCTATTCATCCGTTCAGGATGCCGTGAAGAGGCATGGTGAGCATGCCCCTTTTTTCCTCTATGTGCGCCTATCATTACCTTTGCGGTAGCTGCACATACCGTTTCCTATCTCATTTTTGGCTTCTTGCCAGTCGACCTCACCTTTGCGACAGTTCCAACAGCGTATGGCCGCATGGTGCTTCGAGTAGAACCACACTCTGCTTCGAGTCGAATTACGGTCTGCTTCGAGTCGAATCACGGTCTACTTCGAGTCGAATCACATCTTGCTTGTACTCGAATTAGGGTACCATTGGTTGCGGCATATATCTCAGAATTTATGGTTTTGCATTGTCGTACCACCGAAGCGGGATATCGAGGAGACCGTTCTGCGAGCGGAATGTCGGTGCCAGAGTAGCCGGCAAAAAAAAACAGCAGCCGGAGAATAGCTCTCCAGCTGCTGTCGTGATATATTTACTACCTATTGATATTCAAATGTTAAGCACATCCGTAAGATCCTCCACGCAGAAGTGCGTCTCCATACAGTTTCATGCACTCTACATAACTCTTGAGGAATCGGCTGAAAGCGCTCTTGATGTTACCATACAATCTTTTCATACCTTTTTTCCTTTCTCAAATTTTTTAGGGTTAAATACTTTTGCTTTCTCTTTGTTCTTTCGTCTAACTTGAAAACCAGTAGAACAATTACTTGTTCATGCTGATTTTGTTGTTAACGTTCACAGCCTGTGCAGCTATCGCTACCACAATGGCTAAAATAATCATTCCTGTTACCATAATCTTTTTACCTTTTCTTAATCTTCTAAATGGAGCATTCTCTTGTGGCTCCTGTTATCCTGTAATGTGTCTTTATCTTTTTGACATTGCAAAGGTACGGCGTTTTTTCGGATTTGGCAACGGAAAATGCATTAAAGGTCAATAAAACACCAAAAACATGACGTGCATCAAGTATCGTCTTTATGGGCCTTGACACAAGTCAAGGAAATGGACGCTTGGTGGATGATGGATCTAAAAAAGACCATCTGTGAGATGAAAATGAACGCCGAAAACCATGTGTTTTGCGGTTTTCGGCGTGTTGGTACTGCCTATATATATAAAAATAGGTGTTGGTGTCACCATCTTCTGATGAACCTTCTTGTGGATGGTGTCACTCGGCAGCGATGCACTCAATCTCCACGCGAGCGTTCTTGGGCAGCGTCTTCACCGCCACCGCTGAGCGTGCGGGGAAAGGAGCCTCGAAGAACTGGGCATATACCTCGTTCATCTCAGCAAAGTCGGCCATGTCGGCCAGAAAAACGGTGGTCTTTACCACTTTGCTCATTGTAAGCCCCTCTGCCTCTAGAATGTTCTTGATGTTGGTGAGGCTCTGTCGGGTCAATTCCTTGATGCCTCCTTCTGCGAAGTCGCCCGTTGAAGGGTCTACAGGCAGCTGTCCGCTGACAAAGACCAGGTTGCCGGCATGGATGGCCTGGCTGTAGGGGCCAATGGCAGAGGGTGCTTTTTCGGTTGAAATTACTTTCATAGTGTTTTGTTGTTTAATAAGTTCGACACGATTGATGGGTACAAAAGTAGGAAAATGTTTCCGATTAACGGTGGTGATCGAGCAAAAACTTAGTAGAATAATGTTCAGGCAACTGAGGCAGACTATAGCTGAGACCCCGTAGGGCAGGGTGTAGGGCTGTGTCAGGTGACAAAAAAGAGGTGTGGAATGCCATGGTGGGGTGCGCCGTGCCGTGGCTTGATTTTGGATGAATTGTTTGGTATAATCAATTTTTATTTTTACTTTTGCTTTCCAAATTATAATACACACAGATGAGATATGCTTTTGTGACAGGTGCTTCCCGCGGCATTGGCAAGGCGGTAGCCTTGGCCCTGGCTGCACAGGGAATGCCTGTTGTCATCAACTATCGAAGCAACGATGACGCAGCACAGGCAACGCTACAGGATGTTGTAGCTATGGGCGTACAGGCCGAACTGCTGAAGTTCGACGTGAGTGATGCTGAAGCCACCGAAAAGGCGCTTGCCCACTGGGCCGAGCTGCATCCCGACGACTATGTGGCCGTGCTGGTCAATAATGCCGGTATCAGACGTGACAATCTTTTGGTCTTTATGCAGGACGAGGAGTGGCGCGATGTACTCCAGACACCGCTCAACGGTTTCTTCTATGTGACACGCAGGTTGCTGAAAGACATGATCACCCATCGCGATGGACGTATCATCAACATCACCTCGCTGTCGGGCATCAAGGGACTTCCCGGGCAGACCAACTATAGTGCTGCCAAGGCCGCCCTCATCGGAGCCACCAAGGCGTTGGCCCAGGAGGTGGCCAAGCGCAAGGTGACGGTAAACGCCGTAGCACCTGGCTTCATAGCCACCGATATGACCAGTGACCTCGATACCAACCAGTTGGGTAAACTCATCCCCATGGGACGCTTCGGCAAACCCGAGGAGGTGGCTGCATTGGTGGCATTTCTGGCGAGCGAACAAGCAGCTTATATCACAGGACAGGTCATACAGGTCAACGGTGGACTGTACACTTAGTGTGTTGGTGAGTTGGCGAGTTGGTGAGTTATAAAGGCGATATTTGTTTTTATGGAAAGAAGAGTAGTGATAACAGGTATGGGCATCTGGTCGTGCCTGGGAACCAATAAAGAAGAGGTGGCAGAGAGTCTGCGCCTGGGCAGATGTGGCATAGGCATCGATGAAGACCGCATAACGTATGGCTATCAGTCGCCATTGACGGGTTTGGTGCGCCAGCCCCAGCTGAAGGGACTGTTGCATCGACGACTGCGTGTGGGGATGGCACAGGAGGGTGAGTACGCCTTTATGGCTACCCGCGAGGCCTTCGCACAGGCAGGTATCGATGATGCTTTTCTCGAAGCCAACGAGGTGGGCGTCATCTTCGGCAACGACTCATCGGCCAAGTCGGTCATCGAGGCAGCTCATATCATGGACCAGGAACACGACACCCAGATGCTGGGGTCGGGCTATATCTTCCAAAGCATGAACTCGACGGTGAACATGAACCTGAGTGCCATCTTCAAGCTGCGGGGCATCAATTTCTCGGTGAGTTCGGCCTGTGCCAGTGGCAGTCACAGTATAGGTCTGGGCTATCTGCTCATCAAGCAAGGCCTGCAAGACCGTATTCTCTGCGGTGGCGCACAAGAAGTAAACTATTTCAGCATGGCTACCTTCGATGCCCTTGGCGCATTCTCCAAGCGTGTGGACGAGCCTTTGAAGGCTTCGCGACCATTCGATCGCGACCGCGACGGCTTGGTGCCCAGTGGCGGTGCGGCGGCATTGGTGCTTGAAGATTATGAGAGTGCCGTCCGTCGTGGCGCGCCCATTCTGGCAGAGGTGACAGGCTATGGTTTCTCGTCGAACGGCGGAGGTATTTCAGAACCCTCTGACGATGGCAGTGCCATTGCCATGGCCCGGGCGCTGATGATGGCCGGCATTGAGGCCGACGGCGTTGATTATGTCAACGCACATGCCACCAGTACGATGCAAGGCGATATGTTTGAGGCCATAGCCCTCGACCGTCTGTTTGGCGGCAAGCACGCCTGGATCAGTAGCACCAAGGGCATGACGGGACACGAATGCTGGATGGCCGGTGCCTCAGAGGTGGTGTACAGCGTGCTGATGATGCAGCATCACTTCGTTGCCCCAAACATCAACTTCGAGCATGCCGACCAGTATAGTGAGCCGCTGCATTTGGCCACAGAAACCCAAGAGGCAGAACTGAATACGGTGCTGAGCAACAGTTTCGGGTTTGGTGGCACCAACTCGGCACTCGTTCTCCGCAAGATAGCCCAGCACTGGTAACCATTTATAAAAAGACTATTGAGTATGAAGAAACTGTTGTTGTTGATCGTCGGGCTGATGCCGATGGCACTTCTGGCGCAAGAGAATGTATCTGGTCGGTTTCCCAGTCTGGAATCTGGGAAGGCAATGAACATGCAGATTGACATGTCGCAGATGACCATCTCGTCGCAGCCGATTGCCACTTGGCTGAAGGTCAGGCAGGCTGAACAGCCCCAATGGGATGCACAGTATGAGGTCGAGCATGAGCTCAAGCCGCAGGTGTCGGCAGGTCTGGTGTCTGAAGCTAATGCCCGTCTGGAGAAAAAGGGCTTTGTGCTCCTGGCCGATTCCACTACCCAGTATACCTTGAAGGTGGTTGTGATAAACGTGGAGCGCAAGGGCAACAATGTCAACAGCTGCCAGATTATAGACAACGCATCGGGACGTACGCTCGTCTCTTTTACGCTCGAGGGCAAAGGTGGTGTGTTTGGTAGCATGTCTAACCTCTGGGGAGACGGCTTCAGGGATGCAGGAAAGAAATTGGGCAAGTTGCTGGCCCGCTATGTGAAACCGTGAACTAGAACCGAAAGGACGGCACCAGACGGTTTGTGGCTGAGGCTACAATCCGATGAGAGTGCAGCCCTGCCGCATAATTGTCATTAAAAGAAATAATGTATTTAGCCCAATCACTGGAAGAACGATATACGCGCGAGCAGCTGTCGGCTCGCGAGGCCCAACGTGCAGCAGAGTTCATCGCCTTTGGGCCCATGGTGTTCGAGGTCTCACGTATTATGGTCAAGTGGGGCATCCTCGACATGCTTCGTGATGAGCAGCTCACCGTTGACGAAGTGGCGTCGCGCGCGAGCTGTAGTATATATGCGGCCAAATGCCTACTGGAGGCTTCGCTTACTATCGGTACGGTGTTGGTAGATCCGGCGACCAACCGTTTCAGTATCTCGAAGACGGGCTGGTTTCTGGTCACCGATCCTGCCACGCGGGTGAACATGGATTTCAACCACGACGTCAACTATCAGGGAATGTTCAACCTCGAGGAGGCGTTGAAAGCAGGACGCCCTGCAGGTCTGAGGCATTTCGGCAACTGGTCGACCATCTACGAAGGACTGTCGCAGTTGCCCGAGCAAGCTCGGAAGAGCTGGTTTGCCTTCGACTATTTCTATAGCGACAGCTCTTTTGCAGAAGCCCTGGACATCGTCTTCGCGCGTCAGCCCAAGACCTTGCTCGACGTGGGTGGCAACACCGGGCGGTGGGCAATGCAATGTGTAGGGCACGATGCCCACGTGCAGGTCACGGTGATGGACCTGCCCCAGCAGCTCGACATGATGCGGCAGGCGATAGCGGGTAAGCCGGGTGCAGAGCGTGTACAAGGCTTTGGCACCGACCTGCTGAATCCTTCCAATACCTTTCCCACTGACAGGCATTACGATGCCATCTGGATGAGCCAGTTCCTGGACTGTTTTGGTGAGACCGAGATACAGAGTATCCTGGGACGAGCCGCACAGGTCATGGACTCGCAATCGACGTTGTATGTCATGGAGACCTTTTGGGACCGTCAGCGTTTTGAGCCTGCAGCCTTCTGTCTCACACAGACCAGTCTGTATTTTACGGCCATGGCCAATGGCAATAGCAAGATGTACCATAGCGAAGACCTGGTGCGACTTCTCGAACAGTCGGGCCTGAAGGTGCGGCATATCCATGACCATCTGGGACAGGGGCACTCGATTATCGAGGCCGGGGTCTGAGAGATGAAGAATCATTCATATAAATAATATACTAGAAAGCTTATGACTAGACAAGAAATTGAAGAAAAGGTCAACGCGTTTTTGATTGACGACCTTGAGATTGATGAAGACAAGATTGCTCCCGAGGCATTGCTCAAAGACGACCTTGATATCGACTCGCTCGACTTCGTTGACATCGTAGTCATTGTCGAGAAGAAGTTTGGCTTCAAGATCAAGCCTGAGGAAATGGCCGGCGTGAAGACGCTCAGCCAGTTTTATGCTTATATCGAGAGTAAGGTGGGCGACTAATCATGATGGAGTGATGGCAGAGCGACCATGGAGAGGGACGACAGCCGGTGCCACCTGGATGCATCGATGGCTTATCGGCAGCACAAGGGTGATGCCCTTGCAGATGCTCTATGCCTTTGCCGCCATCTTTGTCATCCCGTTTTGCATGGTCTTCTCGCATAAGGGGTACCTCGCAGCCTACCACTTCTTTCGTCAGCACTTGGGCCAGGGAGTCTGTAGGTCGTTTTGGAACACTTACCTCAACCACTGCCACTTTGCACAGGTCATTATCGACCGTTTTCATATCTATGGAGGAGGGCGGTTTGATTTTGACATCGACAACTACGAATGTTTTAGCCGGTTGGCTCAGGCTCCTTCGGGGTTTGTCATCCTCAGTGCCCATGTTGGCAACTATGAGGCTGCCGGCTATGCGCTGGCGGCGAAGGAGAAACGGTTCAACGCACTGGTCTATGGCCAGGAGGCCAAGACGGTGATGCAAAACCGCGAGATGCTTTTTTCGGCCAACAACATCCGCATGATTGCCGTGAGGCCAGACATGAGCCATCTGTTTGAGATGAGCAATGCGCTGTCGAATGGCGAGATCATGAGCATCCCGGCCGACCGTCTCTTCGGCAGTCGTCGTACCGTGAGCTGTCGGTTCATGGGTACTGAGGCATCCTTCCCCATGGGGCCCTTTGCCACGGCTTGTCAGCGCGACGTGCCGGTGCTGACCATCCACGTGATGAAAGCGGGCTTACGCCGCTACCGGGTATATGTCAGGTCGCTAGACGATATGGAGGGTACGTTGCGGCAACGGGTGCAACATCTGGCCACTCAATATGCTGCGACACTCGAAGAGGTGTTGCAGAAACATCCAACACAATGGTTCAATTATTATGAATTCTGGAACTGACAGGCTGCTCTTGCTAAAGGATATTGATATCCATGAACTCTTGCCACAGCGTGAGCCGTTCGTGATGGTCGATGCACTGACGCTCATGAGTCAGCGACAGACAGCTACCCGTTTCCTTATACGGTCAGAAAATATCTTTGTGGAGGCCGGTCGACTCGATGCTGCAGCGTTGGCAGAGAATATGGCACAGACCTGTTCTGCCAGGTTGGGCTATGTCAACAAGTATATTCTGAGGCGTGCCATCCAGATAGGTTATATCGGTGCCATCCGCAATATGAAGATCAGTCGCACTCCCTATGTGGGTGATGTGCTCGAGACGACCATCGACATGATAGAGGAGGTGATGGGGATGACCCTGGTCAGGGCTGTCACCTGTGTCGATGGCCAGGAGATAGCCTCGGCAGAGATGAAGATTGCCCTGGCAGAAGAGACTATAAACGAACAGGATGAATGATGATTGCATGTGTGGCAGATAATATCACTTCTCCGCTGGGAATGAATACTGAGGAGAACTACGCAGCAGTGAAGGTTGGACGGTCGATGCTTCGCTGTCATGAACATGTCATGGGCATCCCCGAGCCTTTTGTGGCCTCTATGTTCACCGCCGAACAGTGGTCGCGGCTGTTGGCCGTAGGTCCTTATACTCGTTATGAGTGTTTACTCATTCAGGCGGTATCTGAGGCTTTGTGTCACACCGACGTTGATGTATCTTCCCCTCGTGTTGTCTTTGTGGTGAGTACAACCAAGGGTAATGTGGAGCTGCTCGGGTCGGCAGACGGCCGTCACATGTCGGGGCGAGCAGATGAGAGGCTGTTGCTGGGCAAGGCCTCACAGGTTGTGAGTGGTTATTTCGGTAACCCTAATATGCCTATCACCGTCAGCAATGCCTGTGTCTCAGGGCTGGCAGCCCAGTTGGTTGCCAAACGCATGCTCGAAAGCGGAAGCTATGATGTAGTGGTGGTGTGTGGCGCAGATGTCCTGTCGAGGTTTATCATTGCTGGCTTTCTGTCGCTCAAGGCGGTGTCGGCACAGCCGTGTCGCCCATTCGATCTTGAGCGAAACGGAATGAACCTTGGTGAGGCGGCTGCCTGTATGGTGTATCAGCGCATAGACAACAGCAGCACTGCCTATTGGGTGCCCGTGCGTGGGGCCATGCGCAACGATGCCTGGCATATCTCTTCACCCTCTCCACAGGGCGAGGGCTGCTACAGGGCTCTGCGAAGTGTCATGAAAGCCACGCAGCCCAGTGCACTGGCCTGTATCAACGTGCATGGCACGTCGACACTGTTCAACGATGAGATGGAGGCGGTGGCCATCGACAGGGCTGGTCTTTCTGCTGTGCCGGTCAATTCGCTGAAAGGTTATTATGGACATACGATGGGGGCATCAGGATTGCTGGAGACCATTCTTACCATGCAGGCCTTAGATCATGGCATGGTGGTGGGAAGTCGTGGCTTCAACGAGCTGGGTGTGTCGAGAAGGATGAATATCTCGTCCCAACACCGGCCTACCGACAAGCATAGCTTTGTGAAACTGCTGTCGGGCTTTGGCGGATGTAATGCTGCGATGCTATTTCAGAAGGAGGGACAAGCATGAAGGTGGTTGGTCATATCGAGGTGACGTCTTCAGCCATCCTGCTCAACGGTGTAAGGATGTCTGTGAAGGGCTCGGGACTGTCGCTGCTGAAGAGCGTCTATCAAGAGTATATCGGAGGCTACCCTAAATATTATAAGATGGACACGCTCAGTAGGTTGGGCTTTGTTGCCTCCGAACTACTTCTACAACAAGATAGGGAGGGGGAGGAAGTCACAGAGAAGGGTGCTGCGGACGGTCAAGCGCACGAAGCCGTGGATCGCGAAGACCGTGCCGTGGTTATCTTTGGCAAGCATGGCAGCAGCAACAGCGATGGCAGCTTCCAAGAGACACTCGATGCCCATGACGAGTTCTTTCCCAGTCCGGCGGCTTTTGTTTACACCCTCCCCAATATTGTTGCAGGGGAGATTGCCATCCGGCATCATTATATAGGTGAGACCAACTATATTGCCTTGCCTGAAAAAAATGTTGAACTGATGATGCAGATGGTGCAGCAAACCCTGACAGATGACCTTACCACCAGCGTGGTATGTGGATGGCTGGATGTCATGGATGCGTGTCATTTCGAAGGAGAATTATGGTTGATAGAACAAGATTAGAAATATAAAAGATGGTATTGAAAGAAGAACTAAAGAATAAGATCATCAAGGCCCTCAACCTTGAAGAGGTGAGGCCCGAAGACATTGATGACAGTACACCTCTCTTTGGGGATGATGGCCTGGGGCTCGACTCTATCGATGCCCTGGAGCTGATTGTCTTGCTGGAGAAAGACTATGGCATCAAGGTGAAGGATCCCAAGGCTGGGAAGGATATCTTCAAGAGCATTGAGGTCATGGCTACTTTTGTTGAACAAAACAGAACCAAATAGTTTGGAGCAGCGTGTAGTAATCACAGGGGCCGGTGTTATCTCAGCTATTGGCAATGACCAACACCAGACGCTCCACCGCCTGAAGGAAGGACGGTCGGGTATCGGAGTTGTGCAATATCTTAAGACCCAGCACCGCGAGTTTCCGGTGGGTGAGGTCAAGCTGAGCAATGCCGCATTGAAAGAAAGGCTGGGCATACCCATGCAGCGACAGGTGTCGCGTACTACACTTCTGGGTATCACCGCTTTGAAAGAAGCCCTTGCTCAAGCCCGTCTGTCGACACCATCACTGGCCCTGGTCTCAGGGACGACGGTGGGGGGGATGGATATCACCGAGGAGGCTTATCCCGATGCCATGACGGGGGAGATCATCGCGCAGCATGACTGTGGTGGAAACACCAATGAGATAGCGGACTATTTTGGGTGCTTCGATTTCACGACTACCACATCCACTGCATGCAGTTCTGCTCTCAATGCCATCATCTTTGGTGTACGGCTTATTCAGAGCGGACTGCGTGACATCGTTGTTGTGGGCGGCACGGAGTCGTTGTCTCGGTTTCATCTCAATGGCTTCAAGTCGCTGATGATCCTCGATGAGTCGCCTTGTAAACCCTTCGATAGTCAACGCCGGGGACTCAACCTTGGCGAGGGGGCCGCTTATCTGGTTTTGGAGAAGGAGTCGTCGGCACGCCAGCGGGGAGTGGCTCCACTGGGAGTGATTGCCGGGACGGGAAATGCATGTGATGCATTCCATCATACGGCATCGTCGGTCGATGGTGAGGGCGCTTTCCTGGCCATGACGAAAGCCCTGGCTTCGGCCGGCCTGCAACCCGAGGACATCGATTATGTCAATGCTCACGGCACGGCCACCCCCAACAACGATGCCAGTGAGAGTGCTGCCTTACGGCGTGTGTTTGGTGATAACCTGCCACCCATATCGTCGACGAAAGGTTTGACGGGACATACTACAAGTGCCTGCGGTAGCATTGAGACCGTATTCTGCCTGTTGGCTTTACATCACCAGTTCATTCCCCGTAACGTGGGCTTCACCACTCTAGACCCAGAGTGTGTCATGCCTTACATGGGTGGTGACAAGCCTCCACAGCTCAGGTATGTGGTCTGCAACGCCTTCGGGTTTGGGGGCAATGACTCAACCATCATTCTGGGAAATTATGGAGAATAAAGTATATGTTATAGCCATGGCGCACGATATTCCGGAAGCAGACTATCGCAACTATGTCAGTCCGATGAAGACCCGACGGTACAGTCGTCTGTTGAAACGCGCACTGGTCACGGCACTCAAATGTATGCAAGACAGTGGCATTGCACAGCCCGACGCTATCATCAACGGCACAGCCTTGGGTAGTTTGGAAGAGAGCGAGCACATACTCGATGGGTTGGTGACCGAAGGCGAGGCTGTGAGTATGCCTACGCAGTTTACGCTCTGTACCCACAATGCGGTGGCATCGCTCATCGGTATATACACGCATAACGTGGGATATAACAACACCTTTAGCCAGGGCAGCGTGTCATTCGAGAGTGCTATGCTTGATGCTTTCTTGCAATTGAAGAGTGGTAGCATCAGACATGCGCTGGTATGTGCCAATGACGATCTGACCGATCGGATGAAACAAAAGATGCAAGAAAGCGGTCTTACAATAGGTAGGCATCTCAACAGAAGCATTGCCGTCATGTTGTCATCCGAACCTGGTGAGCGGCCCTTGTACGAAATCACCAATGTGACGATTGCCCATCAGCCGGGTGGTGAAGACACTGGACATATAGAATATGTGAAGCTATGCGATTGATTTTTATATCCATGGTTCAGAGCCTGTTGCTGTGTGGCGGACAGGTATTGCTGAAATATGCGCTCGGCAGGATGGGTAGCTTTTCCTGGTCGTGGGCATTCTTCGTTTCACAACTCACTAATTGGTGGTGGCTGGGATGTGGATTGTGCTATCTGTCGGCCACTGTCCTTTGGATGTATATCATAAAGAACTTTCCCTTCTCGATGGCCTATCCCATGATTTCCATGAGTTACGTCTTCGGTATGTTCGCGGCCCTGTTGTTTTTTCATGAGAGTGTTCCGATGACCCGTTGGACAGGTGTTCTGCTCATCATGGCGGGTTGTGTGTTGGTAGCAAAATAGATGAAGATGATGAAGAAGCTAAGCTTAATAATTCTGGCCTTACTGATGATGTCGCCGCTGTTATGTGCTCAGTCCCTGCGCAAGGCGTCGGCTGCAGAAAGCCGTAAGATGGTCAACACCATCAACCGGAGGATTGCGGGACTCAGACAGATCACTGCCAGCTTTGTTCAGGAAAGCAATCTGTCGTTCATGGACGATAAAGCCATATCCAAGGGTTCGATGTCTTATTCGGTCAAAGATGGTTTGACCTGGCAATACCTTACGCCCTACCAGTTCGAGTTGTCGATCCATAAAGATAAGGTAGTGACTAAGAGCGGGAGCCACACACAGCATATCGACCTAAAGAGCAACAAGATGTTCAGCAACATAGCCACCATGATGATGAACTGTGTGTCGGGCAAGAGCCTGACTAGTGGCAATGAGTTTAAAGTCGCCATGTACACCGGTAAGTCCCACTGGGTGGCATACCTGTATCCCGTGAAGGCTGATTTTAAGAAGATGTTCAAGGTGATTCATTTGCATTTCAATCTCCAAAAGAGTTTGGTGGATAAGGTAGAGCTGTTGCAGTCGAATGGTGACAGCATTGTCATCTCACTGTACGACCTCAAAGCCCTCAGTCGCTTATGAAATTGTTAGGAACCATGTTTTCGGTGGTGGACAGAAAAGGCGACGAATGGCATGTGGCCTTGCATCCTGACCACGTCATCTACAGAGCCCACTTCCCTGGTCATCCTGTCACGCCAGGGGTGTGTATCCTTGCCCTCCTGGTGGAACTGCTTGAGCAACAACAAGGTCGGGCTTTGATGCTCGATGAGGTGAAGAACCTCAAGTTCATTGCACCAATCTCGCCATTGAATGTCCCCATAATCACAGTGACCTTCCAGAAACTCGACGTGGAGGAGGGGAGACTGGCCACTAAAGGTCTGATAGCCTGTGACGGGAAGACCTATACAAAATTCTCAATACTCTTACGCCTATGACAGACCATGTGACAGAAACGATGCGGAAGGAACGCATTTGCTGTATCGTGCCAACATACAACAATGCCGGTACTATACTGGATGTGCTTCGCAGGATCCAACCGTTCACTCATCAGCTCATCGTGGTCAACGACGGCTGTACTGACCAGACTCCCGAATTGCTTGGGAATGCTGGGATTGAAGGGCTTACAGTGGTTGATTTCAAGAAAAATCGCGGAAAGGGAGACGCCCTCAAGGCGGGGTTTGCCAAAGCCATACAGATGGGCTATGAGTATGCCATCACCCTAGATGCCGATGGGCAGCATTTTCCCGAAGACCTGCCACTGTTTATCCAGGCCTTTGCGCAGCATCCTGGTGCCTTGATTGTAGGGGCACGCGAATTAAATCCTGACAATATGCGGCGAGGCAGCAACTTCGCCAATAAGTTCTCCAATTTCTGGTATTACTTCCAGACCGGTCTTCGTCTGGAAGATACCCAGTGTGGGTACCGCCTCTATCCCTTGTCGATGCTCGATGCGGGGTGGATTGTTACGTCGCGTTATGAGAGTGAGCTGGAGTTTCTGGTTTATGCGGCCTGGCATGGAGTCGAGGTGACGAGCATTCCCATTCGGGTGTATTATCCTCCCAGGGCTGAACGCGTGAGCAGCTTCCGTCCTTTCTGGGACTTCATGCGCATCACATTGCTGAATATCGTTCTCACCACTGGAGCGGTATGCTACTATCTCCCGGCACGGGTCATCAGGAAACTACGGAAAAGGAGAGGCCTTGATGTATAGATATTTTCTTTATATATATGATTATCTAGCCAGTCACAGGCGGTGGGCCACTGTGTTGCTCCTGCTGCTGCTTGCCTTGATGGGTGTGCTGTCATTTCAGGTCAAATACGAAGAAGACATCTCTAAGTTTTTGCCCCAAGACCCCAAGCGTGAGAAGTTTCAGGAAGTCTATCAGCAAATATCGGCACAAGAGAAGATTGCTGTTATCTTTACATCGGCAGATTCTACTCATGTGGTTGGCGATGACACCCTTGAGCTGGCCATGGCCGAGATGGGGCAGAAGCTGGAGGCCTCTAGGTTGACCCAGAATCTGCAGGTGACGGTTGATGATGCTCGTCTGCAGGCCACGACCGACTTCGTCTATCAGCACATCCCTTATTTCCTCCATACGTCCGATCTCCAGCGCATCGACTCGTTGCTCAGCATTCCTGGTTATGTGGACCGGCAAATGCAGGTCAACCGACAGATGTTGATGACACCGATGGGAGGTATGATGATGTCTACCCTGAAGTACGACCCCCTGCATTTGTTCACCCCGGTGGTAGAGCGTCTGAGGGGCACCGGTCTGGGTAGTGCACGGTTTCAGTTGATTGATGGATACTTGTTCTCGCGCGACGGCCAGTATGCCATGATCACATTCGATACGCCATACGGCGTCAGCGAGACCCACCACAACGCCATCCTTGCCGACTCGCTCGAAGCGATGTCGAGGGCCGTGGAACAACGCTATCCACAGGTCTGCATCTCGGCCATCGGTGCCCCGCTGATAGCTGTGACCAATGCCCAGCAGATTAAGGCCGATGCTCTTATGTCGGTCTCAATCGCCGTGATTCTCATCTTAGTCATATTGATTTGGCATTACCGTCGGCTGCAAGACCTCTTCTGGATTAGTGGTTCCTTGTTTTTTGGCTGGCTGTTTGCCTTGGCGGGCATGGCCCTTTTCAGCGACTCCGTCTCGATCATCGTATTGGGAATAGGATCGGTCATCATTGGTATTGCCATCAACTATCCCCTTCATTTCCTTGACCATCTGCGCGAAGTGGCCGACAGGCGCGCTGCACTGCGCGACATGCTGCCGCCGCTTCTCATAGGCAACATCACCACAGTTGCCGCTTTCCTTTGTCTGATATGGCTTGATGCGCAGGCTATGCGCGACTTGGGGCTTTTTGGTTCGCTCATGCTCATCGGTACCATCCTCTTCGTGTTGGTCTTCCTTCCTTTATATGTGAAGACATCCAATACCAAGTCACGCACCATCGTGAGTAGTAGCTTACGTTTTCCCAAGATTCCATACCTGTTGCCTGTTGTTGTTGTCCTTACGATGATTCTTGGTTATTTCTCCTTACAGACATCATTTGACGACGACCTGTCGCATATCAATTATATGACGGCATCTCAGCGCGCTGACATGCAGCGCCTGTCCTCCACCGTCTCGGCATCACCGGTATATGTAGTCGTTGAGGCCGAAAACCTTGAGGAAGCATTAACGAAGGATCGGCGCATCAGGCAACGGTTGGAGGCGTTGGCAGACACACGGGTGGATGGGCTCGGCAACCTGCTGTCAGACCAGGCGCGGCAGAAACAACAGCTGAGGCTCTGGGACAGCCTCCTCGAAAAGCATCCAGAGCTTTCGCTCACGTTTCATGCAGCCTGTACCGCCATGGGATTCTCGGCAGATGCCTTTGCCCCATTCGTACAACTCATGAAGGCCGAGCGCCAGCCTTTGCCGTACCAGGATTTTAAACCCATCACCGACTTGTATGCCGGACGGTATGTCTTTACAATGCCTCATGGAGTGCGACTTGTCAATTACGTGACTATTACGAATGAAGAGCAGGTGAAGGCCTTGGTCGACGGAGCATTCAGCAGCAAAGACCTCAGCAACCAACTGGTCGAGATTCTCAATCATTCGTTCAACTATGTAGGTTTGGTCTGTGGAGTTGTCGTCTTCTTTTTCCTCTGGCTGTCGTTCGGCAAACTGGAACTCACACTAATGACTTTCCTACCCTTGGCCGTGTCGTGGGTGTGGATATTGGGACTGATGCACCTGGTGGACGTACAGTTTAATATTGTCAATATCATTCTTGCCACCTTTATCTTTGGACAGGGCGACGACTACAGCATCTTCATGACCGAAGGACTGCTCTACGAGTACACCACAGGTCGCAAGCGGCTGGCATCATATAAGCATAGCGTACTCTTATCTGCCCTCCTGATGTTCATCGGCATTGGCTGTTTGGTGTTTGCCCGGCACCCGGCCTTACGGTCACTGGGTGCCGTAACCATCATTGGCATGGTGACGGTGGTGTTCATGTCCTACTACCTCTCGCCACTTGTCTTCGGTTGGCTGACACGCGACCGAGAAGTCCGAAGATACGAGAGGCATCAGACGTTCATCACGCGTCCTTTGCCAATGACTATCAAGCGGGTGGGCTATTCGCTCTACACCATTCTGTTTTTCCTTGTCTTCATGTATCTGGGCGCACTGCCATACACCTGGCTCCTTTTCCATTTACACAAAGACAATGATGCCCTGCATCTTCGTTACCACCGAGCCATCCAACGCACCGCGCGTTTCATGCTCAAGGTCATTCCCGGGCTGAAGTATCGTTTCGACAACAGCGTTGGTGAGACCTTCTGCAAGCCCGCTGTCATAATCTGCAATCACCAGAGCCATCTTGACATCATCAGTCTGTTGTGTCTCACCCCCAAGCTCATCATCGTGACCAATAACTGGACATGGAACAACCCCTTCTACGGGTCTGTGCTTCATCACGGCGACTTTTTACCCGCAGCAGCAGGCATGGCCGAGAATCTGCCCAAGTTGCGAGAGCTCTATGAGAAAGGCTATAGCATACTGATCTACCCCGAGGGCACGCGCAGCGAAGACTGTAGCATCATGCGTTTCCACAAAGGAGCTTTCTACCTGGCCCATGCTCTGGGGGCCGACCTCTTGCCGATGTATGTCCATGGGCCGGGCTATGTGCTACCCAAAAAAGACTTTATGCTGCGTGAGGGCGAGATCTATGTCGAGGCTGGCCAACGTGTGCGCTATGACAGCTATGACGATGAAGGGCTGCAGGCCAATGCCGTCGTCCTGGCCATGACCCATCGTATGCGCCGGCAATACCAGGAACATTATGCCGAGTTGTGCAGACGTATTGAGACGCCAGCCTACTTGCAGCGTTACCAATGCCTCCGCGATTACTACAAGTTGCGAGATGGTGGGGCTGACATGGCTTAGGGCGACGCTAGCAGGTTAGGTATGGCTAGGGTAGAACAAATGAAAGAGATATGAAGAAAGTCGTCATCATAGGAAGCGGACTTGGGGGACTCTCCTGCGGAGCCGTCTTGGCCAAGAATGGCTATGAGGTCACCGTGCTGGAGCAAGGCGCCCAGGTGGGCGGATGTCTGCAATGCTTCACCCGGCAAGGTGTGAAGTTCGAGACCGGCATGCACTTTATCGGTTCGGCAGCCAAGGGGCAGACGCTCCAGCGGCTCTTCAGGTATCTGGAGGTCGACATCCAACTGTCACAACTCGACCCTAAGGGCTATGAGGTGATCTCGTTAGACGGCCATCGCTATGCCTTTGCCACAGGGCGCGAGCCGTTTATCGACACCCTGGCAGCGCAATTTCCCGACCAACGCGATAACCTCCATCGGCTATGGGACATCATCGACCATGTGGCCAGTGCCTCGTCGCTCCACTCGTTACGCCATACAGAGACAGAGGCTGCTCTCGATACCCGTTATCAGTTGTGTTCCATCAACGCCGTGCTGCAAGAGGTCATCACAGATGCCCGGCTGCGTGAGGTGCTTGTAGGCAACCTCCCGCTCTATGCCGCCGAATGGGACAAGACCCCATTCTCGACCTATGCTTTTATCATGGACTTCTATAACCAGAGCGCCTGGCGTGTGGTGGGGGGCAGTGACCATGTGGCCAAGGCCTTGGTCGAGACCTTGCACCGGCATGGTGGCAAGGTAATCACCCGCAAGAAGGTCACCGCCGTCGACTGCGATGACCGTTATGCCACAGGAGTGACCTGTGCCGATGGCAGCCACTACACCGCCGACCTGGTGATAGCCGACATCCACCCGGCCCGCCTCATGGAGATCGTCACCTCACCACTCTTACGGCCGGCATATCGTAAACGTATTGCCGACCTGCCCGAAACGGTGGGTGGCTTCGCCCTATATGTGCGTTTCAAGGAGAACCGCGTGCCCTATATGAACCACAACTTCTACAGCTATCGCTATAACAGTCCGTGGCATTGCGAGCGCTACACCACCGACAACTGGCCGATGGGCTATCTCTATATGCATTTTTGCGACACCGACCAACAGACCTACGCCCGCAGTGGGGTCATCTTGAGTTATATGCGTATGGAAGAGGTCGAGCGCTGGAAAGGCACACGAAGGGGGTGCCGGGGCGACGACTACTTGCGGTTCAAGCAAGAGCATGCCGAGCGATTGCTCGATGTGGTAGAACACGACTTTCCTCATTTGCGGGACAATATACAAGATTATGAGAGCAGCACCCCACTGACCTACCTCGACTATACCGGTACTGAGGGAGGGTCGATGTATGGCATCGCCAAAGACATCACCCGTGGTGTGGCATCGCGAGTGCACCATCGCACCAAGATACCCAACCTGATGCTCACCGGCCAGAACATCAATAGCCATGGCATCCTGGGCGTGCTTGTCGGCACGATGGTGACCTGTGGCGAGGTGCTGACCAGTGAACGAATATTTCAACAGATTGCCGATGCACAATAATAAAGATGTATATATCATCGGTGGTGGTCTGGGTGGGCTGGTCACCGGTGCCCTTCTGGGCAAGAACGGATATCGGGTCACGGTGCTCGAGAAAAACGCCATGGCAGGAGGCGGACTGCAGACCTTCCGACGTTATGGCGTGGAGTTCGAGACGGGCATGCACATCCTCGGGGGCCTGCGTCGAGGCGGGGCCATACGGCGTTTGCTCAGCTATCTGGGTATCTTCGACGAGCTCAACCTCCACGATGTCGATGCCACGTGCATGGATCAGGTGTCATATCTTGCTGACGGAAAGACCTTTCGCATTCCCGAAGGAAAGGAGAACTTCATCGGCTACTTCCAATCGGAGTTTCCGGCAGAGGCGCGGGGCATAAGAGGCTATGTCGACAAACTCTTCCAGCTCGTCGATGAGATAGACTTCTATTTCCTGCGTACAGACGATACCCACGTCTACAGCCATGACCCGATGTTCTATTGGGCGGCCGACGAACTATTGAACCATTATATCGCCGACCCTCGCCTGCGTGATGTGCTCTCGTATATGAATCCCATGTATGGAGGTATGCAAGGGCGCACACCAGCTTACATCTCAGCGCTCATCAATGTGATCTATATCAGTGGGGCAACACGCTTCACAGGCAACAGCGGGCAGCTGACCGATGCCCTGACCCGGCTCATTGTTTCGCATGGAGGGCAGGTGGTCACGCGGGCTGAGGTCACAGGCATTACTGTCGATGGCAAGATGGTCACCGATATAGAAGTGAACCACCGTCAGCTGTCGTCGCTGCTTCCGGGCACCATGACTGTCGGCAATGCGCAAGTGGTGTGCAGCCTGCACCCCCAGCGCCTACTCACACTTACCGATACCAAGTTGTTGACCAAGGCCTACCGCTCGCGCATCATGCAGGCCCCCAATAGCTACAGCACCTTCTGCGTGTATATCATCTTCAAGCCCGACAGCTTCCCGTATATCAACCACACCTGTTATTTGCAGAAAGACTACGGCAAGGTGTGGCAGCATCAACACTATGATGCCGACACCTGGCCTCATGGCTTGATGTATATGACTCCCCGCGAGTCGCAGCAGGGCCCGTTTGCCACCAAGATGATCATCAACTCACCCATGCCCTTCTACCCATGCAGGCCTTGGGAAGAGACGGTGACAGGTCACCGTGGCCCTGGCTATGAGCACTGGAAGCAACAGCATACAGAGCGCATACTGCAACTCCTTGAACAGCAGCATCCTGGTTTCAGGGCCTGTTGCCAACATATCTTTGCAGGCAGTCCACTGACCATCCGCGACTACTATGGCGAGCCGGAGGGCGCACTTTATGGTTTGCACAAAGACTGCATCAACGTGGCAGAATCGCAGGTGCCAGTCTTCACCAAGTTGCACAACCTCTTTATGACCGGTCAGAACGTCAACCTCCATGGGTTCTGTGGCGTGCCGCTGACGGCCATCACCACTGCCGAGGCCGTCATGGGCGAGCCTCATGCCATTGTAAACCAGATCAACGCTTATGAACAAGATAACTAATCTAATCGTGCTGCTGCTTGCAGCCCTCACCTTACAGGCCCAGCGTCTGAAAGTGTTTCTGCCCGAGGGACGTCGTCCCCATACAGCGGTCATCGTCTGCCCCGGAGGGAGCTATTGCTGGCTCAGCAAGAAGACCGAGGGCACCGAGGTGGCTCGCTGGCTCAATGCCAACGGCATGGCAGCCTACGTATTGTTTTACCCTACGGCCGGCTGGGCGGGCTTTGCCTTGCACAGTCGTCTGCTCATTCCCGGCCACCAGCATCCCGATGCCATCAACGCCTTGAACAAAGCCCTGCACCAGGTGCGTGCTGTGGGTTACGACAGGGTAGGGGTCATCGGCTTCTCTGCAGGAGGACATCTGGCTCTCACCTCTGCGGTCTATTCCCCTCACGACATCGCGCCCGACTTTGTAGCGGCCCTTTATCCGGTGGTCACCATGAGCCATCCATCGGTCCACCGTCGTTCTCGACGTGCACTCTTGGGTGAATACAGATGGCGTAACCAGGCCTTGCGCGACTCACTCTCGATGGAGCGACATGCCGACCGCATACAATGTCCGGTATTTCTAGCCAACTGTAAGGACGACCCTGTGGTGAAGGCACATCATGCCGAACTTATGGACAGTGCGCTCACCGTATGGGGAAAGCCACATACTTTTATACAATATAAGACCGGAGGACATGGCTTTGGTACCGATGCCTCGAAGACATCGCCCGAAGCCATTACGTGGAAAGAAGCATTCATAAAATTT
>CAZBQA010000042.1:0-3598 GCA_964493905.1 uncultured Prevotella sp.
AGCCTCACCCGCCCCTTGGGGAGGGTTGGGGAGGGGCTTCCCATCGAGATCATAAAGAGTAGGTCATGGTAGACATGCTGCCGACAATGCCCGGTATGGTGGAATAGGGATTTCCCTATGTGAATATAGGGATAATTTTCTCTTTCGTCGAGTTTTTCATCTTATCTTTGCATGTAGTTAAGAAGGTTATGAATATGAAGAAGACAATGATTCTCGGAATGTCGGCAGCGCTCCTCATGAGCAGTTGTGGCACATACGCCGGAGCTGGTGCCTATACGGGCACCACGCTGGGCTCTGTTCTGGGTTCTGCTATCGGTGGCATTGCTGACGGTCCCCGTGGCTCTGATATCGGAACGATTGTGGGTATGGTAGGCGGTGCGGTCATAGGGGCGGCCGTAGGCAACGCTGCCGACCAGCAGAGGCAGGACGACCTCGACCAGTATAGGCGTGACAAGGCTGAGCGCGCCGCAGCACGGGCCGCACGCCAGCAGCAGTCGTCGCAGGGACAGGTGGAAGCACTGCCCAACGACGGCCAGCCTTATGACAGTGGCTTCGATGCCTCGAACAGTGGAGACGACAGGATTTACGACTTCAATTCCAGCGAGTATACAGGCGACTACAGTGCTCAGGTGCCTCAGACCAACATGCCGATGCAGTCGAGTGTGGAGAACCTGGCCGGTGGTCTGAAGTACACGCCTACAATCGTTATCCGCAACGCACGTTTCGTGGATGACAACCAGGATGGGCAGATCCAGCGTGGTGAGCTCTCGAAGGTTATCTTCGAGGTGGTCAACACCGGTAGCGAACCTATCTATGACGTGCAGCCCACGGTGGTGGAGGTGACGGGCAACAAGCACCTCTTTATCTCGCCCAACATGCATGTGGAGAAGATCTTGCCTGGCCAGGGTATTCGATACACGGCGCTTGTCAAGGCCGACAACCGTCTGAAGGATGGCAGTGCCAAGTTTTGTGTCAGCGTCATCCAGGGTAACCAAGCCATTTCTAAGGTCACCGAGTTTAATATTCCGACACGGAAGTAGTTGTTAATCATGACACCATGCCACGTGGCATGGTGTGTTTCTCGAGGATACGGGCATCCCCCAGCTCTTCCAGCGGAGGAGTGCGAGGCTTGTGGCGTGAGGAGTGCGAGATAAGAAGGCAGGGATGATGACTACGGGTGTGGGTGGGTTCCGTGCTATCGGTTCATCGCGCAGCGATGCTTCTAAATCTTAACGTGCTAGTGGATTGCGTCACATCCGATTTTTGTGTTGTTAAACAATTAAACGCTAACCAATAAGACGACCGCCAATAATCTATTCCACCAACAAACTAACAATGATCTTCTCATAGGAACCGTCAGTAGTTGCAATGGCTCAGTCTCCAAACCAGTTCTTGATTTTCTTGAATACGTTGCTCCATTTCGAAGCCCCTTCGTTGGTTTTCTTCGCGTCGCTAGTTGTTTGCTGAGGGTTAGGGCGTATTGAGGCCTTGTTGGCACCAGTCGGCAGATGCTTATCGGTGGATAAGGGCTTGGCTCCGGCTTTACTCGTCCGGTTCGGCGTATGGGTAGCACCGGTCTGTGGAGACAGAGAGGTGTTAGCCATCTTATTCTCCTTGGCCTGTTCCTTCGTAGCGTCGCTGTGCCAGTCGCTGATGATGCTATATCCGGCTTGTGTGACATCAAACTCGAAGTCGGCAAATCCGCGCTCACGCTCACCCATTCGATATGGCGGATTGATGCCGTCGATGGGTTCCACGTCTACCAGGGTTACACCTTGAGCCAGCATACCCAACTCGCGTGCGGCACCGTAGCTCAGGTCGATAATCCTACCCGGTCCGAACGGTCCACGGTCGGTGACCCGTACATACACCACTTTGTCGTTAGATAGATTGGTCACTTTGAGCACCGTGCCAAAGGGCAGGGTGCGATGCGCGCAGGTCATGCTGTCGTGATGCACCCGCTCGCCACTGGCCGTGCGGGCCCCAGTAGCCCTCTTAGAATAATAAGAGGCTTTACCCCTGTGGGTTTGCGCCCCCCCAGGAGTAAAGCCTGCTATCAATATCGCTCCTACAATAATAATACGTCTATACTTCACAATATTTGGTTATACGATGCCTTGCGCCATCATGGCGTTGGCCACCTTCATGAATCCGGCGACGTTGGCACCTTTTACATAGTCGATGTAGCCGTCGGGCTGCTTGCCGTACTTCACGCACTGCTCGTGGATAGAGTGCATGATGTAGTGCAGTCGCTCGTCCACCTCGTTGGCACTCCAGTGCAGTCGCATGGAGTTCTGGGTCATTTCCAGTCCCGATGTGGCCACGCCGCCTGCGTTGACGGCCTTGCCCGGTGCGAAGAGTATCTTGGCATGTACCAGTTTGTCGACAGCCTCTGCCGTGCAGCCCATGTTGCTGACCTCTGCCACGCAGAGCGGTTTGTAGGACAGTATGCGGTCGGCGTCTTCGCCGTTGAGCTCGTTCTGTGTGGCGCAGGTG
The DNA here is from genome assembly GCA_964493905.1 of uncultured Prevotella sp. Taxonomy (GTDB): domain Bacteria; phylum Bacteroidota; class Bacteroidia; order Bacteroidales; family Bacteroidaceae; genus Prevotella. Next base: position 2,497 of record CAZBQA010000042.1, read on the forward strand.
AGGTAGATGTCGGCTTTCTGTTCCCAAGGCTTGCGTCCTTCGAAGAACTGTGAGCCAGCGAACTTCTCGGCGTAAGGTGCGCAGATATCCTCACCGCTGCTGCGCAGGGCGAGCATATAGTCAATTTTCTCGTCGCAGATACCCTCGGGGTCGTAGATGTAACCGTCGGGACCGCTGATGGTGATGACCTTGGCACCCAACTGGGTGGCCTTCTTGGCAGCTCCCCATGCCACATTGCCGAATCCGGAGATGACAACAGTCTTGCCCTTGATGTCGATGTCGTGTGTCTCAAGCATCTGGTTGACGAAGTAGAGTGCGCCATATCCCGTGGCCTCAGGTCTGAGGATCGAGCCGCCATATTCCATGCCCTTGCCCGTAAGCATGCCCTGGAACTGGTGGGTGAGCTTCTTGTATTCGCCAAAGAGGAATCCGATCTCGCGTCCGCCCACGCCGATGTCGCCAGCGGGCACATCCTCATCGGGCCCGATATGATGGTAGAGCTCTTGCATGAATGCTTGGCAGAAACGCATCACCTCGGCATCCGAGCGTCCGCGGATTGAGAAGTCGGAGCCACCCTTGCCACCGCCCATAGGCAGTGTGGTGAGCGCGTTCTTGAAGGTCTGCTCAAAGCCCAGGAACTTCATGATTGACAGGTTTACAGAAGGGTGGAAACGAAGACCGCCCTTGAAGGGTCCGATGGCACTGTTGAACTGCACACGATAGCCGGTGTTGACATGCACCTCGCCTTTGTCGTCCACCCACGGCACACGGAACATATATACATGCTCTGGCTCTACCAGACGCTCGATAATCTTAGCTTTTTCAAACTCAGGATGCTGGTTATAGACATCCTTGATTGAAATCAACACTTCTTTTACAGCCTGAAGAAACTCAGGTTCACCTGAGTGCTTCCACATCAGGCCGTTCAATACTTGTTCAACTTCCATAGTAGTAATTCATTAAATCAAAGGTCAGAAAGGTTGGATTTTACTCCCAGCCGTGTTTCATTTTGTTATTTTACAGTCGTAAATATAGGGTTTTATTCGATAGGTTCCAAATAAAATCCGGAGAATTTTTAGTATGAAGTAACAATTTGTTAGTT
>CAZBQA010000042.1:3698-24899 GCA_964493905.1 uncultured Prevotella sp.
TAGGTTCCAAATAAAATCCGGAGAATTTTTAGTATGAAGTAACAATTTGTTAGTTATGTCAGGCTGTGTGCGATAACTGTTCGTCCTTGTGGTTGTCTTTTTGTACAAAAACTGGGACATCATGTGCAAAATGATAAACGAGCCTCTCTACGTCTAGCCTAGGGGTAGGTAAGTTGTAAGGCGGAGGGCTGGAGAAGTGGACTGTGGGCAGCAGTCTGAGGCAGGCAGGGGATAAAAATAATACTTTTAATGTTTTGATCTTTGTTCGCCGGGGGCACTCAGATGTTTTCTCTCGCAGATTTCGCAGATGGCGCAGATTTTTGGCTGGCGCGGTGTTTTTACCCTTGAGGATGCTCGGGGATTGACGCAGATGGAGCCCCTCCCCAGCCCTCCCCGTGGGGGCGGGGGAGGCTCACGCGATGTTTTTTTCTCGCAATACTCGCAATAAACGCAATAGGCTCACGCGGTGGGGCACGCAGAGTCGCAGGGTTTGGAGTGTTTGGCTGGGGACTACCCTGGGAGGGTGCGTCTATCCTACTGGACCAGGATAATTGCGCGGTGTGACGCATTTCTCTGTCTTTTCCTTGGACAGATGGCAGAATACAACTATCTTTGCAAGGTTAACATCATAATTCCTCGTCAAAACCGCAACCGTTGAATGGAAAACAAGATACCCAAGGAATGGAATAAGTTCATATTAAAAGATGTGACGTTCATTAATCTGATGATGCGTCGCATCTATAACGTGCTGATCGTGGCCAACCCCTACGATGCCTTCATGCTCGAAGACGATGGTAGGGTGGAAGAGAAGATCTACAACGAATACATGCAGCTGGGGCTGCGCTATCCGCCCACGTTCACCCAGGTGTCGACCACCGAAGGGGCCGAGCGCGTGCTGGCCACTACCAAGATCGACCTGGTGATTACCATGCCGGGCAATGCCGACAACGATGCCTTCACCGTGGCACGTGCCATCAAGGAGAAACATCCCGACATGCCCTGCGTGGTGCTCACACCCTTCTCGCACGGCATCACCCGTCGTATGCAGAACGAAGACCTGAGCATCTTCGACTATGTATTCTGCTGGCTCGGCAACACCAACCTCATCCTCTCGATCATCAAACTTATTGAGGACAAGATGAACCTCAACCATGATGTCAAGGAGGCTGGCGTGCAGATCATCATGCTCGTGGAGGATTCCATCCGGTTCTACAGCTCCATCCTTCCTAACCTCTATAACTATATCCTTCAGCAGAGTCAGAACTTTGCCACCGAGGCCCTCAACCGCCACGCTGCCACGCTGCGCATGCGCGGTCGGCCCAAGGTGGTGCTGGCCCGCACCTACGAGGAGGCGATGGAGATGTATGAGTTGTATAAGGACAACTGTCTGGGTGTCATCAGCGACGTGCGCTTCCCCATGAAGGGTCTGCCGAGCATGGCAAGCAATGTGGGCAACGAAGACAAAGACCCTGAGGCCGGCTTCAAACTGCTGGAGGCCATCCGGCGTGAGGACGAGTATGTGCCGCTCATCATGGAGAGCTCTGAGGCATCGAATCGTGAACGGGCCGAGCAGGAGGGGTTCAGGTTTGTGGACAAAAACTCGAAGATGCTCAGCGTAGACCTGCGCCACCTCATGGAAGAGCACATGGGATTCGGCGATTTCATCTTCCGCGACCCCACCACACGCCAGGAGGTGATGCGCATCCATACGCTGAAGGAACTGCAGGACAACATCTTCAAGATACCGCGGGACTCGATGCTCTACCACGTGTCGCGCAACCACATGAGTCGCTGGCTCTGCGCACGTGCCATCTTCCCCGTGAGCAACTTCCTCAAGCATGTCACCTGGCACAAGCTGCAGGACGTGGATGCCCACCGACAGATCATCTTCGACGCCATCGTGCAGTACCGCCGAATGAAGAACCTCGGCGTGGTGGCCGTCTTCGACCGCGGCAAGTTCGACCGCTATGCCCACTTTGCGCGCATCGGCGAGGGCTCGCTGGGTGGCAAGGGACGCGGCCTGGCCTTCCTCGACAATGTCATCAAGCTGCATCCCTCGTTCAACCAGTTCCCGGGTGCCACGGTGCAGATACCCAAGACGGTGGTGCTCTGCACCGACGTCTTCGACCAGTTTATGGAGCAGAACAACCTCTACGAGATAGCCCTGAGCGATGCGCCCGACGAGGTCATCCTCGACCATTTTCTCAAGGCTCAGCTGCCCGACAGCTACATCGAAGACTTCATGATCTTCTTTGAGGCCACGCGCACCCCCATCGCCATCCGTTCCAGCTCGCTGCTCGAAGACAGCCACTATCAGCCCTTTGCCGGAATCTATTCCACCTATATGATTCCCTACCTTGAAGACCGCTACCTCATGCTACAGATGCTTGCGGCAGCCATCAAGAGTGTCTATGCCTCGGTGTTCTATCGCGACTCCAAGGCCTATATGACGGCCACGTCGAACGTCATCGACCAAGAGAAGATGGCCGTCATCCTTCAGGAGGTTGTCGGCAGGCAGTATGGCGACAGGTTCTATCCCACCATCTCGGGTGTGCTGCGCTCCATCAACTATTATCCCATCGGAGACGAGAAGGCCGAAGACGGCATCGCCTCACTGGCCCTCGGACTGGGCAAATATATCGTCGACGGCGGACAGACGCTCCGCGTGTCGCCCTACCATCCCAAGCAGGTGCTGCAAATGTCGGAGCTCGATTTTGCCCTGAAAGAGACACAGACACGTTTCTATGCCCTCGACATGAAGCATGTGGGCACCGACTTCAAGGTAGACGACGGGTTCAACATCCTCAATCTGAAGGTCAAGGAGGCAGAACCCGACGGGTCGCTCAACTTCATCTCCTCGACCTACGACCCCTGCGACCAGGTCATCCGCGACGGATTCTACGAGGGCGGCCGCAAAGTCATCTCGTTTTGCGGCGTACTTCAGCAGGAGGTGTTCCCCCTGCCGGAGCTGTTGCAGATGTCGATGAAATATGGTGCCTCGGCCATGCGTCGACCTGTGGAGATTGAGTTCGCCTGCAACCTTAATCCCGACCGCACAGGCGACTTCTATCTGCTGCAGGTGCGTCCCATCGTCGACAGCAAGCAGATGCTCAACGAGGATGTGGCTGCCGTGCCCGACGACCAGTGCCTGCTGCGCAGTCACAACTCGCTGGGCCATGGCATCTCGGAGGACGTGACCGATGTGATATACGTGAAGTATGACGACAACTTCTCGGCCATGAACAATGCCCGCGTGGCCGAAGACATCGAATGCATCAACCGTAAGTTTCTGGCCGAGGGTAACAACTACATCATCATCGGTCCGGGCCGCTGGGGCTCCAGCGACCCTTGGCTGGGTGTGCCGGTGAAGTGGCCGCATATCTCCGCGGCGCGCGTCATCGTGGAGGTAGCCCTCAAGAACTACCGTGTGGACCCTAGTCAGGGCACCCATTTCTTCCAGAACCTCACCTCCTTCGGCGTAGGCTATTTCACCATCGACACCAACCGGCCCGGAGAGGGCGGCCAGCTTCGCAAAGACCTGCTCGATGCCATGCCTGCCGTGGAGGAGACACCATACGTGCGCCACGTGCGTTTCGACCGTCCGCTGAAAATCATGATGGACGGCAAGACACAGGAAGGTGTGGTCTGCCTTCCTGAGCAGGATGCGGCAGCCGTTGGGTAAGGTGAGGCACTACAGGGAAAAGAGCCCACGTCAGCTCTCTCGGAAGAGCGTGCTGAAGTGGGCTCTTAAGGTGTTGGGTGTGCTTTGGAAGTGCTCTGCTGTCATGGCGAGTACTTCATCTGAGGAGCAGCGCCACACTTGAGATATGACTAGTGTATCTCTCTTGTCCCAGGATGGAGTGTAGACAGGCTGTTCTTAGGGTTGTTTCATGGTCGACCAATACTGGCTCTCCCATTTCCCAGTTTGTTTTCCCTCTTCAAAGGTTGAGTTCGTGCCTTTGGCTTGTCCCGTCACGCCATTGTGGGGCGTGTCATCAATAGAGATGCTCCCGGCCATGATGTGCGTGGGGTCTATGGCTCGGCACCTTATCATAGGGTGGACATATTGCTTTTTATTCATCATGCTTCGTTGGTTTATTTGTTAATGATTTTCTTGCCGTTGACAATGATGATGCCTTGATGCGTCAGGGGAACCCGTTGTCCGGCGATGTTGTAGGCTTTCGTAGGATGTCCTGTCTGGATGATTTCCGTGATACCGGTGGTCGTATCGCTGATGACCAGTATCTTCGCATTGCCCGGGTCGTCGTTGTAGATTGGCACCTCATCCATATCGATGAAGGCATGGTAGGCATTGATGTTGCATCCTGTACCACACTTCAGTACCTTATTGTCATATAGCACGTATAGCCCTTCTGCTACATCCATGCCAATGAAACTGCCTACCAAGCCGTTTTCTTTGGTTGGGTCGCTGATAGTTTTGCCCCTACAGGTCACAACCAGCTCGTCGGCACTTGCGAGTACAATATAGGGTATGCCGGCAACCACCTCCGTTTGTTCTGTCAGCACTATCGAAGTGGGCACGCCCTCTTGGTTCACCCGTTTGCCCGCAATGGTATAGCAGGTGGCTCCGCTGATGGTTCCACCCCGCTCAAGGCAGAGCGTGCCATAGTTGCCGGGGACCATCGGGCGCGTGTAGGTCATCCGCTCACCGCACTCGTCACATATTTCGTCGTTGTCAGCATCTACGTGTCGGTGCACCGTCATCGTGATGTCGGATGGCATGGGGCGGTCTACCGCTAGCCCTTGCAGAGCGAGATTCACGTTGCGCATGGCAATGACATGGTTGCCCTCGGCCATCGTCGGGCTCGTAGTGAAATATATTCTCAGCAATTCGCCCTCAAAACCGTTGATGAACCGTTCCACCATGGTGGGTGTGATGAACACCCGCTGCCATCCATCTTCCAAATTCATGTGTATGACAGAAAAATCGTCAGGTTTGCCCAAGCGGTCCGAGTTATTCGCGATGCCGTGAATCGACATCCCCTCTGGTAGTTCCAAGTCAAACTGCACGCCCCACACATCCACTGCATTGGTCATGTTGATCGCAAACCAAGCGCTATCAGCCTCGTTGATACCCGCCACCGTGAGGATGGGGTCGGCCGATATTGCATTTTCTGATAATACCGGTGTTGGAATGTTGTCATTATTCAGAGTGGTACGCACGATGAGCATATAGTCTTCATGGTCTATGCTCCCATTGCTGTCTACGTCGGCCGCCTCAACGATAAAGCCTTCTGATTCTTCAATCATGCTGCGCAAATACAGTTGTATGGCATGCACGTCGGCAATGTCGATGATGTTGTCGGCCGTCACGTCGCCGCGCTTGAAGACACCCAGGCTGGCATTGCGGGCAACGGCCGTCGTGCTGCTTCCGCCTGCCACAAACGAGATCTGGTTCATCTTCACAGGGTATCGCAAGCCGGTGGGGTAGTCGGCTGGCACCATGATGGCGAATGTCACGAGCACACCGTTGCCGGCCTGCATCTCGCCACCTGTAAACTCGAACTTATACTCCGTTTCGCTGACCTTGGTACAGCTCTTCGTGTAGCTGCTCAGTCGGTCGGAATAGGAGATGGCGCTTTCCTCGGGTACGAGACCGTCGGGGAACGAGATTTGGAAAGTTATGTTGCCAATCGTGTTGAGCGATGTCAGGAATACCGACATGTGCATTTCCTCCGCCACAAAGCCATTGACATTCTCTATATAAAACACATACTGTTTGGCGCTGGCAGGAATGCTTGGCTCTGCGGGCGAGGTTGGGGCGTAGGCGAAGCGTGCCTCGAAGGTCACGTCTTCTGTGCCTACCGTATATGTGAAGTTGGTGTTGGTGTTATACAGCAAATCGTCTTTGTACCATCCCATGAACTTGTAGCCGCTGTTCGTGCTGGCCGTGATACCCACGTTGGTACCCTCTTTGACATATTGGCTCGCCCCTACCGTTCCGCCCTCGGTGGCCACGAGGTTCACCCGGTGCTTGGGCGTCATGTCGAGCGCGGCAGGTTCGCCGGGTGATGTCGGCACAAAGGTGAAGTATGCCGTGAGCTTCTCCACCACATTCTTGACGGTATAGGCAAATTGTGGCGTGGTAGAGATGATCTCTCCCTGCTCGTTCTGCCAGTGCTTGAACACATAGCTGCCTGCGGGCGAGGCGTTCAGCGTGACGCTTGTGCCGGGCAAGTAGTTTCCGCCACCACTCACCGTGCCGCCTTCGGCAGCTGCCACATTCAGTTGCACCTTGAGCTGCAGCCACGGGTCGTTGGGCTCGGCTGGTGCGTCTGGCTCATACACATAGTGTGCCGTGATCACCTCGTCTTCCTCGGCCTTGGTAATCTGGAAGTTCTCGTTGGTCGAGAGCACCTCGCCAAGGGCGTTGGTCCAGTTCACGAAGCGGAATCCTGTGAGCTTATTGGCCCTGAGGTCTACCTTCGAGCCGACGACTGTTTTGCCCGAAGTGGTGGGGTTGCCACCGCCCACGGGGTCGGCCACGAGCGTCAGCTGGCTGTATCGAGGGATGTTCGGCGCGTTGGGCTCGCCGGGGCTTCCGGGATTGTACCCGCTGCCCACCTGTGCGGGCATGGTGATGCTGCACAGCAGCAGCACCATCGTTGCAAGATATCTTATCCTTCTCATAAGGCTGAAATCATTGAAGTGTACGACACCTTATTTAATATATACCTTGCGGCCGTTGACGATATACACGCCGGGCTTCAGGCCCTTGAGGTTGTTGACCACGCGTCGGCCGGTGATATCGTAGACCACGGTCTTCACGGTCTCTGTCGACGGAAGGGTGTGGATAGCCGTCGTTGTCGACTGTAGCTTGAGCATGAAGCGGTTGGTCACGGTGCCTTCCCCGGCGTTGAAGGTGTAGTTGCCGGCAGTCAGGTCTACGTCCGCGCCCGTCTCCAGGTCAGTCAGTCGCACACTCTTGGCGGTGTTACGGGTCAGCGAGAAGGTATAAGTGCCGTCGGTGGGGATGATGAGGCCGAGGCAGACCAGGCCGTCTGCCATCGGACGTTCGTTGATGGCATACATCAGCCCATTGTCGCCCAGCGTGTAGACCTGCAGACCAGTGCCCAGCATCTTGCCGGCATCGCACGTCAACTCATAGTCCATCTTGGCATCCTCGTTCATCACCACGCGGGTGCGGTCGCTGCCCTCGCCGTTGCTCACCGTCAGATCGACGATGCTGCGCTCAGACGTTCCTTGCACTCTCGTCATGGGCTTGGCCTGTGTCACCACCGTTGGCACGGTCTGCTTGCCGGAGAGGCCGAAGGTGATGTCGCTCACGCCGTCGGGGGCCTGCACGAAGAAGGCCTCGTTGGGGCGGAGAATATAGTCGTCGTCGGTGAGCGAGTAGGCCGTGTAGGTAATGTTTCCGTAGTAGTCGTGGCTGTATGTGGTGATGGGTGCGTTGAAGTTCATGGCCTTCACGTCATAATAGCACTGGTAGGGGTTGCCTATCAGGTTCCAGCCTTGATGGGCCGGCGTGGCAGATGGGTGGGCGTTGAGGGCTGTGGTGTGCGCAACAGCGCTGAATAGCTGATTACCATTTCCGTTGGACGTAAATCCGCTCCATGTGTCCACACTTGTGATATAGATAAAACCTGTCCCTGCTGGAATAATATCCTCTGCCGCGTAGTCTTTCCAGCTTTTGTTGCCTGTGACGATGCCGTCGGCGGCACGCGCTGCGCCGTCGTAGTAGCGCACGGCATAGCTGCCTGCCTGTGAGGTGATGTCAGACACCTTGATATCGATGGGTAGAGAAAAGATATACCATCTTCCACCCCTTGTGTAGGCATTGATCTTTGCACTTGTTGCGCTGACATTGAGGCAGGTGCTCACCACCTGGGTGTATTGCTCGTAGTTACGGTTGCTTTGCAAGGTCACGTTATTGAAGGTCTGGGCCGTCTCACCGGCAATCTTGAAGACGAGGTTGTTGGCGATGTCGAGACTCGGGCTGCCCTCCATGCGCTGGCGGGCGCCAAGGGTAAGGCTTTGGTTGATGTGGAACAGCTCCGTGTCCTCTGTGCTGAAGCCCTCGATGGTGCCGAACCTCATCCAGTTGGCATCCACCTTGTAGTTGTTCACCAGGTAGTTGGGCACCTGCAGGGTCATGCCCCCTAAATTGTTTACAGGGAAGATGTCTGGACCATAGCCGCATACGGTAGGGCTATAGAGCTTTACGGTTTTGAGCTTGGGGCAATCCAGAAAGGTATCGTTGCCACTGAAGTTGAAGTATTTCTCGCCAATAGCTACAGTTGTCAATTCCTGACACTCCCTAAAATGGTCACTTTGATATCTATATGAATACATTTCTTCCAAACTTCGCAAATCAATCTGGGTCACAGCGGAACGCACGAAAGCATATTCACTGATATAAACAATGTTTGACAGCGGTCCGAAATCATTGTGCCAGGTATCGGCGCAACCCGAATTGAGAACTCTTTTGACAGAGGCCGGCATGGTGAACTCCTTCAGCGAGACGCATCCGTCAAGATAGTTCTTTCCGAGATAGAGGATGTTGTCGTTGCTGACGGTTAGCGACTGGAGTGCGCGGCAATTCGTGAAAACATTGTCGTAGGTTCGGCCCACCTCACTGTTATACCCCTTTATGCAGTAGCTGGCGGGCAGGGTCACGGCGTCGAGGCAAGAGTTGTTAAAGGCACTATGCCCGATTTTGTCGGTCGTGGCGGGCAGGTCTATGGCCGTGATGTATGAATTTGCAAAGGCATTGTCGTTGATGGCGGTCAGTGCCGACGGCAACTTCACCTCATGCAGATACTGCCAGGTGGTTCCGTTGCGCTGGAATTGCGCGGCCGGTATTTCCGTGTTGGTCACACCCGTGAGGTCGATCTTCCACAGCGTGGTGCCCATGTTTCTGATGGTTGTCCAGTCGGCGGCGTTCAGCGTGCCCGACACCTTCAGGCTGCGCACATCGGCTAGCACGTTCACACTCTCGTCGTACAAGATTTCCTGCCCCAGACTGCCCGGCTCCGTCACCTCTGCCACCACGGTGTGCTCGGTGTCCATCAGCCCGCGCACGATGACGCGGCATTGGTCGGTGGCGGCAGTGGTGCGGTCAGAGGTCACCTTGATTTTGATGGTATGCTCCCCGGCCTCCAGGTCGAAGAAATAGTCGGGCTGTGCCAGGGCCAGCACCATGGTGTTGATGGTGCGCTTCAGCACATCGTCTACATACACCTCCACGTGCAGCTTGTCGTGGTCGGTTACGGATGCACCACTATTCGTCATGACATTCATGTCCAGCGTAGACTTCTTGGTGGGGTTGGCCTGCAGGGTCAGCGTGGTGCTCTGGCCTTGCGAGAGCTTGGGTGTCCAGATGTCTGTACCGTTTGTGCAGCTCCATGGCATGGCATCGTCGTTGATTACAGTGAGCGGTTGCGACCAGCTCTGTAGGGTGACACTCGAAGTGATGTCAGTCTGCGCCTTTATGCTGATTGAAGCAAAAAGGGCAATGGCGATTGAAAGTACTAACTTTTTCATATCATTTCGGTTATTAAAATTAAGTATTAACGTCAGTCTGGATAGTATATAGCGGTCGGCAGAACAGTCTAGCTCAGTTGTTGGCCTGCCATTGAACATGGTTCTCGTTCAGTTTCCTCAAAAATACGATAAAACAATGTAACCGTCGGGTTTTGCCGCCAAATAATACTAACAAATCGTACAAAAGTACTAATATATCGTACAAATCTCTGATTTACAACGGGTTGAAAATCTGTTTTTTATTATCTTGCCAAACGATTGGATAATTAGCTTATTATTCGTATCTTTGCAAAGCGGTATTGCCATCCGAAAAGATCAGTATCGGACAATTGCCTTGCTATCCATTTGTAACCTAAGAGTCAACAGCTAAATTTAGACCGATGTTAAGGATACTGTTCAGCTTCATCCCATTCGCCGTATGCACGTTTTGGTGTTGCGCTTTTGCGCTCAATTTTCGCACCAACGATGCGGCAAAGCGCTTGCTGACGCTTTTTCTGGCGACATGCTCAGTCCTCTATTTTTGCCACGGGCTCTACTTCACCATCGGGCTGTCGCATGGGCAGGAGTGTCTGTGGACATTGTGCTCGCTGTCGGTTTATCCCCTCTATTATATCTACATCTGCCTCCTCACCTCTTATCGTCCTTCTATCCCCAAGCTCATGATGTTGCTTGGGCCTGGCTTCGTCGTGGCCGTCGTCAAGTATATCTATCCCACGCCTGAGGCCGACCTGGCGCGTCAGATCCTGAATACCATACAGGTGTTCGGCGTATGCTATTTCGGGTACCTTCGCTTGTGGCGATTCGACAGGGCACTGAAGGAGGTCTATTCCGATACCGAGGGTAAGGACACCACGGCCGTGAAGCGCCTTCTTGTCGCCTTTGTCATCACCTCCCTCTGCTCTGCCGTTGCGAATGGCATCGGCAAGCAATATTTTGCCCAAAGCGAATGGCACATCCTGGCGGTGCTCATTCTCTTCGCCGTCATGCTCTACCTGCTTAGTTACATGGGCTATACCCGTACTTTCACTTCAGAGCAGTATGAGAGTGACATGTCAGAAAGTGACAATCCGCAATCTGATGCCGAGCTGCCTAGCCAACAGTCGGATGTACCCTTCATCATTGATGAAGACCTTTTCCTGCGTCAGGATCTGAAGATTGGTGATGTGGTACGACGAACGGGCGTCTGTCGCACATACGTGTTCAACTATATCAATAAGGAGTATGGCTGTTCATTTTCCGATTATGTCAACAGGTTGCGGGTGGAGTATGCCAAGACGCTGATGAAGGATTCTTCCAGGATCAAGCTCTCTGTCATCGCCACACAGTCGGGTTTCTCCAATGAGCAGGCCTTCTACCGCAATTTCCGAAAGTTCACCGGCCTGACGCCTCAAGCGTGGAAAGACATCCATTCCTGATGGGTCAGCACTAAAGGGCAGAAGGTTCTCCCCTGCCTTGCAATTAGCGCAACCCCCTCGGTGTTGCGCCTTTATACCCCGGCCGCACTTCGGCTTTACCCCCATCTCACTCCGTTTTACCCCCTGTCGCATTCCGTTTTAATCCTTATCTCACTCCGTCTTAACCCCCATCTCACTCCGTTTCCATTCTAATCGTATTCTGTTTCTATTCGAATTACACTCTGCTTCGATTCGAATTACACTCTGCTTCGATTCGAACCACACGCTGTTTCGAGTTGAATCACAATGCCGTTGGTCGCGGCGTATATTGCGAAAAAGGTCTTAGGAGAGAATGAAAGCACTGGAAAGGGGTGATAAAAGCGTGTGGGCGCGGTGGTCACACCAGTTCCAGTTCAAAGTATTGGTAGTCGCGCAGCACGGTGGCGAGGTAGTCGGCATCGGTCATGCCCGCGGGCAGGGCGTCGTGGTGCAGGAACGATCGCACCTTGCCAGCCAGCTTGCTCACCTGCTCGGGGTCGTAGCCGCTGGGGGCATAGAGTGTGCGCTCGATGACGTGCGCCTGTCCGTCGGAGAGGTCGGCGGCCTGTCTGAACACCGGGCGGTAGTCGGCCTTGAGATAGTAGAAGTCGTCGAGCGTGCCGTGCCACTGCTTGTAGTCGTCGAGGTGTATCACCATCGTGGCGGCAGCCAGGTCGCCCAGTCGCTGGCGTCGCTTGGTGAGCATGATGGCGACGATGCCCACGCCCGATGTCCACACGTCGATGACCAGGCACATCCACCGCAGGAGCAGGGCACCCATGGTGGGTTGCGAGCCATTGACGTTGACCACGCGAATGTGGCGCAGGCGTTTGCCCAGCGTCTGTCCGTGGAAGAAGGTCTCGCAAAGAAACGAATAGAATACGGTGGGAAGGAATACCAGCCACACCAATATTGTTTCCTTGAGGTCAGACCACTGATCCTTCATGGTGGCAACCAGCATCACCATCGACGAGACGTAGGCAAAGAGCAGCAGGTAGTCGATGAGGCGTGCCACGATGCGGTCGCCCAGGCTGGCAGCCGTCTGTTCGATGCGCACATATTGTCCGGTGATGATATCCGATTTTGACATTTCTGAGGTTTTATGTTGCAAATATAATGTTTTTTTTATACTTTTGCTGTCGACACGCCTGAAAAATGAAGTACTAAATACCAAGCACATTTGAAAGAGTCTGTCTTCATACGCAAAAACATTGCCAAGTGGGAGCGCACAGAGACGGTGGTGGAGCATGCCGCAGCCGAGACGCCCGACCGCCTGGCCGAGGTGTATGTCGACATCACCTCCGACCTCTCATTTGCCCAGACCCACTATCCCCAGTCGCGTATCACCACCTACCTCAACAACCTGGCCTCGGCCATCCACAACGAGATCTATCGCAACAAGCGCGAGCGCGGCTCACGCTTCCTCACCTTCTGGACCCATGAGGTGCCGCGGGCGATGTACGAGTCGCGGTGGCTGCTGCTGGCTTCGCTGCTCATCTTCGTGGCGGGCGTGCTCATCGGTGTGTTGTCGCAGCATGTCGACACGTCGTTCTGCCGCGTCATCATGGGCGATGGCTATATGGACATGACCGAGGAGAACATCGCCAAGGGTCGTCCCATGGATGTGTATGGCAAGATGTCTGAGATGTCGATGTTCCATGCCATCACCCTCAACAACATCGGCGTGGCTTTCCGTGTCTTCGTCATGGGTCTCTTCACCAGTCTGGCCACCGGCATTATGCTGCTCTACAATGGTATCATGATTGGCGTGTTCGACACCTACTTCGCCCAGCATGGACTGCTTGCCGAGAGTCTGCTGGGCACCATGCTCCACGGCACGCTCGAGCTGTCGGCCATCGTCGTGGCCGGTGCGGCAGGGTTGGCCATGGGCAACGGCTGGCTGTTTCCCGGCACCTACTCGCGTCTGCAGTCGTTTCGTCGCGGTGCCCTGCGCGGTCTGAAGATCGTGGTGGGTACGGTGCCGATGTTTGTGGTGGCCGGTTTCATCGAGAGTTTCATCACTCGCCACACCGACATGGCGACGGGTGCCAAGCTTGCTATCATCGGCCTCTCGGCTGCCTTCGTGCTGTTCTACTTCGTGTTGTGGCCCTGGTGGCTCCACCGACGTGAAGCCCGGCGCGAGGCCCAGGACTCTGTTTTGCAAACCTTATTATAAAACTGATATGGCCAAACGATTTATTCCTTTGTACCGCGTCCGCTCGTTCAGCGACAATTTCACCGACACCTTCGACTTCATGACGCAAAACCTGAAGCCACTCTTCAGACTATTTGTCTATCTCCTGCTGCCCATCTGCCTGTTGCAGTCGGCCGGCATGGGTGGTTTCTTCGAGAACTATATGCGCCTTGTGACAAACATCGGCGATGCCAGTCAGCTCGATTCGTTCTGGGATGCCCATACCATCGTGGGCTATGTGGTGTATATGTTGGCTGCCTTGCTGGCCTCGGTCATGCTGATGTCGCTGACCTATGCCATGATGTCCGAGTACGGCGAGCGCAAGGGCGACCTGTCATCCGTCAGCGTGCGGTCGCTATGGCCCCGTCTGCGCGCCAACCTCTGGCGGTCGGTCATCCTGATACTCATGGGCATTGTGATGATGCTGGTCGTCGTCGGTGTCATTGCCCTTACCGTCGTCATCAGTCCTTGGCTGCTTATCGCTGTGGTGCCGCTCTTGCTGGCTGTAGCCGTGGGACTCATGCTGTGGGCCCCGGTCTATCTGTTTGAAGACCGCCTCCATGTGTTCGAGGCCCTGTTCAAGGCCGTGCGCTATGGCTACCACACCTGGGGCAAACTGTTTCTGGTGCTGGTGGTGATGTATCTGATCATGAACATAGTACAGAGCATGCTGCTGTTTCCCTCGATGATTCTCATGGCTTTCAAGGCCGTGCTCTTCCCTACGGCCTTCGAGAATGGCGGTTTCCTGCCATTGCTCTATACCTTTGGCACCTTTGTCCTCACGGTGGTGGCCTCTTTTGCCACTTATTTCTTCACGGCACTGTTCTATGTGGCCGTGGCCTACCACTATGGTCATGCGGCCGAGAAGCTCGACAATGTGTCGGTGGTCGGCGATATCGACCAGTTTGAGCAGTTGGCCGACACCCATGCCGACGCTCCCGAACCGACGGCTGCCGGGGCCGACGACATCGACCGTTTCAATAGCCTCTGATGCCGATGCCCATCGCCACCGACACGCTCAGGGTCGCTCCCACCATGCTTGAGGCCTGGCGCAGCGACGACAAGTACGACTACGCTAGAGAGTTTGCGTCGTCGGGGTTCAGCGTGTGGGGATGGCTGATGCAAGGCCTCGAGCGACTGATGTCGTCGATTTTCGGCAAGCATTTCTATGCCGAGTACAGTCTCTGGATCTGGCTCGGACTTACGGTGGTGGCCTTGGCCGTCATCGTGGTGTTGATCATTCGTGCCCGTCCGGCACTGTTTTATGGCACCCGTCGTGACCTTCCGGCCGACGACTATGGTGAGGACAGCATCTATGGTGTCGACTTCGCATCAGCCATCGGTGAGGCCTTCGGGCGCGACGACTACCGCCAGGTTGTGCGGCTGCAGTACCTGCAGACCCTCAAGACCCTGAGCGACGACGGCCTCATCGACTGGCAGCCGTCGAAGACCCCCACCCAGTACACCCGCGAGATACGCACGCCGTCGTTTCGCCAGATGACCCACCACTTCTTGCGGGTGAGGTATGGCGACTTCCCCGCCGACCGCACGCTGGCCCTCGACATGCAGCGTCTGCAGCAACAGGTGGCCCTCGAGGCCGGCACCACGAAAGGAGGCACGGCATGAAACTCAACAAGACCTTTCTCTTCGTTGTGGTTCTGGCCGTGCTGTTGCTCTTTGCCTTGCAGTTGCAACAGCCACGCAGATACAATTGGACGGCGACCTACGCCCCTGCCGACCGCAACCCTTTTGGCTGCTATGTCATGGATAGCGTGCTCAGGACATCGATGCCCCGCGGCTATCGGGTCACCGACAGCACCGTCTACCAGCTCAGCCACACTGCCAGGCCACGCAACGTGCTCGTCTTGGCATCAAACCTCAGTGTCGATGCGCAATGGGTGGAGGCCGTGGAGCGCATCACTCGCCACGGCGGCAAGGTGATGGTCGTGGGGTCGGTAGACGACCGCTTGGCCGACAGCCTGATGCTGCAACACTGGGGCGCGAAGCTATCGGGCTACGATTATTTCTCGGTGAGCGGACTGAAAGCCCAGCTCGCCGAGCACTATGCCATGCTCACCGACACCCTGACCTGGGCATCCTACGGCCGCTACCGACGGGCCGACTACGTCCTTTACCGTATGATGGTACCTGGGGCTGTCGACACCCTGGGCCATGCGGGCTGGCAGACGCTGGCCTATAACGACGAGAACACCGGCACGACAGACTACCGGCGCTGTATCATGGCTGCCCGTCGCCGAATGGGTGAGGGTGAGCTGATACTCGTGGCGGTGCCCTTGGTGCTCACCAACTACGGTGTGCTCGACCGCAACACCTCCGACCTCGTCATGCGCTTGATGACCCAGCTCGCCGACCGCTCTGTAGTGCGCACGTTGCAGTTCAACCGCACCGTGGGACAGGCAGAGCAGCAGCAGTCGCCCTTCAGAGTGCTGTTGCAGTCGCGCCCCCTCACCTGGGCCTTCTATCTCTCGCTGCTTACCATCGCGCTGTTCTTCATCTTCACGGCCCGTCGCCGGCAGCGCGTCATCCCGGTGGTGGAGCCGCCTAAAAACCACTCGCTTGAGTTTGTGCAACTTATCGGCACCCTCTATTATCTGCGCCGCGACCATGCCGCACTGGTGCGCACCAAGCTAACCCTTTTTGCCGATGCTGTCAGACGGCAGACGGGGCTTGACATCCTCGACGTCAGCGACAACGACAGGGTGTTCGGCAAGCTGGGCGAGCGCACCGGCATGGCCTACGAGGACATTGCCCGCACCATAAAAGCATTGCGGTATATACAGGCCAACGAGAACAATATCACCGAACACGAGATGAAAGCCATGGTGCGCCAGATGGACGAGATCCTCGGCCGACTATGAACCGCTCACTCTCGCACATACCAATAATTTGAACGATAAGACGATATGGAACAACAACGAATTGACTTGACAGCCTTCTCGCAGAAACTCGGCGACCTGAAGGCGCAGATGGCCCAGGTCATCGTAGGACAGGAGGAGGTCATCGACCTGCTGCTGACCTGCGTGTTGGCCGACGGACACGTGCTCATCGAGGGCGTGCCGGGGGTGGCCAAGACCCTGATGGCGCGCCTCCTGGCCCGCCTGGTCGACGCCCGCTTCAGCCGCATACAGTTCACCCCCGACCTCATGCCCAGTGATGTGCTGGGCACGACGGTGTTCAACATGAAGACCTCCGACTTCGACTTCCACGAAGGGCCTGCCTTCGGTGACATCGTGCTGGCCGACGAGATCAACCGCGCCCCGGCCAAGACCCAGGCCGCCCTCTTCGAGGTGATGGAGGAGCGGCAGGTCGACATCGATGGCGTGACCCACCACATGGGACCCCTCTATACCATCCTCGCCACGCAGAACCCTGTGGAGCAGGAGGGCACCTATCGGCTGCCCGAGGCCCAGCTTGACCGTTTCCTCATGAAGATTGTCATGGGCTATCCCTCGCTCGACGAGGAGGTGCTCATCCTCGAGCGCCACCAACGCAACGCCGCCTTCAGCCGTATTGACGACATCCGGCCGCTGCTCACCCGCGACGAGCTGCTGCAGTTGCGCACCCTGCTCAACGATGTGGTGGTCGATGCCTCGCTGCTGCGTTACATCGCCGAGGTGGTGCAGCAGACGCGCCAGTCGAAAGCCGTCTATCTGGGTGGCTCGCCGCGTGCCTCGGTGGCCATTCTCCAGACCGCCAAGGCCTACGCTTTGCTGCAGGGCCGCGACTTCATGACCCCCGACGACGTCAAGCAGGTGGCACCCCATGTGTTGCAGCACAGGCTCATCCTCACGGCCGAGGCCGAGATGGAGGGCTACACACCGGCCAAGGTGGTGCGCCGGCTGATGGAGAAAGTGGAAGTGCCCAAATAACCGAAGACGGACTGACGATGTTTCTCACGCGCCGATTCTATATCTGGTCTGTGGTGGTCATCCTCGTGGTAGGGGGTGGCTTTGCCTGGTCCCCGCTGTTCACGGCGGGACGGGTGTTGCTGTGCCTCCTGGCGGTGGCGGTGGCGACAGATGTCGCCCTGCTGTGGCGGGGCCGGCGGGTTAGCGGCAGTAGGCGTTGCGGCGAACGGTTCTCGAATGGCGACTACAACGACGTGATCCTCCACATACGCAACGACTATCCCTTCAGGCTGTGGCTGCAAATCATCGACGAGGCCCCCGTGGCCTTCCAGCGGCGCGACCTGGCCTTCCCCCTCACGCTCAAGCCCCACACTGGCCGCACCGTGACCTACCGGCTCCGGCCCGTGCGGCGCGGGGTGTATGGCTTCGGGCGGATGCGCGTCTTCGCCTCCACCCGGGTGGCACTGGTGCAGCGACGTTATACGCTGGGCGAGCCTACAGACGTGAAGGTGTATCCCTCTTACCAGATGCTGCGCCAATACGAACTGCTGGCCATCAGCAACCGACTGACCGAGATGGGCATCAAGCGCATACGGCGGGCGGGCAACAACACCGAGTTTGAACAGATCAAGGATTATGTCAAGGGCGACGACTACCGCAGCATCAACTGGAAGGCATCGGCGCGACGCCACCAGCTCATGGTGAACGTCTATAGTCAGGAACGCTCGCAGCAGGTCTTCTGCGTCATCGACAAAGGCCGCATGATGCAGCAGACCTTCCGCGGCATGACCTATCTCGACTATGCCATCAATGCCTCGCTGGTGCTCTCGTTCGTGGCCTTGCACAAGGAAGACAAGGCGGGCATCGTGACTTTCAACGAGCGTTTCGACACCATGGTGCCCGCCGAGCGCCGCCACGGACAGATGGAGACCATCATGGAGAGCCTGTATGCGTTGCAGACCAGTTTTGGCGAGGCCGACTTCTCTGCCCTCGTCACCCATGTCAATGCCCGTATCTCGCAGCGCAGTCTGCTGGTGCTCTTCAGCAGTTTTGCCACGATGGCGTCGATGCGGCGGCAGCTGCCTTACCTCCAGCAGTTGGCCGGGCGGCACCGCGTGCTGGTGGTGTATTTCGAAGACACCGAGATCAGCGGTTATACGCACCTCCGTCCCGACACCACCGAAGAGGTCTACCGCCATGTCATCGCCGAGAAGACCCTCTACGAGCAGCGTCTCATCGCTTCTACACTCAGGCAATACGGCATCATGGCCCTATACACCACGCCCGAGAACCTGTCGGTGGACGTCATCAACAGGTATCTTGAAATCAAGGAGCGGCAGTAGTCGGCTGTGCCTATTTCGTTCATTCCTTATCCCTCTTTTATTTTATGGACCATCCTCACCTACATCATTATACCCAGCAGTCTGATGCGCTCTCAGCCCAGATCAAGGCATTGAAAGCCCGCAGCCATGCCTTCGTGCTCGGCGAGGTCGCCACGTTCCTGGCCATGATAGCCTGTATCGTCTTTGTCACACTTACCGCCGAGGCGCAGTGGCGCACCCTGGAGGTGCTGCTTGCCGTTGTCTTTCTGGCGATGTATGTCTGGGTGCGGCAGCGCGACACCGCCAACGATGCCCGTATCGCTCGCCTCGAAGACCTGTGGCAGGTGTACGACCGTGAGTGCCGCGCGCTGCGTGGCGACTTCAGCGGTTTCGATGATGGACAGCGCTACGTAGACCCACATCATGCCTATACCTATGACCTCGACATCTTCGGTCGCAACAGTCTCTTCCAGCGCATGAGCCGCCTGGTGACCACAGGTGGTGCCGACGCCTTGGCGCGGCGCCTGTGCAGTATGGACGGCCGCATGCCTGAACCCTTGGACGGCGAAGGCTCATCGGCTGCCGTGAGGGAGCGCATAGAAGCCCTTGCCGCCGATGAGACGTTCCGCTCGGCATTCATCGCCTTTGGCGTGCGCGACAAAATCGACACTGAGGCCATCCGCGAGGCCCTGCGGGCAGCCGGTGAGGTGCGTGTGCCGCGGTGGATGGGCTGCCGCGTCATGTTGCTGCTGGCCTGGGCTGGCATCGCCGCCTTCGTGGCCGTCATCGTGCTGGCAGCCATGGGCAGGGTAGGGGGCATGGTGCCGCTGTGGTGGGGCACCATACAGTTTTTTGTGGTGCTGCTGGCATGCATGGGTCCGCTGCGCGAGATCAGCAAGGCCGTCAACCGACTGCACGGACATCTGCGTCGCTTCGTACAGTTGGCCCGACTCATGAATGAGGGCAAGGTCGATGTGTTCAGTCGGCTCACTACCTTGCTCGACGGCCTCGACAAGCGGGGCAACATCATGGGACTGTTGCTGGTAGATACCTTTGCGCTCTACGACTTTTTCCTGGTGCGGAAATTCCACTTGTGGCAGGCGGACGACCGCGAGGAGATGGAGCGGTGGATTGACCGTGTGGTGCGCAAGGACCAGGAGGTTACGGTGGCCACTTTCCTCTACAATCACCCCAACACCTGCTGGGCCGAGGTGACCGACGACCCCGGTGTGAGGCTCGAGGCGCGGGGGCTGTACCATCCTTTCCTTGGTGCCAAGGCCGTGCCCAACGACTTCCTCATCGACGACCGCCACTTTTATATCATCACCGGTGCCAACATGGCCGGAAAGTCCACCTTCTTGCGGTCGGTGGGCGTCAACTGTCTGCTGGCTCGGCTGGGCATGCCCGTCTTTGCACGGTCGCTGCGGGTGTCGCGGTTCAGGCTGTTCAGCAGCATGCGCACCACCGATGACCTTTCGCAAGGCATCTCTTATTTCAATGCCGAGCTGTTGCGGCTTCAGCAGCTCATCGGCAGTCTCTCGCCCGTAGCCACCTCTTCATCGAGACAGGGTGGTGAGATGCCAGCAGAAGACAGGTATGACAAGGGCACGATGGCTGGACGGGAGCCTTCGCTCATCATCCTCGACGAGATTCTCAAGGGTACCAACTCGCTCGACAAACTGCAAGGCTCGCGGCTCTTCCTGGAGTATGTGTCGCAGCTGGCCGTGAGCGGTATCATCGCCACGCACGACCTTGAACTTTCGAAGATGGAGGGACAGCGGTTCCACAGCTACTGTTTTGAAATCGAGTTGGGTACCGATGTCACCTATTCTTACCAGATTACGCCTGGCGTGGCACGCAACCAGAATGCCACGTTCCTGCTCCGCCAAATCCTCGCTGACCAGCCCGTGAGGTGAGGGGGAGTGGCGGAGCAACGTGTACTACGATGAGGGTGGCAGTAGGTGCAAGGGTGGGATTAGGCAAGGGCTGTTGGTCTTGTTTTTTCATTTCGTTTACGAAAAGCTGTAATCCTTAAAAGTTTTTAGCAAAAACGTTGTGATTCAAGATTTATTTACTTATATTTGCAATGTTTTAAGTCAAATAAAAAACAAGTAATGAACTAATTTTAAACGATTATGAAAAAGTATCTAGCTGAGATGGTAGGCACGATGGTGCTTGTCCTCATGGGCTGCGGTACCGCAGTCTCACTGGGTTGTGACCCCTTAACCAATCAAGCATCAGTGGTGGGAACAGCTATGGCCTTCGGTCTTGCTGTAGTGGCCATGGCCTATGCCATCGGTGGCATCTCTGGTTGCCACATCAACCCCGCCATCACCTTGGGTGTATTTATGAGTGGCCGCATGAGTAGTAAGGATGCCGGTATGTATATCATCTTCCAGGTGATTGGTGGTATCCTCGGTGCTGCCATCCTCTATGCCATCACTTCAGCTGCCGGTCTCACGGGCACGGGTGCCAACGACCTGCAGGCCCTCAACGGTGCCGGTGTGACTATCACCGCCTTCGGCGGTCTGCTGGCCGAGATCTTTTTCACATGCGTGTTTGTGCTCGTGGTGCTGGGCGCCACCTCGAAGACCAACGGCGCTACCAACAACTTCGCCGGTCTGGCCATCGGCCTCTCGCTCATCCTTGTTCACCTGGCTTGCATCCGCTATACCGGTACGTCTGTCAACCCCGCCCGTTCCATTGGTCCGGCCCTCTTCCAGGGTGGCACAGCACTCACCAATCTCTGGATCTTCATCGTTGGTCCGTTTGTGGGTGGTGCCTTGGCAGCATTGATCTGGAACACTACTGTCCACTAAAATCCGTTAACATTACTCGTAAGTACTTTAAAGACAAAT
>CAZBQA010000043.1:0-23071 GCA_964493905.1 uncultured Prevotella sp.
TATTATTTGCTTGCCCTCATACTGTCAATCTTTTGGTTTTATCGGACAGCAATAATTTCCAATATCTGCGCCAGCAGCATCTTCCTTGCCATCGCTGAAGAGAATGCCCGTGCAGGCTTTCAATCCACCGTCGGTAGTCCACGTATAGCCTGTGGTGCCGGGGTTAACGGGTGTTTCAGGGTCGTCATTACTGCTGCAAGCCGTCATGCTTGCGGCAACCATCAGGATGCCCATGCATCCATACATCAATTGTTTGTTCATAATGTTATGATGTTTGTTAAACATAAATGATTCGTTGATTATATCGTGTGGGGGGCTGTATGGAGACCATATCCTACTCCCAGCCACTGATTATTGTCTAATGATATTGTCACTTTTCACGTTTCGCATCTCATTCTTCACATGCTGCCCTTACAGCTTGTACACCAGCGAGAAACCGATGTTGCGTCCGGGCTTGTAGCGTCGCACAATCTCGTCGACCTTCTTGTAACTGCCATCGGCATACCTCACCTCGGCAAACTGCTTGTAGTACACCTTCTCGGCCAGGATGTCGCGGAGGTTGACTTTCAGTTCCCAGTGGTCACCAAACCTCTTGCTGGCCGAGAGGTCGAAGACGTTTCGCGGCATCTCGTAAGAGTCGGGGATGCGTGCCGTCTCGTCGGAGCCCGAGCCCGTGGTGCCCTCTGAGCGTCCCACACCTATGATACGCTTGCCGATGCGGTTGTAGAGCAGGGCCACATTGAGCTTCTGACCCTCGTTGCGATAGAACAGGCCCGTGTTGACAAGGTAGGGCGACTGTCCCTGCATGGGGCGGTTCTCCTCCTTGAAGCCGGCGGGGAAGGTCACGCGACTGTGGATGAGGGCGCCGTTGAACGACCAGCTGAAGTTGCGCAACCCGATAAACGAGAGGTCTTTGCGGATGTCGAGCTCCAGACCGATATTGTTGGCGCTCTGCGCGTTTTTGTATGAATAGATGAGGTCGGTACCACCGGCCACGGTGTAAGTCCACTCGATGGGCGAGTCGAAATGCTTATAGAATGCTGCCACCGAGATCTGCTCACCCCTTGAGGGATAGAACTCATAGCGCAGGTCGATGTTGTCGATGCAGCAGCTCTTGAGCTCGGTGTTACCCTGCACGCTGGAGGCCAGGTCGAAGTCGTAGTAGACCGACGACGACACCTCGCGAAACTCGGGCCTGTTGATGGTACGGCCGTAGCTGGCACGCAGCTGGTGCTGGTCGTTGAACTTATAGGTGGCGTTGAACGAGGGGAAGAGGTCGTCGTCACGGTAGTGGCGCGAGCTCTCGCTCCGCTCATTGTCACGGGTGTTGGAGATCAGCTCCATGTCATTATGTTCAAAGCGGACCCCGGCGAGGATGCTCAAAGGGCCAAAGGGGAGAGACGCCGTGAGGTATCCTGCGCCAAGGGTGTTGTGTCCGCTGTAGTTGTTACGCCAGCGCACCTGTTCGAGCACGTCGAGCTTTCCGGCGCCCAGGTTGGCCTCATCAGACAGCAGGGTGGGTATGTCCATCTGTCGGAAGCCTGCAGGCAGACTGTTGTTCGAGGCATCCCAGTTGTAGATAAACTCGCGGGCCTTGTATTCGCGGGTGCGGTATTCACCGTAGGCACCAAACTTCAGACTGGGTGTCCAGGCGTTGAACTTCAGTTCTTTCTTGTTGTTGACATTGGCCGAGAAGATGTGCTCATCGAGCTGGGTCCACTCGCGAGAGATATCGTTACCCGTGGTGAGGGCCATCTGTCCGTTCTCGATGGCATCGTCAACGAGGTAGCGGCGACGGTCGGGCAGGTGACGGTTGGCATAGGCATAGCCTACGCTCCAGTCGAGCTGGTCGCCCGTGAAGGTATGCTTGCCGGTGAGCTGACCGTTGTAGGCCGTGCGGCTGCGGTAGTAGTATTCGGCCGAGTTCTCGAGGTTGGCCTGTGCCGACACGCCCTCACGCCAGGTGTAGCGCTGGTTGGTGAGATGGTTGAAGATGTTCTTGAGCTCATACTTGTGGTTGCCCGAGGGTGAGAGCAGCGTAAAGTTGAGCATGGCACCGATGCGGCGGTTGTTGTTGTACTGGTCGTCTACCGAGTGGCGCAGGTAGTTGCTGTGGTCGTTGGCCACGTCGTACACACCGAAGAGGTTGTTCTGCATGTCTTCGTAGGTGCGATACTCGTTGGAGTAGTTGGCCGCAGCGATGAGTCCCAGGCGATGGGCACCCAGCTGCCAGCGGTAGGCACCGTTCATGCCCAGCTTCAGGTCGCCATACACGTTCTTGTTTTTCACCATCCAGTCGTTGTTGAATCCTCCTGTCAGCAACGACGAGCCCATACTCTCCAACGACGAGGTGCTCTTCGAAAAGGTGGAGAAGTCGCCCAATGAGGCATCATTCCAGTTGCCGCCCACGGTGAAAGAGAGAGAATTGGAAACGGGTATTTCCTTGGTATTGATCAAGATAAAACCACCGGTATAGTCGGCTGGATATTCGGCAGAGGGCGTCTTCACAATGGTGAGGTTGTCGATCTGCTGACTAGGAATGATGTCGAAAGAGAAAGCACGGCTGTCGGCCTCGCTGCTGGGCACAGCACCGCCGTTCATCCATACATTATTATATCGTTGCGAGAGGCCGCGCACCATCACAAACTTGTCGTCGATGAGGCTCACACCCGGCACACGCCTGATGACCTCGCCGGCATTGGAGTCTTGCGTCTTCTCGATTTCCTGGGCCGAGACGTTGCTCACGATGACATCGCTGTTCTTCACCTGCTGCACGGCAGCCACCTCGGTGTTCTTGCGCTCGATGCCCACGATCGACACCTCGCCCAGCGTATGCTCGTCGGGCTGCATGGCGACGAGCAGCTCTTCGCCGGCCCCGTTCTTGACCTTCACCTGGCTCAGCGTCTGGGTTTTGTAGCCCACGTAGCTCACCACCAGGTCGTAAGCGGCATTGCTTCGCAGCCCGTCGAGCGTGAAGTTGCCGTCCATGTCGGTCACAGCGCGCTTGTCGGTGCCCTTGATGGTCACCATGGCTCCGATGAGCGCTTCTTTTGTCTTACCATCGGCCACCTTGCCCACTATCGTCTGAGCCATACCATAAACGGTAGCCATCATCAACAGTACCATAACTGCTATTCCCCTTTTGCAATCTTTCATCTTAATATATAATACACTTGATTATTTTTTGCACTGCAAAGTTACGCCTGCGTTGTTACATTGCCGTTGCGCCCATTTGACGATACATTCACATCTTGTTTACGATGAAGTGACAGATGTTACATGCCTGTGACACGCCTCCACAGCCTTCACGCAGGACGGCAAGCATGCGGAGGAGGTGCGGTACGGATGCCGTCGCCATGCGGTTGGGGGTAGACCGAGGTGTGGTTCGAGTAGAAGTAGAATCTGGTTCGAGTAGAAGTAGAATCTGGTTCGAGTAGAAACAGAATCTGTTTCGGCCCGAAGCAGCCTGCGGGCAGGGGTTGGCACCACTGCCGCAGCTCGCCTCACGAGGTATGGATAAGCAGCAGGGGCCGCCCCGGTGGGCAGCCCCTGACGATTATCTGCGGGTCCGAATAATCTCGTGAAGGATATGGCCGGCCTTGTCTATCATACGCAGCGCCAGCGTGTCTCTGGTGACCGAGACCACCGAGAACCCCGGCTCGCCACTGCAGAAGACGGTGCCCTCGACGGCCTTGACCTTGCTGCGGGCCAGCGATGCCGAGCTGTTGGTGATGTAGTCGATGTTGCTACCCTTGCTACGGATGTGCTGGAAGTTGTGGATGTGGCCGTTGATATAGAAGTCGACCTTGTGCTTCCGGAGGATGGCATCGACGTTCTGTTGCATGTCGGTGCGCTCGGTGAGCTCCTTGCCCGTGTCGGCGAAGATGGGATGGTGGCCCATGACGATGACCCAGTCTTCGCGCTCGGCGGTGAGCACCGAGTCGAGCCACTGCTGCTGCCGGTGCCAGTCTTGCCGCGCGGCATCGGGATAGCCCTCGGGCAGGTTACGGTATTTGGAGATCATCGGGGTGGTGTCGATCCACACCAGGCGCAGCGTCATGCCGTCGTGGGCAAACACCTTGGTGTAGTAGCGCGCCGGCATCACCCAGCGGCGGCTCACCCCACTATAGTCGATGCACGCCTGGGTGTTGCCCCTGTATTCGTGGTTGCCCAGGATGGGATACCAGTCGAGCATCAGCTCGGGGTGGCTGTACACCAGTTCATAGTTGGTCATCCACAGTGGGTCGGCAGTGCTCTGCACACCGTTGAAGTGGTGGATGTCGCCCAGGGCGGCCACAAACTCGGGGTCGACGCCCTCCTGGCTCATGCGGCCCATGAGCTCGGCAATGGGTTTCTGGTCGTAGTAGCCATTGCGCCCGAGGTCGTTGCAGACTATGAAATTGAACTTTCCGTCGTAGACAGAATAGTTTGTGGACTGTGCCGCAACACACAGCACAGACCACAGGGTAAGGATCAGTAGACTTATCTTCTTCATCTTTCTTGAGTTTTACAAAGCAATCTTCACGCCGGCATTCACGCGCACACCATAATACTCCGACTGCATGGTGCGGTCTTTGGTGCCCTGGTAATAGCGCAGGGGTTGGTTGAGCAGGTTGGTGGCATTGGCAAAGACGGTGAACCGGGCCTTCTTGCCCCAGGTGTAGCTGGCATTGAGGTCGAGATAGTTCACGCTGTCGTAGTAGCGGTCGAGGGCGGCCACGGTGCCCAGCTCGTCGATGAAGCTCGAGGCGGTGTTCCAGCTCAGTCGCAGGTTCACGCCGCTCTTCTCAAAGTAGAGCGAGGCGTTGGCCGTGTGTTCGGGGCTGCCGGTCATCTTGATGTCATCGGCATCGGCCGTCGAGCGGTGCTCAAACTTATGGTTCAGCGTGCTGCTGTGGGTATAGGTGTAGGTACCGTAGAAGCCGATGCACTTGAGGGCCGGGGCAATGAAGCCGAAGTCGCGCTCATAGGCCACCTCCACGCCGAAGAGGCGGGCGTCGTAGGCATTGATGGGCTTGGTAATCTGGTATTTGGGTGCCTCGCCGTCGGCATTGAGCAGCCCCGTGGGGATATTGGGGTCTTCGGTGGCCTTCCACACCTCGTTCACGACGACGTTGTTAAGACGCTTGTAGAACACGCCGAGGCTCACCATGCCCACGCTCTTGAAATAGTAGTCGGTGGAGAGGTCGAAGTTATAGGCCGTGGTGGCCTTGAGATGGGGGTTGCCGATGGTGGCCTCCTCGTCGGCCACGGTGTAGCTCACGTTGGGGATGAGGGCCGAATATTTGGGACGGCTGAGGGTCTGGGTGAACGAGGCGCGCACATTCCAGTCGGTCATCGGGGTGTATTTGATCAACAAACTGGGCAGCCAGTTGGTGTAGTTGTTCTTGTTGTCGCCCGTGGGTACCAGTTGGCCGTTCTCGTCAGCAGGGTCGGTCACCACCCAGTTGTAGCCGCGGTAGTCGAGGTTGGTATGCTCCATGCGCAGACCTGCCATGAGGCTGAGCTGGCTGCCCAGGCGCTGGTCGAGGCGCAGGTATGCACTGGTCACCTGCTCGCGGGCATGGAAGTTGCCGGCAGCCTCTGAGTTGAGCTCGGTGCCCTTGAGCGCGTCAAAGTCGATATTCCCATAAACTGTCTGCTGACGAAGGGCGTGCCCTCGGGATAGTTGTTGCCGGCCATGAAGCCAGAGCGTATCTGCGGCCGCATGTTCTGCGCCCAGGTGTCGCCAACGGCGTCGTCGAAGGCGTCGGAATAGTCGAAGCAATGGATCTCCTTGTCTTTCTCCTTGGAGATATACTTACCGCCAAACTTCAGCGTGTTGCCATAGAGACCGTTGGTGAGGGGCAGCGTGAAGTTGAGTCTGAACTTCCATTCGTTCTCGTAGATCTCCTGGTTGGAGTTGGTAAACTCGTCGACTCCCCATTTGTAGTCACCCACGTCGCCTATGCGCCGGGAGGCGTAGGGCTGGCGACCACCGTCGTCCACGAAGGTGAGGCCGTCGAAGAAATCGGTGTTGGCGGCATCCTTGCCCTTCATCACCATACCGATGTACCGCTCGTTGGGGCGGTCTTCGGTGGCCCGGCTGAACGAACCCATCCAGTCCATCTCGAGGTTACCGAAGTGGTGCTCGCCGTCGAGGGCAAAGTCCATGGTCTGCTGTAGCTCCAGCCGGGCGTCTCTGTTGTCGTCGCTGCCGGCCTTGGTCTGCAGCACCATGCTCCGCTTGCTGGCCTTGCTGCCCAGCTTCTTGTAGGTGATGCGGTAGCGGTTCTCCCAGTCGGAGCGGCGGTTGTACATGGCCTTGAAACCAATCTTGTGGTCGGCATTAAACTGGTAGTCGCTCGAGAGCGAGTAGCTCTGGCGCTCGCGGGTGACATAGTATTGCCGCACCTCGGCCTTGTCGAGATATACCTTTTGATCATCGTCAATGTCGTAGGTAAACTCGGTATTGTCTGAGCCGCCGGGGTTAAACTGGTACGAGGCGGCGAGCATCAGTCCCAGCTTGTTGTCGAAGAAGCGGTCGCCCCAGGTCAGGCCCAGCTCTTTCTCCATCTTGCCGCTCACCCAGTTGTAGCCCGTTCCTGCCGTGGCATTGAGCACGCGGCGATAGGGTGTGCTCTTGGTCACGAGGTTGATGCTTCCGCCGATAGCGTCGCCGTCCATGTCGGCCGTCACCACCTTGCTGACCTCGATGGTCTGCACCATGTCGGCAGGTATGAGGTCGAGCTGCACGTTACGTATGTCTCCCTCGGCCGAGGGTATGCGGTTGCCGTTCAGCGTCACCGACGAGAGGTCGGCCGCCGTGCCGCGCACCTGCCCGAAGCGTGCCTCGCCCTGGTCATACTGCACGTTGATGCCGTTGATGCGCTTCAGGGCGTCGCCGATGTTAGAGTCGGGGAACTTGCCCACCTGGTCGGCACTCACCACATTGGTCACGCCCATGCTGTTCTTCTGCATGTTGAGTGCCTTGCGATGTCCGTGAAAGGCGCCGTTGACCTTCACCTCCTTCAGTTCCATGCCCTCGTTCATCACGATGTCGCGCTCCACGGCTCCGCCGCCGGTAATGGTCACGGTGGTGGTCACCGGCGCATAGCCCACATAGCTCACCGTCACCCTATAGGTGCCGGGCCTGAGGTTTGACAGGTTGTAGAAGCCATTGACGTCGCTGACCACACCTGTCTGCAGCGACTCGATAAACACCGAGGCGCCGGGCAGTACTTCCTTCGAAGCGTCCACCACTCTTCCACGCACCGCCCCCAAGCTGGCCTCAGGGACCACTTCGGCCGCCTGAACAGAAAGCGTGGCAGCCATCAACATCATCATAGTAAATCTTTTTTTCATACAAATTTGCTATTGTTCTCCAATGGGTGCAAAGGTACAAAAGCAACATTACGGTGCCTTTACAACCTCTTGTCGAACCTGCAAAGATGATATGACAAACAGATTAACGCCCTGCCCATAACCCCAAAAGCACAAACGAAAGGACACGACGAGTCATGCCCTTTCGTTTGGTATCATAACACCATTCACGCCCCACGGCTTTGTGATGAGCAGGGCGGAGTGGTTCAGTTGTCCATGAATTTCTTGGCGGAGCGCAACTGGTGACGCATGATACTCAGAAACTCCTGACTCTCTTGCAACAGGTTGAGATAAACCATCGACACCTGTAGCATGCGGCTGTCGGCAGTGGCTTGCAGGCGGTCGATGTGGCGCTTGCGAATGACCGACAGTTCATCCTTGCACATGTCGGCCTCGGCCAAGATGTTGCGGTAGCCCTCAAAGTGGTTGGTATCGATGGCCGTGCGCGACTGTTGCATCAGGTCGTTGATCTTGCGACGCACTTGCTCGAACTCGTTGGCGTAGGCCTCGGGCAGCGGGTTGAAGTTGTTGTCGACATGCTCCTTGATGGGTTCGAGCATGCGCAGCAGACAATACACAAACTGCTGGTTGGCGTTGGCACCGACGTGGAACCAGGTGTTGCGCTCGATGGCCACCTCGGCCGGGGCCCGCTTGAGCCCGAGCATCTCCTGCCGGCGGAAGGTCTTCAAGGCTTTGAGCTCGTTGCGCAGGTCGGTATGGCAATGGCGTAGGTCACGCACACTCTCGTTCGTGAAGGCCTCGATGATGCGGTTGAACTGGTCTTGCGAGAAACGGTTGACAAACGACTGTGTGCGGGTGACCTGGCGACGCAGGATGTCCCACACCAGCTCGGGGTCGCGCACGCGCATCATCAGGGCAAAACGGCTGGTCTTCTTCTCCTCGGCGGCCTTCTGGGCGTAGGCTCGGCTGGAGCGGATGAGTGAGAAGACGACAAGGCCCATGAAGATAACCTGTACCACGATGCCCCCGTAGAACATGGCCAGACATACCACGGCACAGGCGGCAAAGGCCACGCCTGCGGTGATAAACCACCCGCCGATGACACTCAGCACACCCGTCACGCGGAACACCGCGCTCTCGCGGCTCCAGGCGCGGTCGGCCAGACTCGAGCCCATGGCCACCATAAAGGTGACGTAGGTGGTAGAAAGTGGCAACTTATAGTTGGTGCCGATGGTGATGAGCATGGCAGCCAGCACCAGGTTGACGGCAGCGCGCACCAGGTCGAAGGCGGCTCCCTCTTCCTGCAGGATGACGTCGTTCTTGTTGAATCGGCGGTCAATCCATCCGCGCAGGCCGCGTGGCATCATCTCGGCCACGACAGAAGCGCTGTTCTGGCTCACGCGAACGATGCTGCGGGCTGCCATCGACGACCCGAACATCTCATCGCCCTCGTCCTGCCTGCTCAGGTCTACCGAGGTCTTGATCACGTTGCGGGCCTTGCGCGAGGTGGCCAGCGCAATGATCATAATGACGCCGGCACCCAGCAAGAAGTAAGGCGGGGTCTTGGCACTCTCCATGAGCGAGGTCATCATAAAGGTGGACGGGGTGGCTCCGTCGCCGTGGGCAATGAAGTCTTGGTACGAGTCGAGACCCGCCAGGGGCACACCGACAAAGTTCACCAGGTCGTTGCCGGCAAAGGCCATGGCCAGTGCAAAGGTACCCATGAGCACCACAAACTTGAAGATATTGACACGCATGAGGTGCAACAGTTCCATCGCCAGCGTGGAGGTCACAAAGGTGTAGGCCAGCAGCATGGGTGTGTTGGCATCGATGTAGTCGCGCACCGAGGCAGGAATGTACGGACTCTTGCCCAAACCCTTGAGGAAGATGAAGTAGGCCAGTGCCGTGAAGGCAATGCCGCCGAAGATGGCGATGAAATACTTCATCTGGCGTTTATAATTGAATGTGAACACCACGCGCGAGATCCACATCACCACCACGCCGAAGAAAAAGGCTATGGCCACGCTGATGAAGATGGCCAGAATGGTCTTCAGCGCCTGGCTGCTGTTGAGCAGGTCGCCGTAGCTCAGGCTATCGTCGGTGAGCACCTTGATGCTGGCCAGGATGAACGTTCCGCCCAGAAGTTCAAACACCAGCGACACGGTGGTGGAAGTGGGCATGCCCATCGAGTTGAAGATGTCGAGCACAATGACATCAGTCACCATCACGGCAAGGAAGATCGTCATCACCTCGGCGAACGAGAAATGGGTGGGAGTCATGATGCCATGGCGCGCCAAATCCATCATACCCGTAGACATCACGGCACCAATGGCCACACCACATGAGGCCACAATGAGCACCGTTCGAAACTTGGCTACCTTCGCCCCGACAGCCGACTGGAGAAAATTGACTGCATCATTGCTCACGCCCACGAACAGATCAAACACTGCCAGGCATAGCAAGAAGATAACGATGCATAGATAAATGACACTCATTGCGCTAATAAACAATTATTTATACTTTATGCAGGCAAAGGTATGCCAAATATATTACAAGGTATTTAAACACAAGTTACAATCGCCTTAACATGTATTACAATATCGTTGCGAACTTTTTGTCGGGCAAATTCCTGCATTTTTCAAGTTTAATCTGTAACTTTGCAACGATATAGCACAACCCGAAAACGATGAATGACGATATCTTTCAGAAGAACGTAGCCCTCCTCACCCGCATCTCTGAGGAAGAGGAGAAAATGGTGCCTCAAAACGATGCCCCGCTGCCCTCTGTGGAAGCGCTGAGGGAGATCGTCAGTCTGGTGAAGATGATCATCTTCCCCGGCTTCTTCGACAAGCGCCAGACCGACAGCAACATCCGCTCTTACCACATCGGCGTGAACATGGAACGCCTGACCACGCTGCTGCAGCGACAGGTGCAACTGGCCCTTCTCTTCACCAGCGGAGACGAACAAGAGGTGGGCATACAAGCCGATGCGGTGACCGCCAGGTTCATCGACACGCTGCCCAAGATCAAGCGCCTGCTGTTCTCTGACGTCGAGGCCATCTTCAACGCCGACCCTTCGGCCAGCACCTACGGCGAAGTAATTTTCTCGTATCCGGTCATCCAGGCCATGCTCCACTACCGTGTGGCCCACGAGTTGCACACCATGGGCATCGCCGTCATACCGCGCATCATCACCGAGCAGGCTCACGCCATGACCGGCATCGACATCCATCCCGGCGCGCAAATCGGTGCCTACTTCTCCATCGACCATGGTACGGGCGTGGTGATTGGCGAGAGCAGTATCATCGGCGACCACGTACACCTGTTCCAAGGGGTGACGCTGGGAGCCAGCGCCTACTCCTCTCCGCGTGAGGAAGCCGAGGAGCCATCGCTGCCCCGCCACCCCATCATCGAAGACCATGTGACCATCTACTCCAACTCCACACTGCTGGGACGCATCACCATCGGCCACGACACCATCATCGGTGGTAACGTATGGCTCACTCACAGCGTGCCGCCCCACTCGCGCATCATGCAGAGCAAGGCACAGGACGTGAGCTTCACGGGCGGGCTGGGAATCTGACACGGCAGCGGTGTGACAGCCAAGCCCACACCAAACCACGTCTGACACGCAGCCTACAACAAGCTATCCGCATCACTTACAACATCGATACAAACCTTGAGCACGACCAAAAGACTACACTAACGATGAATGCAACAGAAGTAAAAATATGGAATGAGGTGAGAGATTATCTCATGATTGCCGTTGGCATGGTATCCTACTCCATCGGCTGGAACATCTTCCTACTGCCCAACAGCATCACCACGGGCGGCGTGCCGGGTATCGCGTCGGTGCTGTTCTGGGGCACCGGCATTCCCGTACAGATGAGCTACTTCGGCATCAACGCCGTGCTGCTGATGTTTGCCCTGAAGATTTTGGGCTTCAAGTTCAGCATCAAGACCATCTATGCCGTCATCGTGCTCACCTCGGTAACCACCTTGATGCAGAAGCAGGTGGGCGACACCCAGTTGCTGCACGACCAGCCGTTCATGGCCTGCATCATCGGTGCCATCTTCTGCGGCTCAGGCATCGGACTGGGGTTCTCGTTCCATGGCTCCACGGGCGGCACCGACATCGTGGCGGCCATCGTCAACAAATACCGCGACATCTCACTCGGCCGCGTCATCATGCTCTGCGACATCGTCATCATCTCCTCGTCGTATCTGGTGTTCCACGACTGGGAGAAGGTGATCTACGGCTACGTGGTGCTCTGGGTGACGAGCTTCTGCATCGACCAGGTAGTGCAGGTGATGCACCGCAGCGTGCAGTTTTTCATCATCTCCAACAAGTACAAAGAGATTGCCTCGCGCATCGCTGTCTATCCGCACCGCGGAGCCACGGTCATCGAGGCCCACGGCTTCTACACCGGTCATGAGGTGAAGATGCTCTTCATCATGGCCAAGCGGCGCGAGAGCAACATCATCTTCAACATCATCAAAGAGATAGACCCCAACGCATTTGTCACACAAACCAACGTCATCGGGGTCTACGGCGAGGGGTTCGACAAGTTTAAGGTGAGCCCGCGCCCACACCACCAGGTGCTGAGCAAGGAACAGCTGGCCTCGATCGACTGACCCGGGCCACATACGCCACAAGGGGGAGTCCCGGGCCGCAGGCCTTAGGGATTCCCCTATCGTTTGGTAGGGATGACAATACGACAAATGACGTGCAAAGCCTTATCTTTGCCTCACAAACAACATCCTTTGAGCTATGACCGGAAAAACAAGACTTATGCAGGGGCTGGCCGTTTGCTTTGCCGCACTGACCCTCAACGCCTGTGCCGCACTGGGCGTCGGCAGCAGCCTGCCCTATCTCACCCAGATTCATCAAGGCCAGACCTACGACGAAGTGTCGACCATCATGAAGTCGAAGCCCAGCTACCGACGATTCATGGAGAACGGTATCGAACAATGGGAATACCACAAGAACGAAGCCCTCAGTGGCGACTACGACGTCATTCTGGTGGGCTTCAGAGACGGCCGGGTGGTGTCGATGGACTCGTTCAGGTATATCTACCCCAAGATGCCCGAGGCCGACAACAAGAAATGACTCAGCCAAAGACGGCCAAGAAGTCGGCATAGCCCCACTTCTTGGCCGTGATAGTATGTGGCTAGACCACGGTGTTTAGGCCAGCCGCCTCTCCAACCGGGTACGGATGGCAGCGATGAAGTCGGCCGAGTTAACCGCCCTGGCCTCCACGCCCTCCATCAGTCCCACAAGGTCTTTGGTGGCGATGCCTTCGTTGAGCGTGTCGATACAGGCAGCTTCGAGCTGGTCGCCGAAATTGACCAGCTCGCCGATGCCGTCGAGTTCGCCGCGCTTGCGCAGTGCGCCGCTCCAGGCAAAGATGGTGGCCATGGGGTTGGTAGAGGTCTCCTCGCCCTTGAGGTAACGGTAATAGTGGCGGGTCACGGTGCCGTGTGCGGCCTCATACTCGTATTTGCCGTCGGGCGACACGAGCACCGAGGTCATCATGGCCAACGAGCCGAAGGCCGTAGAGAGCATGTCGCTCATCACGTCGCCATCGTAGTTCTTGCAGGCCCAGATGAAGCCGCCTTTCGAGCGGATGACACGCGCCACGGCATCGTCGATAAGCGTATAGAAATACTCGATGCCCAGCTCCTCGAACCGCGCCTTGTAATGGGACTCGTAAACATCCTCGAAAATCTGCTTAAACTGTGCATCGTAGGTCTTCGAGATGGTGTCTTTGGTGGCAAACCAGAGGTCTTGCCGCGTGTCGATGGCAAACTTGAAGCAGCTGTGTGCAAACGAGCGGATGCTCTTGTCGGTGTTGTGCATGCCCTGCAGCACGCCCGGACCGTCGAAGGCGTGGATCTCTACCTCCTGGCGCTTTCCGCTCTGGCCCTCGACCACCAGCTTGGCCGTGCTCGGCTCGTCGACACGCAGCTCCACGCCTTTGTACACGTCGCCGTAGGCGTGACGGGCGATGGTGATGGGCTGCTCCCAGTTTTTCACCACCGGCCGGATGCTCTCGATGGTGATGGGCGCACGAAAGACGGTGCCGTCCATGATCGAGCGGATGGTGCCGTTGGGGCTCTTCCACATCTTGTGCAGCTTGTATTCGTCCATGCGCTGCGCATTGGGCGTGATGGTGGCACACTTCACGGCCACACCATACTTCATGGCGGCATGGGCCGAGTCGATGGTCACCTGGTCGTTGGTGGCATCGCGGTAAGGCAGGCCGAGGTCGTAGTATTCGGTCTTGAGGTCGACAAAGGGGATGATCAGCTCATCTTTGATCATCTTCCACAGGATGCGTGTCATCTCGTCGCCGTCCATCTCTACCAGCGGCGTGGTCATTTTTATCTTTCCCATATTCGTGTTGTATTAGTTGTTACCTAGACGTTGTTCGTCTTTGTCGACAAAATTAACAAAAATCTTTGGATTTAAAATCAAAACGGGGAAATAATTGCCACATTGCAATATATTTCCCCGTTTATCGTACACAAGCATCGCCGACCGATGCTGATGGCAGCCTAGAGCGCTGCCGCCCATGGAGAGTTACTTCTCCTCGGGAGCCTTGTCGATAAGGTCCATAAACTGGTCGAGCTTCGGCGTGATGATGATCTGTGTGCGGCGGTTGCGCTGCTTGCCCAGCTCGGTGTCGTTGCTGGCAATGGGGTTGAACTCACCACGGCCGCCGGCGGTGAGACGCTTGGGTGCCACACCGAAGTGGTCGATGAGATACTGCACCACCGAAGAGGCACGCAGGGCCGAGAGGTCCCAGTTGTTGCGGATGTTCTTCATCGAGGCCGCGTCGGTGTTGATGGGCACATTGTCGGTGTTGCCCTCGATGAGCACGTCATAGTCTTTATAGTCCATGATGATCTTGGCGATCTTGCTGAGGGTCTGCTCGGCACGGTCGTTGATCTCGTAGCTGCCGCTCTTGTAGAGCATATTGTCGGCCAGCGAGATATACACCACGCCCTTGAGCACCTGCACATCGACCTCCTTCATCTCCTCGCGACTCAGCGAGCGGGTGAGGTTGTTGGTGAGCACCATGTTGAGCGAGTCGCTCTTCGACTTCACCGCCACCAGGTGACGGATATATTGGTTCGACTCGTTGATCTGGTCAACGAGCTTCGAGATGTTGATGTTGTTGTCTGTGGTGTTCGAGAGGCTCTTGTCGAGACTCTTCTGCAGGGCTGCGTAGTCGTTCTGCTGCTGGGCCAGACGTTCTTGCAGCGATGCCACGCGGGCCTGCGATGCGGCAAGCTGCTCCTTGGCATCCTGATAGTTGGCCGTGAGTTCCTTGTTTTCGTTCTGGCAGTTCACCAGATCTTTCTTGCTGGCGCAACTCGTCACGAGCAGTACGCCCGCTGCCAGGGTGAGCATCAAAATGTTCTTTTTCATATACTTATCATTTTTAGTTATTCATCATCTATGGTCGCAAACCGGCAGGATTTATCTACAACCGGTTATCTTTTAGACGGCAGCAAGCGTGAAATGTTGCATACTGTTAGAATATTTTAACTTAAATCGACCCACAGGCAGCCATACATTGCAACTGTGCCGAAGCCATGCGCCCCCACATGCGCCATTTGCTGTCAGGATATATCATGTAGTGGCACCCCACCCTTCCGCCATGCCCAGAACAGCGTTCTCGTCAAGTGGCTTGGCCAAGGCCGAATGGTGATTCTACTCGAAACACAGTGTACTTCGACTGGAAGGAGCACGTGAATCGAGTGGAAGCAGACCGTGATTCGAGTCGAAGCAGCGCACACGACGGCTCATTGCGGTGCGTGTGTAGACAGAGATGTTTGTATGTGAAGGCTGAGAAAGTCACCTGAGAAGGCATAAAACACCACGTCATAGCTTGACTTTTCACACCATTTTGGTAAACAACGGAACACACGGATCATACGGAAGCCAAGACTGGCACATGACGATAAAACGGACATCGCTTCGCGATGGACGGATAGAACGGAAGTGCAACGAGAGGGATCAACAAAGTGCAGTAAGATGATATAAAAAAGGCAGCAAGGTGAAATGGCAAAGACAGCAAGGTGAAATAGGAACAGTCGTAAAATGTTACGCAAAATGGCGGGAGCTGGATTCCTTGTCATCAGTCGACAGGTAGCGGCTTCAGTGCCGTCGAGATTGTCTTCCGTTGTATCCGCGCCATCCGTTGTTCATAAAAATACCAACCCACCAGCCCACCAACAAACCAACACACCAACACACCAACAAACCAACCCATCAACACACCAAAACATCCATGCCCTGTGAAGGACATGGATGCTCTTGATATGATTGAAGTGATATCTGTTCGGTCAGAAGCCCAGCTTCTTGGCAGCATCCTTGGCAGCGTCGGTAGCCTTCTTCTGGGCGTTGTCCACAGCCTCGTTAGTTTTCTCAGCAGCCTTGGCAGCCTCACCGCTCACCTTCTCCTGCACAGCACTCTTGGCACTGTTCACGGCATCGGCACCGGCGTTGGTCACGGCGTTCTTCACTGCCTCGGGCGCATTCTTCACAGCCTCGGCGGCAGCCTCGGCAGTAGCCACGGCAGTGGCACCCTTGGCCAGGGCCGGTGATGCTAAGTTGCTCACGCTCGATGCCACAGCACTCTTGGCAGCCTCGGCAGTGGTGCCTGCCTCGGTAGGCAGACTCTTGATGCCGTTGATGAGCGATGCCACGGTAGAATTGCCGGCGGTGAATGCCTTGAGCTTATCCTCGTTCTGCGCAACGAAGTTCTTCACCGTAGAACCGAAGGCCAGGGCCTCGTCGAGCTTTCCCGAGGCCACGAGATTCTTGTAGACCATCTGCAGGTTGGCCAGACTGGAGATTACCTTGCCATAGTCTTTGGCCTGGATGTCCTTCAGGAGCTCACCGGTAAGGTTGTTGAACGTGGTCTGACTCTCACCCGAGAGCTGTGCGCCTACCGAATCCACCACGGCGGTAGAATCGTTCTCAGAAGGCGCACTGTTGCTTTTCTGGTTGCAACTGCTCACTGCCACAGCCAAAAAGGCAACGGCTACTAACACTAACTTTTTCATAACTTTCTTTTTTTTGTTGAACAATGAGGCTGCACGACATCATGCCGCCCTTTTGCTATAACAACTCTCCACCTTATATATTATTGCGGAGCGTGGAGCCATCGTGCGAAAATATTTCGACGCATGTCACCTCATCACCATCTTCTTGCCCTGGTGGATGTAGATGCCCTTGGTGGTGGGCTTGCTCACGCGCACGCCCGAGAGGGTGTACCAGGCGTCGTCGGTGGCCGTTGTGGGGGTCTGCACACCATCGATGCCTGCCGTCACGTTGTCGGTGACATCGTTCACCGTGTACTTGCCGTTGAGCTTGGTCGACGAGATCTCAAAATAAGCGTCGGCCGTCACGCGGTTGACATCCACAGTCTGGTTGTTGCTGGCCGTCGACGATGTGCCGATGCTGAACACAAAGTTCACATAGTCGTTGGCCGAGGTGATGTCGTAGCTCTTGTAGAACCACTTCTTGCCATCCACGGTGGTGGTGGCCGTCACCTTGTCGCCGGGCCATGTGGTGCCGGTGCGGTAGCTGCCCCAGGTGTGGAAGTTCACATAGTCGGCCCATCCCACCTGGTCGGTGTTGACATAGACGTTGATGGTGTAGGGTGTGAAGGTCTCCTCCTCGGTGACGGTGTAGGTGCGCGTGATGATGCCCGACACGGCAGAGCCAATGAGCAGCCCCACCTTGAGCGTGGTGGTGCCTACAGGCAGCGTGACGCTGGAGCCGCTGGCCACCTTGGCACTCGATGCCGTGGGAGTGCTGCCATCGGTGGTGTAGACCAGCTGCGCGTCGGAAGTGGCGCTCACGGCTGTGAGTGGCACACTGAGCGATGAGCCGGTGTAGCTGCCCGAGGGCTTGCCCGCCCATGCCGTTTCTTTTGCTGGTTTGAAATAGTAGGCATAGTGGTAGCCGCTGACAACATTCACCCAACGTGAGGAGGGCACAGCCGCACCGTTCACATCGCCCACCACCACGAGCAGGTCGCCGTTGGTGCCTGACACGGTATTGGCATAATAGCCGGCAGCCGAACGGTAGTTGGTGTAGGTGCTCTGGTTGTTGATGCCCACAGCCTTACGTGCCTCAATCATGGCCTTGAGCTCGGTCTCATAATTCAACCAGTGCTTATAGAAAATACAGGGTGTGCCTGGCATGGCCAGCATGAAGGCATTGGCGGCCAGCGTGTCTTTCTTGATGGGGTCCTGGGAACTTGTAGCCGAACGGTACTCGGTATCGTGGTTCTCTACAAAGGTCACGGCCCAGCGGCGGTAGTTGGCGTCGGCCATCACGCTGGTGTTGCCCAAGTTGGCCCAGTTGGAGTTGTTGATGGCGTCGCGCACGGTATAGCGGAAGGGGAAATCGAAGGCCGCGCTCTGGATGTTGCCGTTTACCTTGGTGGCATCGATCCACGATTTTACATTGGGCGTATAGCCGTCCCAGTATTCGCCCACCGAATAGACGGGGTTGGCATAGCTGTTGTAAATGCCCGTGAACGATCCGGCATAGCCCTTCACCATGTCGTAGCGGAAACCGGCATAGCCGAGGTCGTTCTGCAGCAGGTCGAGATAAGCCTTGACGCTGTTCTGCACGTTGGTGCTGTTGTGGTCGAGGTCGCGCATGCCGTCCCAGCCCTCGCCCGAGTCGTTGTTGGTGCTGAGAGTCACGCCTTCGGTCGTGGCCTGTGCCTTGGTCTTGCCGCCGTCGTCGTTGGCAACGATATCTGAGGGCAACAGGTGATAGGTCACTCCCTTGTAGGTCTCAGTGGGGAAGGTAAACCAACCGGTGGTGGTCTTGCGGTGGTTGATCACCACGTCGGCAATGGTGCCGATGCCATTGGCCTTGTAGGTCTGTATGAGCGAGCGCAGCTGTGCCTCGGTGCCGAAGCTGCTGTTGTAGTTCTCAAACCAATAAAGGTCGTCGTAACCCATGGAGGTACCGCCGGCGTAGGCGCTCTGCGGCAGCCATACCAGGTCGATGTAGCCCTTCAGGTCGGCAGCCTTGCTTTGAAGGACCGTCCACTGCGAGTCGTCGAACGAATCCCAATAGAATCCCTGGAGCATCACGCCACCATAGTTGGCGGGCCAGCCGTTGTTTTGCGACAAGGCCTGGGTCGATGGAAGCGTCATGGCTCCCAACAGCATAAGTAATAGCTTACTGAAACGTTTCATATCTGCATCTTTAGTTATTGATCTGCTGCGAAGATAGCATATTTATCGTGACAAACGATTGCATGACCTATATCAATTATGCTTTATTAAATGCAAACGTTTGCATACCAACCGCCTACCAACCGGCCCACCCAAAAAAGGCGGCTCCCCATTTCGGAGAACCGCCTCGGTGTTAACTTCTGATGAAACAGAGGTTATGTGGTCGTATTCATTTGTATGTACAGGCCTTGTGCTTCGCTCAGTTCAGGGGAATGAGCTCGGCGTAGGGTGCGCGGTTGCCGTTCTCCATGTGCAGAACGATGTCGTAGGTACCCGGAGTGACAGCAATGTTGTCGGCGGCGTTTTGAACGAGCTTGTCCAAATTGCCACCGAGGTTCACGCCTGCCCAGTTGCTGTCTTCATCCTTGAACTTGATGCTTCCGTTTCCAAGTGTCACGCCGGTGGCCACCCATGTGTGGTTGTCGCTGTTCCATGTCATGATCTTGCCGACATTCCAGTCGCCCACAGCGTCACCCACAATGTGCATCTCGGTGAACGGCTTGAGGCTGTAAGTCATGGCGCCGAGGTCGACAGTGACGAAGTAGTGGCCGGTGGCGGGAGCCTGGATATTGTCTTTGCCGTTGGCGTCGAGCATGCCTTCACCGTTGTATTCCCAGTCGCCTTCCCAATTGTCGGAGTTGGGCTTGAACTTGAACTCGCCGTCGAGATAGAACGCACCGTAGTATTTGCCGTCAAAATTGGGGCCGAACATGGCCAGACCGTTGCCCCAGCTGTTGTTGTTGCCCACTTCGTAGATATACTCGGCGTAGTTGATGGCTGTAACCTTATAGGTGTACGACATCATGTTGATCTCCACACGGATGTACTTGGAACCGGCAGGCACCATGAACGAGCCTGCGTCAGAGAGGTTGGCACGACGGTCGAGCTGACCCTCAGTGCCGTTGTTGCCGTTACCGCTCTTGGTACCGAACACCTGCGACCAGTCGTCGTTGGCAATGCCGTCGCAGGCCTTGTCGTCGCCGATGGCAAACCAGGTGTCCTGTGTGGTGTCGGCCACGGGGAAGGTGATGGTGAAGACAGGATCATCGTACACGTTGGTCTCGCTGTGCGAGAACTTCAGTGTGCGGTTGATGGCCGAGCTGGCCCAGTCGTTGGGACCACCGATGAGATAGTAAGCCTGTGCGATGTCGGGGGTCACAGTGGTGACGGTATAGACAATCTTACCGGCATCGATAAGCACTGCCTCTCCATTCTTCACAGCGTTGACATATACCTGTGCGTCAAACTTGCGAGCCACAGGGTTCTTGCCATACACACTCTCGATGAGTGACTGTATGTCAGACTTGGACGAAAGACCGGCCAGAGAAGTGTTTACCGTGGTAGAAGCAGCACCGTCTACCCCCTGCGGTGTGAGTTCCACACGGGCATTGCCCAGCGTGAAGCCATCGGGCAGAGTGGCCGTGCTGAGGGTGAACACCTTCACAGAGTCGGCATCGTCAGAGAGTGTCTGTGCCTCTACAGCCGTAGCCTTGAAGCCCGGAATGGTGATGGCATCCTCCTGCGGATTAGACTGAGGCTGTGCCCAATCGGTGTAGTCGTCACTGCAGGAGCCCATGAAGAGCCCTGCGAGTGCGAGTGTCAGATATAATGATAGTTTTTTCATATCTTTGTTGTTGTTTGGTCTACTTGTTTTTCGTTACTTGATATCACCGGTCTCATTGGTGAAGTTCAGATAAACCTGCTGGCCCTTAGTACCGTTGATACGGTCTTGGTCACCGCCTGTGCCACGATAAACAATCTTCTTGTCGAATACCATGAACTCAGACTTCCACCAGTCGTAATCGGGAATCTTCACATAGACGCGTATACCGCCGTCACCGCTAGTGTTGTTGGCGAATGCCGGAGAAACGAAGTCGCCATTAGCTGTCGATGGTACGGTAAACTTCGTGCCTTCCTCAAGCTCAGCCCAACCAGCGGCAGGTGTAACAGAACCCATGAGCCATACCTCGGGCTTGTTGAACTGGACATCGTAGAGGATGTTGCGACCCGACACGGTAGCCGTGACGATCATCAGATACCATCCAGGATTAGAAGATGCGATATTGCCGCCATTGTCCTTGATTTCAGAAGCCAGGTCGCCACCGACACTGTTCAGCTTGGCAAAGCCTACCTCGCCATTGTCCCATGCCTTTGCGGTATTGAACTTGATACCGGACTCGTCGATATAGACCATGTGCCAGAACACATCCTTTGTCGACTTATTGTCCTTGGCGCCA
Organism: uncultured Prevotella sp.; assembly: GCA_964493905.1. Lineage (GTDB taxonomy): Bacteria > Bacteroidota > Bacteroidia > Bacteroidales > Bacteroidaceae > Prevotella. Next base: position 20,838 of record CAZBQA010000043.1, read on the forward strand.
TAGACACCGACCATCTGCAGCGAAGTCTCCCAGCTCCAGCCGTTGAAGTTACCGGTGATGTAGAGGTTTGTGGGAACAGATACAGGAGGCAACGAGAAGGGCAGACGAACGCTGTTGAATGTCACCACATTAGAGGTGATACCTGTGCTTTCGACATCGGTGCCCGTCTTGCTGGAGACTACGGCATGGGCACGCACATACATGGGAACAGTCAAGGGGAACTCAGCCTCGGTTCTGCCCTGCTGCACCAACAGGTCGGTCAGCGCGCTGGCCACCTCATTGGCATCGAGGTCGAGCAGTGTAGAGGTGTAAGTGGTAGCTAGAGTCACTGCGTCGCTCATGTCGGCCTTGGAGGCAATGTCCACTGTATAGGTAGTGGAAGCCGGGAAACCGTAGTTGGGCTGCGAGCAAGTGAGGTTGATAGTACTTGAAGTACCGAGGTCAATCGTGTTGTTGGCAGCTGTGCTGGGGGTATTGAGCACGAAGCTTGTAGCCGAGGTCAGCACGGGATTGCTGTCATTGTCGTCCTCACAGGCTGCGAGGAGACCAACGCTGCACAAAAGCAGCAATGTTGACTTTATGATATTTTTCATCTTAGAGCGTTTTTTTGATTAATAGCCGGGATTTTGTACCAGGTTCTCGTTTACGGTCATATCCTGAGTAGGAATGGCAAAGATGTTCTTGTTGGCTGAGAATCGTGTACCATCATAGGCACCACCCTTCCACTGCCAAGTGTAGTTGTTGTTGCCACCGAAGTAACCGAAGCGGATGAGCGTAGGACGACGGATACCCTCGAAGTAGAACTCGCGGCTCCACTCGTCGCAAATATCCTTCAGTGTCCAGTCGCTCTTCTTCTCGGCCTTGGCACGGGTGCGCAGGGCATTGAGAGCAGCCACACCTTCGGCAGTAGGAGTGCCGTTGTTCAGGCGGGCCGTAGCCTCGGCGTAGGTCAGGTAAGACTCTGCTGCACGGAAGAAGAAGAAGTCGGCATCGGCAAAAGTGCTGCTGCGACCGGCAGAACCATCGGTCTTGAAGTTGTTGAACTTACCCGTAGCAAAACCATTCTTGAACGAGCCCACCTCAGTATTGTTGAGGATACGGTCTACACCGTCGAAGATTGCACGGTCATCACCGGCAGCTTCGGGCATGGCGTATGCGTTGACATTGGGAGCATCGTTACGGGGGAAGAACTTCTTGATGAGGTCAGGACGACAGCGGTTACCACCCCACGACTGGTCGGTGTTATTGCCTGCAGTGCCATCTTTCTTCACAACTACATCCTTATCCATGGCACCGGCCATGAGGAACAGTGATGTACCCCAAGAGGTGGTGGTGATACCATCCTGAATGATGGGGAACACAGCCTCTACCGAAGCACCATTGGTACCATTGTCGCCCATGAAAAGCTGCTGGTAGGCCGACCAGGTCTGGCTGCTGGGATCGGTCTTGTCGGTGGTGTAGAGCTTGTAGGGAGAATCCATCACCTTCTTGGCATACTCTGCGGCCTTAGCCCACTGGGCGGTGCCGGTGTAAACCTGCGCGTTGAGATAGAGGCGCGACAGCAGCATCCAGCAGGCAGCCTTGTCTACGCGACCATAGCCGGCCTCGCCTTCCTTCTTAGGCTTGGGCTCGGAGAGCGTGCCCTCAATGTCGAGCAACTCAGACTCGATCCACTTGTAAAGGTCGGCACGCTTGATCTGCTGAGGCTTATCGGCAGACACCACTGTGGTGAACGGCACATTGCCAAAGCAGTCCATCAACTCATAATAGTTGAGCGCACGAAGGAAACGCACTTCGGCAGTCATCGTGGCGTCGGCATCAGCATAATCGGTGAGATACTGGTTGCAAATGGTGACACCGAAGTTCAGACGATAATAGAATCCGCGAAGCATCGGATGTGAAGAGTCGTAGGTGTTGTAGTCAAAGGCTGCGAGACCCTCATCACCCCATCCACAGATGGCTTCGTCGGTGGTCAGCTCGTTGGCGTTGAACATCTGGCGCACATAACCGGTGGTACCGCCGTCAAGGCCGTCGATATCGCTGTCACCGTTGGCACCACCCTGTCCAGCCACGGCGATGTTGGCATAACACTTGTTGAAAAGTTGGGTTGCCTGAATATTTGTTACAACATCCGGGTCCTTAGGAGAAATCTCCAGGATGTCAGAACATGACGACATTCCAAGCGTCAAGGCAAGCGCAGCTGCTGGAATGATATTCTTATATATTGTTTTCAT
>CAZBQA010000044.1:0-7219 GCA_964493905.1 uncultured Prevotella sp.
TATGTTATTATGTTACTCTGTCTTTCTTATTGTCCCAATCTATTTATGTTATTATGTTACTCTGTCTTAATAACACACGCTATAATGTTATTCTGTTACTATGTCTTTAAAAACACTATAACGTTACTATGTCTTAATTACCATGTCTACAGCGGGCGGATGCCTTGGATCACCTTCTGGGTGGCACCGGCACGGCTCTTGACGTAGGACCCGGCAGCAGAGCCAGCATGGCGAAGGCTAGCAGCATCGCCATCGAACCGCTGCATCAAGGCCGCGAAGTCGTCGTCGCCCGTAATCTCAAAGCCTCCCTGGGTCTGAAGCAGTCCCTGGGCCTCCTGGAAACGTTTGTTGTTGGGACCAAAAATAACGGGAATGTCCCACACGGCAGCCTCGAGCACATTGTGGATGCCCACGCCGAAGCCGCCGCCCACGTAGGCCACCGAACCGTAATGGTAGATGCTCGACAGCAGACCGAAGCAGTCGATGATGAGGCAGTCAGCCTGGCGCACGCTCTCCTCCGTGGCTTCGGTGTAGCGCACCGCGCATCCCCGGACCTTCGACAGGATCTGCCGCAGGTGGTCGTCACCGATGACATGGGGCGCGATGATGAGCTTCCAGTCGCTGTGAGCATTGAAATACTTGATGAAGATATCCTCATCGGGAGCCCACGACGAGCCAGCTACGAACACCTTATCCGTCTTGCCACCCACGAAGGCCTCTACCAGCGGCAGCTGCTTGCTGGCCGCCTTGATCTGCAGCACACGGTCGAAGCGCGTGTCGCCTGTAATGGTCACATTGCTGATACCGATGCGGCTGAGCAGCTGTCGGCTCTCCTCGTTCTGCACAAAGAAATGGGTGAAACAAGTCAACACACGGGCATAGCGCTTGCCATACCAGCGAAAGAAGATTTGCTTCTCACGAAAAATGCTCGACACACTGTAGGTCGGCACGCCGCGGTGCTTGAGGATATGCAGGTAGTTGAACCAGAACTCATACTTGATAAAGAATGCCATCTCTGGCCGGACGATGCGCAGGAAGCGGCGGGCATTGCCGATGGTGTCGAGTGGCAGGTAACAACAGATGTCGGCACCCTCGTAGTTCTTACGCACCTCGTAGCCTGAGGGAGAGAAGAAGGTCAGCAGGATCTTATAGCCAGGATGCTGCCGCCGTATCTCCTCGATGAGCGGCCGTCCCTGCTCAAACTCGCCCAATGAAGCGGCATGAAACCAGATGTAACGCGCTTGGGGGTCGACCTGCTCCTCCAGAATACGGTAGGCCTCGTGCTCGCCCTGCCACATCATCTTCACCTTACGGCTGAACAGGCTCATCACCCACACACCGAAGGTGTAGATGGCGATGGCTACATTATACATATAGGAGTAGGACATTCCTCTTCGCGGTTGGTTAATCAGTTAGTCTTGTGTTGCTGCGGGCAAAACCTTGATGGCTTTCTCCAGACGACGGAGGGTCTCCTCCTTGCCCAGGAACGCCGAGATGTCGAACATGCCGGGACCCTTGCCGATGCCCACCAAGGCCAGTCGGAAGGCGTTCATCACGTCGCCCAGCTTGTAGCCTTTGTCTTCCACCCACTGCCTGACAATGGGCTCCTGTCCCTCGATCGAGAAGTCGTCGATGCCCCTGAGCACCTCGGCCAGCTCGGCCATCTGCCGGGGCGAGTCTTCCTTCCAGCGTTTTTTCACGGTCTTCTCATCGTATTCGGTGGGAGCGATGAAGAAGAACGAGCACAGGGGCCACAGCTCCTTGACAAAGTTCACGCGGTCTTTCATCATGTGCACCACCAGTTTCACACGGTCGAACGACTCGTCTACGCCATTGTTGGCAACGATAGGCGCAAAGCGCATGGCAATGTCGTCGTCGCTCTTGCGAAGGATATACTCATGGTTGAACCAGATGCCTTTCTGATAGTCGAACTTGGCACCGCTCTTCGAACATTTCGAGATGTCGAAGGCCTGCACCAGTTCGTCGAGGCTGAAGAGCTCCTGCTCGGTACCTGGGTTCCATCCCAGCAAAGCCAAGAAGTTGACCACAGCCTCGGGGAAATAGCCGCTCTCGCGGAATCCCATGCTCACCTCGCCGGTCTTGGGGTCGTGCCATTCGAGTGGGAACACCGGGAAGCCCAGCCGGTCGCCATCGCGCTTCGACAGCTTGCCCTTGCCTTCGGGCTTGAGCAACAACGGCAGATGGGCAAAGCGGGGCATGGTGTCCTGCCAGCCAAAGGCCTCGTAGAGCAACACATGGAGCGGCGCACTGGGCAGCCATTCCTCGCCGCGGATGACATGCGAGATCTCCATGAGGTGGTCGTCCACAATATTGGCCAGGTGATAGGTAGGCAGCTCGTCGGCACTCTTGTAGAGCACCTTGTCGTCGAGGATGTCGCTCTTGACGCGCACCTCGCCGCGAATCATGTCGTTGATGAGGATCTCGCGTCCCGGCTCCACCTTGAAGCGCACGGTGTACTGCACGCCGTCGACGATGAGCTGCTCCCATTCGGTGCGGTCCATCGTCAGAGAGTTGCGCATCTGCAATCGTGTGGAGGCATCGTACTGGAAATTTTCGACCTCGGCGCGCTTGCGCTCGAGCTCCTCGGGCGTGTCGAAAGCATAGTAGGCCTTGCCTGCGTCGAGCAGCTGGTTGACGTATGTCTTGTAGATGTCACGACGCTCGCTCTGGCGGTAGGGCCCATGGCTCCCACCGAAGCTCACCCCCTCGTCGAACTTGATGCCGAGCCACCGAAACGACTCGAGGATGTATTCCTCGGCTCCGGGCACAAAGCGGTGCGAGTCGGTGTCCTCGATGCGGAACACCATCTCGCCACCGTGCTGGCGGGCAAAGAGATAGTTAAACAGGGCTGTACGTACCCCACCGATATGCAGGGCACCTGTAGGACTGGGTGCAAAACGCACCCTCACTTTTCTTTCTGACATGCTTGTATCAACTTATTTTGTGCAAAATTAATGTTTTTTTTCCGTTCAAACGTGTTTTTTTTAGTATTTTCGCGGTGCATAATCATTTATATAGAATTATATGAACAGTTTCAAACAGATATACGACGACCAGGAACATTACTGGCGAAACCAGATAGCGCGTCTCGGCCTGACGCTGCTGAGCACCATACTCATCGTGTGGGCCATGCCCAGCAACGAGGGTAAGCAGTTCGAGTATGAGGTGGGCGAGCCATGGCACTATGGCACCATCATCGCCAAATACGACTTCCCCATCTACAAGACCGATGAGGCCCTGGCCAAAGAGAAAGACTCGCTGCTGAAGATGTTCCAGCCTTATTACAACTACGACAGTCAGGTGGAGACCGACCAGATTGCCAAGTTCAGGCATGCCATCGACAGCGAGGGCAAGACGCTGCCATCCTTCGTCACCGACATCGTCGTCGACCGGCTGCACCGCCTCTACCAGGCCGGCATCATGGAGACCCCCAACTACAACAGTCTGCATACCGACACCACGAGTCTGGTGCGTGTTATCTTTGGCAAAAATGCCGAGAGCATACAGATTGGATGTATCTACTCCACCCTCACGGCCTACCAGCAGCTGCTCAACGATGAGGTGCTTGCCGCCGAGCGACCTGCACTGCAGCACCTCGACCTCAACAATTACATCGTGCCCAACCTCATCTACGACAAGGAGCGTTCAGAGACCGCACGCAACGACCTTCTCAGCGGCATATCGCCGGCCAACGGCATGATGATGGCCGGACAGAAGGTCATCGGCCAGGGCGACCTGGTGAACGACTACAACTACCGCGTGCTCAACTCCCTGCAGAAGGAGATCCAACGGCGACATACCACCGAGCCACAGCTCACCACCAACGTCATTGGCAATGCCTGCTATGTCTTCATCCTCATCATGCTCTTCACCACCTATCTGGTGTTGTTTCGCAAAGACTATTTCGACAAGCCCCGCAGCATAGCCATGCTCTATGTCTTCATCACCATCTTCCCCATCATGGTGTCGCTGATGATGGAGCACAGCTACTTCAACTTCAGCGTCTATGTGCTGCCCTTCGCCTTCGTGCCGATGTTCGTACGCGTGTTCATGGACTCGCGCACGGCCTTCATCACCCACCTTGTCATGGTGCTCATCTGCACCGCCGTGCTGCGGTTCCAGTTCGACTTCATCGTCATCCAGACCGTGACAGGCCTGGTGGCCATCTACTCGCTGCGCGAGATGACCTCACGCGCACAGGTCTTCAAGACGGCGCTGATGGTTTTCCTCTCGATGTGCATCACCTATCTCACGCTCAAACTGATGGAGAGTGGCGACGACTTCGCCTTCGGTTCTAGCATGTACTACCACTTCCTCATCAACGGCGTGCTGCTGTTGCTGGCCTACCCCTTCATGTTTCTGGTGGAGAAGGCCTTCGGCTTTACCTCCACCATCACGCTCATCGAGCTCTCAAACACCAACAAGGGACTGCTGCGCAACCTCAGCGAGGTGGCGCCAGGCACCTTCCAGCACTCTATCACCGTGGGCAACCTGGCCTCTGAGATTGCCAACCGCATAGGAGCCAACAGCACCCTGGTGCGCACGGGAGCCCTATACCACGACATTGGCAAGAGCCTCAACCCCGCCTATTTCACCGAGAACAGACAGGGGGGCAACAACCCTCACGACAACCTCACCGACAAGGAGAGCGCGCAGGTCATCATCGCACACGTGGCCAATGGCGTGAAACTGGCCGAAGAGGCCGGACTGCCAGTCAAAATCCGCGACTTCATCGTCACCCATCATGGCAGGGGACTGGCCAAGTACTTCTACATCAAATACCAGAACGAGCACCCCAACGAGATTGTCGACAAGGAGCTCTTCACCTATCCGGGGCCCAACCCCTACACCCGCGAGCAGGCCATCCTTATGATGGCCGACACATGCGAGGCTGCCTCACACGCGCTCAAGGAATACAACGAGGAGAACATCAGCAACCTCGTGAACACGCTCATCGACCAGCAGGTGGCCGACGGCTTCTTTAAAGAGTGCCACATCACCTTCCACGACATTCACGTGGCCAAGCTCGTGCTCACCGAGCGTCTCAAATCGATCTACCACACCCGCATCCAGTATCCCAAGAGCCAGAAGCCGATGAGCTGACCGATGCAGATTGTTGCTAGGAAGACAGATCGTTGAAGAGGCATGACCCCAAAAACGCTACGGCTCTACGTACCCACACAACAACCACCCTTAACTCACCTTTCTTGCTGTAGCAAAGAGGCTGTGACAGGCGAGCTCACAGGGCAGCTATACCACGAAAATCCCCCGAAACCCATAAGGCTTTCGGGGGATACTTATGAATAGGTTTGACTAGGTCTCAACCTTATGGAAAGGGCAGACCGAGGCACTAGAAGTTCAGCACGTCAATCGACTTCGACACCAGCATACCCTTGGGCTTACCGAAGTTGCCCTTGGTGCGGCGCAAGGCCTTGAAATGAACCACAAAGAGGTCGGCATTGCCCTGCAGGGTGGCCTGGTCTCCAATGTTGACGAAGGTGGGGTAAAGCACCTTCTCGCCGTTCTTGTGCAGACGGTCGTTGGTCATGTTCTGCATATCCTTGACGGCCAGCGGCTCTACCTTGACAAACTGCAGGTCGCGCTCGTTATAAGGCAGCACCACGTTGAGGGCGTTCACACCCTTCAGGTCGGTACCCTTGACCGTCACCGCCACATCATCGCCTGCCTCATAGACCGCCTTGTCGGTGGTGAGACTCAGCTTGCCGCTGGGCTGCAGGTAGTCGGGCGACACACCACCATCGAGGAGTGTAGCCACCTCAGAGATGTCGGCAGCGTCGATGAGACCATTGTCATTGACATCGCCCTTGCTGATATAGCCGTCGAAGTCGGAGTCGCCGCGGCGCAAGCCGGTATAGTTCATGTAAGAGGTGAGGTCGGCATTGTCGATCTTACCATCCTGGTTGACGTCGCCCGGTATCTGCACCTTGCTTCCGGGAACCTTGAACACATAGATCTCGCGACCAGAGAGGTACTTGCGCACCGCGTCGGTTACGGTCACACGGATGTAGCGAGCAGTGGGCTGACCCTCAAACTTGAAGTCCTTGGCAGCTTCAGTGGCAGCCCAGTCGAAGGGCACAGGGGCACTCCAGTCGCGGCCATCGGCACTCACGGCGACGCTACCCTTCAGGAAGGTACCGGCGCTGCCGCCCTCACGCGGTATGTACTGCAACTTGTCGAGCTGCGCAACAACATGAAGGTCGATGACCAACTCGAACGGCTTGCCGCTCTTATCCATTGATGAGAACCAGATGTCGCCCTTGTCGGAGAAGTCGAAGAGGCGCGAGGTCTCGTGGTCTGCCGAACTCTCGGCATTGGCCTTGCCCGTCAGTCCGCGCAGTGCCCACTCCAAAGGGTTGGCGCGGGTGGCGGCACTAAGGTCTGCCCAAGGTGACACCCCACTCTTGTTGACCGCGCGTACCTTGAACCGGTAGTCGGTCTCGGGGGTAAGATCGGTGAAGAGCAGACAGGTGTCGCGCACAGTAGAATAGTTCATGCCATCATATTCCACCTCGTAGTAGTCGGCATTGGCTACCGGCTGCCAGCTGGGCTTGAGCGAGTAAGGGGTGATGTTGGCATCGGCCACGCGCACAAGGCTGGGTGTCTGCAATGCCCCGGTCTTGGAGCGGAGGTTGTCGGTGAGGTCGAGGCGGCAGCCCTCTACGAGCACCGCCAGCTGATTGGCCGTGACATCGAGTTTCTGTACCTTGACGAGCACCTGCGGATTCTTGGTGACCATGGTACGGGCAGCGTCAGTGCCCGGCGTGGAGAAGCGGTTGAGCTGTGGCGCCTGGTCGTAGAACCACACATTGTCCGACTTCTCGAAGTCGGTCAGAGAGGTGGCCTCGCGCAGGGTCAGCTTCGTGCGCTTGGGCCCATAGCTGGCACGAACCTTCTTGGGGCGCTCGCTCACGTTGATGACCAGTCGGGTGGCCTTGTCTTTCACCATGCCGTCGAAAGAGCCCTTGGTGGCGTGGATGGTGACATCGAGCCGTCCCTTGGCATCGAGCGACTCCTCGATCAGCGTAGAGGCTGAGGCCCCACCCAGATAGGCGTCGGTAGTGCCGTCGTCGTCGTATTCGGTAAAGGAGTTGGTGCCGTAAGGATAGATTTCGTAGACGCGGGTGCCGCGGTCGATGTGCGAGGGGTTGTTATTGGCGTTGACCATCGGAATGATGGC
>CAZBQA010000044.1:7328-22773 GCA_964493905.1 uncultured Prevotella sp.
CGTCCACCGTCGTACACCTCGCCGCTGAAGTAGTCGATCCAGCTTCCTTCGGGCAGGTAGATGCCGTTGCGTATATCGTTGCCGACGCTGTCCATGCGCGTGGCCTGATAGATAGGGGCCACAAGAAAACTCGGGCCGTACATATACTGATATTGCGTAGCAACACCATGCGTATAGTCGGACGGATAGTCGAGGAACATGGCTCGCATGAGGGGCTTGCCGTCAATGGCCTCGTGGGCTATGGAATATGTGTAAGGCAACAGCATCGACTTCAGCTTGAGGTAGTTGCGGTTGATGGATGTAGCCGGCTCGCCCAAGGCCTGCGGATACTTGGGGTTATACCCCCAGCCATCCATGTTGAGCTGCATGGGCGTGAAGGTCTTCCACTGGAAATCGCGGATGTTGACCTGCAGGTTCTTGCCACCGAAGATACCGTCCATGTCAGAGGTGATGTTTCCCATGCCCGAGAGTCCCGAGCCAATATAGGTGGGGATGTGGAAACGAATGTACTCCCACTTGCCACCGGTCTGGTCGCCACTCCATACGCCTGCATAGCGCTGTGTGCCGGCCCATCCGTCGAGGGTGATGATGAAGGGGCGGGCATTGTTGCCATAGTAGGGCATGATGTGTGCCACGTCGGCAATGCCGTTGAGACCAAAGGAGTAGCCATCGCCCACCCAGGCCACATCGGTCTTGAGCACCCGCACACCGGCGTCGCGCACCTCTTTGACGATGTCGCGCTGCAGCAGGGCACTGATGCTGTCGATGGGATGGAGGTTCGACTGGGTCCAGAGCCCAATCTCCACACCGTGCTGACGGGCATAGTCGCCAAAGCTCTTCAGGTTGGCGATGTTGCCGTCGAGGGTAGAGGTCTGGCCATAGCCGGCACCATAACCGTCGTTGGGCAGCACCCACCCCAACGGCATATCGGCCTTGAGGTAGCGGTCTACCACGGCACGGGCCGAAAACTGGTAGTTGTTGTTCTCGCCATTGAGGCTTTCCTTGATGCCGCCATTGTCTTTCTGACTCTCGGTATAATACTTGCCATCTTCAAAGGCAATGCCATTCTTGGGTTGGTCGGCCTCTTTCCAGAAGTCGCGGTTGTAGGCATTGAGGTGACCTTCGTAGAAGGCAAACTTCGGCAGCAGCACAGGACGGCCCGTGAGCTGGTAATAGTCGTTGAGCAGTTCTACCGGTGTGGCATCTACCATCACAAAAAGGTCGAAGTATGTGGCCTCGTGCGAGAGTTCCACCACGCCCTTGTTGGCAGCGCCAAAGTCGTAGGCACCGGGGGCGAAGGTGTAGGGCATGAGGGCGTAGCCACCCGTAGACCAATAATACGGGGCCGGCGAGGCCACACCGCCATCGGTCCAGCTGTTGGTGTTGACGATTTCTATCTTCTTGCCTTTGTGCGAGAAGCGTCCGTTCTGCACGCCGCCACCGTAGAAATACTCATCGGGCTGTTCCTTGAAGGTGACGGTGTAGCGGCTGCGCTTGAAGTCGATGGGTGCGTTCTGCGTCAGTACGGTCTTGCCGCTCCGCAGGTCGGTGACACTGAGGAGGCCATTGTCACGGCTGATGTCTACACGCACGGCTGCCGTGGCCACGGTAAACCGCAGGTCGCTGCTGCCTACCTGGAGCTTGCCCACCGGCTTGCGGGGGTGGTCAACCAGGATGCGGGCAGGCGGCGTGGCCTGTGGGTCGCGGATGATGCCCCCCTTATTGTCTTGGAACAGACGGAAGATCTGTTGGCCATAGAAGTCGACAGTCATCGACTGTCCGTTCTGATAAAGAATCTCGACGGTTGTAGGATTGAGCAACCGCACGTCTTTGACGGTGTGCTCTCCACCCGCCAAAACAGCTGCTGATACCTGTAGCACAGATACCAGCAGCATGGAAATAGCAATAAAATATCGTTTCATCATTTCACGAGTTTATCGACAATCGGAGTGGTGACACCTACGAGCTCCGTCTTCTTGTCATCGTTCAACTGTTCGAAGACCACCACCTCGTTCTGTCCCTGCTTGAGGAAACAGCCGGGCAGGTAGAGTGTCTGCTGGGGGCCCACTTTCCAGTAACGGCCTAAGTTGATGCCGTTCACGAAGACGATGCCCTTGCCCCACTTCTCCATGTCGAGGAAGGTGTCACCCACCTTGTCGACATTGAAGGTGCCGCGGTAGAGCACCGGCATACCGGCCTTGTAGCCGGCGGCCAGCTTGTTCATGTCGGGCATGCGGTCCATAGGCAGGCCATACATCTGCCATCGTCCGGTAATCTCGTTGCCGTCGATGGTGACGGGCTTGGTGATGCCTTTGGAGCTCTGCACGATGCGGGCACCGTAATTGATGCGACCCATGTTCTCGACCAGGATGTCGAGCACACCGTTGAAGGGCACGTTTACCTCGATGCTGTCGCGGTCGAACACTTTGTTGAGTTCGCCCACCTTCTCGCCGTTGACATACACCACGGCATAGTCGGCCAGGCCGCTCACCTTCATCACGCCACTGATGGGCTGGTTGAAGTGACGGCGGTAGAGCACGTAGCCATGTCCTTGATTCAGGTCTTCGAAGGTCATGGGGCTATCGTTCTCCACGGCCTTCATGCCCTCGACCATCGACATCACATCCACGGTCTTGTCGAGCTTGATCTGCGGGATGGCGATAACAGGGATACGGGCCGGTACGGCCGGCACCTTGTAGCCCACGGTCTTGACCATCAGGTCGCGAATGGCATTGTATTTCTCGGTAGCCCATCCGGCCTCGCTGATCGGCGCGTCATAGTCGTAGCTGGTCATGTCGGGCTGTATGTTGGTGGCATTGCTGTAGTTGGCACCGGAGGTAAACCCGAAGTTGGTGCCGCCGTGTACCATGTAATAATTAAAACTCACACCATTGTCTAGGTATTTCTTGGTCTGCTTCACCACGCTCTCGGCCGAAACCCTGGGGAACGGCTCGGCCCAATGGCTGAGCCATCCGGGATAAAACTCACCCACCATATAGGGCCCCACACCACCGTGATACTCGTTGACCACCTGTTTGAGTTTCTCTACGTTGTCCTCGCCATTGGCCGTGGGCAGGGCGCCCTCGATGGCACCGCCCTTGAAGAGCCAGCTGCCGTCGGAGGTGAACATCGGGACGTTGAAACCGGCATCGAGCAGCTGCTGGCGAATCTGAGCGGCATACTTCTTGTGTACCTCCAGGGGGGTGTCCTTGCGCTGTGCCACATACGAGCCAAACTCGTTTTCGGCCTGTACCATCACCACCGGACCGCCTTTGGTGACCTGCAGGTCACGCACCTGTGCGGCCAACTGGTTGATGTACACCCGGCACGAGTCGAGGAAAGGCTTGTTGTCTGTGCGTATCACCAGCCCCTCGGTCTTGGGCAGCCACCAGGGATAGCCGCCAAACTCCCATTCGGCACAGCAGTAGGGACCGGGACGGAGTATCACCAGCAAGCCTTCCTCACCCGCCGTCTTGATAAACTCGCGCAGGTTGCGGTTGCCGGTCTTCCAGTCCCACTGTCCGGGACTGGTCTCGTGATAGTTCCAGAAAACGTATGTGGTGATGGCATTGAGGCCCATGGCCTTCATCATCTGCAGGCGATGACGCCAGTAAGGTGCCGGCACACGGGCGTAGTGCATCTCGCCGGAGTGAATCTGCATGGGTTTTCCATCATACAGGAAACTGCCATTTGCAATCGTAAAGGTGTGCTTGGTCTGCTTGGCTGCCATCAGGCTGCCACATGCCAGCAGAAGGCCGGCCAGAAGCAGGAGTTTCGCTTTTCTCATTATGAATAAATATATATAGGTTAGACTAATGAATGCGTTCTGTTGGTCACTTCGTGTTGCAGCCTATCGCCCACAAGAGAAGACCAAAGGCTTGAATGAGCAAAGTTCTTAAAAAAAAAACGATAATTACAAGTATTTATTTGCAAATAACGTGAAATTCTTAAAATAATTTAGCATATTCTGAGTTTGCAAACAATTCTTTGCATTAACTTGGGCTCAATTTTCGGCTACCGAAACCTAAACGTTCATCGATGGGATACGTTTGGCCACCTTTCGCCCTCTCTTCGGCACATCTTCCGGCGCCGTAGGAAAAAGGTGGGGATGAAGGTCCCATCTCCCCTGCCGCCCATACGCCGAAGAATGCCATCACGGCTCCCTGAAGAGCACGCGATGGCATCCTTTGCGTGACACCCGGCTCGCCACATGCGTAGCGAGACCATGGGTGCCTGTGCTTACTTTTCGGCCTGTCCGTTAGCCGTTGTGGGCCAGTAGAGGTTCTGATAGAGATAGCTGTTCTCTACCGTTCCGTCGGGCGAACAGAGTATCATCTCCTGCACCGAGAATGGAGAGAGATAGTGTGCCTGGTAGAACGTGTAGCCGTTATATAAGTTGTACTTGGTGTTGCGCTGGTAAGGACGCAGGTATTTCGAGAGTTCCTTAGATGAAACAGTCGACTTATCACCACCGTCGGCTACAATCATGCTGTTGCCGTCCTTATCCTTGAAGAGCGGAGAGAGATAGAGCTCGTCCCAGAAGTTCACGCCCTCAATCTGATAGTTCTTTACCTGATCCATAGATGCCCATCTCACCAGGTCGTCCATACGGAATCCTTCGCCCGACAGTTCGCAGCGTCTTTCACGACGAATGGAATAGAGCGTGGCATCGATAGGCTTGCCGGCAGAGAATGCCCCCCAATCGTAAGAGGGCCGGTTCACGTCAGCTTCGTAGGCCATATCGGTAGCAGCTATCGTGGTTTCGATAGACGCCGTGATGCCGGCCCGCTCGCGCAGGGCTTTCCAGTAACCCTGGGCAGTAGCATCGAGCTGGTGGTTCTTCTCGTAGCATGCCTCGATGTAGTTGAGCATGGCTTCCTCGACACGCACCAGTATCTGGCCACTGACATCCGAGAACGCCTGTCCCAGATGCATGGCAGGGTCGTAGTTGTAGAACTTACGCTGACGGTAGCCTGTCACATCTTTCTCTTCCTGTTTGCTGGTAATGATATTGCCCATTCTGAATGGCACCACCTGTACCTGGTCAGCAGGGGCTTTATCCTGATTGTACACATTGACGCTATTGTCATCGGAAGCTAAGATGTCTGACTCACCAAAGACAAACAGCTGCAGACGCTCATCACGGTCGGTCTTGGCCAGGTCGATGGTCTTGTCGCCATGATAGCCCGAGCCCGTGGCATAAATCGGCAGGCCGTTCTTCATGAGGAACGACTCTACCAGACTTCGTGTCCACCCTGTGGCCGAGCCGGTACGCAGCTTATTGGAGGTAAGATGGGCCACATTGATGTCAGAGTTAAACTGTCTCCACATCAACACCTCAGGATATTTCGTCAGGTCTACGCTGGCAAACATGTCGTAGTAAGGATTCCAGCCGTTGAACACATTCCTGCCCGTAGGGTTGGTAACGTGGCTGTTCGTGGTTTTGATGCCCACCTTGTCGGATACCGCCTTGGCTGCAGCCATCGCCTCGCCCAGGAAGTAGTCTACCTCAGCTTGCTGGTTGAAGGTCTTGCCCTTGTTCCAGGCCTTATCCTTACCTGGCCAGTTGGCGTCGCCTGGCACACGACCGGTTCCGCGGTGATATTTCTCGAACGTACCCTCATAAAGAGCCACGCGCGACTTCAGGGCCAATGCGGCGTTCTGAGTGATACGCAGTTTGTCGGACAATGTTTCCTGCAGGTTGGGAATAGCTTGATTGAGGTCGCTGATGATCTGCCGTGCCACCTCATTGCGTGGCATGCGTCTGCTGGCCTCGGCCAGACTGTCGTTGATGTTCAACTCTTTGAGCAAGATTGGGAAATCACCGTAAGTCTGCAGTTTTTCAAAATACAGCATCGCCCTGATGACATAGGCCTCAGCCAGATAATGCTTGATCATGGCATCGGCCCCGGTGATCTTCTGCTCCTTGTATTTGGCTTCTGTCTCATTGATAAACTTGTTGACGTTACGTATGTTGTTCATGCCCAGTCCACCAGAGGTAGGCACCTTCCATTGGTCCTGGAGAAACATATCCGCATTACCGTCGTTAGCAGCCTGGTTGTCAGACCCATTGTCGAAGGTAGCCACGCCGGCCCACCATCCACTGTTGTTGCGGAAAATGGTGCCATAGTAGTTTAAGGTGAAGGAGCCCAGTTGGTCGGCTGTGATAAAATACGTTTCATCATAGCTATACACCACTATGTCATTGCGCGTCGACACAAATCAACGTTTCATTCGAGTGGAAGCAGTGTCTGATTCGAGTGGAAGCAGCATGTGATTCGAGTGGAAACAGAGTGTGCTTCGACTCGACAGACACGATGACTCGACAAGATAGACGCTACGTGTGCTACAGTATCATAAAGCCTGATGGCAGACATGACTGCTCGGCAAGGATGCTTTCGGAATACGTCAAAGGCAGGCACCGACAAGCAAGCCGAAACGCAGTCAGAATGCAAGGGCCGAAAGGATTAGCCATACAGCCAAATAGAACAATATCAGACCGTTTCGGCAAAAGTATGCCGAAAAAGAGAACCATTAGCGTTAACGTATATTAATTAACTTCGGGATTTATCCGAATAATAGAACATCTTTGTTACCTTTGCAGCCAATATTTTTCAAGGTTATTAAGATGAATAAGCTAAAATTTACTTTCATGGCGTTGGCCATGACCGCCCTGCAGCCTACATTTGCTGGCGGACTGCTTACGAACACCAATCAGAACATTGCATTCAATCGCAACTTTGCACGCGACGGTGTCATCGGCATCGATGGTGTCTACTCCAACCCTGCCGGTGTGGCCTTTCTGAGCAAGGGATTCCACCTGTCGCTCAACATCCAGAATGTCTACCAGACACGTACCATAGAGAGTGGCATGAGCGTACCCTCGTTGCAGGGCACGCCTTTCTACCAGCCCTTCAAGCTCAACGGTGGCGACGAGAATGGTATCAAGCAGTTTAAAGGCAGGGCCGCGGTGCCCATCCTCCCCTCCTTCCAGGCTGCACTCAACTACGACCACTGGGGATTCCAGCTGGGCTTCGGACTCACCGGCGGCGGCGGCAAGGCTACCTTCAACGATGGCCTGGGCTCGTTTGAACGCGCCGTGTCGATGATTCCCGCGCTGCTCTATAGCCAAGGCATCACTGCCACGGGCTACGGCGTGAAAAGCTATATCAACGGACAACAATACACCTTCGGCACGCAGTTTGGTGCCACCTATAAGTTCAACAAGCGCGTGGCCGTCTATGGCGGTGCCCGCTTCAACTATATCTGGAACAAGTACGAGGGTAACATCACCAATATCTCGGCCACCATCAATGGCACCAACGAGAACCTCTACAACTACTTCGAGGCGCAGGCCAACACCTACGCACAGATGGCATTCTTCTATAAGATGAGGGCCGGCGAGATGGCATCGAACCCCACCGCACAGGCTCAGTATGAGGCTGCGGCCGCACAATATCAGGCCGGGGCCGACAAACTCAACCAGACCAAGCAGCAGTTTGCCGACAAATATCTCGACTGCACACAAGAGGGATGGGGCATCACGCCAATCATCGGCTTCAACTACAAGGGCGACCGTTGGAACTTCGGCACGCGACTGGAGTTCACCACTCACTTCAACGTGGAGAACCATACCAAGCGCGACGACACAGGTCTGTTCCAGGATGGGGTCAACACGCCCAACGACCTGCCGGGCCTGCTGACCATGGGCGCAGCGTATGACGTGCTGAAAAACTGGCGGGTGATGGCCAGCTGGCACTATTACTTCGACAAGAACGCCAAGATGGCCAACAACAAGCAGAAGCTGCTCGACGGCAACACGCAGGAGTATCTCTTCGGTACCGAGGTGGACATCACCAAGGATGTCACCCTGAGCGCCGGCGGACAGATCACCAACTACAAGCTCGGCGACGGTGCCTTTCTCAACGACATGAGCTTCGTGACCAACAGCTATAGCCTGGGATTCGGTGCCAAGTTCAAGGTGGCCAAGAACATGAGCGTGAACGTGGCTTATTTCTTCACCGACTACAGCAAGAAGGACAAGGCCTACACCGCCACCATACAAAACGTGGAGGTGCAGAACACCGACCAGTTTACACGCACCAACAAAGCCTTGGACGTAGGTCTCGACATAGACTTTTAACCACTAAATACTGAGGGGAGGTAGAGGGCGGTAGGTTTGGTAGGTGGAGTAGGAAGAGACCTACCTACCCCTACCAAACCTACCTACCCCTACCAAACCTACCTACCCCTACCAAACCTACCTACCCCTACAACGGATCCACGTCGTAATATACCATAAGCGACTTGTAGATGGGTTGAGAGAGCAGCTGCTGCTGAACACGACGCAGGTGTTCGCGCACCAGGCGAAGGTCGATGCCATTCTCGAGCTTGACCATGATCTTACGGATGCACATGGTCTTGACACGCGCCACGGCAGGCTTGTCGGGCCCGAGCACGCGCTCACCGAAATACTGACGGAGCATGCCTCCCATCTCCTGGGCTGCCGCCTCGGCCAGCCCCTCCTGCTTATGCTTGAGGTAGACATACACCAAGTGGTGGAATGGCGGATAATGGAACAACTCGCGCTCGGCCAGCAACTCACGGTAGAAGCCCTCATAGTCGTTGGCCACCACCTGGTGGATGACGGGCAGGTCGGGTGTCTTGGTCTGCAGGATGACCCGTCCGCGGCTGCCCTTACGGCCTGCACGACCGCTCACCTGACTCATCATCATGAAGGCGTGCTCGTAGGCACGGAAGTCGGGATAGTTGAGCATGGAATCGGCATCGAGAATGCCCACCAGGGCCACACGGTCGAAGTCGAGGCCCTTGCTGATCATCTGCGTGCCGATGAGCAGGTTGGTCTTGCCACGCCCGAAGTCGCCGATGAGCCGCTGGTAGGCATTGCGTGTGCGGGTGGTGTCGAGGTCCATGCGTGCGACGCGCGCCTCGGGGAAGATCTCGCTGATCTGGTCTTCGATCTTCTCGGTGCCATAGCCGCGCCCCGTGAGGTCGGGGTTGCCGCAGTTGGGACAGGCCGTCGGCACGCTGGTGGTGAAGCCGCAATAATGGCAGGTCAGGAGGTTGAGCCGCTTGTGCAGGGTGAGCGACACGTCGCAGTTCTTGCAGCGCGGCACCCAACCGCACACCTTGCACTCGATCATCGGTGCAAAGCCGCGCCGGTTTTGGAAGAGGATGACCTGTCTGCCGGCCGCCAGAGCCTCGCGGATGGCGCGCAGCAGCGGCAACGAGAACGGCCCGTTCATCATCTTGCGGCGGCGCAGGTCTTTGATGTCTACCACCTCGACCTCGGGCAGCTGGATGTCCTGGTAGCGTGTGGTGAGCCGCACCAGCCCGTATTTGCCGCCGGTGGTGGCGTTATAGTAGCTCTCCATCGAGGGTGTGGCCGTGCCGAGAAGCGTCTTGGCCCCATACATCTGCGCCAGCACGATGGCGGCGCTGCGGGCATGGTAGCGTGGCGAGGGCTCCTGCTGCTTGAAGCTCGTCTCGTGCTCCTCGTCGACGATAACCAGCCCGAGCCGCTGGAAGGGCAGGAAGACGGCACTGCGGGCCCCGAGGATGACGTCGTAGGGATGGGCAGAGAGCTGCTTGTTCCAGATCTCCACGCGCTCGGCGTCGCTGTACTTGGAGTGGTAGATGCCCAGCCGGTCGCCGAAGACACGCCGCAGCCGTTCCATGATCTGCACGGTGAGCGCAATCTCGGGCAACAGGTAGAGCACCTGACGACCCTCGCGCAGCGTCTTCTCGATGAGGTGGATGTAGACCTCGGTCTTGCCGCTGGAGGTGACGCCGTGGAGCAGCACCACGTGCTTCTTCATCCACTGCATGAGAATCTGGTTGTAGGCATCGGCCTGTGCCGGACTGAGTGCCTTCACCTGCTCGGGGTGGTAATCGCCGCCGCCATTGAGTCGTCCCACCTCACGGTCGTAGCACTCGAGGAAGCCACGCTGCGTGAGCTGGCGGATGATGGCCGAGGTGCATCGGGCCACGTTCATCAGTTCCTCGCGTGTGATGTCGGCCTCGTGCCAAGCAGCCGAAGGGGCTGGCGTGGCAAAGGCCGTATCCCAGTGCGAGAGCTGCAGGTAGGTCAGGAAGGTCTGCTGCTGGCGCGGCATCTTCTGCAGCAGGTTGAGGGCGACGTGCAGGGCCGCCTCCTGACGGTACTTGCCCGCCAGCCGCACATAGGTCTCGGTCTTGGGCTTGTAGCCCGTCTCGGCCTTCAGACCGGCGGGCAACGCCGCCTTGCAGATATCGCCCAAGGGAGCCATGTAATAGGTGGAGACCCATTGCCACAGCCGCAGCTGCTGGGGCAGCAGCACGGGAGCATCGTCGAGCACGGCCAGCACGGTGCGCACCTTGTTGTCGGCCAGCTGCGGAGGGTCGTCGTGCAGCCGCACCGCCACGGCGGCATAGGTCTTGCTCTTGCCAAAGGGCACGAGCACGCGCATGCCCACCCCACAGCGCGGCGAAAGTTCGTCGCCCAGGGCATAGGTGAAAATGCCTTCGAGGGGCAGGGGCAATATGACGTCAACGTATTTCATGACGTGCAAAGTTAGCTAAAAAAAAGCAGATACCCCGTGGGGATATCTGCTTTTTTATATGAGCATGTAAGGTATGAAGAGTGCGAGGTTTTACCTGTCGAGCGTCTTCAAGACCGACGACAAGATTTTGCTGGAACACTTACGGGCATCCCTGTAAAGTTTCTCTTGTCCTTCCAGACTCATGGTCGTGAAGTTGTTGTTGCCATGTATCACCTCGTTCTTATCCTTGTCGAAGAGCGAATAGCTAGTGATGTGAAACACGGTTTGCATGGGTTTCTCCTGCCACTTCAGATAATGCTGGTTGAGCAGCAACACATAGTCGGCATCGTTGTCGGCCAACAGTTGCTGATACTCGTTCCCACTCACTTGGCTCAGGTTGGCCGACTTGTTTAGTGCCTCGTCGCCTTGCAAAGACACTTTCTGGATGACCGCTCTCACCTCTCCGCTGTTCTTGGGCATGATAAACTCAACACCGTCGTTCTTGTTGCCATCGATGATGTTTGCAGCTATGGCATTGTTGTAGACATAGACCACACTGTCGGCCGGGATTCCCGTCTCTTGCGAGATCATCATCAACGGAAAATAATTGGACCGAACATTATCGGGAAGGCCTACCACCATCACTTTGAGGGCTTCGCTGGTCTTTGTTCCCTTGGCCCCCGACACCTTGTTGCCAGCCGACAGGGCAGACACCCAGCACATCATACCTGCCATCAAGCATACCATAGATAATCTGTTTTTCCTCATGTTATTCATATCGTGTTGTAATCGCTTTACGTTGCAAAGTTATGCGATGGGCATTACAATATGGTTAATACGCTGTTTAGATTCTTATAAAAGAAGAAGACCGGTCCTCCCCTTTCTGGGGCCGACCGGTCGACAGGTTTACTCTGCCACCAGGGCACGCATCTCCTCGGGCCTGTCGGTGGTGATGAAGTCGACCTTCAGGTCGCGCATCTGCCGGGCCACATCCAGGTCGTCGACCGTCCATACGTTGACCGTCATGCCAAGGTCGTGGGCCTCTTTCACCCACTCGGGGTTGGCCTGCAACGCCTTGAAATGGTAATCGATGCCGGTGATGCCCTTGGCCTTGAGCTCACGTGGAGCCACGTCGCTTCTGAGATAGGATATGCTGGCGCCAGGCGCCTCCTTTGCCAACTGCTCGCACACATTCATGCTGAACGAGATATAGTCGGTGTGTTGCTCCATACCATATTGCCTGACCAAGGCCACCACCTGACGCACCAGCCGGTCTTCATCATCCTTTAGCCGATGAGGCTTGATCTCGAGCACCAACTGGAGTCGGGGGCACGCTCGTCCGGCCTGAAAATAGTCTTCCAGTGTTGGCAGTGGCTCGCCATTGGAGAGCTTGAGGCCTTTCAGCTTGGAGTAGGGAGTGTCGGCTATCACATATCCCTGTATGCTGTCATCGTGGTTGACAACGATACGGTTGTCAGCGGTGAGCTGCACATCGAACTCTGTGCCATAGACACCCACGTCGTTGGCACGCTTGAGGGAGGTGATGCTGTTCTGTGCCGACCCTTCAGTCTTCCAGTAACCCCTGTGGGCTACGACCCGGGTCTGTGCCCCGGCCACTGCTGTCATGGCTATGGCCACGACGAGCATAAGTATTTTCTTACGGTTCATGATATCTGTTGTTGGCTGTTTGAGGTTCAGAAGCTATACCGCAGACTCACCTGGATCTGCCAAGGTGTGCCACTCAGGGGTGAGAGGCCAGCGTTGGTGTTGACACTGTACTTATAGGTCTTGCTGGCTTGGTCGAAGCCCTTGATGGTATAGAGATGAGTGGTACCAATGCGATGGTTAACTCCCCAGTCCTTGTTTAGTAAGTTGGCGACATTGAAGATGTCGACAGATGCCTCCAAGGCCTGTGACTTATAGATCTTGAAGCGTTTGGCCAGTCGCAGGTCGAGGACTCCATAGAAGCCATTGACACCCCCATTGCGTTCGGCCACCTTGCCGAAGCTATGGCGGAGATAGTCTTTCATACTCTTCTCCACGTCAGGATTGTCGAGCAGGGCGTTGATGCCCTCACGCAGATAGTCGGGGGTGGAGGCATCGTTGGGGTTGTAGACATAGGCCAGGTCGTTGAATGCCACGAAGTCGCCATTGACATTGCCGTTGACCACGAGCGAATAGCGAGTGCCTGCAATGCCCGAGAAACGCGCACCGATACTGATGCCCCACAGGGTGGGTGCCGTGCCATATATCACGAGCTTGTGGCGGAACTGATTATTGGAATACGACATCTTGCTCAGGTCACGGGGATCGTCGACAACCATCTGCGAGAGTGTTGCAGAGTTAGCCACATTGCCATTGTAGGAGGTATTGTCTTTGGTATCGTTCCAAGTATAGCTAAACGACAGTTCGCCATCCAGGTAATAGCGCCAGGTGCCATCGATGGTGAAGGCAAACTGATTGACCTTACCCTCGCTCACAAGTTCGAGCACACGCCCCACACGAGGACTCTTACGCCCGTTCATCCAGTTGGCATTGCCACTGGCCGGTATGCTCTCTGCCGGTACATACACCCCTCTGTTGCCCTCTGCGGCAATGCGGAAGTAGGGCTCATCGACCATGTTTCGATCTATGTACATATAGTTGTTGCGACCGAGTGACATATATCCCGACACGCTCACTTTCAGACGGTCGCTGAAGAAGTGGGTGTAAGACACGTTGGCCTTATAGACGGTGGGAACCTTCATGTCCTTACTGTTCATGTTGATGGTGGGCACTGCCTTGTCGGCCGTCAATGGATTAGTGAGCAGGTCGGCACCTGGTGCCGTGGAGGCATCCTGTCGATAGCTGACGAAATTGGGCACCGGAACGATATTGGGGTTAGCGGCGGTATTGGTCAGGTCTAGTGACATGACCTTGGTACCGTCGAAGACCATGTTGTTGATCATGGCATAGTTGTTGATGTCTGACGCGAAGATACCGCCACCCACACGAAGGATATCAGTATGACGGTCGTTGAAGTCCCAGGTTGCTTGTACACGAGGCTGGATATGCAGGGTATGCAGTCCGTTGTCGGTGCGAAGGCCTAGCTCTTTGTCTACCAGCTCACTGTAGTTGCCGTGGTTGAAATAGCTAGCGTTGTCAAGACGCAGACCGGCCATCAGCTCAAAGCCCTTGAACAGTTTGGTCTGCATCTGTCCGTAGAGACCTGCATTGAGGATGTTCTGCTTTACGCGCTGAGAAGGGTCAAGATATACTTCACGCACATAACGGTATGGGGTCATCTGCTCGAAGTTGTCAAGACCAGTAAAATAAAAACGGCCGTTGGCCTCGCTGCCGTAACGGGAGTTCATGTGGGTGAACATCAAATCCGCACCAAAAGTATAGTTGATGTGGTTGTGGCTGTAATAATAGTTGTCTACCAGCTGATAGACATTATTGAAAAAGTTCTCCGGACTGTAGCGCTGACCACCCAACTGGATGGTGGTGTAGTATTTCTTGCCATCGATGTCCGACTCAACTCGCTCTACAATGGCACGAGGGATATTGGCCGCCGGAAGTTCGGGACCGGGCATCGACTTCTCGAGGGTGTACAAGTGCTGGAACTTCAGTTCATTGGTGCTGCTGGGCCCTATCACACTACGCAGCTGGAGCGTGGCACTGTTGTTGAACGACTTCACGTCACCATACACTTCATAGATATTGATGGCACTGTTGTCGTTGAGACCCATCTTGTTGTTGTCGTTCACCAAGTTGTCCGTAAAGGTCAGGAGGTTGGTGGCATTGATCTGCCAGTCGAGTCGGGCAAACACCGCATCGGTGCCCTGTGTCTTGTCGAAGGCTCCAAACTGGTTGTGGCTCGAAACGCCATATTTGCTTCGGGCAATGTTGAGATAACGGTCGCGGGTGGACACCGAGAGATTAAAACGTTTCTCATCGGTGGCACTCTGCAAGTCGGCGATATACAAAGGTTGAGAATGCGACTGGTGGTCCCAAGCCACGAAGAAATGCAGACGGTTCTTGATAATCGGACCACCCAATGAGGCTCCATACTGATAGGTAGAGAAGTCATTGGTGCGTTTGTTGCCACGGATGTCGTACTGACTGGCCAGCCAGTCGGCACGCATAAACCCAAAGGCACTGCCACGGAGAGTATTGGTACCCGAACGCGTCACGGTGGCAATGGTACCGCCACCGGCGCGGCCATTGGTCACATCGTATTCGTTGGTCACTACCTTGAACTCTCGAATGGCCTCCATAGAGATGGCGTAGGGCACGTTGTTGCGACTGGTGGTGCTGCCCCCGGAGGTGGGACCCTTGGCACTCATGCCATCGATGGTATAGTTGGTGGACGACTGCAACTGACCAGACAGACTGGTACCGGTGCTGAGCGGTGAGAGATCGATGAGAGAAGTGAAGTTACGGCCATTGACAGGCAGTTTGTTCAAGTCGTTCTCTGTCACGGCCGTAGAGGCACCAATGGTAGAGATGTCATTCTTCAATGAGTTGGCGACTACCTCGACGGCACTGAGGATTTCGCTCTGTTCCCTAAGTTTGAAATCCACGCGCAGCACCTGACTCTGGTTCAGCGTATAGCCTTTGCGCACCTGGTCGCCAAAACCCACATATTTCACCGTGACGGTATAAGGTCCACCCAGCGGCAGCTGCTTCACCATATACTCGCCATTGGCATCGGTGACGGCATTGGCCGTGTATCCCGTCGACTCATTGGTGACCTGGATGGTTGCACCAATCACGGTTTCGTCTGAGGCATCCTTGACAAGACCGCGTACTGTAGCCCGATAGTCTTGGGCCGACAAGCCACCGACACCTACCAAGAGCATGCAGAGCAGCATCAAACACTTCATCTTTTTTTGCATTACCATGATTATCATTTCGTGAGA
>CAZBQA010000045.1:0-8782 GCA_964493905.1 uncultured Prevotella sp.
TATAGCCTATGTTCTTAGACTTCGGAATCAAAGACATCATCGACATTTTCTTTGTCGCCCTGATGCTGTTCTATATCTACCGTCTGATGAAGGAGAGCCGCTCGCTCAACGTCTTCATCGGCATCATGGTGTTCGTGCTGGTGTGGCTCTTCGTCTCGCAGGTGCTCGAGATGCGGCTGCTGGGCAGCATCATGGACAAGCTGGTGAGCGTGGGTGTCATCGGCCTCATCGTGCTCTTCAAGGATGAGATCCGCAAATTTCTATATCAACTGGGCGAACGCCAGCGCGTGCGCAACATCCTTCACTTGTTCTTTCCCAAGAAAGAAGACGACGCCGAGGAAGACAAAGAGACCATCATGCCCATCGTGTGGGCCTGCATGGACATGGCCAAAGGCAAGGTGGGGGCGCTCATCGTCATCGAACGGGCCACACCACTCGATGATATCGTGCAGACAGGCGAGGACATCAATGCCAACGTCAACAAGCTGCTCATCGAGAATATCTTCTTCAAGAACTCGCCGCTCCACGACGGCGCCATGGTGATCTCGAAGAAACGCGTGCGCGCCGCGGGCTGCATCCTGCCCGTGAGCCACAGCATGAACATTCCCAAAGAACTGGGGCTGCGCCACCGCGCCGCCATGGGCATCTCGCAAGACTCCGACGCCATCGCCGTGGTGGTGTCTGAGGAGACGGGCCGTATCAGCGTGGCCATCAAGGGCAAGTTCCGACTGCGCCTCTCGGCCGAGGAGCTCGAGGCCATCCTCGCCCGCGAGATGACAAGCTAGCCACCCCTCCCTCTCCACACATTCACAATACGGGCCGCCAATGCACAAATCGTCATCGGAGGATAATGCCCCATCAAGGGTATGCCATAGGTTATGGGCACAAATTGCAAAATCTACTTTGCAATTTGTGCCTTTTTCCTTTGCCACCTCAGAAAGAATGAGTAATTTTGCAGCATATAAATAATAAACGTTTCAAAAAGTAATTACCAAACTATGAGTTTATTAGAACAAATTGTGGCGCGTGCTAAGTCTGACAAGCAGCGCATCGTCCTTCCCGAGGCAGAGGAAGAGCGCACATTGAAAGCTGCAGACAAAGTATTGGCCGACGACCTGGCAGAACTGATCCTCATCGGTAACCCTGAGAACATCAAGCAAGAGGCCGCCCAATGGGGCCTGAACCATATCGACAAAGCCACCATCGTAGACCCGCTGCACTACGAGAAGTCGGAGGAATATGCCGAGTTGCTGACCGAGCTCCGCCAGAAGAAAGGCATGACCCTCGACAAGGCACGCGAGCTGGTGACCAAAAACAATCTCTACCTGGGCTGTATGATGATCAAGACAGGCAATGCCGACGGACAGATCTCGGGTGCGCTGAGCACCACGGGCGACACCCTTCGCCCTGCCCTGCAAATCATCAAGTGTGCGCCCGGCGTGACGACCGTGAGCGGTGCCATGCTCGTGCTCACCCATGAGCAGCAGTATGGCGAGAACGGCATCGTGGTGATGGGCGACGTGGCCGTGACCCCCAACCCCACCGCCGACCAGCTGGCACAGATTGCATACACCACCGCCGAGACGGCCAAGAGCGTGGCAGGATTCAAGAACCCCGTGGTGGCCATGCTGAGCTTCTCGACCAAGGGCTCGGCACAGGATGCCATCGACAAGGCTACGGGCAAGAGCGTATATATCATCGACAAGGTGGTAGAGGCCACCAAGATTGCCAAAGAGCGCTACCCCGACCTGCAGGTCGACGGTGAGCTGCAGGCCGACGCAGCCCTCGACCCCGCCACGGCGGCCAAGAAGGCGCCGGGCAGCAACGTGGCCGGAAAGGCCAACGTGCTGGTGGTGCCCAACCTCGAGGTGGGTAACATCGGCTACAAACTCGTGCAGCGCCTGGGCGGCGCCGAGGCCATCGGCCCTATCCTCCAGGGTATCGCACGCCCCGTCAATGACCTGAGCCGCGGATGCTCGGTCGACGACATCTATTATATGGTGGCTATCACGGCCTGCCAGGCACAGGATGCCAAGAGCAATTCATAATTCAAGATTCAAAATTCAAGATTCATAATTCATAATTATTAGGAGCCAGGAAATGAAAATATTGGTGCTCAACTGCGGCAGCAGTTCCATAAAGTATAAACTCTACGACATGGCCGACGAGAGCGTGCTGGCCCAGGGTGGCGTAGAACGCATCGGCCTCGACGAGGCCTTTATCAAGGTAACTCTCGCCAACGACGAGAAAAAGAAGATCATGGCCGACCTGCCCACCCACAAGGAGGGTGTGGCGCTGGTGTTCAAGGTGCTGCTCGACCCCGAGATCGGGGCCATCAAGAGCCTCGACGAGATCGACGCCGTGGGACACCGTATCGTGCAGGGCGGCGACCTCTTCGAGAAGAGCTGCATCGTCACCCCTGAGGTGGAGAAAGGCATTGAGAGCCTCATCGACCTCGCTCCCGTGCACAACGCCGGCCACTTGCGCGGCATCCGCGCCGTCGACGCCCTCATGCCCAACGTGCCTCAGGTGACGGTATTCGACAATGCCTTCCACAGCACCATGCCGGCACATGCCTACCTCTATGCCATCCCCTACGAGCTCTACCAGAAGTACCACGTGCGCCGCTACGGCTTCCACGGCACCAGCCATCGCTATGTGTCGAAGCGCGTATGCGAGTTCCTGGGCGTGGACATCAACACCCAGAAGATCATCACCTGCCACATCGGCAACGGTGCCAGCGTGGCAGCCGTGAAATATGGCAAGGTAATCGACACCTCCATGGGCCTCACCCCACTGGCCGGACTCATGATGGGTAGCCGCTCGGGCGACATCGACCCCAGCGCCGTGACATACCTCATGGAGAAGCTCGACATGAAGCCTCAGGAGATGGCCGACTTCCTCAACAAGCAGAGCGGCGTGCTCGGTGTGTCGGGTGTGTCGAGCGATATGCGTGAGGTGGAGGCTGCCGAGCGCGAAGGCAACGAGCGTGCCGTGCTGGCCATGCAGATGTACAACTACCGCATCAAGAAATATATCGGTGCCTACGCCGCCGCCATGAACGGGGTCGACATCATTGTCTTCACCGCCGGTGTGGGCGAGAACCAAGAGGGCATGCGCTGGAACGCTTGCAAAGACCTCGACTATCTGGGCGTGAAGATGGATGCAGAGCGCAACCATGTGCGCGGCAAGGAGCAGGTGCTCTCGGCCGACGACTCTAAGGTGAAGGTGGTGATGATTCCTACCGACGAGGAGATTGTCATCGCCCGCGACACCAAGGAACTGGTAGAGGCCACCAAGGCATAACCTACAGACGATAGGAGGAAGGAGCCAGGCGGCTCACTTCCTCTTTTTTCTTTTTGGGGGGACAGTCCCGCCACTTCAACACATCACCGATCCATAATATATCTGGCTATGAAGAAGATCATCACCTTTGGAGAAATATTGCTGCGACTGTCGAAAGACGGCAGCCGGCGGCTCACCCAGGGCAGCACGCTGTGTGCCAACTACGGCGGCTCTGAGGCCAATGTGGCCGTGAGCCTGGCCCAGCTCGGCAACAGGGTGGCCTATGTCACACGTGTACCCCGCAACGCCATGGGCGAGGCGGCCCTCATGCACCTGCGTGCGCTGGGCCTCGACGTGCGCCATGCCGTCAGGGGCGGCAAGCGTCTGGGAACCTACTATTTCGAGCCCTCGGCGGCCATGCGCAGCTCGCACGTGGTCTACGACCGCGACGACTCGGCCTTCAATACCCTGCAATATGGCGACATCAACTGGGAGCCGGTCTTCGAAGAGGCTACATTGTTCCACTGCTCGGGCATCACCTGTGCCACCAGTCGGGCCGCCCTCAACACCACCATGGATGCCGTGCGCATGGCCCACGACAGCGGCATAGAGCTCACCTGCGACATCAACTACCGGGCCTCGCTATGGCAGTATCCCGGTGCCGATGCACGCAAGTCGATACAGGAACTCATGCAATACAGCTCCTTTGTCTTCGGCGACCAGAACGAGTGGTATGTGGCCAGCGGCCTTGAGCCCCTCCCCTTCACCGCCCTCGATGGCAGCTACCGCTTCGACCTCGATGCCTACCGCCGCTATTTCGACAAGCTCCACCAGATGTTCCCCCACTGCAAACGTATGCTCATCGGCCACCGCAACCAGCTGTCGTTCCAGCATCATGTCAATGCCGGTGTGCTGTGGGCTGAGGGCGAGATCTACACCTCGCGCATCTACGACATCGAGCCCATCGTCGACCAGATGGGCGTGGGCGACGCCTGGGTGGCAGCCTTCATCCATGCCCGCCTGAAATGGCCCGAAGACGACCAGAAATGTCTCGACTTCTCGGTATCGGCCTCGGCCCTCAAGAACACCATCCCCGGCGACCAGAATCTCGTCACCGAGCATGAGATTCTTGCCAACATGACCGCTTCGGGCGGCCGCATCGACCGCTAAGCCTCAGATAATAAGGCGAAGTATAATCCCACGTCCTTGGTACGTCAAATACCGCGGGCGTGGGATTGTCCTTATTGTATTAACCCGTTTGTTATGCAAACCTAATCGGTGATCATCTTTAAAATAGACGGCAATAATGCTCCGGCAGTCACCACTACCTTATTATGTCAGTGCCCCACGGTGGCATATTGTGATGTGGAAAACAAGAAGGAGTGGAATGTTTTTGCTAACTTTGCAACGTTACAAGACAAAGAAGAAAAAAGAAGAATATGGACGAACAACAACAACAGGCCACGGCCCCCAGGGCCGCCAGCCGAAAACAGATGGCCCTATGGATTGCCGCCCTTGTGGTGGGCGCGCTGCTCGGTCTCACCGGCCTGGGCTGGCTCGACCAGCTCATGAGCTTCGTGGCCACGGTCTACACCCGGCTCTTCCAGTTTGTGGCCGTGCCCACCATCGTGCTGGCCGTCATCACCACCCTGGCCTCATTTGGTGAACAGAAAGACACGGGGCGTATCTTCCGCCACGCCGTTACCTACACCCTGCTCACCACTCTTGTGGCCGCCCTCGTGGGGCTGGCCCTTTATCTCATCATCCGTCCCGGCAACCTGCCAACGTCACTGGTGCAGGCCGGACAGTCGAGCATCCCCCAGACCCTAGGCAACGAGACCTACTACGACCACATCCTCGGTGTGGTGCCCGACAACGTGGTGCGCCCCTTCCTCGAAGGCAACGTGCTGTCGCTGCTGCTCATCGCCTTTGCCGTGGGCTTCGCCTTGGCCAAGATGGCCAACACGCCACAGAAGCAGACCCTCATGCGCGCCATCCTGGGTCTGCAAGACCTGCTCTTTGCCCTCATCCGCGGCCTCATCTGGACCCTCCCTGTGGGCATCGTGGCCTTTGCCGCACAGCTCTCGGCACAGGTGTCGGCAGGCGTGGTAGCCGAGTCACTGGGCCGTTATGTGCTGGTAATCGTGGGTGGCAACCTGTTGCAGTTCTTCGTGGTGCTGCCCCTCTTCCTGCTGTCGCGCGGCCTCAACCCGCTGCACACGCTAGGCCGCATGATGCCTGCCGTGCTCATGGCCCTGTTTACCAAGAGCTCGGCGGCCACGCTGCCCGTCACCATGGCCACGGCCGAGGGCCGCCTGGGTGTGTCGTCGAAGGTGTCGCGCTTCGTGCTGCCCATCTGCACCACCATCAACATGAACGGCTGTGCCGCCTTCATCCTCGTCACCTCGCTGTTTGTGATGCAGAACGGCGGCACCACGCTCACCCTGCCCGGCATGCTGCTATGGGTGCTCATCGCCGTGATCTCGGCCGTGGGTAATGCCGGCGTACCCATGGGCTGTTACTTCCTCACGCTCTCGCTCATGACCGGGCAGGGCGCCCCTGTGGGCATCATGGGCATCATCCTGCCCATCTATACCATCATCGACATGGTCGAGACCGCCGAGAACGTGTGGTCCGACTCATGCGTGGCGGCCATGACCGACCACGACGTGTCGGCACCGGCACTTTAGCATATCATTAAGGAGATAGCCACGACGACGAAGGCTATTCGTCCGGCCAGCACTCGCTGGCCGTGCGGATAGCCTTCATCTGTTGGTCGAGCTGCCGCACGATGTCGGGGTGCTCGGCAGCCAGGTCGTGACGCTCGGTGGGATCGAGGTCGATGTTATAGAGCTCGAGTGGTCGGCCGTGCTTCACGGTCACAGCCTTCCAGGGCCCTCGCCTACCGGCCCGCTGCTTGCCCGGAAACTCCCAGTAGAGCAGTCGGTCATCGGTGTCTACGGCCTTGCCATAGAACAGCGGCAGCACGTTTATGCCGTCGAGGTGCTGCGGCAGTGCCTTGCCGGCACCGGCCAGTGCTGCCAGCGTGGGCATGAAGTCGGGAAAATAGACCAGGTTGCGCAAGGTCTGCACCGCCACCTTGCCGGGCTGGTTGACGATGAGCGGCACCCTGATGCCACCCTCGTAGAGCAGGGCCTTACGGCCACGGAGCCCGGCGTTGCAGTTGAGTTCCTTGAGGGGTGCCATGACGGCTGCCCCGTTGTCGGAGGCGAAAATGACAAGTGTGTTGCGGCGCAGGCCCAGACTGTCGAGGGTGCCCACCAGCCGTCCAATCTCACGGTCCATGTGGGTGATGAGCGCTGCATAGCGCTTGGTGTTCATCGTCCATTGCCCCTTCTCGTCATACCAGCTGGTGTCGTCGATGTTGTATGGCTCGTGGGGAGCATCGTAGGCCAGGAACAGGAAGAAGGGATTGGCCTTGTTTCTTTGCACGAAGGCGATGGCCTCGTCGGTAGAGATCTCGGTGTTGTGGCGCACGTGGGCATCGTGGGCGTTCTCGCCGATAGTGACAAGCGTGTCGCCGTGCATGCGCCAATAGGGATAATAATAAGGACTGTTCGACTCGACCGTAGAGATGGTCCATCCGTAGAACTCGTCGAAACCGCGGTGGTTGGGTGTGGCCGTCTTGTCATATCCGTCGAGATGCCACTTGTTGACCAGACAGGTGCGGTAGCCCGCACTGCCCAGCACGGTGGCCAGCGTGGTGTCGGTGGGCAGCAGGTTGGCCCGGCGGATGTAGGTGGTGTCGCCGGCGGGCGACACCTTCATGCCCATGATGCCCCCGGCCGTACACTGGTTGTCGCGAATGCGGCTGTTGCCCGTGTTGCGGCCCGTCATCAGCGAGCAGCGTGAGGGCGACGACACGGCACTGCCGGCATAGCACTGCGTGAACCGCGTGCCTGTGGCCGCCAGACGGTCGATGTTGGGCGTGCGCACCTCATCATTGCCGTAGCAGTGCAGGTCGCCATAGCCGAGGTCGTCGGCCAGAATGAAGATGACATTGGGGCGCTCGTCGCTGTGCCTACCGGGCACGGCAGCCATGGCCGCCTGAGGCAGGAGCACCAAGGGCATAAGTAGTTTGCTGTTCATCAGAGCGGGGGTTAGGTGACAGTGGCCTAGGGTTTCGACTCGCCCTCTACATATTGTTCCAGGAAGAGGTGCTGCCCGTCGAAGACCACGTATGTAAACTGCCATATCCAGTCGCCCAGGATGAGCATACGCGCCTGACGGTCGAGCGTGAGGTCGAGCTCGATGTGGCGATGACCGTAGATAAAATAGTCGATGTTGGGATGCTGCCGCATATATTCCTTGGTCCAGAGCACTAGGTACTCCTTGTCCTCGCCCATGTAGGGAGCCTCCTTGCCGTCGGAGCGCTTCATACGGCTGTGCTTGGCCCAGTTGAGCCCCAGCTGCATGCCCCACCAGGGATGTACAAAGTTGAGCATACGCTGGCACAGCCGGTTGTGGAACACCTTACGCAGCAGCTTGAACTTATTGTCAGGGTCGCCCAGACCATCGCCGTGGGCAAGGTAGAACTCCTTGCCGTAGATCTCGGTGGTGAGGGGCTGACGGTGCAAGATGACGCCGCACTCCTCTTCCAGGTAGCCATAGGTCCAGATGTCGTGGTTGCCCGTGAAGAAGTGTACCTCCACGCCCATGTCGGTGAGCTCTGACAGCTTGCCCAAAAAACGGGTGAAGCCCTTAGGCACCACATACTTATATTCGTCCCAGAAGTCGAACATGTCGCCGAGGAGATACACGGCCGCGGCCTTATCCTTGATGCTGTCAAGGAATCTCACCAGTCGTCGCTCCTGTGTGCGCTTGTGCTTCAGTGCCAGCGAGCCGAGGTGTGCGTCGGAAAGGAAATATACTGCTTTCAAATGATGGATGACTGTATGAATGGATACTGTGATGGTATGGCGATGCTCCTACTCGAAGCCGAGTTCCACGCGGGCCTCCTCGCTCATCATGCTCTGGTCCCAGGCAGGCTCGAAGACGAGGTTGACATTGGCGGCCTTCACGCCCTCCACGCCCTCCACCTTGGTTCGCACGTCCTCGAGGATGAAGTCGGCGGCGGGGCACGATGGTGCGGTGAAGGTCATGTCGAGATCGAGCGTGCCATCTTCCAGCAGGTCAATCTTATAGATCATGCCCAGGTCGAAGATGTTGACAGGGATCTCAGGGTCGTATACGGTCTTGAGCACGTCCACGACGCGTGCCTCTATGCGGGTCTTTTCTTCTTGTGTAATCATTTTCGTTGTCTTTATGCTGCGAATTTAAGAAATATATTTGAAACGACCAACTTTTCGAGCGCCAAACACACCAGCCACCCGCCAACTAACCAACACATAGGCCCACCCCCAGCCCCTCCCAAGGGAGGGGAGGAGCTCAAGGGGCTGCACACCAGCAAAAAAACACATTGGCCCACCCCCAGCCCCTCCCAAGGGAGGGGAGGAGCTCAAGGGGCTGCACACCA
>CAZBQA010000045.1:8882-22504 GCA_964493905.1 uncultured Prevotella sp.
GCAAAACAAGCCAACAACAAAACAATAAACAACAAATCACTCACGTTTCATCCCCCAGCGCGCAGCGATGTCTGAATCATCGACATGTGCCGGTCTCGGCTTCTGTGCCATCCGCGCCACCCGTTGTTCAGCTAAGACACTGTGAATAAGTCCGTTTCGCAGTATAACAAGGCTGTCAAGGCACCCGAAAAGCAATGGGATGATGATTTGGTTCGTGTCGAAGCAGACTGTGGTTCGAGTCGAAGCAGAACGTGGTTCGAGTCGAAGTAGAACGTGGTTCGAGTCGAAGCACACGACGTGAAAGCAGGTATGGCGACACCACGCCGCCGCCAGGGCCCGGCCAGAGCTGGCCTGAGGCCCTACGGCAGCGGTGTGATGGCCGCGCGAAAAAGAATGAGGGGGTGAAGAAGACGACGGCAAGGGATATTACAGGCGCCCTTGCTCGTGGTAGCTGAAATAGTTGCCGTCGGTGATGATGACGTGGTCGAGAAAATAGATACGCATGGTCTCGCAAGCCCGCTTGAGGCTGCGGGTGAGATTGTCGTCCTGACTGCTGGGCTGCAGGTTGCCGCTGGGGTGGTTGTGGCAGGCCACCAGCACGGTGGCGTTGTTGAGGATGGCCTCTTTCATGATGACGCGCACGTCGACCGCCGTCTCGGTGATGCCACCATGACTGATGCACACCTCTTTGATGAGCTTGTACGACTGGTTGAGCAGCAGCACGTGGAACTCCTCCACGTCGAGGTCTTGCAACTTGGGGTGCATATAGTTGTATATCGCCGTGGCCGACCCCAGGTCGGCGCGCTGCTCGGCCTCGGTGTCCTTGCGGCGCTTGCCCAGCTCGCAGGCGGCGAGGATGGTGATGGCCTTGGCAGGCCCCATGCCGTGATACTGCTGCAGTTCCTTGACCGACTTCTTGCCCAGCGTGTTGAGGTTGTTGTGGCAGTCGGCCAGCACGCGGCGCATGAGGTCGACGGCGCTCTCCTTGGCCGACCCCGAGCCGATGAGTATGGCCAGCAGCTCGGCATCGCTCAGCGCGGCCGAGCCCAGGCGCTCGAGCTTCTCGCGGGGGCGGTCGGCTTCCGACCAGTGGTTGATAGACAGTTTGTGCATGGTACAGGTAAAGGGGAGGGAGGGTTATTTGTAGAAGGTTTTGTTGTAGGCATGAAACTCGTCCTTCCCAAGTAGACATCGTTTCCACCAAGCCACAAAGAACCCGCAGCCATAGCCCATGAGCTGGGTGAAGGCGGCACGCACGGAAAGGAGGCCTATGGCAAGACTATGATTGCGCAGGGAGGCATCTACACCGACCACGAGCGAATAGAGCAACAGTGGAATCGTGCCCAAGACCAGGCTCGCCGCTCCGACAATGAGCGCATAGACAGGACCATTGGCACACCCATGCGAGATAGACTGCAGGCCGAGCACTCCCATGACGATGAACAACAGACCAATGATGCACAATAACGCACAAACGATAACACCCACCAAAAACAGCAGGGGCAGCAGATGCACGAGCTTGAGACTTTCGGGATATTTCTTATAGAGGTTAATGCGCGCTATGCCGCTGTTGTAGACCTGCCGCCAAAACTTGCGGAAGTCGGTGCGGCGCTTGTGGTAGACCCACGCTGCGGGAAAGAGGCGGCACTTGCACCCGGCCTTGAAGATACGGATGGAGAAGTCGATGTCTTCGCCGAAGCGCATCTTAGAGAAGCCGCCCAACCGGGTATATACCTCGCGCCTCACACCCATATTGAACGAGCGTGGATAAAACTTGTCGAGCTTCTTTTTGCCCCCGCGTATGCCGCCCGTGGTGAAGAAACTCGTCATGGAGTAAGAGATGGCTTTCTGCGTGCGCGTAAATGAAGGGTGCGCGCGGTCGGGACCACCGAAGGCGTCGCAGGGGTCGCGCTGCAGCTCGGCACCTACCTCAGCGAGATAGTCTTCGGGCACCACCACATCAGAGTCGAGAATAATGACATATTCGCCTTGCGCCCTTTCCACACCGTAGTTGCGGCTCTGACCCGGACCGCTGTTTTCTTTCATGAAATACTTTAGGTTGAGGCGGCCGTCATACTTGCGACACACCTCCTGGCAAGGAGTCTGCGAACCATCTTCTACGATGATGACCTCAAAGTCAGAAACACGCTGGCGCGTGAGACTGTCGAGCAGTTCATCTACTTCGTCGGGACGATTGAAAACGGGGATGATGAAGGAGTATTTCATAAGGCGTTGGGTGATAGGCGTCAGTTAACAGGCGTGGGGCGAAGGTAAAAAACAAAAAGGGTAAAAAGCCGCAGGCGTAGCAAACGTGCAACACCCTTAACCTTTTACCCTTTACCTTCTTACCTTAAATTACTTCTCGGTCACGCGACCCACGTAGCTGCCGTCACGAGTGTCGACGGTGATGAGCTCGCCCTCGTTGATGAAGAGGGGCACGCGAATCTCTGCACCGGTCTCCAGGGTGGCAGGCTTGGTGGCGTTGGTGGCGGTGTTGCCCTTCACGCCGGGCTCACTGTGGGTGATGACGAGGTTGGTCTTGATGGGCATCTCGGCCGAGAGGATGGTACCGTCAGAGGTGTCGGTCTGCACATCTACGATGTCACCTTCCTTCATGAAGTCGGCGCCGGTAATCATATCCTTGGCAATAGGAATCTGCTCGAAGGTCTCCTGGTTCATGAAGATGCAACCTGTGGCATCCTCGTAGAGATACTGGTAGGGACGGTGCTCCACGCGCACGTCATCGAGCTTGAAACCTACCTGGAAGGTACGCTCCAGCACACGGCCGTCGGCCACGTTCTTGAGCTTGGTATTCATCACGGTGTTGCCCTTGCCCGGCTTACGGTGCTGAAAGTCAACACACTTCCAGATACCACCATCCATGCGGATGCAGGTTCCGATTTTGATTTCCTGTGAATTGATCATTGTGTTATGCTTTAAATTTGTTATTGTCGATTTTGCGGGTGCAAAGTTACGACTATTTTATAAAAAAACATCGAAAAGCGGGCGAAAAATCGCTTAATTCTTTGCTATTTCGAAAATTATGAGTAATTTTGCAGCCCAAACGGGGCCATTCGGCTCGTTGCTATCGTAATACGCATACAATAATAAATTAAATAAAGCAATAAAATGAAAAGAACATTTCAGCCTCACAATCGTCGCCGCGTGAACAAGCACGGTTTCCGCGAGAGAATGGCAACCAAGAACGGCCGTCGCGTGCTGGCTTCTCGTCGTGCCCATGGCCGCAAGAAGTTGACCGTATCTGACGAGCACCACGGAAAGTAATTTCCGCCGTCAGGTCACCGACGACAAAGGAGGGGGCGTCAAGCTAGTCTTGACGCCCCCTCCTTTGTCGTGCCCGGCAGACCGTGCCGGGGAAACGAAGGACATCCCGACCACGCCCCCGACCGGGCACCCGCCTGCCCACTACCCCTTGCCACCGAGCGGCAGCACACCAGTGGTGGGCAGCACCAGCTCGCCCAGGTCGATCATGGCGTTGAACAAGGCCACGTGGGTGTAGCCGAGGATGTCGGCAGGGGTGACGGGCGCCTCGGTGATGCGGCCCTGCCGGAGCAGGTGGGCGCGACGCGTGCCGGCGAGCAGCGGGGTGTGGGGCGTGACCCAGCGCCGGCCGTCGTAGAAAGCGACATTGGTGTACGAGGTGTCGGTGACAAAGCCGTCTTTCACGATCAGCACCTCGTCGCAGCTGCCGCGCCGGGCCCTGAGCTGGTCGAGGGCCCGGCGGTCGGCCTGCTTGTAGGCGTAGCTCACCGTGCCGCCGTCAACGAGCTGCAGCGAGCGCACTTCGCGCCGCTCATAGGGCGTGCAGCTGAGGTCGTAGACCCGCGTGGCATCATACACAAACCGCAGCTTGCACAGGCCGTGGGGCTGAACCACAGGCGCCAGGTCGGCAGCGGTGACCGCGGCGCTGCTGCCCCAGAACTGCTGGCGGGTGCGGCGCACACGGTCGAGGTGGGCATCGAGGAACGGCATGTGGCCCTCCTCCACCCTGATGGTCTCAATGAATAGGCACATATACTTTTTGTATTACTTCCTGGTATTCGTCGTCATCGTTGCTGTAGGCGGTGATGCCACCGCCGGCCTTGTAGTAAAGCAGGCCGTCCTCCTGGTCGACGAAGCGTATCATCACCGCGCTGTCGACCCTGCCCGCCGCATAATGGCCCATGATGC
This sequence comes from uncultured Prevotella sp., assembly GCA_964493905.1. GTDB lineage: Bacteria > Bacteroidota > Bacteroidia > Bacteroidales > Bacteroidaceae > Prevotella. The sequence continues at coordinate 13,074 of CAZBQA010000045.1, forward strand.
CGGTATAGAACCCGCGGTCGTAACCCTCGGCCTCGCTGATGATCTGCATGGTCATGGGCTTGGGGGCACCGGTGATCGACCCCGCAGGCAGGAGCTTGAAGAGCAGGTTGCCCAGGTGCTGACGGTAATGGGGCGTGAGCTCGCCGGTGATCTCGGAGCTGGTCTGCAGCAACGGGCCGTGGCTGGTGTGCAGCCAATCCACATAGCGATAGCGGCTCACGCGCACCTCGTCGGCCACCTGGCTGAGGTCGTTGCGGATAAGGTCGACGATGGTGGCGTGCTCGGCAGCCTCCTTGGCGTTGGCCATCAGCGTGGCCTCGGCATCGGGCAGCGAGGCGTCACAGGTGCCCTTCATGGGAAACGAACTGATGGTGCCGCCGTCGATGGTGACGAAGGTCTCGGGCGAGAAACACACGAAACGGTCGCGCAGCCAGCAGCGGTAGCGGGCCTCTGAGCGCAGGAAGAGCTCGCGCAGTCCTATGTTGGTGGTCACGGGCATCTTGCAGGTCAGGTTGGTGAGGTAGCTGTTGCCGGCCCTGATGTTGCGCTTCACGAGTTGGATGCTCCTCCCGTAGGCCGCGCGGTCGGGCACCACGGCCCGCCATTCGAGCGGAAGGGCTGAAGGCCGAAGGCCTGGCGGCACATTGCTGAAGTGTGGGAAGCTGACCAGCAGCTCATCGCTGTCGATGTCGCACACCTCTTTTATATAGGCCTGTGTCTGTGCATAGTTGATGATAAAAACAAACTCGCGGCCTGCCCGGGCAAGCCAGTTGATCCGCTCGCGCGCCTCTTCTTTGTTGTAGACTCTCATGATACTTCTGTCCCGACAGTCTGTCGGCATCGTTGTGCCCGTCAGCCGGGATGATGCAAAATTACACATTTTCTGTCGAACGCCATCCCCTTCGCATGCGATTATTGTGACGAAAGCCATGCGCGTGCCCAAGGGCCCATGTGCCAGAGCGCCACCCCCAATGCCTTGGCAAAAGGTTTTTGAACAGGCCAAGCGATAAAAAAACAGCGGTGCGCTTTGCACTTCACGCGATTTGCACTATCTTTGTACACAAAAAGAGACAGCGATGACCCCATCACAATTCCTAGCCAAGTTCAAGAGCACCTATCTCTGGGGCAACCTGGCAGCCATGGCCGCCGTGGTGGTGCTGCTTGTGGTGGGCGCGTGGTACGGCATTGGCGTGTACACCCATCACGGCGAGTCGATACCGGTGCCCAGATTGGTACACAAAGACTACCGTCAGGCGGCCGAGACACTCGACCGTCTGGGACTGGACATCGTGGTGTCGGACACCGGATATGTCAAGACGCTGCCGGCTGACTACATCCTGGAGCAATGGCCCGAGGCCGGGGCCAGGGTGAAGTCGGGACATGTGGTGTATGTCATCATCAACGCTGCCAACTCGCCCACCATCACCCTGCCCGACATCATCGACAACAGCTCGCTGCGCGAGGCCATGGCCCGGCTCACGGCCATCGGGTTCAAGCTGGGCACGCCACAATTTATCCCCGGAGAGAAAGACTGGGTGTACGGCATCCTGGTCAACGGCAAGCACGTGGCCTACGGCGACAAGATTCCGGTAGATGCCAAGCTCATCATACAGGTGGGCAACGGCATGCGCGACGCCAGCGACTCGGTAAACTATGTAGACCCGGTATATACCGAGCCCGACAACACGACCGAGGGGGGTGACATCGACCAGTTTGAAGAGGTGACGGCACCGCCCTCCGAATCATCGGAGACATCCTCCGAGACCACCGGCGAGCCTGCCCGCCACACACCGTAACCAACTCTCCAACCCACCAACCCACCAACCCACCAACATGACATATACCGACGACATAGACCTGCTCGACGACGACGAGCTGCAAGCAGAGGCTCCCGCCCCCGCCGATGCCGCCCCCCAACGCTACGAGCACTGGAAAGTGGAGGTCGACGCCGGACAGGCACCGGTGCGCATCGACAAGTTTCTGGCCGAGAAGATGCAGCACTCCAGTCGCAACCGCATACAGACGGCCGCCGACGCAGGTTGCATCTTCGTCAACGGCAAGGCCGTGAAGAGCAACTACAAAATTAGGCCGCTCGACATCATCACCCTGATGCTCGACCGCCCCAAGCACGACACAAGCATCTTTCCCGAAGACCTCCCGCTGAACATCGTCTACGAGGACAGCGAGCTGATGGTGGTCAACAAGGCGGCCGGCATGGTGGTACACCCCGGAGCAGGCAACTTCACCGGCACGCTCATCAATGCCGTGGCATGGCACCTGCGCAGCCTGGAGACCTTCGACCCCAACGACCCGGCCGTGGGACTGGTACACCGCATCGACAAGGACACGAGCGGACTGATGGTGGTGGCCAAGACGGCCGACGCCAAGACGGCGCTGGGCAAGCAGTTCTTCAACAAGACCACCCACCGCTCCTACCATGCCCTGGTGTGGGGCAACCTGGCCGAAGACACCGGCCGCATAGAGGGCAACATCGGCCGCGACCCCAAAGACCGGCTGCGCATGAGGGTGTTCGACCCCGAATCGGGCATCGGCAAGCCGGCCGTGACCCACTACCGCGTGCTCGAGCGGTTTGGCTATACCACGCTCGTTGAGTGTGTGCTCGAGACAGGCCGCACCCACCAGATACGCGCCCACATGAAGCACATCGGGCACCCGCTCTTCGGCGACGAGCGTTATGGGGGCACTGAGATTCTGCGCGGACAACGAAGTACCACCTACAAGGCGTTCATCCAAAACGGGTTCAGGCTGTGCCCCAGGCAGGCCTTGCACGCCAAGACGCTGGGGTTCAGGCATCCCACCACAGGGCAACAGATGGACTTCGACTCGGAGTGGCCCGCCGACTTCGCCGCGCTCATCGACAAGTGGCGGCAGTTTATCAAAGGCACCACACAAGACACCTTCGCCTGAACGGCCACCCGGCATCGGGCCACGAGCAGTAGGAGCGGGTGACTACAACAAGCATTAAGCATATTAAAACACTGATAGATAATGAAAGAACTAAAGAGAAACATTGCCATCGTATGTGGTGGCGACTCCTCAGAGCACGATGTGTCGCTGCGCTCTGCACAGGGCTTGTATTCCTTCTTCGACAAAGAACGTTACAACGTGTATGTCGTCGACGTCAAGGGCCAGGACTGGCACGTGAACTTCGACGACGGCGACACGGCACGCATCGACCGCAACGACTTCTCGTTCATCGACAAGACGGGCAAGGCCGTGGTCTTCGACTATGCCTATATCACCATACACGGCACACCGGGCGAGAACGGCATCATGCAGGGATATTTCGACCTCATCCACATGCCCTACTCTACCAGCGGCGTGCTCGTCGAGGCTATGACTTTCGACAAGTATGTGCTCAACAACTATCTGCGCGCCTTCGGCGTGAACGTAGCCGACAGCATCCTGCTGCGCCGCGAGGACGACTACGATGAGAAGGCCATCGAGAAGCGGCTGGGCATGCCGGTGTTTGTCAAGCCCGCCGCCGACGGCTCGAGCTTCGGCGTGTCGAAGGTGAAGAACGCCGACCAGCTGGCTCCCGCCCTGCGCGTGGCCTTCATGGAGAGTGACGAGGTAATGGTGGAACAGTATATGGAAGGTACCGAGATCTCGATCGGATGCTACAAGACGCACGACAAGTCGGTGGTGCTGCCGGCCACCGAGGTGGTGACCAGTAACGAGTTCTTCGACTATGATGCGAAGTACAACGGCCAGGTGCAGGAGATCACACCTGCACGCCTCTCTGAAGAGACGGCACGCAAGGTGGCTGAGGAGACCAGCCGCATCTACGATATCCTTCACTGCAACGGCATCATCCGCATCGACTACATCATCACCAAGGATGCCGAAGGGCACGACAAAGTGAACATGCTCGAGGTGAACACCACACCGGGCATGACCGCCACGAGCTTCATTCCCCAGCAGGTGAAGGCAGCAGGCCTGGACATCAAGGATGTGCTGACCGACATTGTCGAGAACCAGTTCTGAGGCTGCACGGCGAACCATCGCCTGCAAACGTCATTCACGACCTCAACCCATTGACGAGGATGCATCGACAACGGTGCATCCTCTTATTATGTTTTGCACACAGGGAGTAGGCTACACACTTTCGCAACAGTCCACTTTCACGCTGTTACACCTTCACGCCACCCCTCTTGCCCACAAGCCTTCTTTCTACCCAACCCACCAAAAGCAGCAGCCCCTGACAGTCATTGCGACTGTCAGGGACTGCCTGGATAACCATGCTTTCTAATTAGAATACAAACTGCAGACGAGCCTGCACCTGATGGAAGTTCTTGTCGTAAGGCAAGAAATCCTTGTTCAACTTGTGATAGGTATAGTCGAACATGACCTGTGCGAAACGGTTGAAGCTATAGTTCAGACCCACCGTATAAGAACGCACGGCACCGCCACCCACGCTCGACGAAGCATAAGGCCAGTCCTCCATGTAGCCATTGGGATAGTACTGGTTGCGGCCTGCAGAGAAGTACTCGCCTTTAACGATGTCATTCAGGCCGGTATAGTTGAAGCGGGCCACCACTTCCAGCGAACGACCGCTCATACCCTTGAGTACACCCTCCTGCTTGTCGTAGCTGTAGGGATTGCCAAAGATGAGATAGCCTGCCTCCACGTATCCACCATGGAAGTTGTTGCTGCGCAGCGGATTGGCAGCCTCCCAGGCATCGAGGGTGCCCCAGGTATCGATGTTGTTGTTAGAGGCATCGAAGATGGTCTTGGAGTCGCGCTTCTTGGTGACATGCTTATAGAGATATTCGCCACGGGCGAAAAACTTCTGGTTGTGGTACAACACCTCTGCTCCGGCATCGATCACGTTCTCTGCCCAGGGCAACGAGCACGACATAAACTGCTCGTCTTCATCGACAAAGGTCTCGAGCGACTGTGCCAGGTTCAGGGTCTTCTTCAGCACATTGTTCTCGGCCACGCCGCCACCCATGTGCTGGTAACGGATGTTGGCACCCACGTGCAACGTCTGATGCTCGTCGGCAATGGGGCGATAGAGGTAACGCCCGGCAAGCACCAGGCCAGTGTAGCCAGCCTCCACCTTATTATATTGGTTCTCAGTGAACACACCCTGGTAGGCCATGAACTTGTCGTTGGTGTACTTATAGGTAATACCCAGCTCACGTCCCTCACCCAGCGCATTAGAGACGCCTGGACGCGAGATGAAGTGGTAGCTGCCCAGCGAGGTGTTGCGGGCCATGGACCCGGCAGGGTCGTTGTAGTAGCCGCCCTTGATGGCATGGCGACCGCCGTCTTTATCGGCAACGGAGTACTGCATGAAAATGTTCTTCTGACTGAACTGTCCACCACCGAAACCGAAGTCGGCATAGAAGTACCAATCCTTGTAGGTCAGCGAGGTGCGGATGCGTGCATCGGTAATCGAGGCACCGCTCTGCATGGGCGTGAAGTCAGTGTGATAGTAGGCAGCGTCGGCCATGAAGCGCGCGCCAACGGTGAAGTGGAGGTCTTCGTTCTCCTTGTCGATCGTTACAGTGGGCTTGGAGTCGAAGTCCTGAGCTGTTGCCCCAAGGGTGCAAAGTGCCAATACAGGCATCAAAATATATTTTTTCATTAGACTTGCTTTTATTAAAATACAGTTATTACTATTTTTACGCACATCGCATTAGTAACCCAGGGCGTTGAGCACGTCATTGGCATTAGGTACGGCAGACGGTGCCTGAGAGTTGTCGTAGGTCTGACCGGGATGGAACGGGTTGTCGAGCTTAGAGTTGCAACGGAATCCGTTCTCAATCATATACTTGATGGAGATCTCTGAGCGATTGGTAAAGAAACCGTCCATATACACCGGATGGGTGCTCTTGTCGGTGAAGGTGGTGTAGGGTGTAGCCGGTACTGTGACATTCAGCAAGTCGTCAAACTCGGTGGGATTCTCGCCCCAGAAGTTGACAAAATAACCCATATACTTCTTCATCTGTGCGTCAGAGTCGAACGAATAGGGATGGTTGAGCATACCCGACTTGCGGATCATATAGGCCTGCCAGGGCTTGTTCATCTCAGGATAGTTGTTGGGTGCGCCAGAGAGAGCCGGGCCACGTTCACCTTGCCTGCCTTGTAGAACGGTGCATTCTCGGGCTCGGGAGCAGTGATGATGTTCCATCCCCACTGGGCCAGGATGTTGTAGACACGGATCTCGATGTCTTTGGGATTGAGCCACGACTCCTTGAACTCGGGATAGATACCCGGACGGTTACCATTGTCCTTCTCGTCGGCCACGTAGGCTGTCGAGCCGTTCTTGTCACCGAAGCTGTACTCCACGAAGTCCATGTACTTGGCAGCTTTCGAACACTTCACTGCCTGGTCGTCGATCTTCACGGCCGATCTGGCGGCATCGTAGATCTCGGCGAGCGTCATGTCCTTGTACTCATCCTTGATCTTGTAGGTCAGCACCCTTCGGCCAGAGGCATCGCGGTTGAGCTTCTTGCCCATGGCATAGTTGATCTGATCCTGAAGGGCCGACACATACTGACCATCGGCATACTGGATGGAGGGCACACCACCACGATACACTACCTTGCCGTTGTTTTTGGCAGCAAAAGAAGAACGGGCCTGCTCAGGAGTGGCATCGTTGAACCATTTACCGGCATCGAGCATCAGAAGTTCTGCATAGTAGTAAGATAAGGTATAGTTGGAACGGAAATCTTTAATATCGCGCTCATACTGAGCGTTGATGTCTGCCTCGGTAAAGTGCTGACTCCCGTCAGCGTTGCGGAAACTCCGGTAAAAGTCCTTACGGATGGAAGGCACCTCATCTGAGAATACGTCCTCGATGTTGGTGGTGCGCTTGAGGTTCTCGTCGTGGTTGGCCAGGATCCCGCACTCCTTGGTGGCCTGGAGGTCGCTCTCAAGATAGTCGGCACCCATGTTGCGTGCCCAGCGCCAGGCGGATTCGGTCTCCTCGGGAGCCCAGAAGGTGGAGCCACGATGCGCTATACAGGCATACAAGGGTACATAATCTCTCACCTTGGCCATTTCGGGAGAGATTTGCTGAACAACAATTCTCTTGGCAACGGTGTTTTCATTAGTAAATTCCTGCTCATCCGAACAAGAAGTAAAGACTGACAAGGCAGCTATGCCCACAAGTCCTACTCGATAAAGACTCTTCATCATTGTTGTAAGTTTAGATAGGTTTATACTGTTATGTTTATTTCTCTTGTATTATTTTTCTTTATTGACAAGGTACTGTTCCTCTTTGTAGGTCAGCGCCATGAAGACAATAGACAACACGCACGCACCGATGAGCAGCACGAATGTCCAGTTCCAGCCTGCATGCTCTGCCACGTACCCGATGACGATGTTGGCCAGAAGTGCCGTTCCCAGAACGTAGCCCATGAAACCGGTGAGACCGGCAGCCGTACCGGCGGCGTTCTTGGGTGCCAGGTCGAGGGCCTGCACGCCAATGAGCATCACTGGGCCGTAGATGAAGAACCCGATAGCAATGAGACACATCAGCACAACGTTGATGTTATCGAGGAATTGCCAGTATATGAAGATGAACACAGCCACCACCAGCATGAACAGAATGGTGGGTAGCGCACGGCGTCCGTGAAACACCTTGTCGCTCAGCCAGCCGCATATCAGCGTGCCAGGAACGGCGGCCATTTCATAGGAAAAGTAGGCCCAGCCCGCATTCTTAATATCGATGCCACGCTCGGTCAAGATGGTGGGAGCCCAGTCGAGACAGCCGTAACGCACCATATAAACGAAGGCGTTGGCAAAGGCGATGTACCAGAGAAAACGGTTGTTGAGCACGGTCTTGAAAATCTCGGTCGTGGTCAGCACCTCCTCTGACTTTTCGGAATAGGTCTTCGAATAATCATTACGCCACTTCTCTATCGAAGGCAGCCCGCACGACTGCGGGGTGTCACGAATGAGCAAGTAGGCCATCAATGCAATGAAGATGGAGATACAAGCCGGGAAAAGATAGGTGCCGATGAGGAAATAGCGGCTGGTGTCGGCTCCATAGAACCAGTTGCCAAACCAAAGGGCACCATAGACCGAGACAGGACCGACGAGTGCACCACCAACATTGTGGGCACAGTTCCACACCGACATCCACGTGCCACGCTCCTTGATCGAGAACCAATGGGTCATCACACGGCCGCACGGAGGCCAGCCCATACCATTGAACCAGCCTACCAAGAAGTTGAGGGCAGCCATCATGACGATGGCCCACGACTTGTGTTCGGCACCAATCCATTGTATCGGAACAATCATGAACATCATCGACAAGGCTGCAAGCACGAGTCCGATGGGCAGGAAACGCTGGGCATTGCTGCGGTCGGACACACTGGCCATGATAAACTTGGAGAAGCCATAGGCAATGGCATTCATGGAGAGTACCACACCCAGTTCGCCTTTCTCGAAACCAAACGATGCAAGCATAGGGATGGCCATCGAAAAATTCTTGCGCACAATATAGAATCCTGCGTAGCCAATAAAGATACCCAAAAATACCTGCAGGCGCAGGCTTTTGTACCTTGCGTCTACATCCTGACCCGTGAGTTCAGGCTTGAAAGCCGGGGGAGCTAAAAAATTCCACATATTTACGTTGTATGTTAATAGTTATAAAGTTGAGTTCATAGATTTTTACGGTGTGTGCTTGCCCGATGTCAACAGAATATAAGTCTGCACCTTTCACGGTGAGCTACCATTCACTTGGTCAGAGGCTGGATCATTCCTCATTTTGTTTCAACAATACCGTCTGGACAACTTTACGTTATGATTTCGAAGTATAAAATATCGTATTTCTTTTTAGTTTTATTTCGTAAGGAAAGATTATTGACGCAAAGATATGTTATTCTTCAAGAATTTGGTATTATTTTCCGGTTTTTTAACATACTTTAATAACACCATCCTTCCGGCCACTCAAACCCACAGGTTTTAAACTTAGACGCGCGACACCCCACCCAACGAAAAGAAGACCATCCTAGACAAAACACAAACCGAAACCTAACACAAAACAACTACATAACCACTACTATCTGACACAAAACTTCCCCAAAAAGACCTTCAACCCACATGATAAAGCACAAGTTATTAACGACCTACTGGACGACAACACATACCAGCCCACATATCGCCCACGTCTTCAACTTATCTGACACCAAACCGTCCCACCAAACACAACCACTGTTAAACGAGGCCGATTGACTTTCGTTACGAAGAGCCATGCCACAAGTCACGACAAGAGAGCATCTAAAACGAAAGGCGTCACGGTGCAAACATACACTTGAAGCGATTGTTAATATTCTGTTAAACCACAATCATTTTGTTGAAATATCAAACGAAAATTCTACTTTTGTAAAAAGAAATTAAACATCTGTCGATGAACTGAACTTATAACCATGACAAAGGAAGAAAGGCACAAT
>CAZBQA010000046.1:0-22405 GCA_964493905.1 uncultured Prevotella sp.
GAAGAGTACTCATCGCGAAAGCCCCATAAAATAAAGGGTGGGAAACTTTAGTTAATTACAAGTCAGGCTATTCCGTAGGCTTCGTCATTAACCCATCGGGAAATGCGGACTGGAGCAAGGTCATTAGGCCTACAAATACAGGCGCGAACTATGTGGTGAACCAGACAGATGTGCCGGAAACGCCTGCCTACTATACCGGTGGTTATGCTCAGTGGCAGCTGGTGGCCAATAAATCAACTCGCGGTAATACAAATAACGGCGGCTCCTATTTGATGACGCTAGATGTAACCGATCCGGCCAATCCAAAATGGAGTATCAAATCTACGCCGGATGTGCGCGTGCTTTATTTCTTGAGCAGTGACAACAGCTATATTTTCGATGGAGACTACTTGATAGATACCAACCAGGACCCCAATAATTACAACAACAACTATATGGGCCTTGTGACAATGACCAATGGTATTACCTATAAGTTGTCAGACGGGTATCATTGGTACGGCAGCAGCACTGCAAACCTTAGTAACAACGGTAGTTCAAGTGTGACGACACAGAAGGTACAGGAAAACGTAACTGGCGGGACGGAGAACGTTCCATATAACGGTGAGACAGGAACATATTCCTTGGAAGCAAACGTGTTGGGTCTGAATGATGCAGGTACGATCGTATTTGCAGGTGCTCCGAGACAAGAGGTAATTATCCATGCGGCAGCATCCGACCAGGCTACCCACGTCTATTTCAAGGGTGGTACCGTGACAGAGGATACCAAGATGGTCTATGACCCTGAGACGAAGGTTTGGTCGTTGTCAGGTGTACAGCTGGAGAATAGTGATCCTACCACCTTTACCGAGAAATTCTACAATGGTAATGGTACGGATAACACGATATCTAATCTGCATAATGACCCTTCGGGTAAAGGAACCTATAAAGCGATTTACATTTCTAAATACGAGACAGGTACGGGTGAACCCATTTACAAGCTCTTGCAGTCACAGACTACAACGCTTATCGATGGAAAGTTGATGCGTACCTATAGCGACTATTACGCACGCGTGATTCCTAAGGGCTTAACTGCGTATTATGCAACAAGCTATGACGCTGATACTCACGTGCTGAGCATGACGGCTATTACCGATGGAGTTATTCCTGCCAATACAGGTGTGCTGTTGATTTGCGACCCGGATGCTACGGGCATCAACTTTGACGACCGTTTCGACGATTCGAGCATCAAAGTGGGTAATATCATTTCCATGGAAAAGGCAACGGCCACAGGTATGACTCCTGCCACGAATTATTTGGTGGCCGAACAGACATCTGTCTTGTTGGGGCCTGTCACCCAGCAAGATGGGGTAGTAACCTTCCGCAACTACTATTTTGCCTATAAGGATCTTGACGGTGATGGTACCAAAACATTGGGATTCTATCGTAGTCTGCAGAACTCCACATTCGGCAATCTCATCCGAAAGGCTTACCTGGCCTTGCCTGCTACAGTGCAGCCTGATGCCAGTCTGGATGGTGTGGGTTATTCTACCGGTGCTAAGGCTACAAGTCGTGCAAGCACCTCGGTTCAGAATGAACCTGAAATATCTGCCGCCAAGATGGTCTATATGTTGTTCAATGGCGAGGATTTGCTAGGTTATGGTGTGACGACGGGTATCCAATCTGTTACTTCTACTCAACACCAGCAACAACCCGCTCGTTATTATACGCTCCAAGGTGTAGAAGTGGCACATCCCACAAAAGGTATCTACATTTATCAAGGAAGGAAAATCATTGTTCATTAAATCATTATTAAACTTATGAAATCTATATATCTGCAACCAGAAACGCTCCTGATAAAGGTAGCAATAGAGAACCAGTTGCTGAATGACAGCAATGGTGTTGCTAGCGGTTCTACCGCTGAGTCCAGTAATCCCGATCAAAGCGATCAACTTGCGAAACAACAAGAATGGTATCCAATATCATCTAATTTTGACCCTTGGGAAGATTAATTTCCATTCTTAATACGCGATAAATCCCAGCCTAGAGCTGGGATTTATTGTTGGTTTACGGAAGTGTTTTACTGATTGCAATATATTAGCTGGAATCATTTGGTTGATTCGAGGAAACAACTACACATGATTTCTCTTTCTTACGTAACATATCATAAGGTAATAACTATTTTTAATAGTTCACACAAAAATCTCTGATAAAAATTTGCATTGTAGGAAAAATATGTTAACTTTGCAGTGTTATCCTGAAAACAATCTTTTTACCTTAAAAGGAACTAATACCTATTGAAGATTTGGAGCGGTTGCCTGTGAAGGCCATCGCTTTTTTTGGGTCTGATCACTTGATGGATGTAAGCTCCTCCCCGTTGTTTTGGGGTATGATCTTGACGGTGCTGCTTGAGTTGTTGCCCTCTTGAATGACCTGTATCTGTACGGGTATGCGTTCCTTCAGTTCTTCTACGTGGCTGATGATGCCGACACGACGCCCGTTGATGGTATGGAGCGAGCGCAGGGTGTTGATGGCATTTTGCAGCGGTTCGCCGCTGAGTGTGCCAAAGCCCTCGTCGATGAATAGGGTGTCTACGGATAACGTCTGTCCGATGTCGCTGAGGGCCAAGGCCAGTGAGAGCGAAACGAGAAAGCTCTCACCGCCCGAGATGGTGGTTGCGGCACGCGACACGAAGCCTTGGTAGGCATCTTCGAGGGTGATGACGAATGTGCCGGGCGTGACTTTAAGGACATAGCGTTGGGTGAGGGTCTTCATATAATTGTTGGCGGCCCTGATCAGCGTAGCCAAGACATAGCTCTGGGCAATCTTACGAAACTTGCTGCCGGTGGCATCACCAATCAGCTGGTTCATGCGCGACCACTTCTCGTAGTCGGCCTTCTTGCTCTCCGCATCGCTCAGCAGCGTTCCAAGGCGTACCCTTTTCTCTTGGTCGTCTTTGAGAGTCTGATGGATGCTGCCTTGTTGGAAGTCAATCTTCTTCTTCTGATTCTCCAAAAGGTCCATTTGTCTGGTAAGCGCCTCCTCTGTCTCATCTTGCGCCAGCGGTGGCTGCTTTTTGAGATGCTCCTCATGCAGGTTTCTCATCTTGGCCAGCAGGGTCTGCTTAGACAGCACGTTCTCGCGTGCTCTGCGTATCGAGGCATTGAGTTGGGTGATGTCATCGGCAGACATGCGGTTGATTGTGCCCAGCCGTACAAGGTCTAGTGGGCTATGGTCATCTAGAAACTTGCTCAGCCTTTCTTGGTTGTCGTCAATGGTTTCTTGTGCCGTTTGCAACTGGGCGAGGGTGGAGGCCAGGGACGTGTTGACCTTGTTGACCTGGGCAAGCAGATGATCGGTGTTGGGGTGGGAGGTAGGCTCGATGGCTGACCAGGAAGGCATAGCACTGAGGATGGAATCTACCACTTGCGAAACATTTTGGGCATTCTCTTTCTTGCGGGCGAGATTGTGTGCAAGCGTTTGCTGATGTTGCAGTTTGGCATTGTAGGTCTTGGCATCGGCCTCCAGCAGGGTAGCAAACGCCCTTGGCGATGTCATCCAGTCGGTGTCGGAAGCGTGGGGATTGATGAGCCGAGCCACAGCATGTTGGGCGGCTTCCACTTCCTTGTTCTTAGTCTCGATGAGGACCTGGGCCGTGGTCAGCTTGTGTCGACAGTCGTTGACCTTGCGTTCTGCCAGTTGAACTTGTTGTTGCGACAGCTCCAGTGCTTTGCGCTTGGTCTCGAGGGTCTTTCTAGAGATGTTGAGTTGACTTTCTTGCCTCTCTGCTTCGGTGATGCTGGCATCGAGCAACTCCTTTTCCAGTTTTGTCGCAGTATCCAGCTCGTCAATTGACGCGAGTGTGGTGTCGCCCCATTGTTCGATGCCGCATGCCTTGCAAGCGGTCTGGGCTTGCTGTAAGGCTTTCTTGACATCTGTGTGGTCGTCGAACATCCTGAGGTCACGATTGTAAGCTGCTGACTCCGCCATGAGTTGGGCCTCGGCCTTTACCTTTCTGTCATTCAAGGCCTCATACGCCTGTTTCGCTTCGTCGTAAGCCTGTTGAAGTCCGACAATCAGTTGCTTGAGTTCATCTTCGTGTGGCAGTTCGACTGCAATCCTCTGCCTGCACACCGGACAGGTATCGCCCACCTTCAGTTTGAGGCGCATGGTAGTGGCAAACTTGTTGATGGTATCGCTCTGTCGTTCCAGGTTGTCTTTTTGGATGTCCATTTTCAATCGGGCATCATGTATTGCGGGCTTCATGTCATCGAGCGCCTGCCTTTTCTGTGCGATGGCATCCTTCCGCTCGTCGAGCAGTCTTCGCGTTTTTTCTTCCTTCGCATACAACGCATCGAGATTGTTGATGTGCAGTCTGGCCTCGGAGATCTGGCCCAACTGGTCGAGGACCTTGTCGCGCCTGCTGCGCAAGGCAGAGAGATTCAGCCTTGCCAGTTGGTCGGCTTGCGTCGTTACCTTGGCCTCCAGCAGCCCGAAGGCTTCTTTCTGTTTGCTGACTGCCGTCTCGGCCTGTTGGAGAGCAGGGGTAAGGCTATGCTCGAGCAGTGTCTTTTGCTGAGCCATGTCCGCCTGACTCTTTTCTGCGGCCTCTCTTCCGTCGGCAATGGTGTTGAGATGCGCGATGATGGTCTGGGCCTTCTCGTAAACGGCAGACTTCTCCTGCTGGGCCCACAGAAAGTCGTCTACTTGCCTGACCTCCTCTGCCAAGGCCTGCAGCTCTTGCTCGGCCTGTCTCTTTGCCCCCATCACGTCGGCAAATTCATCAGCCAGACTGCCGAGCTCTCGTGTCTGTTTTGCCTTGGTCTGCTTGGCCTTGTCGATATGGGTCATCCATATTCGTGCGTCTATGGTCATATTCCAGTCTTGTACAAGCCTTTCGTTCCGTCTGAACGTGTCATCCTCAATGGCTGTGGTAGCCACCCGCAGTGCCTCCTCGGCCTTGCTCACGTCCTGGACCAGAGCGTCGTTTGTCTTGATCCATTCGCGTTTGAACGCCACCTTCTCGTTTTCTGCTTTCAGTTCGGCATAGCGCATCTCGAGGTTGCGCAAGTTGTCGTTGAGTGCTGCGACCTCGTCGTCGTTGAGCGTTCTAAAGTCTTCGATCTGCTGCCTGACATGCTTCAAGGCCTGTTCTTTCTGGGCGGTGACGGCAAACACCTTGGCACCAATTTTCGAATAGGCGTCTACGCCTGTGAGCTTTTCGAGTATCTCAGCCTTCTCGTTGTCTTTGCTATTGAGAAAGCGCGTGAACTCGCCTTGTGCGAGCATCGTAGTGCGACAGAACTGACTGAAGTCTAGTCCTATGGCCGCATTGATTTCCGCACGTATTTCCTGGTCGTTGGTCAGGGTATGACCGGTGTTGAGATTCTCCAGCTGCCAACTTTTCTGCTGGATATTGCCGGTTGCCTTGTTTCTGGCCCGGGCCACGGCCCATGTGGCCCTGTAGGGAGTGCCGTTGTTGCCCGTGAAGGTCAACATCACAGAAGCCCTCCCCGTGTTTCTGCGCATCAGCTGCCGTGGGTCGTCGACCTTCACCGTTTTGTCGCCATCTTCTGTGTTGCCCTGCATCTTGGTACCGTCAAGTCGCGGCGTGTCGGCATAGAGGGCCAGGCAGATGGCATCCAGGATAGTTGATTTCCCAGCTCCTGTTTTTCCGGTGATGAGAAACACCTCGCTGTCATTGAGGGGCTCGGCCTGAAAGTCGATCATGGCATCTTCGATAGATGCAATATTGTGTATGGAAAGTGTCTGGAGGTACATGGTCTTGCACTGTTTAGTCGTTGTTCGAATCTTCAAGTATCATTTGCTGGGCCTCGTTGAAGACCTCCCTCATGAGGTTGTCAAAGGCAACACCGATGTCGCCGGCATAGCGTGCGGCGATGTCGATGGGTTTCTCCGACTGAAACTCCTGTATGGTGAGCACCCTCGAAGCCTCGGCCCTTGCCGTTCTACGTTTGGCGTTGATGTAGCAGAACCTGCAATGCTTGCCGTGGGTCAGGGCCTGCGCCTGGGCGTTGGCCTCCACCGGCAGCATGTCGTCGACCTCAACGTTCAGTCTGATGTAGGCAGGGATATCGTCGGGAAATTGGCGAAGCAGGTCTTGGGCTGCTTCCCATGTCGCAACCCCTGTGGTGGGGAGGGTGACGAGGGGATGAGGGTTTTGGATTGCAATCTCCTGCACCACGGGTGTAGCGTCATGGGCATCTATCTCGACCATGCTCACCGTGTGGGGGTAGGCCTCGTCGAAGCTGACGGGGATAGGTGAGCCACTGTATCTCACATGGTGCCTCCCGGTGTGTACGAACTGCGCATGATGGATATGTCCGAGTGCCAGGTAATCGTAGCCCCGGCCCATCTGTTCTACATCTATGGTATCTATGCCGCCAACGATATAGTCGGACACCTGGTCGTGGCCTGTGAAGTCGCTTCCTCTCACGGTGGTATGAGCCGACATCACCACCGGCAGCCGCTCGGTGTTTTGCCGGGCCACCTCATCGAGAAGGGTCTGGAAGAAGCCTTCCGGAATGTTTCTTTCGTGGGTATAGGGAACAGCCACTACATATCCCTTGCCCGGAATGGGTATGATGTGGTGGTCGGTGTGGTCGCTCGACAGGGTGCCTATGGCATGCACCTTCAGCGCCTCCCAGGGGGTGCTGAAGATTTCGTGCCGGGAGCCACTGTCATGATTGCCGGCAGTAACGACAATGGTCATCTGCGGGTGGGCACGGTAAATGTCGACCAAGGCGTTGGCAAACATCTTCTGAACGGCAGCAGAGGGTTGCGACGTGTGATAGACATCGCCCGACAACAAGAAAACATCGGGCTTGTGGTCGCTGACGATGGCTGCCATCTGACGTAGCATACTGACTTGCTCTTCTGTACGGTCATAATTGTAAAGCGTGTGGCCCAAATGCCAGTCGCTGGTATGTAGGATTTTCATATACCGGGAATGTACGATTGATTTGTGCTTTTAGTATATAAGGAGTACGATGAGTTTTCCGATTCCCAATCTTGCTTTGTGCTTGAACAGCAACAAGACAGGTGGGCAGGGGACGGTCGCCGCTCTGACTCGATGGCTCGACGGCGCGGCGTGGATAGCACAAAAATACGAAATATTAATGATTCACACTTATGATATCCCGATTATTTTCATGAGTGTGCGTAGAACCGGTAGTCCTGTTACTGGGTGTTTTGGATGGTCAAACAACCACGGTTGGCTATTCCCACTACCAAGCCATGGCAGCGGGGATAGCCAACCGCGGTAAATCGGCAACCCATTGTGCGGTGAAGGTGATGGGTCACATCATCTGCACAAAGAGCTGGTGTACGGCGAGCGAGTCGTTGAGCTCGGGATGGAAGGCTGTCACCAGTTGGTTGTTCTCGCGGGCAGCCACGATATGTCCGTCGACCTCGGCCAGCACCTCCACGCCAGGACCCACGGCCGCGATGTATGGTGCGCGGATGAAGGTCATGGGTATGGTGCCGTCGATGCCCTTGAAGGAGCCCTGGGTGTAGAAGCTGCCGAGCTGTCGCCCGTAGGCATTGCGGCGTACCACGGTATGCATGGTAGAGAGGCGGTCGAAGGCCTCGCCCTCCACCTGCTTGGCCAGCAGGATGAGGCCGGCGCAGGTGCCAAAGACAGGTAGGCCATGGGCAATATCCTCGCGTATGACTTCAAGCAATCCCAGTTCTCTGAGTAGTTTGAGCTGCGTGGTGCTCTCACCGCCAGGAATGATGAGTCCGTCTTTGGGCTGCTGCCAGTCGACCAGCTTGCGCACCTCGAAGCTCTCCACGCCGAGGGCTGCCAGCATGCGCTCGTGTTCGATGAAGGCACCCTGTAGTGCCAATACGGCCACCCTCATTTATTTGCCCCTTTCTGCCATGAGCAGCTGGATCTCGTTCTCGTTGATGCCTACCATGGCCTCGCCGAGGTCTTCGCTCACCGCTGCGATGATGTTGGGGTCGTTGTAGTTGGTCACAGCCTTGACGATGGCCGCGGCACGCCTGGCCGGGTCGCCGCTCTTGAAGATGCCGCTGCCCACAAACACGCCTTCGGCGCCGAGCTGCATCATCAGGGCGGCATCGGCCGGTGTGGCTACACCGCCAGCGGCGAAGTTGACCACGGGCAGCTTGCCGTTGTCGTGTACATAGCGCACCAGGTCGTAGGGCACCTGCAGCTGTTTGGCGGCCTCGAAGAGCTCATCCTCGCGCTGTGCCACCAGCGCACGGATCTGGCTCTGCATGAGTCGCATGTGGTGTACGGCCTGCACCACGTCGCCCGTGCCCGGCTCGCCCTTGGTACGTATCATGGTAGCGCCCTCGGCGATGCGCCTCAGGGCCTCGCCCAGGTCGCGGGCCCCACACACGAAGGGCACGTCGAAGGCCGTCTTGTCGATGTGGTAGATGTCGTCGGCGGGCGAGAGCACCTCGCTCTCGTCGATATAGTCGATCTCGATGGCCTGCAGCACCTGTGCCTCTGCAATGTGTCCGATGCGGCACTTGGCCATCACCGGGATGCTCACAGCCTGCTGTATGCCCTTGATCATCTTGGGGTCGCTCATGCGCGACACGCCGCCCGCGGCACGAATGTCGGCCGGAATGCGCTCGAGGGCCATCACGGCGCAGGCACCGGCCTCTTCGGCGATGCGTGCCTGTTCGGGGGTTGTCACGTCCATGATCACGCCACCCTTGAGCATCTGCGCCAGGTTGCGGTTCAGTTCTTGTCTCTCTTTGTTCATTTTTCCTTGTTTTATTTGTTGTTCGTATAATACCATTCATTCCCTGGCCTTGCGAAATTCGCTGGGTGCCATGCCGGTCTGCTTTTTAAAGAACCGTGTGAAATGCTGCTGCGATGAGAAACCATTGTCGAAGGCTATCTCCTGCAGCGAGCGCACCGAGTGTTGCAATTCGAGCTTCACCCGCTCTGTTTTCTTCTGGTCGATGATCTGCTTGGGCGACTTGCCCGACACGCGGTGTGTGACCTGTGCCAGGTAGCGGCTGCTCACATTGAGCAGGTCGGCATAGAAGTTGACATCGTGGTACTGCTGTCCCTGTTGGTCCACGCGCTCCACAAAGAGGTTGTAGAGCTCGCCGCCCCGCCCCTGAAGGTTCATCTGCTGGGTCTTCTTGGCTTGGATATACTCATCGGCCCTGTGCAGTGCCTCCGGCATGTCGGCACCCTGGCATAGGAAGGCGGCCACGGCCG
The DNA here is from genome assembly GCA_964493905.1 of uncultured Prevotella sp. Lineage (GTDB taxonomy): Bacteria > Bacteroidota > Bacteroidia > Bacteroidales > Bacteroidaceae > Prevotella. The sequence goes on from CAZBQA010000046.1 coordinate 9,203, forward strand.
AGGCGAAACCATTGGAGACGCCGTGCGTCGAAGTCTCGTTGAGTACGTAAAAGCGGTCGTCGGGCAGCGTCCTGTGCATCGGCTCCCGTTGTCTGACGATGACGAGCGAGCAGAGGGGCAGCAGCTGTTGCACCACTTGTTCTCTCACGGCCTCGGTCATGATCTCCTCACCGTTGGTGGTACGCGTGATGGAGTCGTAGATCACATATTCGGGCTGATACTTGCACAGCAGCTGCACGATGACCTCCAGCGTCTCCACATTCCTGATCATGCCCACCTTCACCACCTTGGGCTCGGCATCGTTGATGATGGCCTCTACCTGTCCGCGCACCACCTCGGCCGGCAGGTCGTGGAAGCTCTGGATACCCAGACTGTTCTGCACGGTGATGGATGTGATGGCCGTCATGGCGTAGCATCCCATCTCGGTGATGGTCTTCAGGTCGGCCTGTATGCCCGACCCGCCACCGCTGTCTGAGCCGGTTATGGTCAGTATGACATTCGACATGGTAGGATTTTGATATTTCGCTGCAAAGGAAATGAAATAAAGTGTGACAGCAAAGTTTTGTTCTGATATTGACAAGAAAAACGAAACTTTGGTTAAATGGCCAAGGCTTCGCAATGGCGAAGCCTTGGGGTGGGGGCTATGGCCGGCGCGTCGGCTTGCCGGCGGCGTTCCATGCGATGATGCCTCCGTCGAGGTTGATGACCTTGTAGTGGGCCTTCACCAGCTGTTGGGCACCCACCATGCTGCGGTGTCCCGACCGGCAGTAGACGGCCACCGGCCTGTCTTTGCCCAGTTGCTGCTCAGCCTTCTCTACAAAGCCCGACTGGTTGACGTCGATATTCACGGCACCGGGGATAAAGCCCTCGGCATATTCGTTGGCCGTGCGTACATCGAGCAGTTGCACCTTGCCCGCCTGCACGAGCTGTTCAAACTGTGTGGCATCCACGGTCTGGATGTTCTTGTCGCTGCAACCTGCGAGCGTGGTCATAGCGCCCAGCAGGCCCAAAAGGGTTTTCTTCATATCATTTCTGTTCATGTAGGGTTGTTGATGTCAGGACACCTCCGGCCGCGCCACTGCAGGCGTGGGGAATGGGTGCCTGTTGCAAATATACTACTTATTTTGTTTCCGCAACCTTCATAGAGGCGTTTTTCTTCGTGCGCCGCATATATAATAAGGTGGAGTGTATAATTAAAATAATCTTAAATTAAAAATAATCCAATAAACTTGCAAACTTTACGGAATTTTACTTAAATTTGTAGCATTAACACATTTAATCTGACATTTTGAAGAAACATAGGCTAAAGCAATTTGCAAACGACGCCTTTCATTTATACTATGATGGGTTCAGGAACATGACCTTGGGCAAGACGCTCTGGGCTGTGATACTGGTCAAGTTGTTTATCATGTTCGCCATCCTCAAAGTCTTTTTCTTCCCCAACTTCATTGGCGAGAATGCGCAGAAAGGACACGAACCGGAGTTTGTCTCCAAGCAGATTCTTGATCGTTCAGGCAAATCATCAAACTAAAATATTATATGTTGAATCTTTTATTAGACATTTCATCGTCAACCGTCGACTGGTCTAGGGCCCAGTTTGCGTTGACCGCGATCTACCACTGGCTGTTCGTGCCCCTCACGTTGGGTCTCGCCGTGGTGATGGGTATTGCAGAGACCTGCTACTATCGTACCAAGAAACGCTTCTGGAAAGACGTGGCCCGGTTCTGGCAGAAGCTCTTCGGCGTGAACTTTGCCATGGGTGTTGCCACGGGTATCATCTTAGAGTTTGAGTTTGGCACCAACTGGAGCAACTACTCGTGGATGGTGGGCGACATCTTCGGTGCACCGCTGGCCATCGAGGGCATCGTGGCCTTCTTCATGGAGAGCACCTTTGTGGCTGTGATGTTCTTTGGCTGGGACAAGGTGTCGCGCGGATTCCATCTGGCCTCTACGTGGCTTACCGGACTGGGTGCCACCATCTCGGCATGGTGGATCCTGGTGGCCAATTCGTGGATGCAGTATCCCGTCGGACAAGAGTTCAACCCCGACACCATGCGTTTCGAGATGACCTCGTTCATGGATGTGGCGTTCTCGCCCTTCGCCATCGACAAGTTCTGCCACACCATCACCTCGTCGTGGATCGTAGGTGCCGCTTTCACCGTAGGCGTGAGCTGTTGGTATTTGCTGAAGAAACGTGAGGAGAAGCTCGCCAAGGAGAGCATCAAGATTGGTGCCCTGGTGGGTCTGGTGGCATCGCTGCTGGCCGCTTATACAGGCGACGGCTCGGCCTATCGGGTGGCCAAGGTGCAGCCCATGAAGCTCGCCGCCATGGAGGCGCTCTACAATGGTGGCAACAGTCAAGGCCTCACCCTCGTGTCGACCCTCGGCCTCTTTGGTCAGCCCGACTATGTGAACGAGGCTGAGCCGCCCTTCCGCGTGGCCGTGCCCAATGCCCTGTCGTTGCTGGCCACACGTACCACCGATGGCTATGTGCCCGGCGTGAACGACCTCATCAAGGGCTACACCCGCGACGACGGCACCCGCGAGCCCTCGTTTGCCGAGAAGATTGCCAGCGGCAAGAAGGCCATCTCGGCCCTGCAGGCCTATCGTCAGGCCATGGCCGGCAAGAAGGCGGGCGAGGAGATGCCTGCTGCCGCCAAGGCCCAGCTGCCCATCCTGCAGCAGAACATCAAGTATTTTGGCTATGGGTATATCAAAGACGTGCACGAGCTCGTGCCCCATATCCCCCTCACCTTCTGGGCTTTCCGTGTGATGGTGGGACTGGGGCTAGTCTTCATCCTCTTCTTCGCCCTGGCTCTCTTCTTTGTCTACAAGAAGGACATCGTCAAGGCGCGTTGGCTCAACATCCTGGGCGTGGTCCTCATCCCCTTGGCCTATATCGCCAGCGAGTCGGGATGGATTGTGGCCGAGATGGGTCGCCAGCCTTGGACCATCCAAGACATGCTGCCTGTGGGTGTGGCTGTGTCTGACATCCCGTCGGGCAGCATCGCCCTCACCTTCTTTATCTTCCTGGCCCTCTTCACCACCATGCTGCTGGTAGAGATCAACATCTTGGTCAAGCAGATCAAGAAGGGACCGGAGCACTCCGTTGAGCAAGTAGAACGTTAAATGCAGGTAAATAATAAAATTGCACTATGACATACGAATTTTTGCAATCCTATTGGTGGTTTGTCGTTTCGCTGCTGGCAGCCATCCTCGTCTTTCTCCTGTTTGTGCAAGGCGCTAACAGTATGATTTTCGAACTGGGCAAGACGCCCGAGGAGCGACGCCTGCTCATCAACTCCACCGGGCGTAAGTGGGAGTTCACCTTCACCACGCTGGTCACTTTCGGCGGTGCGTTCTTCGCATCCTTCCCTCTGTTTTACAGCACCAGCTTCGGCGGTGCCTACTGGGTGTGGATGCTCATCCTCTTCTCGTTTGTGATCCAGGCCGTGAGCTATGAGTTTCAGAACAAGTTGGGCAACTTCCTCGGTGCCAAGACCTTCCAGGTGTGTCTCGTCATCAATGGCGTGGTGGGACCGCTGCTCCTTGGCGGCGCTGTGGCTACATTCTTCAACGGCAGCAACTTCATCATCGACAAGGCCAATATGACCATGGCCGTGCAGCCCGTCATCAGCCGCTGGGCCAATGCCAGCAGCGGTCTCGATGCCCTGCTCGACGTGTGGAACCTGGTGTTCGGTGCGGCCGTCTTCCTGTTGGCCCGCCTGCTGGGCATGCTCTACATCAACAATAATGTGAACGATGAGGTCATCCGTGGCCGCATCCGCAAACAGCTGCTCTACAATGGGGTGGCCTTCCTGGTGCTCTTTCTGGCCTTTCTCATCCGCACCTTGGTGAAAGACGGCTATGCCTTCGACCCCGCCACCGGCCTGATCTTCATGGAGCCTTATAAGTATCTGCACAATATGCTTGAGATGTGGCCCCTCACCCTCGTGCTCCTTGTGGGCGTTGTGCTGTTGCTGGCTGGACTGGGCAAGACCCTGCTCGATGCCCGTTACATCAAGGGCATCTGGCCGGCCGCCGCGGGCGTCATCCTCGTGGTGCTCGTGCTCTTCCTCATGGTGGGCTGGAACGACACCGCCTACTATCCGTCGAACGCCGACCTGCAGAGCTCGCTCACCATCCGCAACAGCAGCAGCAGCGAGTTCACCCTGCGCACCATGGCCTACGTGTCGCTTCTGGTGCCGGTGATCATTGCCTACGCTTCGTATGCGTGGTGGTCGATCGACAAGAAGAAACTGGATAAGAACGAGATTACCAGAGGCGATGCCTACTAATATTGGCGAAAGGAGGGTATGCCCATTTTGACATACCCTCCTTTCGACCCTGCTTTTCATCAACCATTCAGTACCTGCCGGCACAACGGGCCGGCATTTTTTGTTGTGGTCTAGCTTGGTCATCGTGGTGGGATGGGCTACGGTCAGAGGCTGATGGTGGTGCCGTCGAGGTGGATGAGCTCCTCGTCGATGAGGTAGCGCAGGGCCTCGTCGACCTGCGACCGTGAGAGGGGCAGGTGGTCTAGTTCGCGCACGTTGTGCCTCTTCTTGTCGGCCAGCAAGGCGAGCACCTCTCGGCGGGCTTTCTCGGCAGCACCGTCGTCGGCCGATGGGCGACTGTCGAGACACACATCGCAGATGCCACAGTCGTGGCTGTCGGTCTCGCCGAAATACCTGAGCAGCTGTCGGCTGCGGCACACGGTGTTGTTGGTGGCATACTCGACCATCGCGTCGATGCGCTTGATGAACTGCTCCTTGCGGTCTTCGTAGACCGACCGCGGCAGCACCACCTCGTCGGCATCCACCCGGTCTGTGCGGTAGGTGATGAACGGCGTCTTGCGCTGGGGGATGAAATGCAGTATGCGGCGCTGGCTCAGCGTCTTGAGTACCTGGTAGGTCTGCTGATGTCCGGTGCCCGCCTTCAGGGCCACAAGACTCTCGTCGATGTAGACATAGTCGGTGAACAGTCCGCCGTAGTTGCGCAGCAAGGCCGTGATGACGGCCTCCTCCTGCGGCGTGCTCTCGCGCAGGCGGTAGAGTTCGTTGCGGTCGAGCAGGAACATCACCCGCGCGCTGGCGTCGGGGTCAGTCTCGTACTCGAGGTAGCCCGCGTTCTGCAACAGGCGCAGGGCCGAGTGAACCAGCGTGGGGAAGTATTTGTAGACGATGCTGAACTTGTCGATCTCGAACGAGAACGTGTGTCCGCCGCCACTGCCCACGCCAATCTGGTAGTAGTAGGCCAGGTGCTCGTACACGTCGCTGATAAACTCCTTGGGCGGAAAATTGTCGTCGATGCGCTTGGTGAGCTTGCGTTGGTCGCTCTTGTTCCACAGCAGCACGGCGTAAGCCTTCCGGCCGTCACGCCCTGCGCGCCCGGCCTCCTGGAAGTAAGCCTCGATAGAGTCGGGGCAGTCGATGTGTACCACCACCCGCACGTCGGGCTTGTCGATGCCCATGCCGAAGGCGTTGGTGGCCACGATGACGCGTTTCCGGTTGTCGTGCCACAGCTTCTGTCGTTCGTCCTTGACCGAGGGCTCCAGTCCGGCATGGTAGAAGGTGGCCGACAGGCCGTGCTGCTCGAGCATGGCCGAGATGTCCTTGCAGCGCCGCCGGCTGCGCACATAGACGATGGCCGAGCCAGGCACCGAGTGGAGGATATGCACCAGCTCGCCCTCCTTGTCGGTGGTGTCGCGCACGACGTAGGCCAGGTTCTTGCGCTCGAAGCTCATGCGGAAGACGTTGGGTGCGCGGAAGGCCAGCTGCTGCTGGATGTCGCCGATGACCTGCGGCGTGGCCGTGGCGGTGAGGGCCAGCACCGGGGCCTCGGGCTTGAGCCTGCGTATCTCGGCGATGTTGAGGTAGGAGGGGCGGAAGTCGTAGCCCCACTGGCTGATGCAGTGGGCTTCGTCCACAGTGACGAAGCTCACGTTGATGTGCCTGAGCTTGACCTGAAAAATCTGTGAGGCGATGCGCTCGGGCGATACATAGAGAATCTTCACGCCGCCGAAGATGCAGTTTTCGAGCGTCTTGACAATCTCGGCCCTCGACATGCCCGAATAGATGGCGGCCGCCTTGACACCTCGCTCGCGCAGGTGCAGCACCTGGTCTTTCATCAGGGCGATGAGCGGCGTCACCACGATGCACACCCCCTCTTGCGCCAGGGCAGGCACCTGGAAGGTGAGCGACTTGCCGCCTCCGGTGGGCATGAGCCCCAGGGTGTCTCTGCCCGAGCCTATGCTGTCGATGATCTCGCGCTGAATGCCGCGGAAATCATGATAGCCCCAGTATTGCTCGAGTATGCGATGATAAACGTCAGCGTTCAAGGTGTGGGGATAGCTTAGATGTCTGCCATGGGGTCGTCTTCGGCGGGGCGTATGTCTTCGATCTGCAGTTGCACCTGGTTGCGCTTGAAGACGTTGTCTTCGAGGGTATAGGCAATGTCGAACGACCGCCTCGACTTGATGTAGCGTGCCGAAGCACTCTGTCCGAAGGCGATGCCGTTGACCACGGTGCCCGACTTCGAGTCGATGAGTTCGAGCTTGATGTGCTCTTGCGAGCGTCCCACCACCTTGCTCGTGCCATAGTCGTAGACGCCACGCGTGCAGAACAGCGGTTTCTGGTTGCCCGGGCCAAAGGGCGAGAAGCGCTTCAGGTCGTTGTGCAGCCGCTTGGAGATGTCCTTGAAGTCGACCTCGGCATCAATGCGGAGCATGGCCTCGGTCTGTTCGGGCAGGATGTGCTCCTCCACATATTTCTGGAACCTGTTCCTGAAAGCCGTGATGTCGTCCCACCTCAGTGTCAGTCCGGCGGCGTAGGTATGCCCGCCGAAGTTGAGCAGCAGGTCGCGACAATCTTTGATGGCGCTGTAGACATCGAAGCCCATCACCGACCGGGCCGACCCTGTGGCCAGGTCGCCGTCGCGGGTGAGCACCACCGTGGGGCGGAAATAGATCTCGGTGAGGCGCGAGGCCACGATGCCAATGACGCCCTTCTTCCAGTTCTCGTCGTAGAGCACGATGCTAAAGTGGTGGCGCTGACTCTCGAGTTTCGACACGATGAGGTTGGCCTCCTCGGTCATCTGCTTGTCGATGTCTTTGCGCTGCTCGTTGTATTCGTCGATGTGCTTGGCCTTCTGCAGCGCCGTGCCGAAGTCTTTCTCCACCAGCAGGTCCACGCTTTCCTTGCCGTTCTCCATGCGCCCCGAGGCATTGATGCGCGGCCCAATCTTGAACACGATGTCGCTCATAGAGATATCGCGGCCGTTGAGGCCACAGATGTCGATGATGGCCTTCAGTCCGATGTTGGGGTTCTGGTTGAGCTGCTTCAGCCCATGGAAGGCCAGGATGCGGTTCTCGTCCACCACGTGAACGATGTCGGCGGCGATGCTCACGGCACAGAAGTCGAGCAGCGGGATGAGTCGGGAGAAAGGTATGCCGTTGTTCTTGGCGAAGGCCTGCATAAACTTGAAGCCTACGCCACAGCCGCAGAGCTCCTTGAAGGGATAGGTGTCGTCGGGACGCTTGGGGTCGAGGATGGCCGCAGCGGGCGGCATCGCCTCGTCGGGCACGTGGTGGTCACAAATGATAAAGTCTATGCCCAGACTCTTGGCATAGGCTATCTCGTCGATGGCCTTGATGCCACAGTCGAGAATGATGATGAGTTTTACCCCTGTCTGCCTGGCATATTCCACTCCCTTCTTGCTCACCCCGTAGCCCTCGTCGTAGCGGTCGGGGATATAATAGTCGATGTTTGAGTAGAACTGTTGCAGAAACTTATACACCAGCGCCACCGCCGTGCAGCCGTCCACGTCGTAGTCGCCATAGACCAGTATGCGCTCTTTGCGTCCCATGGCATCGTTCAGCCGGTCGACGGCCACATCCATGTCTTTCATCAGGAAAGGGTTGATGAGGTCGGCCAGCTGGGGCCTGAAGAATCGTTTGGCGGCACTCTCGGTGGTGATGCCGCGCCTGATGAGAAGCTGGGCAAGGATGGGGCTCATGCCGAGCTTTTCGCCTAATTCTTGTGCTTGTTGGGTTTCGTCTGGTGTAGGTGGGTCATATTTCCATTTGAAATGCATTATAGGTTCTTTTTATTTCTGCCTCAAAGATACACATTTTTCAAATAAAAAGATAGCAAGAGATAGTTAAAAGTTAAAAAATGTGCAAACAATTCGTCTTGCGGTGTCGCCCGAGCGGGGGAGCGTCGTGGCGTTTGGGGCATGCCCACGGTGCCGGGCAGTGGGAGCTGAGGTGTGGGCAGGTAGATGGCTAATGTGATTGGACATCAGAAAGTTGATATTTTTGGGCAGACAGCCACTTGTATGTGTTCACCATGTTGGTCTAAAGACTTGCGACCATTCGGGGGCAGGTGTTTCGTCTGGTCTGAGCTGCCTTGGGAAGCTGTCGCCACAGGTCTTTGGTCGTGCGTCGTGACATTGGCGGCATTCTGCTTCGGGTCGAATCACACTCTGCTTCGAGTCGAAGTACACTCTGCTTTGGGTCGAAGTACACTCTGCTTCGAGTCGAACCACGATGCCAACTGTTGCTGGGGGGAGCGTGACAAGGTCTTGGCGGCGGTGTCATTGGCAAGCCACGACGCCATGAGAACTGGTCTTTGGATTATCTGTGCGGTAACGGTTGACTTTCAGGGTGGCACGCTGGCCGGCCTGTAACGCATCAGCCCCGGACAACATCTGGGTGTTGTCCGGGGCTGAGGATAGGGTAGGCTGAACGGTGTGCGTCAGAAGTTCAGCTTCTTGCGGATGTCTTTGGGCACGGCGTTCTTGTTGACCATGAAGTCCATGGTGTTGGCCACGATGAAGTTCTTGGTCATGTACCAGATGCCTTTGTAGTCGCCTGTCTCGCCCCACGAGTTCTTCACCATGTAGTATTCCTTGCCGTTCTGGTCCTTGGCGATGCCGTAGATGAGCATGCCGTGGTCGTCGGTGAGCTCCCAGTTGTCGTAGCGCTCCTGGCGCATCTTTTGTGTGGGTGTCACCTCGGGCACGTTCACGCCGAGCGAGTCGACGATGTTCTTCTTCTGGTCTTTGGTGAGCTTGAGCCAGCGGGCCATGTCGCTGCCCTCGAGGCTCTCGATTTTCTTGGTGTCGTACATATAGGCCAGTCCCTGGCGGGTAAAGCCATCCTCGCTCACGTCGCCGCCCCAGGCCACGGTATAACCGTTCATGATGGCGTTGTCGATGATCTTGCCCAGGTCGTCGATGGGCACGTTCCATGAGAGCGGGTTGCGCCAGTTGTCCTGCACCTCAACGGCGAAGGCCGTCCAGAAGGGGTGATGGGTGTAGGAGGTGAAGCTGGTGTAGTTGTTCCAGTCGAGGCCCAGGCTGGCGGCGAAGCTCTGCGGCGTATAGGTCTTGCCCTGGTAGACGAAGCTCTCGGGACACTTGCCCAGGTAGGCATCGAGGATGCCCTGCAGTCCCACCTTCCACTGGCCGGAGAGTTTCTTGGCCGTGCTCTTGGCCACGCTCTGCACGTAAGGGGTCATCACAGAGAAGAACTCCACGAAGTTGTTGAGCGAGTCGCCGTAGAGGCTGCCGGGGAACGGCATGGCGTCTTCGGGGCAGATGCCGTGGTTCTGGATGGTGTAGAGCGGGTCGTAGCAGCTGCCGCCCTCGGAGAACTGGGCGTCGCCGTGGAGGCGCACCACCTGTATGGCGCGGTCCATGTAGGTCTTGTTGGCCACGAAGCTCTCGCAGAGGTCGTAGGTCTTGCCGGTGGCCTTGAGGATCTCGGCCTCAAAGAATCCCAGGGTGGAATAGTCCCAGCACGTGCCTGAGCGGTTCTGGTCTTTCACGCTGGTGATGGGGTTCTGCTTGATGACGGTGAATACGGGTTTGTTGGGGTTCACGCTGTCCTTCTTGTTGGTGCGTGCGGTGGCTCCCATGGCAATCACAGCAAGGAGGGCCAGTGCTAATGTTTTTTTCATTATGCGATGTGTGTTTTTTGTGAATAAATATATTTCAGACCAACGTGGCAGGCTTAGTTGCCGGCCATGAAGGCCTCTACGTCGGCGGGGTGGTAGGGTATGCGGTCTTTGCCGATGAAGCGACAGCCGTCGGCGGTGATGAGAAGGTCGTCCTCGATGCGTATGCCGCCGAAGTCCTTGTAGGTCTCAATCTTGTCGAAGTTGAGGAACTCGGCGCAGTGGCCGCTGGCCTTCCAGTCGTCGATGAGTGCGGGAATGAAGTAGATGCCGGGCTCGTCGGTCACCACAAATCCCTCTTGCAGGCGGCGTCCCATGCGCAGGCAGTTGGTGCCAAACTGCTCGAGGTTGGGCCGCGTCTCGTCGTCAAAGCCCACGTTGATCTGGTCGAGGTTCTCCATGTCGTGTACGTCCATGCCCATCATGTGGCCCAGTCCGTGGGGCAGAAACATGGCGTGGGCACCGGCGGCTACGGCCTCCTGGGTGTCGCCCTTGGCGAGTCCGAGCTCCTTGAGGCGGTCGAACATCAGGCGGCAGATGGCAAAGTGTACGTCGGCATATTTCACGCCGGGCTTGGCCACGTCGAGGGCCAGGTCGTGGCAGGCCTCCACGATCGAGTAGATCTCGAGCTGGCGCTGTGTGAACTTGCCGTTGACGGGGAAGGTGCGGGTGTTGTCGGAGCAGTAGTGGTTGATGGTCTCGGCACCGCAGTCGCACAGGGCGAGGCGTCCGCTCTCGAGCAGGGCCGTGGAGGGATTGCCGTGCATGATCTCGCCGTGCTGGGTGAAGATGGTGGGGAAGCTCACCTTCGAGCCGTACGAGTTGGCGATGCCGTCCACCTGTCCGCCCACAAACTTCTCGGTCACGCCGGGCTTGGTGAGGCGCATGGCAGTGGTGTGCATGCGGTAACCGATGACGGCGGCACGCTCCAGCTCCTCGATCTCTTCCTGCGTCTTGGTGGAGCGCATCTTCACCACGGCGTTGATGAGCGGCATCGAGGCGCTCTCCTTCTGCTGGTTGGGATGGATGCCCAGCAGGTCGAAGACCTGGATCATGATGTCGGCACGGTAGGGTGGGAGGAAGTGTATGGTACGCTTCTGGCGCATGGCCTCGTTACAGATGGTCTTGAGGCTCTTCATCAGCGCGGTGTTTGCCACGCCCACCTGGGCTGCCAGGTCGCCTACGCTGTCTACTGAGCCATACCATACGATGTCGTCGATGGAAATGTCGTTGCCCACGAGCGTCTCGGTGTCGTTGTCGATGTCGATGACGCCCACCAGCCCCTCTCTGATCTGACCGAAGTAATACAGGAATGTGGAGTCCTGGCGGAACGGTGCATAGCCGTTGTTGGGGTAGTTGGCCGGTGCCTCGTTGTTGCCGAAAAGTATGATGATGCCGCTCTTTACGAGCTTCTTCAGCTCGGCGCGTCGGCTCACGTAGGTCTCTTTGCAAAACATAGTTAGAATTTTTTTACACGTTTGTTGCAAAGATACGAAAGATTCATTAGAAAATGATTAACTTTGCCCTGAAAATTATAATAATATGTTGCATTTTGATAGAAATACAGGGTTGGTGCTCGAAGGCGGAGGCATGCGCGGTGTGTTCACCAGCGGGGTGCTGGATGCCTTTATGAAGCACAAGCTGTATTTCCGGTATGTGGTTGCCGTGTCGGCGGGCGCCTGCAACGGCATGAGCTATATCTCGCGGCAGCCTCGCCGCGCGCGCATCTCGAACATCGACATGCTGGCGCGCTACGACTATATCGGACTGCGCCATCTGGTGACGCAAGGCTGTATCTTCGACCAGCACCTGCTCTATGACCGTTTCCCCAACGAACTGGTGCCGTTCGACTACGATGAGTATTTCCGGCACGCCGATGGATTTGAGATGGTGGCCACCAACTGCCATACAGGGCGGCCTGTGTACCTGCGGGAGCTGAGCGACCGACAGCGGGCGCTCGACATCGTCCGGGCATCGAGCAGCCTACCCTACGTGAGCAAGATTACGTGGGTCGACGGTGAGCCGTTGCTCGACGGCGGCATCGTCGACTCCATACCCGTGATGCGCGCCATCGAGACGGGGCATCAGTTCAACGTGGTGGTGTCGACACGCAACAAGGGATTCCGCGAGACGAGCAAAGACCGCAAGATTCCACCTTTTATATATAAGCACTATCCACGGCTGCGTGTGGTGCTTAGTCATCGCATCGAGGCCTACAACCGGCAGCTGCAGCTCGTAGACGACCTGGAGCAACAGGGGCGCATCGTCTGCATCCGTCCGCAACGGCCCATGGAGGTACACCGCATCGAGAAAGACACGGTCAAGCTCGAGCGTCTCTACGAAGAGGGCTTCGCCCAGGGCGAGCAGTTCTGCAAGCAGGCGGGTTGGTGAGTTGGCGGGTTGGTTTGTTGGTGGGCAGGTGTGCTTTGACCTGCTTTCCCAAAATATAAGGCGCATGAAGGCAAAGCCATATTGGCAATGCTTTCATGCGCGTAAACGTATGGTGGTTGGAGCGACGGCTATTTCTTTTGCAACAGGTCGGGGCGCAGCCGCTTGGTGCGTTCCATGGCCTGGTCCATCTCCCATTGCTTGATCTTGGCCTCGTTGCCGCTCAGCAGGATGTCGGGCACCTTCCATCCCTTGTAATCGGCGGGACGGGTGTAGATGGGCGCAGCCAGCAGGTCGTCTTGGAAACTGTCGGAGAGGGCGCTCTGCTCGTCGCCCACCACGCCGGGCACCACACGTACCACGGCGTCGGCGATGATGGCCGCCGCCAGCTCGCCGCCCGTGAGCACGAAGTCGCCCACGCTGATCTCGCGGGTGATGAGGTGGTCGCGGATGCGCTGGTCGATGCCCTTGTAGTGTCCGCAGAGGATGATGAGATTCTGCTGCAGGCTCATCTCGTTGGCGATGTGCTGGTCGAAGCGTTCGCCATCGGGCGTGACGTAGATCACGTCATCGTAGTGGCGCTCGGCCTGCAGGGTCGAGATGCAGCGGTCGATGGGCTCGCATTGCATCACCATACCGGCAAAGCCGCCATAGGGATAGTCGTCCACGCGTCGCCATTTGTCGCGTGTATAGTCGCGCAGGTTGTGCAGATGAATCTCTGCCAGTCCCTTCTTCTGTGCCCTCGACAGAATCGACTCATTGACAAATCCTTCGAGCATCTCGGGCAATACAGTGATAATATCTATTCTCATCATATTGCAAAGTTACTTATTTTTGAAGACATACTATCGCTTTT
>CAZBQA010000047.1:0-20017 GCA_964493905.1 uncultured Prevotella sp.
AAAAAACGCAACCCTTACATGTGCAAGGATTGCGTTTTTACTGTTTTATAGGGAGAATCGATTACTCGGCCGGTACCTGGTTGGCGTAGTCGAGCACGTTCTTCTTGTTGGCTTCCATGCGCTCGTATTCTTCTTTCGAGCCCACGATGACCTTATCCCACTGGCGCATACCTGTGCCTGCGGGGATGAGGTGTCCGCAGATCACGTTCTCCTTCATGCCCTCGAGGTGGTCGACCTTACCGCGGATGGCAGCCTCGTTGAGCACCTTGGTGGTCTCCTGGAAGGAGGCCGCACTCATGAAGCTCTTGGTACCGAGGGCGGCACGGGTGATACCCTGGAGAATCTGGGTGGAGGTAGCGGCCACGGCGTCGCGCACCTGTACGGGGCGCAGATCACGGCGCTTGAGACTGGAGTTCTCGTCGCGCAACTTGCGGGCGGAAACAATCTGTCCCTTGTGGAGCGTCTCGGAGTCACCCTCGTCGATGACTACTTTCTTGCCCCAGATGCGGTCGTTCTCCTCGGCGAAGTCGAGCTTGTCGACAAGCTGCTGCTCAAGGAAGGTGGTGTCGCCCGGATCGTCGATGCGAACCTTGAGCATCATCTGACGGACGATAATCTCGAAGTGCTTGTCGTTGATCTTCACACCCTGCAGACGATATACGTTCTGCACCTCGTTGACAATATACTCCTGCACGGCGGTAGGACCTTCGATGGCGAGGATGTCGCCCGGTGTGATCTCACCGTCAGAGAGGGCCGTTCCGGCGCGCACGGCATCGTGCTCCTGCACGAGGATCTGACGTGACAGAGGAACGAGGTACTTGCGCTGCTCACCTGTCTTGGAAGTGATGATGATCTCGCGGTTGCCTCGCTTGAGCTTACCCATGGTCACCTCACCGTCGATCTCGGATACCACGGCAGGGTTAGAGGGATTGCGAGCCTCGAAGAGCTCGGTCACACGAGGCAGACCACCGGTGATACCACCGGCGCTGAACACAGAACGCGGGATACGCACAAGCGTGGTACCGGTGTCGATGGTCTGGCCATCTTCGATGCTCGAGATATGACCACCCACAGGGAAGCTATAGGTGCCCTGCACCTGTCCGGCCGCATCGACGATGTCGACCATAGGAATGGTGTTGTGGTCGCGCGACTCGATGATGATACGCTCGGTCATACCCGAGGTCTCATCGGTCTCGGCCTTGAAAGTGAGTCCCTCGATGACGTTGCGGAAACGCAGGGTACCTGCGAACTCGCTGACGATAACGGCGTTGAAGGGGTCCCACTTACATACCACGTCGCCCTTCTTGACCTTGTCGTCGTTCTTGAAGAACAGCGAGCTGCCGTAGGGCACGTTGAGCGTAGCGAGCACGATATCGGTGTTGGGGTCTACGAACTGCACCTCAGCGAGTCGGCTCACAACCTTCTGGCACTGCACCTCGGTCTCACCGCTCTTGTCGATGAAGGGCACGGTACGCAGTCCGTCGAAGCGGAGCTTGGCATCGTACTTGGCCTTGATGCTGGCGTTGGCTGCGGCATTCTCGGCCACACCACCCGAGTGGAAGGTACGGAGGGTAAGCTGTGTACCAGGCTCACCGATGGCCTGTGCGGCGATGACACCCACGGCCTCACCCATCTGCACCATCTTCGAGGTGGCCAGGTTGCGACCGTAGCACTTGCGGCATACGCCCTTCTTGCTCTCGCAGGTGAGCACCGAACGAATCTCAACAACCTCGACCTGAGCATCCTCGATGGCCTTGGCCTTGTCTTCGGTGATCTCTTCACCGGCGTTGACGATAACCTCGCTGGTGTGCGGGTTGATGACATCGTGAACCGACACACGTCCGAGGATGCGCTCGGAGAGCGTAGAGATGACCTCGTCGCCATCTTTGAGGGCACGGCACTCAAGACCGCGCAGTGTGCCACAGTCTTCCTCGTTGATGATCACGTCGTGCGACACATCGACAAGTCGACGGGTAAGGTATCCGGCATCGGCAGTCTTCATGGCCGTATCGGCCAGACCCTTACGGGCACCGTGTGAGGCGATAAAGTATTCCTGCACCGACATACCTTCCTTCAGGTTGTTCAAGATAGGATTCTCGATGATAGAGTTGCCCTCGGCACCGGCTTTCTGCGGCTTGGCCATGAGGCCACGCATACCGGCGAGCTGTGCAATCTGGTCGGCCGAGCCACGGGCTCCGGAGTCGAGCATCATGTACACGGCGTTGAAGCCCTGGTCGTCTTCGGTCATGTGCTTCATCACAGCCTTCTTGAGGTTGTCGTTGACGTGCGTCCAGGCATCGATCACCTGGTTGTAACGCTCCTTGTCGGTGATAAGACCCATGTCGAAGTTGGCAGTCACCTCATCGACCTCGTTCTGACCCTTCTGCACGATCTCTGCCTTCTCGGTAGGCACGATGATATCATCGAGGTTGAACGACAGACCAGCCACGTATGACATGCGGTAACCGAGGTTCTTCACACCGTCGAGGAACGAGCAGGCGCGGGCCATACCCACGGTCTTGATAACATCGGCGATGAGGCCGCGAAGCGACTTCTTAGAGATGATACCGTTGAAGAAACCGGTCTCGTAAGGAATAATCTCGTTGACAATGATACGTCCGATGGAAGTCTCGACCATGTGGCGCACGGGCTTGCCGTCAATCACGTCGTCGACGATACACTTCACCTGGGCATGCTCGTCGCAACGGCCCTCGTTGAAGGCGATGATGGCTTCTTCGGGACCATAGAAGGTGAGACCTTCGCCCTTGGCACCGGGACGGATCTTGGTGATATAGTACAGACCGAGCACCATGTCCTGCGAGGGCACGGTGACAGGGGCACCATTGGCAGGGTTGAGGATGTTGTGGCTCTGCAGCATCAGGATCTGCGCCTCGAGCACTGCCTCATTGCTCAGCGGCAGGTGGATGGCCATCTGGTCGCCGTCGAAGTCGGCGTTGAACGGCGTACAAGCCAGCGGGTGGAGCTGAATGGCCTTGCCCTCGATGAGCTTGGGCTGGAAAGCCATTACCGACAGACGGTGCAGCGTAGGAGCACGGTTCAGAAGTACAGGATGACCCTTCATGACGTTCTCGAGGATATCCCAGATGACGGGCTCGCGACGGTCAACAATCTTCTTGGCACTCTTGACGGTCTTCACGATACCGCGCTCGATGAGCTTGCGGATAACGAAAGGCTTGTAGAGCTCTGCAGCCATGAGTTTGGGCAGACCACACTCACCCATGTTGAGCTCGGGACCTACGACAATCACCGAACGGGCCGAATAGTCGACACGCTTACCGAGCAGGTTCTGACGGAAGCGTCCCTGCTTACCCTTGAGTGAGTCGGAAAGCGACTTCAGGGGGCGGTTGGACTCGCTCTTCACGGCACTGGCCTTACGGCTGTTGTCGAAGAGGCTGTCGACAGCCTCCTGGAGCATACGTTTCTCGTTGCGCAGGATGACCTCGGGAGCCTTGATCTCGACGAGTCGCTTGAGGCGGTTGTTGCGGATGATGACACGACGATAGAGGTCGTTGAGGTCGGAGGTAGCAAAACGGCCACCGTCCAATGGCACCAGCGGACGCAGCTCAGGCGGGATGACAGGAATAATCTTCATAATCATCCACTCTGGCTTGTTGAACTCCGTAGAGCTGCGGAAGGCCTCTACCACCTGCAGGCGCTTGAGGGCCTCGGTCTTACGCATCTGGCTGGAGTCGTTGTTGGCACGATCGCGCAACTCGTAGCTCAGACCATCGAGGTCGATATCGCCCAGCAGGTCGAGGATGGCCTCGGCACCCATCTTGGCGATGAACTTGCTGGGGTCAGCATCGTCGAGCAGGTCGTTGTTGGGATCTACCTTGCTGTCGATGATGTCGAAGTACTCTTCCTCAGAGAGCAGGTCGAACTTGTGCGAACCGTTGAGGTCCTCCACACCTTCGGCATCCTTAGCACCAGCGAGCACACCGGGCTGAATGACAATATACTTCTCGTAATAGATGACGGCATCGAGCTTCTTGGTGGGCAGACCGAGCAGGTAGCCAATCTTGTTGGGCAGTGAGCGGAAATACCAGATGTGGGCCACTGGCACCACAAGCTCGATATGACCGCTACGCTCACGGCGCACCTTCTTTTCGGTGACCTCCACGCCGCATCGGTCGCAGACAATACCCTTGTAACGGATGCGCTTGTACTTGCCGCAGGCGCACTCGTAGTCCTTGGTGGGACCAAAGATCTTCTCACAAAAGAGACCGTCACGCTCAGGCTTGTATGTACGATAATTGATGGTCTCAGGCTTGGTAACCTCACCATACGAATTTTCCTTAATCTCCTCGGGAGAAGCGAGACTAATGGTAATCTTCGTGAAATTAGTCTTTACCTTTGTATCTTTCTTGAAAGCCATATTTATAACTTTTCGCTGTTCTTATTAATCCAACTTCACGCTCAGTCCAAGGCCGCGGAGCTCATGGAGGAGCACATTGAGCGACTCAGGGATGCCAGGCGTGGGCATGGGGTCACCCTTGACGATGGCCTCGTAGGCTTTGGAGCGGCCGGTGACATCGTCACTCTTGATGGTGAGCATCTCTTGCAGGATGTGGCTGGCGCCGAAGCCCTCAAGAGCCCATACCTCCATCTCTCCGAAACGCTGGCCACCAAACTGGGCCTTACCGCCAAGCGGCTGCTGGGTAATGAGTGAGTAGGGACCGATGGAACGGGCGTGCATCTTGTCCTCCACCATATGACCCAACTTGAGGAAGTAGGTGATACCCACTGTGGCAGGCTGGTCGAAACGCTCGCCTGTCTCGCCATCGTAAATGTATGTCGAGCAGAGGTGTGGCAGGCCGGCCTTGTCGGTCCACTCCTTGAGGTCGTCGAGCTTGGCACCATCGAAAATCGGGGTGGCAAACTTCACACCCATCTTCTTGCCTGCGGCACCGAGGATGGCCTCGAAGATCTGACCAAGGTTCATACGTGAGGGCACACCCATCGGGTTGAGCACCAGGTCCACGGGACGACCGTCCTCGAGGAACGGCATGTCTTCCATGCGCACAATCTTCGACACGATACCCTTGTTACCATGACGACCGGCGAGTTTGTCACCGACCTGGATCTTACGCTTCTTGGCGATATATACCTTTGCCATCTTGAGCACACCCGAGGGCAGCTCGTCACCGATGGTGATGGCAAACTTGCGACGGTTCTGCTCGGCTGCCAGCTGCTTGTCCTTGCGGATGAAGTTCATGATAAGCATCTGTATGAGACTGTTGGTATGGTCGTCGTTGGTCCAGCCGTTGCTCTCGATGCCATCATACTCTAGGTTCATTAGCGTGGCAACGGTGAACTTGCTACCCTTGGTGATGATCTCAGCACCTGTGTAGTCCTTCACGCCCTCTGACGATTTGTCGTCGGTGAGCGTCAGGAGCTTGTCGACGAGCATCTGCTTGAGCTCATGGCTCTTGGCCTCATACTCTTCATCGATTTTCTGGAGCAAGACCTTATCCTGCCTCTTTGAGTCGCGGGTCTTCTCGGCACGTGCAAAAAGCTTCTTGTCGATAACCACTCCGCTGAGTGAGGGGTTGGCCTTCAGCGAAGAGTCCTTCACGTCACCGGCCTTGTCGCCGAAGATGGCGCGAAGGAGTTTCTCCTCAGGTGAGGGGTCGCTCTCGCCCTTAGGCGAAATCTTACCAATCATGATGTCACCCGGCTCTACGCGGGCACCCACACGGATGATACCATTGTCGTCAAGGTCTTTGGTGGCCTCTTCACTGACGTTGGGGATATCGTTAGTGAACACTTCCATGCCACGCTTGGTTTCACGCACATCGAGTGAATATTCATCAACATGTACTGAGGTGAGCACGTCCTCGCGTACCAGACGTTCGGAAATAACCACAGCATCCTCATAATTGTAACCCTTCCAAGGCATGTAGGCCACGAGCAGGTTACGACCCAGTGCCAACTCTCCATTCTCGGTGGCATAGCCCTCGGTGAGGATATCTCCCTTCTTCACACGCTGGCCCTTGCTGCAGATAGGACGCAGGTCGATGGTCATATTCTGGTTGGTGCGGCGGAACTTAGGAATGCGATATTCCTTCATGGCCGGCTCGAAGCTAACGAACTCCTCGTCTTCGGTGCGGTCGTAAAGCACACGAATGGTGGTGGCGTCCACATAGTCGATGACACCTTCACCTTCGGCAGTGATCATGGTGCGGCTGTCTTCACACACCTGCTTCTCAAGACCTGTTCCTACGATAGGAGCGTCGTTATGAAGCAGGGGCACAGCCTGGCGCATCATGTTACATCCCATCAGTGCACGGTGACCGTCATCGTGCTCGAGGAACGGAATAAGACTGGCACTGACAGAGGCAATCTGCTGGGGTGAGACATCCATGAGTGTCACTTCATCGGGATCTACCACAGGGAAGTCGGCAGCCAGACGGCAGTGTACGAAGCTACGGATGAAGGTTCCGTCCTCCTTGAGCGGTGCATTGCCCTGAGCAATCAGCCTGCCATCCTCTTCCTCAGCCGTGAGGTAGACCACATCCTCGTTCTTCATGTCAACCTTCTTGTTTTCCACCTTACGGTAGGGGGTCTCGATAAAGCCAAGCTCGTTGATGGTGGCATAGACGCATAATGAGGAGATCAGACCGATGTTCGGGCCTTCAGGCGACTCGATGGGGCACAGACGGCCGTAGTGGGTATAGTGTACGTCACGAACCTCGAAGCCGGCACGCTCACGCGACAGACCGCCAGGACCAAGGGCAGACAGACGACGCTTGTGCGTTACCTCGGCCAATGGGTTGGTCTGATCCATAAACTGACTCAACGGGTTGGTGCCGAAGAATGAGTTGATCACACTTGAAATGGTCTTTGCATTGATCAGGTCGGTGGGTGTGAACACCTCATTGTCGCGCACGTTCATTCGCTCGCGGATGGTGCGGCTCATACGAGCCAGACCGATTGAGAACTGGTTGGCCAGCTGCTCACCCACGGTGCGTACTCGACGGTTGGAAAGGTGATCGATATCATCAACCGTGGCATTGGAGTTGACCAGCTTGATGAGGTACTTGATAATCTCGATGATGTCCTCACGAGTAAGTACGCGAGTATCCATGCTGATGTCCTCACCTAGTTTCTTATTGATGCGATAGCGGCCTACTTCGCCCAAGTCGTAACGTTTGTCAGAGAAGAAAAGGTTCTGGAACACTTCACGGGCACTAACATCGTCGGCAGGGTCAGCGTTGCGGAGCTGACGGTAGATATAACGCACTGCCTCGATCTCAGAGTTACTGGGATCCTTGGCCAGTGTATTGAAAATCATCTCATATTTGCTGGCGGCATCAGCATCCTTATGTACAAGAACAGTGGACGTACCTGTGTCGAGAATATCATCGAAGTTTTCTTCAGTAATAATCGTCTCGCGTTCTAGAATCACATCATTACGCTCGAAAGTAACAACCTCACCGGTGTCCTCATCAACGAAATCCTCAATCCTACTCTTGAGTACACGTGCTGCAAGCTTGCGACCCACGAGTTCACGTCGATTCTTCTTATTGACCTTCACCTCATCAGCCAGGTCAAAGATTTGCACGATATCCTTATCGCTCTCATAACCAATAGCACGTAAAAGAGTAGTTACAGGCAATTTCTTCTTACGGTCGATGTAAGCATACATCACGTTATTAATATCAGTAGCAAACTCAATCCAAGAACCTTTGAGCGGGATGATACGTGCACTGTAAAGCACAGTGCCGTTGGCATGCACGCCCTGGCCAAAGAATACGCCAGGTGAACGGTGCAACTGTGCCACCACCACTCGCTCTGCACCATTGATCACAAAGGTGCCTTTCTCTGTCATGTATGGGATGGTTCCAAGAAACACATCCTGCACAAACGTGCCGAAATCCTCATGATCAGGGTCCGTGCAATATAGTTTCATCTTAGCCTTCAAGGGTACGCTATAAGTAAGCCCACGCTCGAGACACTCGTCAATGGTGTAACGCGGCGGGTCTATATAGTAGTCCAAGAACTCAAGAACAAAATTGTTACGCGTATCGGTGATAGGGAAGTTCTCGGCGAAAACCCTGTACAAGCCGTCGTTCTTGCGTTCCTCAGGCGGTGTGTCCAATTGCAGGAAGTCGCGGAACGACTTGAGCTGAACGTCGAGGAAATCCGGATAAGGATACGGATTTGAAACGCTGGCAAAATTTACTCTGTTATTGATAACGTTTGACATAAATAAAATTGTTGGTCCTAATACCAGAAAGTCAAAAGACTTTAAAGCGAAAATGTCTATAGAGACACAAAAAGGCTAGGACTCACCGACTGGGCAAATCCTAACCATTATGGAATGTTTGTTAGGTATTGAGCAATAAAACTGTTGGCCTAACAGATAGACCAACAGTTCTTGCTAATGTCTAACGACGAAATTACTTGAGCTCAACCTTGGCACCAGCCTCTTCGATGGCCTTCTTCAGGTTCTCAGCCTCGTCCTTAGAAACGCCCTCCTTAATGGTAGCGGGAGCGCTCTCAACGAGAGTCTTGGCCTCCTTAAGACCCAGGCCACAAGCCTCCTTAACGGCCTTCACCACCTGGAGCTTGGTAGCACCAACATCAGTGAGGACTACGTCGAAAGAGGTCTTCTCCTCAGCTGCAGGAGCAGCGCCACCGGCGGCTGCAGGGCCAGCAACTGCAACAGCTGCAGCAGCAGGCTCAATACCATACTCGTCCTTCAGGACTGTTGCCAACTCATTAACTTCCTTAACAGTAAGATTTACTAACTCTTCTGCAATAGCTTTTACGTCTGCCATTTTATTCTAAAATTTTATTTTATTCGTTAAAATTAATTTTTGACTTTATCATTTACTCAGGACGCTCGCCTAAAGTCTTAAGCACACCATGAATAGTGTTTGCACCTGACTGGAGTGCAGAAACAACGTTCTTTGCAGGAGACTGCAACAGAGCGACGATATCTGCGATAACCTCGTTCTTGCTCTTGATAGAAGCAAGCTCGTCGAGACAGTTGGCACCAACATAGATGCCCTCCTCGGCGTATGCTGCCTTCAAAGCAGGAACACCAGCCTTCACGATATCCTTGTCCTGCAAGAGCTTAGCAGGCAGGTTGGCGGTCTGAGCAAACAGGACAGCCGTATTACCCTTTAAGGCACCATAAAGTCCAGAGAAATCAATGTCAGAAGCCTCAAATGCTTTGTGAAGAAGCTTATTCTTCACAACAACCATCTTAATCTCCTGCTTGAAACACTTGCGACGAAGCTCGCTGGTCTTCTCTACATTCAACCCGGTAACATCTACCAGATAGAAATGAGGATAGTCCTTCAGCTTCTGACCAAGCTCAACGATGATAGTATCTTTTACTTCTTTCTTCATTTTACCAAACTTTTAGAGTTATTCAACTGATTTAGGATCAATCTTGATACCCTTACTCATCGTGCTCGAAATAAAGATACTCTTGAGGTATGTACCTTTTGCTGCAGCGGGCTTCAGGCGAACTACAGTGTTGATAAATTCCTTGGCATTTCCATAAATCTGCTCGGGAGTCATAGACACCTTGCCGATAGAAGTATGGATGATACCGGCCTTGTCGACCTTGAAATCAATCTTACCCTGCTTCACATCCTGAACGGCCTTGGCCACATCCATGGTCACAGTTCCACTCTTGGGGTTAGGCATCAAACCACGAGGACCCAGTACACGGCCCAAGGGACCAACCTTACCCATGCAAGATGGCATGGTGATGATCACGTCAACATCAGTCCATCCGCCCTTGATCTTTTCGATATATTCATCGAGACCAGCATAATCAGCACCGGCTGCCTTGGCAGCCTCTTCCTGCTCGGGAGTACAGAGAGCAAGCACACGTGTAACCTTACCAGTACCATTGGGCAGTGACACAACGCCACGTACCATCTGGTTGGCCTTACGCGGGTCAACGCCCAAACGCACGTCTACGTCAACCGAAGCATCAAACTTGGTGGTGGTGATGTCCTTCACCAAAGCCGCAGCTTCCTTCAACGTATATACCTTCCCTGCTTCAACCTTCTCAGCTACTGATTTCTGATTTTTTGTCAGTTTACTCATTTTACTTACTTAAATTGAAGTTTATTAATTATTCAGGGAAGTCCCCTTTTACAGTGATACCCATACTACGGGCTGTACCGGCGATGAGTCGCATGGCACTCTCCACCGTAAAGCAATTCAAGTCGGCCATCTTATCCTCGGCAATTGCCTTCACCTGTTCCCAAGTGACAGAACCAACCTTATTGCGGTTAGGCTGACCAGAACCGCCCTTCACTTTGGCAGCTTCCATCAACTGCACAGCAGCAGGAGGAGTCTTGATGACAAAGCTGAAAGACTTGTCTGCGTAGTAAGTGATAACAACCGGCAATACCTTACCAGCCTTATCCTGGGTACGGGCGTTGAACTCCTTGCAGAATCCCATGATATTGATACCCTTGGAACCCAATGCAGGGCCTACGGGTGGGGAAGGATTTGCAGCGCCACCTTTAATCTGTAATTTGATTAATCCAGCAACTTCTTTAGCCATTTTTTCTTAATTAAAATAATTGAAAAGTATAAAAGCGCAAAGAACCCGTAACAGTTACTCTGCTACTTTTTCAACTTGCATAAAACCAAGTTCCAACGGCGTTTTACGGCCGAAGATCTTAACCATCACCTTCAGTTTACGCTTCTCGGTGTTAACCTCTTCGATAACACCCTCAAAGCCTGAGAAAGGACCATCCGTAACCTTCACCGTCTCGTCGAGCACGTAAGGAATCGACACTTCGTTGTCGATCTCGCTCTCTTCGGCAGCTCCGATCATGCGATTGATCTGTGATTGTGGAACCATCGTGGGATTATCCAAACCTCCAAGGAAACCTAAGCAATTGGGCATAAAACGTAGCGTCACTGCTACGTCACCAATCAGCTCAGCCTGCACGAAAACGTATCCCGGGAGAGAGATTTTCTCTTTCTCTACCCGCTTGCCGTTACGCACGGTAGCATGCTTCTCTAAAGGTATCATCACCTGAGAAACATGATCAGCAAGCAACGTGTTGAACTTCATTTCGGCCTCGATGTATTCCTTCAGCTTAGCCTCCTTGCCGCTCACAGCACGCAGCACATACCAATTTTTACCTGTTGCAGTCATTTCTTTGAACGATTAACCAGGATAAACAACACCCATGAGATTCTTGAACACGAGATCCATCAGGAACACCACTACAGCAATGACAAGGGAAGCAGATAATACAATCACTGCTCTGTGGGTAAGTTCTCCACGTGTTGGCCAAGTAGTCTTATGCGCAAGTTCGTTGTAACATGCCTTGCAATAATTGACAAATTTCTTAAACATATTATCTTCTTTTTGGCACGGGTTGAAAGACTCGAACTCTCGACACCTGGTTTTGGAGACCAGTGCTCTACCAACTGAGCTAAACCCGTAAGTAAGCCTCCGCAACCGCAATCGCGGAGGCTTGTATTGTAAGGTGTTACCCTTTAGATTACTCCTTCACGTCGGGAAGGATGGCGGTAATCTGACCAGAGCCTACAGTGCGACCACCCTCACGGATAGCGAAGCGAAGACCCTCGTTCAGGGCTACACGATAGATCAGAGTAACCTCAATCTCTACGTTATCACCAGGCATCACCATGTCTACACCCTCGGGGAGAGAAATCTCACCCGTGCAGTCCATTGTACGGAGGTAGAACTGAGGACGATACTTGTTGCCGAACGGAGTGTGACGGCCACCCTCTTCCTTCTTCAGCACGTAGATAGAAGCCTTGAAGTGATCGTGAGGTGTGATGGCACCCGGGTGCACAACAACCATACCACGACGAACCTCAGCCTTATCGATACCACGGAGCAGCAGACCTACGTTGTCACCAGCTTCACCTTCCTCAAGAATCTTGCGGAACATCTCAACACCTGTAATGGTCGACTTCTTGTCCTCGCCAAGACCGAGCAGCTGAACCTCGTCACCAACCTTGCAACGGCCAGTCTCGATACGGCCAGTAGCTACAGTACCACGACCTGTGATAGAGAACACATCCTCAACAGGCATCAGGAAGGGCTTGTCAACTTCGCGCTCGGGCTCCTGAATCCACTCATCAACTGTGTTCATCAGCTCCATCACGGCATCCTCCCACTTGGCAACACCATTCAGTGCACCCAGGGCTGAACCAGCAATGATAGGAGTATCCTCCTCGTAGCCGTAAGAGGTCAGCAGGTCCTGAACGTCCATCTTTACGAGGTCGATCATTTCCTCATCAACTTCATCGTCGTCGCACTTGTTCAAGAACACCACCAGACGGGGAACGTTTACCTGACGGGCGAGTAGCACGTGCTCACGAGTCTGAGGCATAGGACCGTCAGTAGCAGCAACCACAAGGATAGCACCGTCCATCTGAGCAGCACCAGTAACCATGTTCTTCACATAGTCAGCGTGACCCGGACAGTCAACGTGGGCATAGTGGCGCTTCTCTGTCTCATACTCAATGTGAGAAGAGTTGATGGTGATACCACGCTCTTTCTCCTCGGGGGCATTATCAATCTGATCGAAAGACTTAACATCCTCACCTGTACCCAGACGATTGTGGAGTACGAGAGAAATAGCAGCGGTCAGAGTTGTCTTACCGTGGTCGACGTGACCAATTGTACCAATGTTAACATGCGGTTTGGTGCGCACGAACGTCTCTTTAGCCATAGCTTTACTTTTTTATTATAATAAATTAAATAATCAGTTGAAAGATTCCGTTTTTTTTTCTTCTGTACCTCATCATTAGGCCACGAAGGAGAGCTGTAACTGAGAGTTGAACTCAGGACCTCTTCCTTACCAAGGAAGTGCTCTACCACTGAGCTATTACAGCAAAAAATCTCTGAGCGGAAAACGGGGCTCAAACCCGCGACCCCCAGCTTGGAAGGCTAGTGCTCTATCAACTGAGCTATTTCCGCATATCCGAACTTCGGATCGATGTGGGTGGTGATGGATTCGAACCACCGAAGGCAAGAGCCAGCAGATTTACAGTCTGCCCCATTTGGCCACTCTGGTAACCACCCTTTGTATCAAAAAATTGTTTCTACCTCATCCTCAAGAGGAGCCTCTTGTCGGATTCGAACCAACGACCCCGAGATTACAAATCACGTGCTCTGGCCAACTGAGCTAAAGAGGCAAATCCTTGCAGCCGTCAGGCGATTTATGGATTCGTTGTAAAACGGCTGCAAAGATACGACATGTTTTTTGTTCCCGCAAATATTTTAGGGAAAATTTTTAATGTTTTCTGATTTTCTCCTTGAATTTCTCCAGTTGCACCCGCATTGCATCCACACAAGCGTCTACACCCTCCTCAAAGGTATCACAGGTCTTCGTCACGAAGAGCGGCTTGCCCCCAGGGACGGTAGCCGTTACGCTGGTCTCCTTATTTAAGGCTGTGGCAGGTTTCACAACTTTCAACTGCACCTCTACTTTCTGAATATCCTCAAATGACTTCTCCAACTTGGCGACCTTCTTGTCAATGTACGCCTGTAACTTTTCAGTAGCGTCGAAATGAATCGACTGAATCATAATTTCCATAGTTACCTCCATTTAAAAGGTTAGACTCCAGCCCTGGGATGGGCATCGTGATATACTCGCTTGAGCTGCTCAAAGGTTGTATGAGTATATATCTCGGTTGTAGAGACACTCTCATGACCGAGCAGCCGTCTTACACTTTCTATTCCTGCACCGTGGTTGAGCATGGCTGTGGCAAAGGTATGCCTGAGCACGTGCGGCGAGAGTTTCTTCAGGGTGCTCACCTGTGCCAGATGCATTCGCACCTCCGCACGCACCTGTGCTGCCTTCATGCGCACGCCTTTCTCCGAGAGAAACAGTGCCTCTTCATCCACCCTTGCCACCTCGCGGTTGCGCAGTGAAATAAATTCACGCAGACAGTTTTCCAATTCCTCGCCAAACGGAATGATGCGCTGCTTGTTGCCCTTGCCTGTCACCTTCAACTGATGGTTGACGAAGTCTAAAGCCGTATCGTTCAGTCCCACCAGTTCCGCCAGTCGTATGCCCGTTGTATAGAACGTCAATATAATAGTTCGCGCGCGAACATCTTTATATTCCGCCCCCCAGGCGCCTTCGTCCAGCAGCCGGTCCATCTCATTCTCTTTCAAGAACTGTGGCAGGGGTTTTGCCTGTCGGGGACCTTCGATGCGACGCGCCGGATCGGTGTCTACCAAGTGTCGGGCTAAGGCAAAACGATAAACGGAACGCAACGCAGAGAGCCTTCTGTTGACAGTCGCAGCATTGTTTCCTTTATCCATCATACTCTCCATCCACCCTCGGATGTTATCAGAGTCTACCGACTCCCAAGAGAGCTGACCATCCAAATTTTTGAAGTACGCCTCGAATGCCCTAAGGTCTTCCGAGTAGCCACTTATCGTCAGTGGTGAGCGGTTAAGCTCATACTGCAGATAGTTCAAAAATTCTTCTATCATTTTCAAGCGCTGCTTCAATCTCGTTTACACGATGTTTTCGGCAACGAATATACAGAAATTAATTCAAACTACCAAATTTTCAAGGAGATTTTTTATTCTTCCTCGCGACGCAGCTTCTGTACGTAAATGGCGTGTTCCATCTTGAGACGCTTCAAGACAGACGGCTTGTCGTACTGCTGACGAGCACGCAGCTCCTTAACGACACCTGTCTTCTCATACTTTCTCTTGAACTTCTTGAGAGCTCTCTCGATGTTCTCACCATCCTTAACGGGTACAATAATCATCTTGTTTTGGTTTTAATATTTTATTTATGAAACATAGCAAAAGGGCCATTGCCACAAATTGCGGTGCAAAATTACTGCTAATTTTCCGAACCCGCAAATATTTTGTCTAAAATCTTATCCATCATTATATCCCACGCTATGCTGTTCACCCTCAGCCCAATAAAGGTCCAGTTAATAAATCTTTGTTTTTAAAAATTAGTTTCACGCGAATAATGGCTCAGTCGGGAAGTCCGGTGGGAGCCGTCGCTTTCCACACCAGTCTCTCCGGCAGCCTGTACCGGCAGGACCGTACATTCCTCCCCCCGCGCTGTACTGAGCCGCCAATGGCTTGACGGCCTGGTGGAGGATGACCAGGCTATGTGTGTCCTGTTCTTCCGGCAATTCGGTCTTCAGGCAAGCCGATTCGATTGGTTTCATGCCACGGCGCCGTTGCTGACGTACACACTGCGCATGCTTCCCGAAGTGTGGTTCGGCCCGAAGCAGAATGTGGTTCGACTCGAAACAGAATCTGGTTCGACTCGAAGCAGAATCTGGTTCGAGTCGAAGCAGACCGTGGTTCGGTCCGAAGTATGACAGCCCGACGGCAATCCCAGCGTGGCATCACGGTGCTCCGGAGGCAGGAGAACTGTCGTAAGGCTGCCTGAAAGCGGGCGAATCATTTGCCATGGCTGTCCATTTTCGGAAACCATACCAACCGGGGGGACTGATCCCATAATTATGTTAAGGTGGATTCTATTAATTACCACCGAAACAAAATTATTAAATCATGGGTTACGTTTTGCCATCTTTCAGACTCTCCTCAGCTCAAATTACCAATTAGCCTGCGCCTGAAGTTCGGCTGCGCTCGGTCAAACGAGCAGGCTCGATGACACTCGCTGGCACGAACATTCGCTCAGTCGTTATGCCCGCATAACTCCATCGTTCATTTGCAATTTGACCTCGAAGATAGTCTCGAAATCTGACAAAGCTAATGAATAGAACGGAGCAGCGGAAAAAGAGTGGGGAATATCTATTTGCATACATCATATAGCCATGTCTCGGAGGGTGCTTCCGCCCCACCAAGGCATGACATGTGAGTGCAACCTGCAATAACTCCCCCACTATTATTCCGCTGATCCATAGAACCCACCTTAAAAAGGAATATTATGTGAGTCCCAATAAACCAATCTCGTCTCACCACAGTCCAAAAGCAGTATGCAGCCGGCTCCGCGTAGCATCAAGAAAACGGGGCATGCGCATCACGCTACATGCCCCGTCAGCTATCTAGATTTCACATCCCGTGTGTTCAGTCTTCCCAAGGGCTGTAATGAGGAAAGGCCTCATCAGCCACCTTCTCAGAGGTTACACTCTCCTCCCACAACGTCTGGCGTTTGGAGTCAGCGTGGTCATTATAACTTCCCTCCATCAAGGACGAATCGATGAATGTGGGTACGCAGATGGTCTGCGGTATGCTATATTTCTTTTTCATGATATGGATCTCCTATACTTTATTTCACGATGACTTTCACTCCGTTAACGATGTAGATGCCAGCCGGTACATGCACCGTGGCATTGCCACCAGCCTCTACATCCACCTCTGCAGACACCACTCCTTGGACACTCACCACTTTGACGCGGCTGTTTACTGTCGCCGCAAACGAGATGGTGCCATAGCCTGCTGTCACTGCCAGGTCGGGTCGCATGGCCGTCTCTGTGATGCCCGTGGGTGTGCTGTTCTCGCCATAGAGCACGTTGAACGACTTCATCAGCTTGGCTCCAGATCCTCCCGTATATTTGTAGTAGCCACGGAACGGATAAACATATACATACTGGAGATAATCGCGCAGGTTCTTGGAGTTCAGATACATATTGCCTGAGAAGTAAAAGATGTTATCGTTCTTGTCCAGCTTCTTGCCAGAGTACGAGCCATAGTTCGCAAAGTTATAGTTGA
This sequence comes from uncultured Prevotella sp., assembly GCA_964493905.1. Taxonomy (GTDB): domain Bacteria; phylum Bacteroidota; class Bacteroidia; order Bacteroidales; family Bacteroidaceae; genus Prevotella. Next base: position 16,706 of record CAZBQA010000047.1, read on the forward strand.
CACCGGCCATGCTGCCTGTTGCCGTCTCGCCCGCAAAGGTGTAGTCGCTTGCCATGGCACTGCCCTTGGTAGCCATCACGTCAGAGCCATACTGCGTGGCGATGAACGACACGTTGTCATCGGTGGGAGCAGTCACCACCTTCACCATGTAAGGCACATTGGCCTCGGTGGTTGATTCCATCACTGGCGAGAAGTAGGCATTTCCGATATAGTCGGTAGCAGATGCCGTGGCTTCCTCGTCGAGGGCAAGACAGTTGCTGGCATTCATCTTGCTCACTGTGAACGCGCAGAGACCGTCGCGGTTGGTATGCGTACCGGCCTGCAACTCCAGCGTGAACGGCAGGATCACCGTGGCGTTGGCCACCTTGCCGTTCTTCGGAATGGTAATCCTGCGTGTATAGGTGGCATAGTTCTCGGCTGGCACCGTGATCTTGTAGAGCGCATAGAACGGCTGACGGTCGGTGATGACGATGTTCCTGCAGGCGCGGTAGTCGCCGCTGATGGTCTTCTGGATGTAGTTGTCCTCGTTGTAGTTGGTGCGCACGGGGAAGTAGATCAGGCAGTTGGGGTTGAGCAGTGCCTTCATCGCATCCATCTCGGCCTTTTCGGGGATATGCACCGAATAGAGGTTGGTGTAGTCGAGATAGAGCACCTGCATACCAGTAGCCCCTACTCCGGCAATACCCTTATCGGCATTGCCATAAAGCTCATCCTGCAGAGCTTGCCTCATCATTGGCACAGTGAGATAGGCGCTCTCGCCTGGAATCTCCTCGCCGGTAAGTGCATCCAGGGCCTTGAATACGCCGCCATACATCGGCAGCTCGGCATCGGCCTCATCCTTGTTGTAGCACGTGGCGTCGTAGAGCTTGGTCAGTTCACACTTGGCTACATAGTCATTGGTCTCCAGCTTCAGATCCATCAGGTAGTAGGCATAGTAGCGGTGCTCCCATGCCGTGGTGGGCGCAATGTTCCATCGCGTCTCGTCGGCAGTGAACAGGTAGCAGTCTTTCTCCTCATCAACCGCAAGCACAATATCGTTGGAGAAGCTGCCGCCCTGCTGTACATAGAGTTCTTCCGAATAAGGATACTCCTCCAATGTCGTGCTGGCGCCCGATGTGTTGTTCGGGTCGAGTTCATCAATGTTGCTGTACTTGAACGGTTGGTTGCCGCACATCTCGGTGTGGATCTTGTCGGTAGCCGCCTCCATGCCCGTGGTGCTGTACTGCTGACCGTTATACGTATTATAATAAGGTGACTTCACAAAGAAGTAGCGGGCATGGTACGGGTCGGTGTTGCCGTAGGTGTCGTCGCCATACTTGCTGTACAAGTTCTCGAAGGTGAAACGACACTTCTGCTCGCCGCCGCTAAAGAAGTTCTGTGGCACGTAGAAGATAAACTTGCCCCCCGACACCTGAAAGTCGTTGCTGGTGAACTGCTGTATCAGCGTGGGTCCGTTCTCGGCGATGGAGTGGCACACGATGTCGATGGAGTTGACGAACGGGTTGAGGGCCTCCAGCGTCAGCTCGAAAGTGACGAGGGCCTTGGTATTTTCAGCCAGCCCCTCTACCTGAAACTTCACGGCATCGTTGTTCAGACCCGTCAGCACCACTTCACCGTCGTCGCCTGCGCCGACGCTCACGGTCTGGGCGACGTTGTTCTTGTCAGTCTTATATACCTTCAGGGTGTAAGGCGACGGCGTGAAGGCTGGGTTCTGTACTATGGCGGCCGTCCAGCTGGCTGCATTATCGCTCGAAGTAGTCAGCTGGGCATGAGTATTATCTGAACGGACTAAGAACCTATTGCCGTACTTAATATTGCCACCGCTGACGGTGAAGGTCGAAGCCTGGTTGGGATCGGTTGTCCCGTAGATGTAATACCTGCTTCCGCTCTGGTTAACATACAAGTAGTTGTTTCCACTATAGATCTTTCCGGTGCTGGCTGCGTTGCCGTTCAGTTTCCACAGCACGGGACTGGTGCCCCATGTACCGTCGGTCTTTAGGTAGTACGTCGTACTCGACCCCCCACTCTCCGTTCGGGTGATATAGAATCCGCCGAGATCTCCGGTATAGGTCACCGTGCCAGCTGGGGCCGCCGTGCCATAATGGTACTTGATCTTGGCACCGGTGATGCGGTAGCCCAATGGAATGTCGGTACCTTCCTGCGAGATGGTCGATGTCGGTGTCTCTATATAATAGGTGTTGTTGCCCAAGGCGTAATAGAGGTTGTCGCCGTTCTTCAATGCTTGGATGGAGCCGCTGCCGGCGGTTGTGGGAAGCTTGTGCTCGCTTGTCACGGCGTCTTCCTGATAGAGCCAGTTTTGCGCCGTCAGCTCCTTCACATTGTTGAAGTTGTAACTGTAGAAAGTTACACCATTCTTGGTTTGGGGCTTGATCTCCCCCAAATCGAGCTTGCTGGTCGAGAAAGCAGACCCCACCATGTTGACCCCCTCGCTGATGATGTTGCTCGGCTTACTAGGATTCACTGCAGCGTCGAAAGCGCCCTCGGCTGTGAAATAGAGCTCACATGACTTGATGGTAGCCCCATAGAATTTATTTTGGGCACGATAGAAATAGAAATAGAGGTTGTTGCCCATGTCAGTTTCGGTCTTGCTGGTTCGCTCGATGACATATTCATTTGCGTCGTTCGTTGCCGGCATGACATCGGTTCTTGCCAAATAGTTATTGTAGTCGAATGCACTGCCTGTTTCATAAAGACGCTTGTCCATGCCTAGAATGGCCATTTGGTTGATTGTCTTGCCATTCACGTTGTTGAGCAATACGATGCGGTAACCCGTGAAGCGGTAGCCCTTAGGTAAGGAGATGCACATACGGGTAGTGGGCGTCGTTCCACCCAAAATTACATACAGATTCTGCGCGGCATCAAGGCTGATGTTGCCCGCAGGGTCCTTCAACACGCCACTCTCGGTGATATCGGATTTGTCCGACACGGTGAGGGTCAGAGGCAGCTGATTGTGTCGCCAGAGCGAGCTCCAGCCATTCTGGAAGCCCACCTCGCCCTCATAGGTGAGCCCTGCCACCAGCTTTCCCGACGAAGGGCTGATGGTCACATTCTGCGCCGTGGACGGCACGGCGAGGGTCAGCAGCAAAAGGGCGGCGAGAGCTCGCAGCCCGATGCCCTTGCCAAGCGATGTGGCAAACCTGAGAACACGGATGCGCTGACACATACGCGTGTACTTTGCTTGGTTGCGTAGGCCGCATGTTCTTGTCTCTTGCAAGACACCGGTGTCTAGTCTAAATGTTTTCATATCTTACTCGTTTTGGTTAATAGCAACTTGACCAATTAAGGTGTAAT
>CAZBQA010000048.1:0-19881 GCA_964493905.1 uncultured Prevotella sp.
GTGAAACTTTACCAGTATAAAATAGCAAGTTAGGAACTTGCGAAACTTGAATTATCATAGATATTGGGTGTTATTTTTGAAGCGAGTTCTATTAATTAGCTTTGTCAGATTTCGAGAGTATCTTCAAGGGCAAATAGCAAGTACACGAAGGCGTTAAGCAGGCATAACGAGTGAGCGAATTTTCGTGCCAGCGACTGTCATCAGGCTTGCTCGTTTGACGGAGCGCTGCCGAAATTCAGCCGCAGGCAAACTGGAAATTTGAGCCGAAGAGAGTCCGAAAGATGATAAAGCGTAACCCATTATTTAATGTGAGTCCGATGAATTATAATTGACTGAATTATTGGTGATTAGCAAAAAATGTCGTATCTTTATAGTACTGAAATACAAAGAATTACAGACAAAAATGCAATGATCACTGAAGACAAAGTTACGCAAATATTTTGTATGTCAGAAGACTTCTGCAAGTTTTTTGATGCCATGATGGCAGAATACACGCTAAAACCGGTTAATAAGAGAAAATATCATCGTGATTCCACGATGCCAAGGCAGAGGTGATGCTTATCATGACTCTCTTTCGTGGCTCCGGCTATCGCTGCCTCAAGCACTTCTTTCTTGAGAAAGTATGCAAGCATCTTCGCCACCTGTTTCCTAAAGTTGTCTCTTACAACTGTTTCGTAGAACCCGAGCGGGAAGTGGCTCTTTCCTTGGCCCTATTCATCAAGAAGGTTCTTTTGGACAAATGTACCGGCATCAGTTTTGTGGACAGCACTTCTTTGCGCGTTTGCAGGAACCAAGGCATTCATATCCCTAAGGTATTCAAGGGTATAGCCCAAAGAGGAAAATGCTCGCTGGGATGATTCTTTGGGTTCAAACTCCATCTGATCTGCAACGAGAAGGGGGAACTGCTCTATTTCATGATTACCCCGGAGGAGTTGATGACCGCAAGCCGTTGCAATATAAGAACTTTGTAGACTTTGTATACGGGAAGTTAGTCGGTGACAAAAGTTATATCGGGAAGTCTCTTTTTGAGAAACCCTTCGTGGATGGCATACAGCTCATTACTAAACTCAAGAGCAACATGAAAGGTGCGCTGATGTCAGTCTCTGACAGTCTGCTTATCAGAAAAAGAGCCATCATCGAGACTATCAATAACGAACTCAAGAATATTGCACAGATTGAACACTCAAGGCATCGCTGCTTTGATAATTTCATGGTCAACCTGCTGAGTGCATCGGCTGCATATTGTTGCTTTCCGAAGAAGCCGTGCATCAAGGTGCAAAGAAATTATGACATACAACCTTCATTGTTTTAATTTCGTCAAATTTACGTTATTTACCTACTTGGTCTCGGTGGTAATTAATAGAACCCACCTTAAGAAGCCAATAACTGTGTTAGATCCCTTTATCTTAGGACGCTGCGTCTTTGCCGATGCCCACATCTTGCAGGCTGATTGCTGTTTGTCCATTAAGATAAGGCTCCGATTTTACCCTGCTGAGCAGCCACGGCATGGTATCAACGATGCCCGGAATGCAGCCTGCCCATGATGAGATGCTGCATCAGGCCACGCATGGCGAGGTAGAGGATGAAGGCCAGCCAGAGGAAGTGGTTGAGCGGAAGGGCGCCGCCGGTGGCGACATACCGCTCGCCCACGAAGAAGATGAGGAAGAACAGGACCGTGGCGGCCACGCTCGACACGAGCATGCCGCGGGTGGCGGTCAGGCCGATGAAGATGCCGTCGTAGACAAAGGCGGCCATGCCCGCCACGGGGATGAGACAGGGCCAGAAGAAGTAATCGGAGGCTGCGGCAATGACCCGGCGGTCGTCGGTGAGCAGACCCAGGAACCCGTTGCCGCCGATGACATACACGGCGGTGAAGGCCACCACCATCAGCGCGCCCCAGACAAAGAGACGACGTGTCATGGCACGCAGCGCGGCATCGTCGCGGGCACCGTAGAACTTGCCGCTCAAGGCCTCACCGGCAAAGGCGAAGCCGTCCATGACATAGCTGAAGAGGGTGAAGAAGGTGAGTAGCAACGTGTTGACAGCCAGCGTCATGTCGCCCTGGCGAGCACCGGCCGAGGTGAAGAAGAGGTTGACCGCCACCAGGCATACCGTGCGCAAGAAGATGTCGCGGTTGACGGTGAAGAAGTCGGACCACGACACCATGGCCCCTCCTGTAGCACCGCATGGCAGCACCTCAACGGTGCGCCTGAGCCACCACGCCAGTGCAAGCCCGCCCCACTGGGCCACCAGCGTGCCCAGGGCCACGCCCTCGATGCGCAGCCCCACGCCGAAGACCAGTGCCACCGACACCACGATGTTGACCACATTCTGGAAGATGGCCACCAGCATGGGGATGCGTGTGTTTTGCATGCCGATGAACCAGCCGTTGAGCGCGTAGAGCCCGAGCATGGCCGGGGCACCCCAGATGACGATGTTGAAATAGGAGACCACGAGTGGCACCACCTGCGGCGAGGGATGGATGAGGGTGACGGTGAGCCAGCGCAGCGGCCACTGGAACACCACGAAGAGCAGGGCGATGACCAGTGCCACCGTGAGCGAGCGCCGCAGCAGCTGTCGCACCAGACTGCCGTCGCCACGTCCCAGGGCCTGGGCCGTCATGCCGCTGGTGCCCATGCGCAGGAAGCCGAAGAGCCAATAGATGACGTTGAAGATCATGGTGCCCACGGCGATGGCGGCGATATACCGCTCCGAACCGATGTGCCCCACGATGGTCAGGTCGACGAGGCCGAGCAGGGGCACGGTGATGTTGCTCACGATGCTGGGCACGGCCAGGTGCAGGATGTCGCGGTCGATGGGTCTGAAATGCTTGCTCATTGTAAGGCAAAGTTATACAAAAGTCGGCGTACCACCTAAAGTATTGCGAAATTATCTGTTTCCTATCTGTATTTATTACATTAAAATACGAAAAACGTTCGCTTATTCCAGCAATTCTGCGTACTTTTGTAGACACAATAAAGACAATAAGGATGATGGAACCAGATACACAAAACCAGACAGACCAGGGCATCGGACTCGTGCTCGAGGGCGGTGCCATGCGCGGTTTGTTCACCACGGGCATCCTCGATGTGATGATGGAGCGCGACACCTATCCCGACGGGCTCATCGGGGTGTCGGCAGGGGCGGCCCTGGGGTGCAACATGAAGAGTCGGCAGCCGGGACGGGCCATACGCTACAACAAGCAGTATGCCAACGACTGGCGCTACTGCTCCATGCGGTCGCTCATCACCACAGGCGACATGTTTGGCGGTGAGTTTTGCTACCATTATCTGCCACAGCATCTCGACATCTTCGATGCCAAGACCTTCGATGCCAACCCCATGGCATTCTATGCGGTGTGTACCGACGTGGACACGGGCCAGCCGGTGTACCGACAACTGCAACGCGCCAACGACGAGTGCTACGAGTGGATACGTGCCTCGGCATCGATGCCCGGGGCGGCCAGAATAGTGAAGATTGGCAGTCAACGGCTGCTCGACGGCGGCATCGCCGACTCTATCCCCCTGCAATACTTCCAACGCATTGGCTACCGCCGCAACATGGTGGTGCTGACCCAGCCGCGCGACTATGTGAAGACACCCAACAAGCTCAACCCGCTCATCCACCTGATGCTGCGTCGCCACCCCAACTTCGTGGCGGCATCGCGACGCAGGTATCGTATGTACAATGCCGAGCTCGACTATATACGCCAGCAGGAGCGCGAAGGCCACACCTTGGTGCTGGCTCCCGAGCACAAGCTGCCGGTAGGACACATCTGCCACGACACCGACATCATGCAGCAGGTGTATGACATGGGACGGCGGATGGCAGAGAAGCGGTGGGACGACATCGCCACATTCTTCAAAACCCGTAATTCCTAAAAGATCGGCGGCCCGGCAACAAGGTCGACGCCGACACACACAAAAACAATATGCCCCAAATCAAACCCCATCACCTGTGGCTGTCTGCATCCGCAGTGTTGTTCCTTGCGACCTGCATGTGGCTGGTCGCGAGGCTATTGCCTGCCTCGGCCGACAACATGCGCCAGTCTACCTGCTTTGTCGACGGTCATGCCCAGCTGTGCCTGGTGACGGGCACCGACACCCTGGTGCTGCATGTAGACAGCATACACCAGCAGGGTGTGTGGATCAACAAACACTGGTGGTGGCCGAGCTGCGACGGCAGGGTGCTCACCCTCTGCCCCACCATACGCCTGGCCCTGCCTGCCGACAGTGTGGCGAAGGCCAGTCCGGCTCGAATCGTCGCCCTGCTGACCGACTCACTGGCGCGGCTCCGCCAACGCAAGCACACCGAAGAGAAAGAACTGCAATATTACCTGCGCAGCCATGGCGTACAAGACGAGGGCTACACCCGCATCGCCACCTACGCCGCCCAGCAGGCCAAGGCCACTGCCTTGCTCGACTCAGCCTACAACAGGCTGAAGGCCCTGAAGCTGTCTCCTAAGTCGCACCTGGTACGCCTCGGCCGTTATCGGCTCTCGTGGTATGATGACAACAACCGACTGGTGCATGCCAACTGCAAGCCCTATGTGGCAACCGTGAGACAAGAGGGGCTGCCCGTCATCCTGCGTGCCGTCACCGCCAAGAAACCGTGGGACGCCTACGCCGTGCGCAACGTGCCATGGGGCATCAAGGCCTCTACCCACGTGCTCATGGCTACCGTGGCCCCCACCGACACGCTAGCCCCGGCACGTGTGCTACTCGTGCCCGGCACGTATGGACGCGACGGCCGGCATGACGTGCCTCGGCTACTGGCCCGAAATGGCGCGCCGGTGTTTACCGCCGGCGGGCGCTTTGTAGGAATCGTGAAAGGCAAGGAGGTCAAAAGATAGAAATGCTGACATTGGAAACCAAGAGACATTTATATAATAAGGTGTGCCGTGCCGCCCTCGCCCTCATGGCCACGCTGCTGCTGGCGGCGTGCCAGGTGAAGAGCGATGATGTCGTTATCGTGCGACAAGGCCACTGGACCTACCGCGGACAGCTGAAGAATGGCAAGCGCCACGGGTTAGGCGTGCTCTACCTCAACGACTCGATCATCTACTCAGGACTCTGGAGCAAGGGGCTGCGGCAAGGCCGTGGCTGGACCTCCGACTCGCTTGGACGGCACATCGACGGCACCTGGGACCACGACACGCTGGTGACAGGCATACGCAAAGATACCGAGGGAATATATCAGGGTGAGTTCTGCCGCCATCTTATGGCCGACGGCCACGGCACCTACCGCGACACCCTGGGCACCTACTACGAAGGACAATGGAAGGAAGACCGGCGGTCGGGCTTCGGCTTCTCGTCGAAAGGCCGTTACTTCCGCGTGGGCGAATGGAAGGCCGACGTATACCGCGGTGAGCGCCTGCACTATACCTCCGACCGCCTGTATGGCATCGACATCTCCAAGCACCAGCACATCAAGGGCAAACGACGCTACGGCATCGACTGGGGCAGGCTGCGCATCACCCACCTGGGCACGCTCTCGAAGAAAACGGTGAGTGGTGCCATCGACTATAAGGTGTCGTTCGTCTTCATCAAGTCGACCGAAGGAACGACGGTGCTCAACCCCTACTACAAGGCCGACTATGCTGCGGCCCGCGCCCACGGCTACCCCGTGGGGTCGTATCATTTCTTCTCGCACCGGTCGACGGGAGGCGCGCAGGCAGAGGCGTTCCTCCGCAACAGCCATTTCCGCAAAGGCGACCTGCCGCCCGTGCTCGACCTCGAGCCCTTCCCCAGTCAGATTGAGAAGATGGGTGGCGTCCATGCCATGTGGAGCCGCGTGCGCAACTGGCTGCAGATTGTGGAGAAGCGCACGGGCATGCGCCCCATCCTCTACATCAGCCAGACCTTCGTCAACCGCTACCTCGATGCCGCACCCGACATCAAGCATGGCTATCCGGTGTGGATCGCGCGCTACGGCGAATATAAGCCCGACGTGAAACTATGGATTTGGCAGTTGGCACCCGACGGCCGCGTGGCGGGCATCCACGGTGAGGTTGACATCAATGTGTTCAACGGATACAGTGGAGAGTTCAACCAGTGGCTTGCTAAAGTGAGAAAGCCATAAGCGCCGACAGCTCTTATGGCTCAAGCTTTTTCATGATCAGACCATTTCCGGCATCGATGACCTTACGGTCCTCGTCAAGGCGATAGATGAACATGTTGCCGTCGCCAAAGTCGCAGTAAAGCCGTTGGTTCTGGTATTTGAACCTACCGTAGCTGGTCTCGCCGCCGCTGGTCTCAGCGATGTTGTCGCCCCAGATCTTTACCGTGATTCCTCCATATTCGGTATCGACATGCCAGTTGCCTTGTATCCATCGCGGGGCCTTGCCATGATGTGCGTTGGCATCATAGGCCGGGTCGGTCACGGCCATTGGTGTTGTCTCAGCTCCGCTGTCGACCGCGTCAATCACCGTCACATCATCGGCGGTAAAACTCTTCGATGACCCGCCACACTGGTAGACAATGAAGGAGAACAGGGCCAGGATGACACCCACCGTGAGCAACAGATACTTGAGGCAGCCACTCGACTTACGGGACATGGGGGGTGGCACGGCACCAGCCCCACCACCGGGCCGTAACGGGATGGTACGAGTAAACGGTATTGTGGCCTGTGAAGACACATGAGGGGGCACAGGGGGAGGTACCACCTGCGATGCTGACGCGGCCGAACTGCTGGCAGCATCACTGGCTGGGCTTGCTGCCGAAGGGCTCGACGACATATCGGTACTGACTGCATCGGTAGGGCTGCCATCTTCGGGAGACGAGGTCACCGTGTTGGATGCAGCCTCGTCGTCCACACGATAGGTGAACGGTGTGCCGCACCGCGGACAGTTGCATTGCAACTCGGTGATGCCGGGCGAGGCCGAGACCTCGAAGCTAAGCCTGCATTTGGGACATTTCACATTCATGGGCATATCTTCATGCTGATGGCAGGCAGAGAGACCGATAGGTCGCCTCTTGCCTGCCATGTTATTTCTAATCTAGGTTCAATCAAACTTTACGGTCGCCTTTCTGACCACTCTCCAGCTGTTGCCCTCGCGCTGGGCAGTGCCTTCCTCCAGCGTCTCGATGCGCTGGGGCAGACGGTGCGTGTTGCCTTCGATGCGGCAGACGGGTTTCACAAACTGGCTAACGCTGATGGTGGCCGTGGCAATGGCATCGGGCGACGACAGCATCTCGAAATAGCCGTTCATGCCGTCGGTGCTGCGCAGCCTGTAGATGCTCTTGCCCACCTGCAGCACACGGCTCTCCTCGGTGAACAGGCCGTCGGGCGTGGGGGCCGGCAGGTAGTAGGTCTCGGCCACCGGGGCAGGCTCCACGTCGAGGGCGATAGTGTCGCCCAGCTGGTAATCCTGCTGTACGTCGGCTGCTGACTGCGGCTCGGCCGTCGGCGCGACAGCCTTGGCGGCCTCGGCCCGGCGCTCACCGAGCTGACGCTGCAGCTCGGCCATCTGCTCGGCTTGCGCCCTCAGCAGCGTCTCCAGTTTGTCAACGCGTTCGATGAGTGGCTGCAGCAACTCGTCGAGCTGCTCGGGCGTGATGGCATCTTTGTTGTTTCCAAACATACGCTGCGGGGGTTAGAGGTTCTCAATGAGGTTGTCGCGGATGCTGCCGATGACCGGATAGAAGAACACCGTGTCTTCGATGAGGTCGGTAGGCGTGCGGTCGGGCTCGTTCTTGTTGACAAAGTTCCATCCATTGATGAGGTGATGCTCCAGGTCTTTGTTCACCAACTCCCTGAACTTCATCAGCGACTGCTGGTCGACGAGAAACCTGTCCACCACGTGGATGTCGTCGCACAGCTGGCAGAAGAAGTCGTTGAACGTCTTCACCGCCTCCACAATCTGGGCACGTACCTCCGGCTTGTCCATGTCGGCGTAGGTCAGCCGCTCATAGGCAATGGCCGAATAGTTGTACTTGAGGTCTGAGTCGAAGCTGTCCATCAGTCGGTTGAGCTGCTCCACGCTGGCACAACCGCTCTGGTCGCGCACCTGCATCAGCGCGCCGCGACAGGTGATTTGCTTGGGCTCGTTGCGCTCCATCACCACCGAGAAGCCGTCGGCATCGTAGCGCTCACCATACACCCGCTCGAAGATGGCCTGCGACAGCAGGTCGAGTTCACGCTTCGCCCCCACGATGTCGAGCACCTTCGAGCCGGTACCCGAGAACATCACCGAGCGGGGCTTCTCCAGGCCGCGGTGCTTCATCATGCCGGCCACATAATAGACGAGGGTAGCATAGAAATAGAGGAACACGATCTTGAACCGTCCGTCCTCGTTGAGCCGCTGGTTGTAGGAGAACACATCGTTGTCACCCACGACCTTGTTCTGGATGACCGAGAAGAGGAAGGCGTTGATGTCCTCGCTCTTGCGTTTGCCGGTGATATCGTCGAGGATGCCGTTGAGCTCTCCGTAGCGGTCGTCGTCGGTATCGAACAAACGACGGAAATAGTCGACATACTTCACCGTCATGGGGTTGCTGTCGCCATGGGGCACCTCAGAGAATCCGTCGCCGAAGAGCACGTTGGCCGCGAAGCGGAATGAGGTGAGGATGGTGGGCTGCTGGGCGTTCGACTCGAACACCACCACGTCGCTCGACCCGCCGCCGATGTCGATCGATGCCACCGTCGAGGCGGCGCCACGAAACTGGCTCGACCCTCGGTAGAAATAGTAGGGTGCCACCGACTCGGGCATCTGGATGAGGTTGCGCTCGTCGGGCACACAGCCGAAGACCTCCCTGAAGGTCTTGGCCCACATCTCCCCCATCTTGCGCACGTTGCCCACCTTCATCGACAGCGGGTAGAACCACACCAGCCGCGTCTTGGCCAGGTCGCCGTTCTCGAGCAGTACCTTGGTGCGCATGAGCAGTGCCAGCTCGGTGAGGTAGGCCCGCACGCGCTTGGCCGTGGCAATCTCGGTCGACCATTTCAGGTTGGGCACCACACGGTTGCCATAGCCCACCGACTCCTTCTCGTAGATGAACGGGATGCCGGCGTCGCCCAGGGCCACAATCTCGTCGACGTTCTCGGCATCGAGTCGCTCGGTCTCCGAGAGCACCGTGCGCTGGGGGAAGCCGTAGCCGTCGCCGATGTTCTTGGGCAGGAACTCCTGCTTCAGGATGACATCGTAGAGGATGTGCTCGCCGTTGTAGAGGGTGGCCAGCAGCCGTTCTTTCGAGGCCGAGCCCACCGCCAGCGGCTCGGGCATCTGCCCCTGGCGCATACACTCCACGTGGGTGTTGGTGGTTCCGAAGTCGACGGCAAAGGTGAACGCCTCGTGGCCCTGCACATTGGTGGCCCATCGCGGACAGATGACACCCTCCGACACGAGGTTGTCGCGCTCGTCGGTGAGCTGCACGTTGATATAGTCGAAGCCGTCTTGCAGGCGGTAGTAGTCAGAGCCCACGCGCTTCTCGTTCTTCAGGCTGCGCGAGCGCCGGAGCACCGGCAGCGGCCGACCCACGGCACCGTTGGCCTCCACCTGCAGGAAGTCGAGGTTGAGGTGGTAGTTCTCGAGCAAGCCCAGGGCGCGGTCCACGAGCTGCACATTATACTGGCGGAGAAAAGGCGAGCGGATGAAAGGGAAGACGCTCAGGGCAAAGGGCACGGTGAGGAAATAGCCGCGGTCGTTGTCCCAGTCGTAGCGCATGTCGACGCCCACGGCCTGCACGTAGGTGCGTTCGAGCGTGACGAAGTGACCCTGCTTCTGCACGGGGATGCGCAGGATGGCCCTCACCGTCTCCTGCTGTCCCGTCTGGGTGTGAATGAGTTCAAACCTCGGCCTTCCGCCGATGGTGCCCATGAGGTCGTTGACGGTGAAATACTTGAAGAAGGTCTTGCTCAGCGGCAGCAGGAAGTCGGCGCTGTCGGTCTCGCGGCTGCCCAGCGTAAGGTTGCCGTCGAAGAAGCAGTCGCGGTCCATGGTGTAGTCGAGCTTGATGAGCGACGGCTGGAAGAAGTCGTTGTCGGTGAGCCAGGGGTACTGGTGCGACGTGGCGGGAAGGATACGCTTCTCGGGTTCCATGGCATAGTCCTGCGGCCGGATGACGGTGAGGTCGTCCCAGTTGCCGGTGATATATCTGAAGGGGTCGGTCTGCGGGGCGTTGAGATGATTCTGCAACACCAGCGGCAGGCGCTCTCCCGCAGGCGCGATGGTAGGCTCTATGCGGAAGTCGCTGTTCTGGATGGCTGCCTGGATGTCGGCCTGCCGGGCGCAATAGAAGGGCACGCCCAGGGCCTGGATGCCCTCGTCGGACGGCGCATAGTTGACCTTGAGAAACTGCAGGGCGCGGTCCTGACTCTCGTAGTCCATCGCCGCGGGGTTGCCCACGTCGGTGAGGATCTCCTGCTGCAACTGCGGCGTGAGCAGTCGGAAGCAGGTGATGAGGTAGGCGTTGACCTCGCCGCACAGACGTTTTAGGTCGGGATAGGCCGTGAAGAGTGCGTAGACATACTTCACAAATTTCTCGGTGCGCATGTACAGGGGTCGTGTGAGGTCGAAGAGGTTGACGTTCTGCTCCACAGGAATCCCATAAATTCCGGGACGGGCATTGGGCGTGGCCATGAAAAGGGTCACGGGCGAGGTACAGCCGATGACCTGGTTGCCATAGACCAGGAAGTAGATGCGGTCCATGCGGTCGAAGTTGAACGCCTCCTTGTCTTGCTGCAGAAACATCGCCATGGTGTCGCCCAGGAGCCTGTGCTGCTGGTCGGCACCCAGCATCTGCAGGGCCGAAGCCTTGTTCCACTCCACCACATGGAGCTTGGTGCGCAGCTCGGGCAGGTTGAAGAACAGCTGCGCCACGTCGAGGGCGTTGCCCACCAGGCGCTCGTCCATCAGTTCGCCGTTGAGCCTGGGGTTCATCGACAGCCTGCGGAAGGCGTTCTTCACCAGGTCCATCTGGGCGAAGGGCGACGGGATGGCCGTCCGCGGCTGTGCCGACAGACCGCCATTGGGGTCGCTGATCATATTGATTTCGTCAGCACTATACTGGCTGGTGAGTGAGATCCAGCTCTCGCCCGACGTCTTGTTGTTATAGGATAGAATCTTCGACATGTCGTTTACTTTGTAGGTTTACCATTGCCCCGGTGGGCTGCGCCGTCACACCAGACCGTTGTATTTCTCTTCGATGAGCTGGTCGAGGGTCTCGTCGAGCAGCGTCAGCAGTCTGAGCGCCACCTTGTCGGAGGCGAAGCGCCCGCCCTTCACGGCGGCCTGCGAGGCCTTGTTCATGGCACTGAGCAGGGTCTTGTAGTTGATCTCGCCGCTGAAGAAGCCCTTCTTCGGCGCCACCTCGTTGATGGCGTCGGCCAACTGCGTGGAGGCCAGGTTGAACGGCTGGAAGCTGCGCTGATTGCTGCCCAGCTCCTTGAGCCACTGGCGGTAGGCCACGAAGAAGTCGGAGGTGAGTGTGGTGAAGAAGCTCGTGGTGAGGAATCCCTGCGTGAGCTCGGGCTTGTCTTGCGTGAATCCGCGTCCCACGTCCTGTCGGAACTGATGCGTGAGATACTGATAGGCCAGGTAGAACTTGGCCAGGGGCTTGTTGACCAGCAGGCGGGTCTGCAACCCGAAGTCCTTGAGCGTCAGCGTGAGCTTGTCCTTGTTGAGTCCATACTCCCTGTAGATGGGATTCTGGGCGTTGCCGTCAATGGTGACGAGCTGATCGTCGGGGATGCTGAGGAAGTCGAGGATCGACAGCGCCCCCACATATTCCACCACGTGGGCGTCGTTGCGCTGCCCGTTGCCGCCGGGGTCGTTGAAATACGGATTCGACGGCACCTCGTCGCCCAGGTAATAGCAGGCGTTGACCTTCGAGAAGGGGAGGTCTACCCCACCCTGCCGCAGTCCGGTGAGGTTGTCGTGGTAATAGAAGAGTGCCGACTTGGTCTTCGAGATGAAGTCGGCACGCGAGATGGGGCTGTTCTCATCCTGCTGCACGTTGAAATAAGGCAGCACGGTGAGTGCGCCGATGCGTGCGTCGCGCAGGTCGCCGCGGTTGTTGATGGCCGCATTGTTGCCCGCGTTGCGTATATTCTTCACGATGATGGGATAGCCGGCAGCTCCCGTGCCGCCAAAGATACTCGACACCACGAAGATGCGGTCGTCTTTGCGGAAGACATTGGAGAACTGGCGAAACTCCTCAGAGTCCTTAAACTGGTTGAGGGCCACCGACCCGATGTTGGGCGAGCCCACGAATCCGATATCCATCTTGGTCTCCAGCTGGTCGTCGGAGAAGAGCATCGAGCAGAGGGCCTGGTTGGCCGTGTCGAGGGTGCTGTAGGCGATGAAGTCGGCAAACTTCTTCGACTCCACCGCGCCGAGGTTGAAGAGGAACGTGTCGCTGAGCACCGAGCCGCCGGGCAGGATGTCGCTCAGGGTAGACACCTTCACCGAGAAGAAGCCCTTGGTCACGTCGGCTGCCTCGCCGTAGAGCGTATGGTGGATGGAACGGTACCAGCGCAGCAGGTTCTCGGTGCGCTTGAGGTCTTCGTTGGCTTTGTGGGGGTCGACAATGATGGGCACCACCTCCAGGGGGATGGGCTGTCCGGCATCATCCACAGGATGGATGCCTGCTGCAAACTGCATGACGAGCGGTCGCATGACGCGCGACCCGGTGCCGCCGACCAGGAATAAAAAGAGTCTCATTCTTCAATATTTATTGGGACCCAAGGGCATGAGGCCCGACGCACCACCCATGGTGTGCGGCCTCGCGCCGTTGCGCCTGCTTGTTGTATTCGGTTATCTCTCTGCGCCTGACTGTTGCCACCTACTCGGGGATGGGCGTGTGCCGGCAGTTGGAACTCCACCACCTGATGGCAAACGAGGCAATGACGTAGAGCAAGGCTGTGACCACGAAGTTGAAGACGCACAAGCTGAACAGCTGCGCCGAGAAGTCGTAGCCCAGGTCGGAGAAGATGTTGCTGGGATAGATATAGTTGATGACCGGAGCCAGCACCGAGGCGCAGCCCAGCACGATGAGCCAGTGGTACCACCTACTGAAGCTCACGCTGTTGACCACGTAGTAGAATATGCCGGCGGCACCCCAGGCCACCACGGCCGTTACCACAGCCACGATGAGGTAGAGGTGCTCATTGTACATCTCGTTGGAGAACTCACGCTCATAGTAGCCCAGCTCGAAGACCGGCTCGGGGAAGATGAGGAACAGGAGCGTCACGACGGCTCCGGCAATCAGCAAGATCGAATTTTTCATTTGTCGAGTTGGAGTTGAAGTTCAAAATAGGTAGGCTCGCTGTCGGCGTTGCGCTTGTAGCTGTCGTAGATGCCGCCGAGGAGATAGCGCAGGGCGAAGGTAGTCTGCCCGTCGGGTGTCAGGTCGTTGTCGGTCGACCCGCTGCCTGCCCACTCAGGCAGTCGGTTCAGCAGCTTGACCTTCACCTCCTGTGGATGGCTCACGCGGGTGGCGCTGAGGATGAAGAGGTGGGTGGCCGTGCCCGCATACTTGCGCTCGGCAGGACTCATGTCGCCCTTCTCGATGCGCCGTATCTCCTTGATCTTCACCTCGTCGTCGGCCTCCACCACATAGTTGCCCACCTGGGTGAGGTAACGTTCGTCGACAAACATCTTGCCCAGGTCTACGGCCAGGGCCAGCTGTATGTCGCCCGAGTCTTTGTCGGGCTCCACGCCCTCGAGTCGCGTGATCTGCGTGTCCTGTCCGCGCTCGGGCTGGAACCGTCCGCGGATGTCTTTGTTGCTCAGCAAGAACGAGTAATAGGGCTCATAGATATCATCGGCGGTGAAGAGGCACATGTTGTCGTAGCCGCGCAGGTTCTGCATCTCCGAGAAGGTGCGCAGGGTGGCATCGTGCGTCAGCCGCACGATGTTGTCGTTGGAGCCCACAATGATGATATAATAAGGTCGGCGACCCGAGAAATGGTGTACGCTGTTGTCGTAGGCATAGTAAGGACCGTTGTACGAGCCCGTCATGCGCACCACGAGCATCGACTTCTTGCGCACCTCGTCCTTAAACACGGCATTGATCATCTCCTGCACCTCGCTGAACACCTTCTGGGGGTTCACGCCGGCCATGTCCTTCACCGAGTAGATCATGTCGGTGACGAGAATGCTCACCTGATTGTCGCCGGTCTTGTTGAGGATATTGTCGAAGATCTGCCTGAAGTCGGTATATCCCTTCTCGCCGATGCTGTCTATCTGAGCCTTCCCCGGCAGGTTGTTCTGCAGGGCCATGATGGCAGCCCTGAACAAGCCGTCGCCGTCGCGACTGTCGTAGGGGGCCATGCTGCCGCTGCGTTCCAGGTAAATATGGAACGCGAGCTCATCGCCGCCGATGCCCGTGAAGCGAATCTCCTTGGGAGGGCGACGGTGTGCAAAGAAATCGGTGATGTATTCCTTTACCGCCCCTGCATCCAACTCGCCGTCTTCAAAGAAGTCTTTGAAGTGCGCCTTGTTGCTGTCGAGGTAGTCGGCTATCTGTTTCCAGTCCTTGCCGTCTATGGTCTGGTCGGAGGCGGCCAGCTCCACCAGCATCCGGTTGAAGTCTTTCCTGGCTCCGTCGCGACAACCTGTTGTCACAAGCGCCAAGGCCGCCAAAGCTATCAATATATGCTTTCTCATTTGTCGTTTAGACGAGTTATTCCATTATAATGTTGCAAAATTACTAAAAACCAATGGAATAAGCAAGAAACAAACGGTAAGTTATGCGTGTAACTCCATAATATAAAGATAATAGTAAAAGATAGCAGCTAAACGAATGGCAGCCTCATGAGCAACTAGGCTGAAACATATATACCCATCCGCGAGATCATATCAGGTTCTACTATGTTTGACCATTTCCTTGACTACTTCTAAAAATGCTTGAGGAAGACAAGAGTTCGGTGATCATTCATGGCAAATCTGTTAGCGTTCTGTGTAGGAGAATCCCTGAGATTCTCTCTGGCAGTTCTACTTTCCTGCAAAATTCTTTGCGTTTCGTTGGAATTGTGGCCTGAATGAAATAATTCCCGATTATATACAAGAAGAAGGCGGAATAATTCCCGATGTCAAAGTCGAGCGAAGGATTCATTCTCACATCCGGAGTCCCCAATCAGTATGAAGACATTGCATCGTTTGTTTTCCTGCACTCGCCTTCGGCGAATCTTAAAATATATGAGAATGTCATTGCAGCGCGTACTCATCGCAGAATATCTTGTCAGACCCGCCTGCGGGTCTCATCTGAGAATATCATGCTCTCCGTGGCATGATACGATGGAACACCCTCGTGACCTTAGCCCCACGACTATTCTACTAAGCCGTTACATGCGTTATTTATCCTGCTCGCCGCCGGGCTTGGCCATGCGCCTGAACATCTTGCGGTGGAATTTCTCCTCGGCCTTGATGATCTTCAGCACAGTGCCGGCGGGCAGCACCTTACAGAACTTCTGGTGATACTGCTGCTGCAACTTCTTGATTTGCAGGTCGCACTCATCGCTGGTCCTGATGGCCTCCAGACTGGCCTTGTTGTCGCGCACGTCCACATGCCTGTAGCTGCGCATCTTGTTGAAAAGCACGCGCTGCTTGGCCTGCATCTCCTTGAACAGGGGGAAGAAGCGGGCAGCCTCTTGGGGCGAGAGGCCTGCCTGGGTGGTGATATATTGCTCCATATCGGCCTCAAACTGCCTGGGGTCGAACCGCCTGGGCTGCTCCTCGGCCTGCACCTGCAATGTGGCCACAAGCACTGTCAGTATGATGATGAATTTCTTCACTGGGAATACCTCCTTGATTGATATTTTGTAGTTAATTATCAGAATCTTACTTAATGAATAGAACCCACCTTGAAATTAACAGGTCCCACCTTTAATGAGTAGCACTCACATTAATTGTCGGCATCGGCCATCAGGGCATACATGTCCTCGGTGTCCATCATGGTGTAGTCGGCCATGGCGTCTACCGACGAGTATGCCTGGCGCCCCTGGTCCTGCCCGGCCGCCATGCCGGCCCTGGCCCCGGCCTGCTGACCGTCGCTACCGTTGAGATACGTCCCCACGGTAAGCAGCGCAGCACACACACAGGCTGCCGCCACACCCACGACACAGTAGCGATGCCATGCCGATGGCCTGAGCTCCACGACCTTAGCTTTCTTCGCGGGTTCCCTTTCGGGAAGGTTCTGGATGAGCTGAGATGCGAAGCTGTCGAAATAGCCCTCGGGCACCTTGAAGGGTGTCCGCCGACCAAACTTCTCTTCGATGTATTTCTCTTCTTGATCCATATTGTTATCTTGTTTATTCCTAGGACGCCTCAGCACCCCGAAGGTTTAATGTCTTTATGAATTTATTTTCTCCCCCGCCCCAGCGTTGCCGCGTGCCGCTATTCGCGCTGCCTGAAATATTCAGAGATCTTCTTCACCGCCAGGTGGTAGCTGGCCTTGAGGGCACCCTCGCTGGTATGCAGCAGTTGGCTCATCTCCGCATATTTCATCTCGTCATAGTAGCGCAGGTTGAACACCATGCGCTGCACCTCTGGCAGGTGTGCGATGGCCTGCTGGAGCTGCGCCTCGGTCTCGTCGCCGTCGAAATACTCGTCGGCCATGAGTCGGTTGGCCACGCCCTGGTCGTCGTCGGTGCTCACCTTGTTGGTGGTCTTCTGGCGCCTGAGAAAGTCGAGGGCCTCGTTCATGGCGATACGGTAGAGCCATGTCGAGATCTTCGATTTGTTCTGGAAGGTGTCGAGGTTGGTCCACGCCTTCACCAGCGTGTTCTGCAGCACATCGTCGGCATCGTCATGGGTGAGCACGATACGTCGGATCTTCCAGTATAGCTGTTCGCTATGCTGCCTCACCACCACGGAGAACGCCTGTCGCTGCGTCTTCGGGTCGGCCAACTGTCGGATGACTTCGCTTTCGTTGTATGCTTCCACGATTGATGCCGGTATGCTGTGCGGGGAATGTCACATGAGGTTTCTGAAGAACTGGGCAATGACCTTGTCGTAGCCGTAGACGTCTCTAAACTCCTCGATCCTGCCGTCTTTGTCGGGGTAGAGCGTATAATAGAGGATGTACACCGGCACGGTGGGTTCCACCTTCATGCTGCCGATGAGCATGTCGCGCCTGAGGGTGTCGAGCACCTGGCGCTGCTGGTCGGTGAGCTGGTCGCGCGGCTTGCCCAGCGCCGACACGTCGGCACGTATGGAGTAGCCGATGCGCTCGGCCACCTTGCTGCCCCGCTCGCCCATGACAAAAAGGGCCAGGTCGTAGGGTCGCTCCACACGCACGCAGCCGTGGCTCACCCCGCGGTCTTCGAGGGCGAAGACATCGCGCGAGGAAGTGTCGTGCAGATAGATCGAAAGGGCATTGTCGAACCTGAAGATGATACGTCCCAGGGCATTGCCCTCGCCGCCCTCCTGAATGACGAGGTACTCGCCGCCCTCGAGCATCTCCCGGCTGACATTGCCCACATCCACCTTCTTGCCCGTGCTGCGCTCGCGGATGAAGTAGCGGTGCGAGTCGAAATAGTGGCGGTTGCCCAGTCGGGGCACAATGCTCTTGCGGATGATGCTGCGGGGCATGATCCACTGCGGGTTGATGTCTATGCGCCTGATGCGGCTGGCCAGCAGCGGCGTCTTGGTCTCCAGCGAGCCACAGCCTATGCGCATCTGCAGCTCATGGTCGCCATCGACGGCCCGCAGATGGTACGAGGGGATGTTCACCAGCACATATTTCTTGTGGGCCTGCGGATAGTCGTCCATGCGCCATCGGCACCGCTCCATGTTGACCATCACCTTGGTGCGGTCCAGGCCCTTGCCTCCCTTGGCCAGCTCGCGCTGCAGCCGGTAGTAAAACGGACTCGTGGGCTGCACCTCGCGCAGGAAGGGTCCCACGCTGTCGGCCTTCACCTTGCCGAAGGCCTTGTCGAAGAACCTCCGGCTGGGCAGGTGTATCTTCAGGGCAAAGAGGGTGTTGTACGACCGCCGGCCGGCGGTGGTGTCGTGGACATCGAGGTGGTTGAACAGGTAGCTGGGGTTGACGAAGCCAAACTGCTGTCCGGCCACATAGCGTAGGTAGGCCTTGGTGAGGCGATACTCCAGTCGGGCCATCACCTTGTTGATGCGGTTGTCGGCGGTGTCGAAGTCGAGCCTGCGCACGCGTTCGAGGTCGCGCTCGAGCTGCGGCAGATGAAAGCGCCGCGCACTGAAGCCCATGCTGCGCACGTCTTGTAGGCAGGCCAGCAGGGTGTCGGCACGATGGTCGATGCCCTTGCGGTCAATCCACACAAAGGGCTTGCCCTGCAGATAATAGCTCTTGGCACGATGGTCGGCCATGAGCGAGTCGGCATCGGCATCGATCAACGCCCCGATCTCCTCGCGTATCTTACGCGAGTTCAGCCGGTATGCCGATGTGTCGAGCGACGCATAGTAGTCCAGCGAAAGGTTGTGGTTGGGGTTCGCCACCTCATCGTGACACGCGGTTAACAAGAGTGCCACGAAAAGGAGTACGACCGAGAAATGTGATGGTTTCAGAGCGTTCTGCCTTTTACTATCTGATAGAAATCTTTCTGACGACCTTGCCCACCTTCACGATGTAGCACCCCTTGGGCAGGTTGAGGGTATAGCTCTTGTCGGCTCCGTCGACGGTGAAGCTCTGCACCCTGACGCCGGTCACATTGTAGATGTATAGCGTCTGGCCTGCGGCCCCCGTGACGTGCAGCACACCGTCGTTGCTCACCGTAACGGTCACCGACTGGAGGTCGTTCTCAATGACCTCGATGGCCGGCACAGCCTGGGCTACGGGTGCGACACCCAACAGCAGTGCTGCCAGGAAGATGGTAGAAAGTATCTTTTTTGTCATACGCGTATCATTAATCTTGGATCCACTTGCAAAGATAAACCTTTTGGGGCGAAAGCGACAAATCTGCATGGGGGAAAGATGGCATGGCTTAATGTTTTTTAACTACAGATTCCGGGGCGTTCAGGACCGTGCCTTTCACCCGTCGCTACCCCGCGGTGCCGCGTCCAGCGCCATACGCCACAGCGCGGGCAGCCTTATTGCCGCCCCACGGCTGTCCGGGCGCAGTGTGCTTCGACTCGAAACAGACTGTGGTTCGAGTCGAAGCAGGATATGATTCGAGTCGAAGCAGGCCGTGGTTCGACTCGAAGCACAGCGCGCCGACTGCATCGGCACGGCACGAAAAGCCGTGAACAAGGGCACCTGAGGACAGGCCACGCAACGGCGAAAGACAACCGACGCACAGCCGGAAAGGCTGCACGTCATTGCATGGATGTACATTGTGCAGAACAGGTGCGGTCACAGGATGGGCCTTGAGAACCACTGCAAGGTGAACGACGGAAAGAACGGAAATACGGTAGGCTCACGCGAAATCACGGGGCCACTATGCAGCGACGGATGGAGCGGAAACAGCCACGGCCTGTTCAACGCAGAAACATAGACTAGCAAGTCGGCAGCTCTTTCCGTGCCATCCGCACATCGCGCAGCGATGCTCTGTGTGTTCGGAATGTGCCGGATGGGAAATCCGCGAAATCCGTGGCATCCGTTGTTCAAAAAACGGAAACAACGGCTTTCATTGAGCATTACCTCCGCCTTAGCCCCGATGCAGCCGTACTGTAATATTGTGACGGCATTGCCGATGACGTACGTCGGAGTGGCATGAAAAAAAAACAGATAATTACTTGCATATTTCAAAAATTTATGCTTACCTTTGCAGCCGTATTTTGATTTGAAACAAATATAGGCATTGTGTGGAGTACTCGTGTACCCTATATCCAGACAAATGTGTCGACGGAATGTAATGGTATCATACTCAACTATTCATACTATAGCAGACGGTTGGCTTAATGTTTTATTTTATTGCTGTCCGATAAAACTGGGAAAACCCTATTTCTCATCTGTAACTTGCTGT